>CAYMHU010000003.1:99392-163611 GCA_964390335.1 uncultured Granulosicoccaceae bacterium | reverse complement strand
CCATTTTTCAAGTGGCCGACTATGGACTGGTTGCCGATTTATTTGATGCGTTGCCGGAATTGTCGAAAGCGCTGGACGGCTAGTATCACTGGTTGTTTGCCGGTGTGGATGCTGTTTAGACTATTCTAAGCGCCACTACAAGGTAAGCGCTGCCGCTTGCAACGTTTTACCATTGCGAAGCTATTGAATCATCGGCTGAATGGTCAGTCGATGTAAAGAGGAAGAACAATGTCATACACCGCTCCCGTAAAAGATATTGCGTTTGTACTCAATAAAGTCGTTGGGCTTGATGAAATCGCCAAGTTAGATGGCTTTGAAGAAGCCACTCCCGATTTGGTGGATGCCATTTTGGAAGAATCCGCGCGATTTACCGGAGAGGTCCTAGCGCCATTAAATACCATTGGTGATAAACAGGGAAGTTCGTGGAGCGAAGATGGTGTAACTACCCCTGACGGTTGGAAGGAAGCCTACGCACAATTCGTGGAGAGCGGTTGGGGCGCATTAGCGTTTCCAGCTGAATACGGTGGCCAAGGCTTACCCATGTGTGTGTCTTCCGCTGTGCAAGAGATGTGGCATAGCGCCAATATGTCGTTCGGTTTGTGTCCCTTGTTATCGCAAGGCGCTGTTGATGCTATTTTTCATCATGCATCCGACGAACTGAAAGATCGCTTCTTACCTAAGATGGTTGAAGGGGTTTGGTCGGGCACCATGAATTTAACGGAATCTCATGCAGGGACCGATCTTGCAAGCATTCGCACCAGTGCGGAACCCAGCGGTGATCGTTACCTAATTAAAGGAACAAAGATCTTTATCACTTACGGTGAGCAGGATCTCACCGAAAACATCGTGCATTTGGTGTTAGCGCGTTTACCCGATGCACCTCCTGGTGTTAAGGGTATTTCCTTGTTTATTGTGCCCAAGTTTCTTGTGAATGATGACGGCTCTCTGGGTGAGCGAAATGATCTCAAATGCGTATCGCTCGAACACAAGCTTGGTATTCACGCTAGTCCCACGTGTGTCATGTCCTATGGCGACAACGATGGTGCGGTTGGATACCTGGTTGGTAAAGAACATCATGGCTTGATGTACATGTTCACCATGATGAATCAAGCCAGACACGCTGTGGGTGTTGAGGGTTATGGCATTGCAGAACGCGCTTATCAGCAAGCGGTGAGCTATGCAAAAGATCGCACGCAAGGACCAACGTTACTTGGTAGTGGTGAAGATGATCAAGGCATCATCAACCATCCCGATGTACGTCGCATATTAATGACTATGCGATCTAACATCGAAGCCATGCGTGGTCTGGCGTTAGAGTGTGCTGCAGCATTCGATATAGCCAAAAGCCACCCCGATAAGGACACGCGCGAACGTCATCAGCGTCGTGGCGAGTTACTTACGCCACTGGTTAAAGGCTGGTCAACTGAGGTCGGTGTTGAACTATGTTCACTAGGAGTGCAAGTGCATGGAGGGATGGGTTTTATTGAAGAAACCGGTGCTGCTCAACATTTAAGAGACGCGCGTATCGCGCCAATCTATGAAGGTACTACAGCTATCCAGGCAAACGATCTCATTGGTCGTAAAGCGGCACGTGATGGTGGCCAAGGTTTGTCAGAACTATTCGCCGATATGAATGCCACTTTGTCTGAGTTGGAAAAATCGGACGATGTCAACGTGAAGGCAATGGCTAAGCGGTTTAGCGTGGCGTTACGCTCGAGTGAAGAGGCCACGCAATGGTTGTTAGGACAAAACGATGCTACCTTGCCGGCCGCAACATCGGTAGAGTTTCTGATGATGCAAGGTCGTATGGCAGGCGGTTGGATGATCGCGCGCTCTGCGTTAGCCGCTGTGAAAGAAAAGGCGATAGACGGTGCCGATTTGCCGTTTCTGGATGCCAAAATCATGCTTGCTCGATACTACGCTGAGCGCATGCTGCCATTGGTTGAATCAAGTAGCACTGTTGTTATGCAAAGTGCAGAAAGCACTATTGCAGTTGCCACTGACCAATTGTAAATTGATTACTCGGAGCAAATACCGCTCGCACTGTGAAACAGGCAATGAATTCACCTATAAAAACGGCGTTAATCACCGGAGGTAATGGCAACCTCGGGCGATTGACTGCGGATCGATTACTGGCTCGTGGCGTCAAGGTTGTTAAATTTGATATCCCGGGATCGGAACCTGAGCAAACCCACGATAACGAAATCATTGTTATTGGCGATATCCGCGATACAGCGCAAGTTGAATCACTGGTGGCTGAGCACCAGCCCGACACCATTTATCATTTAGCATCGTTGCTATCAGGTAGCTCCGAAGCCGATCATACGGCCGCATGGGAAATAAACGCAACTGGCTCGTTTTATTTATTACAAACAGCAGTGAGACACAATGTTGAGCGTTTCTTCTTCGCAAGCACTAATGCATCGTACGGCGGTAAGGTGGAGGATCCCTTGCCAGAATCTGCAGAACAGTGGCCAGAAAATATTTATGGTGCAACCAAAGTTGCCGTAGAACGATTAGGTGTATTTTTTAAATCTAAAAATAATCTGGATTTTAGAATTCTACGGTTTCCGTTGGTTATTTCGCCATTCGCGCCACCAACCGCGGTCACTGCTTTCCCATCGCATGCATTCAGAGCGGCTATAAAGGGTGAGCCATTTGTGTTCCCTGTTCCTGAGGATGTGGGTATGTCCACTATTTTTCTGGATGATGTGGTTAGCAGTATTGTTGACTACACGCACGCACCGCGTGACGCACTAACACAACATGCTTATAATCTGCACGCATACCATTTAACCACTCAAATGGTTATAGATGAAATCTTAAAACGGTATCCGGACTTTCAATACAGCGTTGAGATTAATGAAACCGTTCAAACGCTTATAAATAATTGGCCGAATGTGTTAATCGATGAAACAGCCCGTGCCGATTGGGGGTGGCAGCCCGCCTATGATTTCCCACAATCGGTTGAGCGTATGTTTCAGATGATTTTAAGCGAAAATGCCTGAGTTAGTTACGCGTTAGCGAAACTCATACACAATATGCGCATTACCACTCAATCGGTTTGTTCTGCCAATCAAGGTAGGAAATAGTCGAGCTGCGTGGTGCAGTGCTGATAATATTGAGCAATTGCTCTGCGACAAACTGCGGTGTGAATAGTTTTTCTGGTTTAACCGATTTTTGAAAAGGTTTTGACAGCGGTGTGTCTGTTGTACCCGGGTGAAACATCACAAAGTGCACATCTCGCTTTTCTCGCTGATATTCAATACTCGCACTTTTCAACAACATATTCAGTGCTGCTTTTGATGCGCGATACGCATACCAACCACCCATATTATTATCGTTGATGCTTCCAATGCGTGCGCTAAAGGTGGTTATTGTGCAGTCGGAAACGCCTTTCAGCACGGGTTTTAAATGCTTGACCCATAACAACGGTATAAACGCATTGATCGACATAACTTGCATTAACTTTGTTTCACTGATGTCTTCAAGTCTTTTTTCCGGTGTTAAATCGTGGTTGTGCAGAATGCCATTGCAAATAAACACATTGTGAAATTGGCGATTGTCCTGTTTTTGCTGTGCACAAAATTGTGCAATAGACGATTCGCTATAGTCGGACTCTGCCCAATGTAGTTGGCCGGATATGGTTGCCGGTGCATCGATGCTTAGTTGCGATTGGGGCGCTCTACTAACTGCAACGACAGAATCGCCACGCGACAATAACTCGCTGATGATGGCTTGAGCGATCGCACTACTGGCTCCAATGACTAAATGCTGCATAAAGTGATTTTCAAAGAATTAGTTTGCATTCCCATCACACCAACAGCATTACAACGTGGCTTAAGCACACAACTGTGGTTAGAAACAATCGCAGCTTCAAGTAAACCTTAGCTTCTGCGTTAAACAAGCGTTTGGCGTTGCTCAATTCCACTGCATACATTGCGGTGTAGGCGAGTATCGAAATAGTTAAGCCCGTGGCGTAAAATTCTTTGCCGAGTATAAGTGAGAGCCAGGCCAGCAGGGCCACTACATTGCTGAAAATCAGTAAGCCTGAACTTAGTGTGTTCTCGGGCAGCTCCCGGGACATGCCCCACAAGGAGCCTGCCAGAAAACTCAGAATAATGGCGCTGTAAGTTAAAAACAGCGTTTGCGGGTCGGTGCCCATAATCTGCCATCCAGCTAGGGCGGCGATTGCTGCGCCAACAAACGGGATGAGTCCGGCCAGGCCGAGACCGTAGATGATGGTTTGATTTTTCATTGTGTCTCCTGTTACGCAGAGATTGCACGTTCAGTTCAATTTTGGGGCTCTGAGTACAGTTGCTTACCAAACAACGGTGATTGCATCAGATTATTATAGTTTTCGTGACATTTTTGCGCATTGTAGCCACAGCTAAATGCGTACAATACGTGCTAAACAATTTATTCAGTCCCAGAGGAAATAGCGTGTTACTAGGTTGCGGCGATTCATTATTCGATATGTTTATTGGCGAAGCGAACTTATCCGGAAACGGTAGCGACGATACCCGCATTTCAGTAGAAGGTGTGGTTGGTGGGTCTCCAATGAACGTTGCGCTGGGCATGGCCCGGTTTGGTCATGGAAGTCGATACTTAACCAAATTATCGAACGACCCATTTGGTCAACGCATTGCACGATTCCTTGATAACAACAACATTGATCATTCACTATCCATCCCTACAAATTTATACAGCACTTTGGCTATGGTAGAAACACAAGTCGATGGTTCAGCGCAGTATGCTTTCTATATTAATAACACAGCAGATGTCAGTTTATCGGTAGATGAATTACCGCAGGAGTTACCAGCAGATGTGCGTATTCTGCATTTTGCCTCGTATTCCACCGCTGTTGAACCTGTGAGGTCGAGTCTAAGTGCGTTAGCCGCGCGTGAGTCCGCTCAACGGATCGTAAGTTATGACCCTAACCTGCGTTTATCCATAGAGCCGGACGTACAACAGTGGCAGGCATCGTTTGCCGAGTATTCGAAACACGCCAATATTATTAAAGCCAGCGATGAAGATATCGCCGCTTTGTTCGGCACTGACGGTGAAGATAAGTTTGTTGCTGAATGTTTAGCGAATGGGGCTGAACTTGTGTATTTAACTCGCGGACCGGATGGCGCGAGTGCATTTACAGCCGATCGTTCCGCGCATGTGCCGGGGGTTCCTGTATCGGTAGTTGATACCGTGGGTGCAGGCGATACCTTTCAGGCAACACTGCTGCATTGGTTAGTCAAAGAAGGTCACGTTGGTGATGGTTCAACATTGAATGGTGCGGTTGATTTACAGGCTAGTATTGAGCTTGCCGCTAAAGCCGCCGCTATTACCTGTTCTCGACGTGGTGCTGATTTACCCACGCTGGCAGACTTAACCGGCTAAGCCAGTTACTCGCTAGTCGAGCCCTGCAACCAGGTGACCACCGTCAACCGGCACAACGCTGCCGGTCATAAAGGCACCTTTGTTTGATGCCAGTAAAAGTAGTGTGCCATCCAAGTCTTCAAACTTGCCGGCTCGACGCATTGGCACGCGACCTATCAGTTTTTTGCCTGCCTCACTTTGCAAGAATTCCGTGTTCATATCAGTTTCAAAATACCCTGGCGCGATGGCGTTAACGCGAATGTCATAGCGCGCTAATTCGAGTGCCATCATTTTTGTCATTTGTACTACCGCCGCCTTACTCACTGCGTAGCCCGCAACACCTTTCATAACCTCTAAACCGAGAATTGACGCGATGTTGATCACACATCCGGGCTGTTCGGCTGCAACCATGTGACGGCAAGTGATTTGTGCAATATCCCATGCGCCAATTTGGTTGACGCTAACAACCGATGCCAGCTCAGCAGGCGTTGTATTCAGGAACGACCCACCCGCAACTGTACCGGCATTGTTGACCAGTACAGTTGGTACGCCCTGTTTCGCTATAAGATTGTCGATAGCCTGTTGTGCAGCAGGACGGTCGGTCACATCCAACACGATGTACTCCGCTTGGCCGCCCGCATCGGAGATGGTTGCCTGCAAACTTTTTAATTTCTCTTCGTTACGTGCGCAAAGAATGACTTTGCATCCGGCTCGGGCCAACACGGTTGCAAAGTGCTGGCCGAGCCCGCTTGACGCACCGGTAACTAACGCGAGGCTTTTATCCAGACCGAAGTAGTTGTTAGCGAGAATAGATGCAGACATACGTTAGTTATTCCAGAATGAGCGCTATTTGTAATTTACAACTGGCTGAGCGTGTGTAAACTGAATTGACAGCTTATCATCGGCTAATTTTTTTTGGTTTTACTTTTATGGCAACACGCTAATGCATAAAGAATATCAAGCCAGGCAACGTCGATTTATACAATGCGACGTATTTACATCTCATCCTACCAAAGGGAATGCGCTAGCAGTCGTGCTGGATGCAGAAGGTTTATCTGAGGAGCAAATGCAAACATTTGCGGCTTGGACTAATTTGGCGGAAACCACGTTTTTACTACCGCCCAGTAGCCCAGATGCCGACTATCACGTGCGAATCTTCACGACAGCGCGTGAAATGTTGTTCGCCGGCCACCCAACCTTAGGCACCTGTGCATCCTGGTTGCGTAGCGGTGGAGTTCCGCAAACACCGGGGTTGGTTAAGCAGGAATGTGGTGTCGGCATTGTGGAAATTGATATTAATCAAGACATGCCGGCTTTCTTAGCGCCACCCACATCTATCGATCAGATGGCGGAGCCATTGAAAAACAGTATTGTTAAGAAACTCGGATTAAAGCCTGATGATGTGGTTCGGGTAGCAGTCTTAAACAATGGCCCCAAGTGGCATGCACTGGAATTACGATCCGCTGAAGCGGTGTTAAAGGTCGACTCTTCTTTGGTCAGATGGCCTAATGATAATGCGATTGGGCTGATCGGCCCTCATGCAGAGGGCGGTGAATGCGATTTTGAAGTACGAATGTTGGCGCCGTCCAGCGGAATGAGCGAAGACCCTATCACCGGTTCGCTAAATTCAGCCATTGCGCACTGGCGTCAAGCAAACAGTTTACTTGACCATCCCTACATTGTTGCGCAAGGCACTTGCATAAACCGAACGGGACGTGTGTATGTGTCTCCAGGTCGCGAAGAGGGGCAGGCTTATATTGGTGGGCAAACTCACATTTTAATTGAAGGCACATTACTCTTGTAGGACGAACGGGGTCAGGTCTTTGATTTTGATTCCCGTTCATTCAAAATCAAAGACCTGACCCTGTTAGCTGTTATGTAAATCTCCAATGTCATCCAATTTATTACAACACTTCGTTGTGGATTTAAAACCACTTCTGCCCTATACCGGGTGGTGGTTGTTGCAATTCCCAACTAGTTTATTTGCCGATATACGAGCGTTTTATTCAGCGGTAAAACAGCTTAGCGCGATGGATGCCGGTTTGGCGTTGTGGCGTCTATTGATAAGCTTGCTGAAATTCCCAGTGCACTATCTGTTGACCGCCGGGTCATTGTGTTTAAACGCTATTGCCAGTTTGATAAACAATCTGTTTACGTACGCGACTGAGCGCCCGCTAAGTGAATCAGAAGTTCGATACTTAAGCAGTATTTTTGGAAATAATCTTGATTACGCAGTTATAAGGCTACAAACTGGCGGGATAAAGGAGCGCTTGCGCATAAGCCCTCAGGCGGTAGGAAATGATATTTTTATGCGGCATTTCTGGGGGTCGCCGATGATCAATAGCGATGGAACATTATCTCATGCAGGCTTATCCCTGCTGGGTCACGAAGCTTGTCATGTTTGGCAGTTTCAAACTGAAGGTGCCGCATACATAGGCAACTCACTCATTACGCAAGCGCTAGACTTGATATCACGCCGATTTGGTTTGTCCCTAACGGATGGTTATAACGTGGTTGCGGCACTAAAATCGGGCACTTCGTTTGAGCACTGCAATGTAGAACAGCAAGCGGTTATGGCGGAAACGATTGGCGCGGCCTGTTTTGTCTCAGGATTAGAGTCACCGCAAATTACCGATTTAAACCGGTTTTTCGATACTTGTTTAAGTGATGCGCAATATTCCTCGGTACTGCAAGCACATCAAAAACTCAAAGGGAGTGCTTAGTAAGCGTTAGTTGTACAGGTGTCTTGACAAGTAACATGAGCTTTGGCGTTTCGTTAACGTGACAAAGCCATACGGCAAAAACAGTTTTTTAGACCACTGACAACCGCGCAAAAATTTCAATATCTTACAATTCATTGTGCATATTTTTTCAAGGACGAGCTAAGCGCGATTTGTTACACTGAAGGGCCGCAAATGAAGAGATTGCATTTCTGTGAAAATTATAAACAAAACGATTTTAGGCGCGGTTCTCGGGCTATTTATTTCCGGTACAGCGCAGGCCGACTCTGCATTAACTGAAATTTTAAGCAGCGGCAAGCTCAAAGTCGGTACCACTGGTGATTGGAACCCCATGACGGTTCGCGACCCTGCTAACAATAACTACAAAGGGTTCGACATTGATGTCATGACGGAATTGGCAAAAGACCTGGGCGTTGAAGTTGAATTTGTACCTACCGATTGGAAAACGTTGGTTGTTGGCGTTACTGCAGGTAAGTATCACATCACTGGTTCGGCATCCATTTCTCCTGCCCGTATGAAAGCGGCTGGATTTTCCGAAAGCTATTTGTCGGTAGAAATTCTGCCATTCACTATGCAAGACAAAGCCGACAAGTTTGACGGTTGGGAATCTATCAACAATGGCGATGTCACCGTCGCAACTACATTGGGTACGACTTTCGAACCTTTAGTGCGTGAATGGTTTCCGAATGCAAACATTAAAGTGGTTGAAGCACCGGCGCGTGGCTACAACGAAGTCATCGCTGGTCGTGCGGATGTATTTATAACGTCAAATATTGAAGGCGCAACGCTCAAGAGCAAATTCGACATTGTAAATGTGGCTAATACAGAGGCGCGCGCTCCGGCTCCTATCGCCATGCTGTTACCTCAAGATGATCAAGTTTGGATTAACTACGTTAATAACTGGGTAAAGCTGAAAAAACTCAAAGGTTTTTTCGATAAGACTAAAGCCGATTGGGGTTTGTAGTAGTTAGCCTATATCACTGTTAAAGCCGCCTGCGTTAAGGCGGCTCTCTTCATCTAAATCACGCGTTACCATGACGACAAGTACAGCCGCTATAGAAATGCTTGGTGTACACAAGTGGTTCGATGATTTTCACGTGCTGCGGGACATTAACCTTAAAGTCAATTCAGGCGAGCGTGTGGTCATCTGCGGTCCTTCCGGTTCCGGCAAATCAACCGTTGTTCGCTGTATCAATAGGCTTGAAACGCATGAGCAAGGGCAGATTTTCGTTGATGGGGTAGAGCTGACCAACAGCCGACAATCCATTGCCAGTATTCGTTCCGAAGTAGGCATGGTATTCCAACAATTCAATTTGTTTCCGCATTTAACCGTCATGGAGAACTTGACTCTAGGCCCGATTAAAGCTCGCGGTGTCAGTCAAGCTGATGCAGAACAACTGGCGCTTCATTATTTAGAACGCGTCCATATTCCCGAGCAGGCCGATAAAAAGCCAGGTCAACTCTCCGGAGGGCAGCAACAGCGTGTGGCAATTGCACGTTCCTTATGTATGGAACCAAAAATCATGTTGTTTGACGAGCCAACGTCCGCTCTCGATCCTGAAATGATTTCCGAAGTGCTGGAGGTTATGCTCGAACTAGCACAAGAGGGCATGACTATGATTGTGGTTACGCATGAAATGGGATTTGCTCGCAAAGCAGCGAATAAAATGGTGTTCATGGACGAGGGTGAAATCTTGGAATCTGGTCCCCCGGATACCTTTTTCGATCATCCTAAAACTGATCGATGTCGTCAGTTTTTAAATCAAATTTTACAGCACTAGCATGCGCTTACAGGGCTACAAAGTGGCGAGCACCAGAAGCACATTGTTTCTATTGTTAAGTGTGCTACTGCTAACTGGTTGTTCGAACAACAATCTGCAGTGGTACGTGGTATCACCGTTTACACCTCAGGGTGCAATAAATCTTGAGTTTTTGATCAAGGGCACTTGGAATACGTTGCTGATGTCGTTCGTGGCACTGCTTATTTCAATTGCGGTTGGGTTGCTCATTGCGATTCCCGGCATTGCTAAAAACAAACCGTTAAGAGCCAGCAACTATGTTTACGTGGAGATCGTACGTTCGATACCATTGCTGCCTCTCATTTTGTGGGTATATTATGGATTGCCGCAATTTGCCGGCTTTCAGTTAGATTATTTTTGGGCTGGCGTGTTTGCGTTAGCGTTATCTGACAGTGCGTTTGAGGCAGAGATTTTCCGCGCCGGTATACAGTCTGTACCGAAAGGCCAGTCGGAAGCAGCCCGCACGGTTGGTTTAAGCTACTTTCAATCTATGCGTTACGTTGTGTTACCGCAAGCAATAAAACGTATTCTGCCAGCGCTCGGAAATCAGTTCGCCTACATGGTAAAAATGTCCGCATTGGTTTCGGTAATCGGGTTGCAAGAGCTAACGCGCCGAGCTAATGATCTGATTGTTACCGAGTATCGAGCGCTAGAAATTTATACCGTCCTTATTCTGGAGTACCTGGTGATCATTCTTATTATTGGTCAAGGTGTCAGATGGTTAGAGCGGCGCATGGGTCAGGATTAAAACAACCCTGATATGTCCGATGATGCGTTTAAGCCAACGCGGGATCAGCTATACCGGGCAATGGATGCATTGCTGGATTCGGTTGACCAGCGGTCCAATAGTAAGCTCGAGGAATTTCTACCTGAATTTGGTATTGGTGAAAACGCAGCATTAAATTTAATGGCGCCGCTTGTCGTAGGCGGTTCAGCAAAATTATCAAACCCAACTGCCTTTGCGCATATGGATCCACCAACGCCGTGGATCACCTGGGTTAGCGCGTGCTGGAACGCCGCATTAAATCAAAATCTGTTGCATCCGGATGTCTCTCCCGCAGCCCAGCACATAGAACAACGTGTCATTGATTGGATAAAACCGTTTTTTGGTATGACAGGTGGTCACATGACGCCGGGGTCAACGATTTCAAATTTAACGGCGTTATGGGCGGCGCGTGATAGTAAACGTATTAAGCGTGTCTATGCTTCCGAGATGGCGCACTTGTCAATTCGTAAATCGGCCCGAATTCTGGGACTCGAACTGATCACGCTGCCGTGTAACGCTCAAGGGCAGCTTGATGTGAATGCCTTGCCCAAAAATTTAGACGATGCTGCACTAGTGTTAACCGCCGGTACCACCAGTGAAGGTGCCATCGATTCTTTTGAACCTATTGGTAATGCAGCATGGACACATATCGATGCAGCTTGGGCTGGCCCACTGCGATTTTCAAATACACACAAGCATAAACTGTCCGGTATAGAATCCGCTGACTCCGTTTGCGTATCGGCACACAAGTGGTTGTTTCAGCCAAAAGAGAGCGGTGTACTGTTATTCAAAGACTATGAAACTATCAGGCAGGTGCTGAGTATTGATGGAGCGTATTTAGCTACGCCTAATGTAGGTGTGCTGGGTTCGCGTGGCGCTAATGCGGTGCCCTTACTGGCTACCCTCTTTGCATGGGGTCGCTCGGGATTAGAACAACGCATTGATAAAGCCATGCACAATGCCGAAAAACTACATCTGCATTTACAGCAACATGATGCTATCCAACTGCGCGGTGAGAATCATAGTGGCGTTATTTTGTGGAAACATAAAACCAGAGAAAGTGTTAGCGCTTTACAGCGAGCTTTGCCAGTTGGTTGCGCATCGCTAACGAGTATTAATGGAGTGGACTGGATTAGACACGTTAGCGCCAACCCGCTTGTACAAATGAATGCTGTATCCGACGCGATAGACTTAGCAT
This sequence comes from uncultured Granulosicoccaceae bacterium, assembly GCA_964390335.1. GTDB lineage: Bacteria > Pseudomonadota > Gammaproteobacteria > Granulosicoccales > Granulosicoccaceae > Granulosicoccus. Next base: position 151,734 of record CAYMHU010000003.1, on the reverse strand, counting down.
TGGCTCAAACCAAGTAGCAGCACCAAAGTGTGAACTGTTTCTCGCTTAGTCAAGATTTACATTATATGATTTGCTTCCGCATTCAGTAGTGAGTTAAATTACGGCGAAAGCTAACTTAATCCATATTTTATAAAGAGCACCAAATGAAGAACACCATCTCGATCGCACTTATTTCTGCTTCCACTTTATTGCTTAGCGGTTGCGCTAGCCTGTCGTTTATGGTGCCGGGTGCGGGCAGAGCAGATGACGCTCCAGATGCCCCAGCAATATTCGTTGCCGATGAAGCCGGTATTCAGGATACGTTGAAAGAGGGTGAAACCCTGTGGCAGTTTTCCGAGCGAACAACTGGCAGTGGTTTCAACTGGGAGAAAATTGCCGTGTTAAATTCGATCGAAGACGAGCGAAAAGTGGATGCCGGTCTGGTACTCATGATTCCACCTGAACTAGCACTTGACACTTTAAAGTAAAGTCCTTGATCAATATTTCCTAACAGTATTTGGTGTGCTTCAATTGTTGAGGCACACCGAAATCGTCCCCCGTAACTTCTAATCGACACCACTACCTTAAGTGCGTCTCCAGCGCTTGACCTGCGGTTGCAAAATGTAAAGCAATTCAATAACATTGTTGCTCCGTCCGGTATGCAAATCCGGTTCTGTCAGTCAGAGCGTCCAGCTGCACCCGGCGGCTCCAACCCTAATTCGTTTAATAGAGTCTGTCAGATGATTGGAAACCTAATAAATAACGAACGTACTGTAATAACAAGTGGACGTGAGCAGCCTGTGTTCAACCCCGCAACCGGGGAATCAATTAACACGCTGGGTTTATCAAGTGATGCAGAAGTTACCGCAGCGATCGAAGCGGCTGCTGCGGCGTTTCCGGCATGGTCTAACACACCGCCATTAAAACGTGCATCGATTATGTTTCGCTTCAATGAGCTATTAATTCAGAACGCCGATAAACTTGCACAAGCCATATCACTAGAACACGGAAAGACTCACGAAGATGCGCTTGGTGAAGTGCAACGTGGTCGAGAGGTTGTCGAGTTCTGTTGTGGCATGCCTCAAATGCTGAAGGGTGAGTTTTCGCGTAATGTCGGCCCGTCTGTAGATTCTTTTTCAGATCGTCAGGCCTTAGGTGTCTGCGCTGGTATCACGCCTTTTAATTTTCCGGTAATGGTGCCTCTGTGGATGCATCCTGTAGCCATTGCGTGTGGCAACACGTTTGTTTTGAAGCCATCAGAGCGCGACCCATCATCTGCATTGATGGTAGCTGAGCTTTTTCACGAAGCCGGATTGCCAGAGGGCGTTTTAAACGTCGTGCAGGGTGATAAGTCCGCGGTAGATGTTATTTTGGATAGTCCGCTTGTGCAGGCGGTGAGTTTTGTAGGCTCAACCCCTATAGCTGAATATGTGTATCAGCGTGGAACGCAAGCTGGGAAACGGGTTCAAGCATTAGGTGGGGCCAAGAATCATATGGTTGTTATGCCCGATGCCGATCTCGACCAGGCCGTGGATGCGTTAATGGGAGCAGGGTTTGGCTCTGCCGGTGAGCGCTGCATGGCTATATCTGTGGCCGTGCCGGTTGGGGATGAAACGGCCGATCGTTTGGTTGAGAAATTGCGGCCACGAGTAGAAGCGTTGAAAATCGGTCCTGCAGATGATGCTGATGCTGAAATGGGGCCAGTTATTACCGCTGACGCCAAAGCTCGTATTCTGGGTTTAATCGATGACGGAGTAAACGCGGGTGCAGAACTGGTGGTGGATGGCCGTAACTTAAAGTTGCAAGGCTATGAGAGCGGGTATTTTGTCGGCGGTAGCTTGTTTGATCGCGTAACCACCGACATGAACATTTATAAGCAGGAAATTTTTGGCCCCGTGTTATCGGTTGTGCGTGCGAATCATTACGATGAAGCAGTCAACATGATTAATAACCATGAGTACGGTAACGGCACAGCGATATTCACCCGCGATGGTGACACCGCACGACATTTCACGAATAACATTCAAATTGGTATGGTTGGCGTTAATGTGCCTATACCGGTACCTGTTGCTTACCATAGTTTTGGTGGTTGGAAACGCTCCCTATTTGGAGACCATTCTATCTATGGTCCGGAGGGCGTGCACTTTTATACACGTTTGAAAACCATTACAAGCAGGTGGCCTACCGGTATTAAAGAAGGGTCAGTGTTTGCGTTTCCAACGTAGCCAAGGAAGCACTTAACTAATTAGCACAGTCATTTGTGCATTAATTAGCTCAGCGCAAAATCCAGTGCGGCCTCCGCATGCAATTGTGTTGTATCGAAGGTTGGTACACTGACATCGTTCGCTGACATTAACAGGCCGATTTCGGTGCAACCTAAAATGACGCCATCAACACCGTCGTCGATAGATGATTGCACTACCTGTTTATATTGTTCCCTCGACGCATCATTGATAACGCCAACACACAACTCATTGTAAATAATGTTGTGTACGGTATCTCGATCTTTATCGTTAGGAGTTCGTGCTGCAATACCATGATGATTTAGCAACCGACCCGAATAAAAATCCTGCTCCATGGTGTACCGGGTTGCTAGCAATAATGGTTTTTTTATATTCTGAGATTTTATTGCATGCGCTGTTGCATCGGCAATATGAATCAATGGTAGATCTACTGCGTGTTGTATATCGTCTGCCATTTTATGCATAGTGTTGGTACAAATAACAAGACACTCAGCACCGCCACGTTCAAGGTTTCGTGCGGCATCAATCATGAGTTCAGTCGCTGCTGGCCAATCGTCAGCGGCTTGCAATCGCTCTATTCGGGCAAAGTCGAACGACCATAGTAATAACTTTGCTGAGTGCAAGCCACCTAAGCGATCACGACACATGCGGTTCAGATGCTCGTAATACACAACGGTACTTTCCCAGCTCATGCCACCGATTAGGCCAATAGTTTTCATCACAGGATTCCGTGTGGAAGGAGCATTACATTATAGGTAAACAAATGGGCAAAAAAAAACGATCGCGATGGCGATCGTTTTATTGATTGGCTATCTGTGTTAGTTGTTAGTCAACCTTTGTCACATTGCCTGAGCTGTTCTGTTTTGATGTGACTTTTTCGTGATACATCTTTTTGACGAAATCCCAATTACGGCCAACCCACCAGCCGGCAGCAAACACTACAATAGTCCACAACATACATCTTCTCCTTACTCGCTAATCGATAGGATAAATATGGGGGCCAATCCCCACATTTCAATAGCCTATCAGTGCGCTCGAAGGGCATGCAAGCGGTTCACAGGTGTTTGCCCACAAATAGTCGTGAATTTTCATTACATATTTGGATAATTCGGTCCGCCGCCGCCCTCTGGTGTCACCCAAGTGATGTTTTGACTGGGGTCTTTAATATCGCAGGTTTTACAGTGAATGCAATTTTGCGAGTTAATGACAAAGGAGGGTACCTCATTTTCCACCACAATCTCATATACACCAACAGGGCAGTAGCGCTGCGCAGGTTCTGCATACTCGGGTAAATTATGTTTGATGGGTATGCTGGGGTCGGCCAATGTCAAATGCACTGGCTGATTTTCTTCATGATTGGTATTGGATAGAAATACCGAGGATGGTTTATCGAAACTGATGACACCGTCTGGTTTGGGGTAGTCGATGACCTTGCTGCTCTTCGCGCTTTTCAGTGTTGCGTAATCGGGAGTTTCGTCGCCTAATGTGAATGGTAGTTTACCTCTAAAAATATTCTGATCAATCACATTGAAACCACCACCTACGACCGTACCAAACTTGTGCAAAGCGGCGCCAAAATTTCGCGACGTCTCCAATTCATCATAGGCCCAGCATTGCTCAAAATTGTTCTCGTACGCTGCTGGGTCGACTGCTCTTGCATCGCCTTTGGCTAATTCTGCAGCGAGTGTTTCCGCGGCCACCATACCGGATTTCATAGCGGTGTGAGTGCCTTTGATCTTGGAAAAGTTTAGCGTACCTGCGTCGCAACCTACCAACAATGCGCCTGGTAAATGCATCTTTGGTAGTGATTCTAAGCCACCTTTTACAACGGCTCGCGCACCATAAGCCACACGTTTGCCACCTTTGAGTTGGCTTGCTATAAGTGGGTGATGTTTAAAGCGCTGGAATTCATCAAAGGTACTTAAATGCGGGTTGCTGTAACTTAGATCAATAATTAAACCAACAACGACTTGGTTGTCTTCTAGATGATATAAGAAAGAACCGCCGGTGGATTTGGTTTCGTTAAGCGGCCATCCCGCACCGTGTAAGACCAACCCGGGCTTATGCAATTTGGGGTCAACTTCCCACAGCTCTTTTAAGCCAATGCCGTAGTGCTGAGGATCGCGACCTTCGTCGAGCTTGAATCTTTGGATGAGCTGTTTACCTAAATGGCCTCGGCAACCTTCTGCAAATACAGTGTACTTTGCGTGTAGTTCCATGCCTGGCTCATGTCCGTCTTTGGGGTTGCCTTGTTCGTCTAACCCCATGTCGCCAGTGGCCACACCTTTCACACTGCCATCGTCGTTATATAGAATTTCGGCAGCAGCAAAACCTGGAAAAATTTCTACACCGAGGTTTTCTGCTTGTTCTGCAAGCCAACGGGTTAAGTTGCCAAGGCTTGCAATGTAGTTACCATGGTTGTGCATGGTTTTAGGGGCCATCCAGTTAGGTACTTTAAGAGCGCCATCGGCCTTCGTAAAATAATATATTTCATCTTCAGTAACAGGCGTGTTGAGCGGTGCACCGTTTTCTTTCCAATCCGGAAACAGTTCGTTCAGAGCACGTGGCTCGATAACCGCACCGGATAGGATATGCGCGCCAACTTCTGAGCCTTTCTCAAGTACAACAACGCTAATATCTTGATCGTTCTGCTGCGCAATTTGCATAAGCCGACAGGCTGTGCTGAGACCGGCTGGCCCCGCACCGACAATCACCACATCGAACTCCATTGATTCTCGTTCTGTACTCATAGTGTTTACTCTTACTCTTACTCTTTAACTTGATATTGCTTAGCTCTGTATTAACAGATGGAATATTCAGTGGAATATTCAAAAATGCGCCATGTTTAATAGGTCGGTGGTTTTGCCTTTTTTAGCCGACCGGGCACGAGCGTTGTACTCCTTTTTAAGTCGTTTTCTCAACTGTTTCTGAGCGGATTTTTCACCGTGCACCAGCAAAACAGGCGGATTGTTCTTAAAGTTGGCATACCAGTCAATCATACCCTGTTGATCGGCATGTGCGGATAGTCCACCTACGGTATGAATTTTGGCCGCCACCTTAATTTTCTCACCCCACAGCGAGATGGTCGGTGCTCCATCCACCAGTTTTCGGCCGGTGGACCCCGGAGATTGATAGCCGGCGATAATCACGTGACATTCAGGTCGCCAAACATTGTGTTTTAAATGATGACGAATCCGCCCACCGGTACACATTCCGCTGCCGGCAATTACAATGGCGCCGGATTTAATGCGATTAACCGCCATGGATTCTTCTGGCGACTTGGTGAAAGCAAGATTGGGCATGTTAAGTAGTGGACCATGCTCTGTGTAATATGCTGCCGCGGTCTCGTCATATAACTCGGTGTGTTTTAAATAAATCTCTGAGGCCTCAATAGCCATGGGGCTATCGAGGAAAATTTTCCATCGATCTAATCCCCACTCTTTGTAATAGCGAGCGAACATATACAGGATCATCTGGCTGCGACCGACGGAGAATGCCGGGATTAAAATATTGCCTTTGCTGCTTTTCACGATATTGGCTATTTCACTGACTTCATCGAAGGTCTCAGACCAATCACGATGCAGCCTGTTGCCGTACGTGCTTTCCATCAGCACCAAGTCAGCATGTTCAAGATAAGTGAAATCGTTCAGGATGGGTGCGCCGCGATGACCCAAGTCACCGCTAAATACGACCGTGCGGGTTTCATTACCTTGTGTCAGCTTTAACGACACCATGGCAGAACCCAGAATGTGTCCCGCATCGTATAAGGTCATGGTTACGCCATCGGTCACTTTTGTTTCCTGCTCATACGAAACTGTTTTAAATCGATTTAACGTTTCTTCAACATCTTCTTTTGAATATAGCGGGTCAAGCAGTGGTTTGCCTTTGCGCTGTCTGCGCTTATTGCGCATGATCACGTCGCGTTCATTAAGGCTTGCTGAATCACGTAGCAGTACTTTGCATAAGTCGGCGCTAGCATGATGAGTGTGAATCGGTCCTTTGAACCCTTGCCTGATTAACATGGGTAGTCGACCACTATGGTCGATATGAGCATGACTCAGCACAACGGCATCCAGCGTAGCCGGGTCGAAAGGAAAGTCGTCGTGGTTACGTAGTTCGTCCCTTGAGCGGCCTTGTATAAGCCCGCAGTCTAATAACACTCGTCGATCGCCAACTTCTAGGAGATGGCAGGATCCGGTGACTTCCTCAGCGGCTCCATAACTGGTCAATTTCATGGCTATGTTTGTCTGGGTTCGTGGTGTCGTTGGCCGAAATGGCGGCATTATCAGCAAAACCTACAGTACTACATGGGAGTCTTTTTGTTGTTTTGCTCGCGTCGAGCGGCGCTCGGGTTAAAATATGCCTCCCGACTCTCATTATAACCTGCCGCAGTCCGCGCTGACAGCCGGCGCGACCACACAACGCATGCCAACAGAAAACTCTTTATACGCGACTTGTTCCTCCGGGCTGCAGCATTTATTAGCGGCGGAGCTGATAGCGTTGGGCTTATCGGAGGTCAATGTGGCGGGTGCCGGTGTCCGTTTCAGTGGCGGGTTGCCAGCGGCCTATAAGGCCTGCATGTGGTCGCGAGTTGCCAATAGAGTGCTACTGCCTATTCACTCGGGGAATGCGGATTCTCCCGAAGCATTGTATGAAGTTGCGAAGCAAGTTGATTGGTCTGAACATATGGACTTGCGCGGCACCTTGGCCGTCGATTTTTTCACAGCCAATTCCACAATAACGCATTCGCAATACGGTGCGTTGAAAGTCAAAGATGCGATTGTTGATCAATTTCGTGAAGCGACGGGTGAGCGTCCCAGCGTTGAGCGTGACACTCCGGATTTGCGCATAAACGTTTATTTGTTTCGCAATAAAGCGAGAATTGCGATTGATTTATCCGGTAGTAGTTTGCATCGGCGCGGTTATCGCGAACAAGCAGGTCCTGCGCCACTGAAAGAGAATCTTGCGGCCAGTTTATTGTTGGCCTGCAACTGGCCCGAACGCGCACAACGTGGTGATGCGTTTGCCGATCCCATGTGTGGGTCGGGTACGTTGGTCATTGAGGCTGCCATGATGGCCTGCAATATTGCTCCGGGCTTGGCTCGGTCTTATTATGGTTTTTTGGGTTGGCGTGGACACGATGAAAACGCATGGAATCTAGTTAAGGATGAAGCACAACAGGCTCCCGTTAGTGCTCCTTGTTCGTTGACCGGATCAGACCAGGACGCTAAAGCAATTCAGCTTGCGATTGATAACGCCGAACTTGCTGGCGTTTCAGAGGCGGTGTCATTTCAACATCAAAATATTCGCCAAGCCAACTCAATGACCACACTTCCAACAGGATTGCTGGTAACTAACCCGCCTTATGGAGAACGCTTATCGATTGACAATCAGTTTTATACAGAGTTGGGTCGAGCGTTAAGTCGTCACTACGATGGCTGGCATTGCGGCCTTTTTAGCGCTGTTGCGGCACCCATTCGCGATTTGCGTTTACCGCTGAAATCATCACTGTCGGTGCGTAACGGCAGTATTGATTGCGCGCTATATAAAGGCGACATACCGCGTGCATCGGATAAAAGTGGGGTGTACACCGCAGCAGATACGACATCGGCCTTACCCGCAGTAGACGCAACACCGTTTGCCAATCGCGTGAAGAAAAACGCCAAACATTTGAAATCCTGGTGTAAGCGGGAACAAGTTCGTGCGTTTCGGGTCTATGATGCTGACTTACCCGAATTCGCGGTGGCAGTTGATGTATACGATTGCGATGAACGACATGTTGTCGTGCAAGAGTATCAAGCTCCGGCAACGGTTAATACGGAAATGGCCCGGGCGCGGCTTCAAGCGTTAATGATGAAAGTGCCTGAATGTTTAAACGTGTCTGACGACAACATCTATTTAAAGACGCGTGAAAAGCAGAGCGGTTTGGCGCAATATGAAAAGCAAGCTGAATCTGGCATCACAGCCATAGTTAGTGAGTACGACTATCAATTAGAGGTGAATTTTAGCGATTACCTGGATACCGGTTTGTTTTTGGATCATCGAAAAGTTCGGCGCTACATTCAAATGGAATCGCGGGGCAAGCGATTTCTTAATCTATTTGCGTATACCGGCACTGCTACGGTTGCGGCCATATCCGGCGGAGCAGACAGCAGTGTGTCGGTTGACTTATCCAATCGGTATTGTCAATGGGCTACGCGTAATTTGAGGCATAATGGATATGACGAGAACGTGCATGCTGTAGTGAAAAGTGATGTGAACCAGTGGTTGGCCAACAATACCAATAACCAATATGACTTGATATTACTGGATCCGCCAACATTTTCAAATTCTACCGATATAGATGCAGATTGGAATGTACAACGTGATCATGTTAGCTGTATTGATGCCTGCATGAATATACTGAGCCCGAACGGGACATTAATTTTTTCTAATAATTACCGCCGCTTTAAACTTGATAAAAGTTTAAGTGCTGGTACACAATATAATGTTGAAGATAAATCCCGATGGTCAATTGATCAGGATTTTCAACGCAATGCCCGCATTCATCAGTGCTGGTTTATAAGACATAACGTCAAACACACATAATTGGGAGAGCCGAGTGGCTGAATTTTTTGCAAGCTACGGATTGTTTTTATTGAAAGTGCTGACTTTCGTGGTGGCCATTTTGATCATCATGTTCGCTGCTTTTGCGATGGGTTCGCGTGGCAAAAAAGCCGGAGCCGATGGCAAGATAGAAATAACCAAGTTAAACGAGCAATATGAAGACATGCGTGAATCCCTGTCGTTTTCATTGCTTGATGACGAAGCTCAAAAACTTGCATTAAAAGAGAAAAAGGCTGAAGAGAAAAAAGAACGCAAAGCGAATAAGGAAGCGGCAAAAAAAGCCAAGAAACAACGTGGCGATGGCGAAACGCTAGTTAATAAAACCATTCAAAAGCGTGTATTTGTGATGGACTTTGACGGTGATATTCGCGCAAGCGAAGTTGATAACATGCGCAAAGAAATTTCCGCCATTCTGACTTCAGCCGGTAGTGATGATGAAGTTGTACTGCGACTCGAAAGCGGCGGTGGCATGGTGACATCCTATGGGTTGGCTGCATCCCAACTAGATCGATTAAAGCAAAAGAAAGTACCGTTAACTATTTGTGTTGATAAAGTGGCCGCCAGTGGTGGGTACATGATGGCCTGTGTCGCAGATAAATTAATCGCAGCACCGTTTGCCGTGTTGGGTTCCATTGGGGTAGTCGCACAAATACCCAACTTCCATCGCTTACTGAAAAAGTTTAACATCGATTTTGAAATGCTCACAGCGGGTAAATTTAAACGCACTTTAACCATGTTCGGTGAAAACACCGATGAAGGTCGCAACAAATTTATTGAAGACATTGAGCGTATACATGCGCAATTTAAGCAGTACGTTAACGAGCGCCGACCTCAATTAGATATCGAAGCAGTTGCTACAGGTGAAATCTGGTCTGGCCAAGACGTGCTGGATAAAAACTTGGCGGATGAACTATCCACCAGTGACGCGTATCTGATGGATAAATGCGATTCTGCCGAAGTGATACTGGTTAAATACAAGAAAAAGAAGTCAATGTCGGAACGATTCTCAATTGGCATTCAAGATACCGCCGATGGTTTATTGATGCGTGCAATTGATCGAATGATGAAAGCCCGACTGTCGATTGGTTAAGTGAAACGCGGCAGCATTCATGTGTAAATCGTCGGCTGTTAGCCTGTATTTGAACTAGTCGCGCATGGTAATTCGACAGGCAAGAACCGCAGATTTAGCCCAAATACAACAGTGCGCAACCGAGGCTTATTCAAAGTACACACAACGGATAGGCAAGGCACCGGCTCCGATGGTTGCCGACTTTGCGCATCAAATTGATCGTGAACTGGTTTGGGTGGCGGAGTGCAACAACTGCTTTGCAGGATATATCGTTTTTTATCCGGTTGCCGATGCAATGCATTTGGAAAATGTAGCGGTAAGAAATCAATATGCAGGGCAGGGTGTAGGGCGGCAGCTCATCGACCATGCAGAAACGCAAGCGCGCCGCCTGAGTATGATCTCGATTGAGCTTTATACCAATCTTAAGATGACAGAAAACCTGGCTTACTATCCAAAGCTTGGTTATACGGAGATCGATCGCCGTGATGAAGACGGATTTTCACGGGTGTATTACAGAAAAATCCTATAGACAGATGTGGCCACTGCCTATTCACATAACGCCAAATTTAACAAACCTGGCTTAGATAGAATTAGCCCATTCGCGTAACAGAAATTTTTGTACCTTGCCCGTCGAGGTTTTGGGTAGTTCGCGAAATACCACCACGGATGGGCATTTAAAGTGCGCCAGATGCTCCCTGCAGTAGTTGATAATGTCTTGCTCACTGTCGGTTGCGCCGTTCACTAGCTGCACGAAGGCACACGGTGTTTCGCCCCAGTGATCATCATCTTTTGCGGCCACTGCCGCCTCTAAAATATTCGGGTGCGAGTACAACACGGTTTCAATTTCAATAGACGAAATATTTTCTCCCCCAGATATAATGATGTCTTTTGCGCGATCTAAGATTCGCAAATAGCCATCCGGGTCCATAACAGCCAGGTCGCCACTATGAAACCAGCCACCTTTGAATGCAGCTTCATTTGCTTCTGGGTTTTTAAGGTAGCCGCGCATCACGATATTGCCCCGAAACATAATCTCTCCAATAGTTTCTCCATCGCGTGGAACGGGTTTCAGCGTTTCTGGGTTTAGCACATCCAGTTGTTCCAATACCTGATACCGAACACCCTGACGCGCCTTCAGTACGGATTGTTCTTCAGAGCTTAGCGAATTCCACTCAGGTTTCCACGCACACATGACTGCTGGGCCGTATGTTTCAGTTAAGCCATATGCATGCGTGATATGAAATCCTAATGCCTCTACACGAGCCAACACACTGGCTGGTGGAGGCGCTGCAGCTGTCATAACTTCAACGGTTTTATGTATCGGTTTAACAACAGATTCGTCAGCATTGATTAGAAAGTTAAGTATGATCGGCGCACCGCAAAAATGCGTAACGCCAAATTGCTCGATGCTGTTAAATATAACTTCGGCAGATACGGTTCTGCTACAAACACTGGTTCCGGCATTTGCTGCTAATGACCATGGAAAACACCAACCATTGCAATGGAACATGGGCAAGGTCCATAGGTAAACGGGGTGCGCTTGCATATGCCAGCCTGTTATGTTGCTCATGGCATTCAGATAAGCGCCCCGATGATGATAAACGACGCCTTTAGGTTGCCCGGTAGTACCGGATGTGTAGTTTAGCGAGATGGATTCCCATTCATCGTTTGGTAGTGACCATTCAAATTGCGCATCGCCTTGTGCAAGGAAGGTTTCATACTCAAGATCAGTAATAGCCGCACCTGAAGCGAGCGGGTCGTTTATATCGATCAGTAGTGGCGGGTTTTTAAGCGTTGCCAAAGCCTGCTGGACCACTTGAGTGGAATCGCGATCAACAAACAACACTTTGGCTTCACTGTGTCCCAATATATAGGCTATGGTAGTTGCTTCTAAGCGGGTATTGATGGTGTTTAATATTGCACCGCACATGGGAATAGCGAAATGCGCTTCAAACAGTTCGGGGATATTGGGTGCAATAATGGAAACTACATCGCCGTGTTGCACCCCTGTTTGCTGAAGGCTGGAAGCGAGTTGTCTGCATCGAGCATACACTTCGCCAAAACTTAATTGACGCTTGCCATGGATCACGGCAACATGATCAGGGTAAACATCGCTTGCGCGTTGTAAAAAAGATAACGGCGATAATGGCGTGTAGTTAGCTGTGTGTTGACTGAGCGGGAAGTCGCCATCGCCCGGTTGAGCATTACCGAGCTTAACACTGGTGCGTTGAACAATATTTGAGTTTTTCATGTTGTGCGTTATATGCGAAAATCCAGCGAGTTCTGAATATACGAGTTTGTAGCTAACTATGCCAGAAAGTGAATCAATCCGAAAACCATTGAGCGGTATTCGCGTGCTGGAAATGGGGCAGTTAATTGCCGGGCCGTTTGCGGGTCAATTGCTTGCCTATTACGGCGCAGAGGTTGTCAAAATTGAGCCACCAGCAAAAGGTGACCCCTTGCGTTCGTGGCGAATTCTAGATGAACAAGGTACATCGTATTGGTGGACCAGTATTGCGCGAAATAAAAAATCATTAACCATCAATCTTGCGGAAGAGGCAGGTCAGCAGCTGGCCTCCCAATTGATTAACAGTACGGATGTACTTATCGAGAACTTTCGGCCCGGCAAAATGGAGTCATGGAACCTTGGGCCAAAACAATTCGAACAATCTAATCCAGGGCTCGTATACACGCGTGTCTCCGGTTATGGTCAAGATGGCCCCTACGCACCAAAGCCCGGCTATGCGTCCGTGTGCGAAGGCGTTGCTGGTATGCGCTATGTCAATGGTTTTCCCGGTGAGGCGCCGGTTAGAGCTAACTTAAGTCTGGGTGACAGTTTCGCTGGAATGCACGCGGCAATGGGCGTGTTATTGGCATTGTTTAACCGGCAAACTGATCAAGGTCGTGGGCAAACAATCGACGTTTCCATTGTCGAATCCGTGTTTAACTTAATGGAAGGGGTTGCTGCTGAATTTTCTGGTGCCGGAGTTGTTAGAGAACCTTCGGGTACAACAGTAACTGGAATCGTACCCACAAACACTTACCCATGTGCCGACGGTAAACATATCGTTATTGGCGGGAATGGTGATTCCATTTTTAAGCGTTTGATGATTGCCGTCGGTCAACCCGATATGGCGCAAGATCCGGAACTTGCCAATAATGCGGGGCGAGTTCGTCATGAGAAGGCAATTGATGAGGTATTGGCGGAATGGACGGCTAAGCATGCATCGGATGATGCGTTGCAGTTACTGGAAAACGCGCAAGTACCGGCAGGTCCGATTAATTCAATTGCTGATATTGTCAGCGATCCGCATTTTCAAGCGCGCGAAGCGTTCGAAACAGTTGAAGTCAATGGACAAAGGCGAACGATTCCAGCGGTACATCCAAAACTTAGCAGAACACCGGGTGCAACGGACTGGGGTGGCCCCATGTTGGGCCAGCACACTGATGAAGTACTAAACGACTGGCTATCGATGGATGAGGCGACGATTGCGTCGCTGCGCTCGAACCACATTATCTGAATTTCATAATCTGTTATTTATCGTATCCTCGGTATATCTCACACTATATGTGATTTCGATCACACCATTCCAGAATTTGCGAACTCTCGCACTCACTCAGCGCTGCGATTAACAGGCATTTGTTGAAAATGTGCGTTACGAGCTTTGGTAAGCCAGCGCATGTTTCAAGGACATTCTTATAAGGTCGCTAAGTTGGGTTACTAGGACGGGTTCGCGTGTAACACCGGTTATAGATGTTGACGTATGCAGCTCAATTTGAAGGGGTCGCGGTTTTGAACAGAAATTCGTTGCAGGTAGCCATTGCATTGTTGGTGTACGTTGCACTTGTTGCAGCGCATATCGGTGGCTTAAGTGCGTTGCAATTCGCGTTGTTTACGGCCGCCGTATTGTCGGTTGGTTTGGTAACCGCCATCAGTATTCATACGCCCGAATACATCGCATCTTCCGCTTCCACGCACGGTTTTCCGTCGATAGCAGAGTCCAAGTTGCAGCTGAACTCGATTCAAAATGAATTGAATGAGCTGCAAGTTCAAATGAATCGTGGTTTGTCTTCGTATAACGATAACCGCAAATTTGATTCGTGAGCGGGGAGTCTGTGACCGAAATTAACCATAAAGCGCTGGATACTATTCGGTCTCTTGGTCAGGCCGGTAAAAAGGACTTATTGTTAAGATTAGTAAGCCAATATCTAAACGATACCCCAGTATCCGTAAATGCGATTCTCGCAGCCGTGGAACAAGGTGATTTTGATTGCATTCGTACCAACGCTCATACTGCTAAGTCCAGCTCTGAGTATGTGGGTGCTCAGGATTTCGCTAATCGCTTACGATTAATAGAGCAAAGTGCGCGCGAATCGGATTTAGCTGGCTGCAAAGAAAACTGTGATGGGTTGTTGCAGCACCTTAACAGGGTAGAGGCTGAACTTGTTGTGGTGATTCAGGAGAAGGCTGCATAACATGGAAGACAAGGCCTTAATATCGCCATTAAACGCGAATGCCTTATCCGAAGAAACACCGGTTGTATTGGTAGTTGATGATGACAAAGGTAGTCTAATGATGGCCGAGGCTGCATTGGATTCGGCGGGTTATCGTGTGGTTCAGGCGAGTGACGGCTTAATAGCGGTTGAGCAATTCAAGCAACATAAACCTGATCTTATAATCATGGATGCGATTATGCCGAATATGGACGGCTATGAAGCGATAGCTGAAATTCGTTCCACTGAAGCAGGCGCTCATGTGCCCATATTAATGATCACCGGTCTGGACGATCTAGACTCAATTACACGTGCCTATGATGAAGGTGCAACCGATTTTTTAACCAAGCCCATTAACTTTTTCGTCTTACCCCACCGTGTGCAGTACATGCTGCGCTCCAATGCTACGGCTGATGAACTTCGTAAAAGCCAGGCTAAGTTGGATGATGCTCAGCGCATTGCCCGCCTTGGTAATTGGGAGTGGAACGTAAAATCCGATGTTATGGTATGGTCCCGCGAATTTGCTCGCGTTCTTGGATTCAATGAAAATAGCAGACAGGGTAGCTGGTCGCAGTTTCTGGAAAAAGTGTCAGAGAATCACCGGTTTCTAATGAACCAGGCGGTGCAACATTCGATTGAAGAAGCTACTGAGTTTAGCTATGAGTTTGCTATAACAGGCGCAGATTCAAGAGAGAAGATCATTCGCATTGAATCGGAGCCGCGTAAGAACGACACCGGTGAATGTACCTGTATGCTTGGAACTGTTCAAGATATTACTGAGTACACGAACGCGCAAAAACAAATACATGATTTAGCTTACTATGATCTGGTAACGGGTTTACCTAATCGAGCCCAGTTGTACGAAAACCTAGCCTACGCGTTGAAAGTATCAGACCGGCTCCATTCGCAGTTTGCGCTGTTATTTCTGGATTTGGATCATTTCAAGAATGTTAATGACACGCTCGGTCACGATGCCGGTGATGACCTACTGCGTCAAGTGTCTGATCGACTCGCTTCGGTACTTCGAGAAAGCGATGTAATGAGTGCGCCGAGTAAGGATGCAGGGACCAAGCACACTGTTGCTAGAATTGGCGGTGATGAATTTGTGGTGCTACTGCCTAACGTTACGAAAGCAGTCGACGTTGCAAAAGTTGCAGAGCGTATCGGTGTCACTGTTAGTGCCCCGTATACCATCCATGATGTCGATGTGGCAATTACCACCACTATAGGTATTAGTTTATACCCCTCGGATGGTCGCGATGCAGAAACATTGATGAAGCATGCTGATGTGGCTATGTATCATGCAAAAGAGAACGGACGAAACGGATTCCAGTTCTATTCCAAAAGCATTCACGATCATGCATTAGCTCGATTTTCAATGGAGCGCGAACTTAGATCAGCCATTAAGAACAATGAGCTTGCCTTGATGTATCAGCCCAAAATTGCCTTAGCCACTGGTGCTGCGGTAGGCGTGGAAGCATTGCTCAGGTGGAACCACCCGGAACGCGGTGCAATTCCCCCAGATGAATTTCTTCCTGTAGCAGAAGAAACCGGACTGATCGTTGTGCTGGGTCAGTGGGTTTTAAAAGAGTCAGCGTACCAAATGCAGCAATGGATAGAACAGGGCTTGGGTGCATTTTCAGTTGCGGTAAATTGCTCGCCTGCTCAGTTTACTCGCGGCAATATCATTAGCGATATTTCACACGCTTTGGAATACAGTGGCTTAGATCCAAAGTTGTTAGAGATCGAACTCACTGAAAATCTCTTTCTTAACAACATTGATAAAGGGATTGAGATTCTAAAGAGCATGAAGCAACTGGGGGTACAGATTGCCGTTGATGACTTTGGCACTGGATTTTCATCGTTGAGTTATTTAAAACGTCTACCTGCCGACAAACTAAAGATTGATCAATCGTTTGTTAAAGACTTGCATGTTGACAAAGGGGATTCAGCGATTGTTGCGGCGATTGTCACGTTAAGCCAGAATCTGGGTTTGAAAGTTATAGCTGAAGGTGTAGAGAATCAGCAACAAATGGATATCCTACGTGGCTTTAATTGTAATGAAGTGCAGGGTTATCATGTTTGTTATCCACTAACCGCTGACGAATTCGCTGAATGGTTGAGCGATCAAAATACACACTTCATTGATAAGGTCTCAGGATTCTAATCATCGTTCGACGTAAGTGCGTGAGCACTTAACTACTCGTGCTTCCACACAGGGCTTCGTTTTTCCTTGAATGCGTCAATTCCTTCGCCGGCATCGTGTGTCATCATATTACAAGCCATCGTATCTGCCGCTAGTTCGTATGCCTGTTGTAGAGGCATTTCAAGTTGCTTATAAAATAGCGCTTTTCCCGCACTCACAGCGGCTGCAGATTTGCTGATTACTTTATTGGCCATTGCCGTAACAGCTTCATCCAAGTTTTCATGTGGCACTACTGAATTTATTAAACCCCATTCCAGGGCCGTCGCTGGTTGAATAAACTCGCCGATCATTAACATTTCAAATGCACGTTTACGCGATATATTGCGCGACAACGGCACAGACGGTGTGCTGCAAAACAGCCCGGCATTAATACCTGAAACAGCGAATCGAGATTGTTCAGATGCAATGGCCATATCGCAATTCGCAACCAACTGGCAACCGGCAGCGGTAGCAATTCCCTGAACCTGTGCAATGACCGGTTGTTTGATCGCCAGCAACGAGTTCATAAAATGACTGCAAGTATTGAAAAGTGCGTTGTAGTAGCTCTGATCAGGGTGGGCACGCATTTGTTTGAGATCATGGCCTGCGCAGAACGCCTTGCCATTGGCTTTTATCACCAGTACTCGGGTTTGATCATCCAGTGTATCAACCGCGTGTTGTAAGCTTGCCAGCATTTCCTCTGATAGCACATTATACTGGTCAGGATTGTTCAGAGTAAGGGACGTGATACCTTTCGAGTGTTCAACCAGTAGAAGCTGCGATGAATTTGTGCCGTCAGCCATTTTTATATCCTGAACTAAAAGTGGCGCTCAGTGTGCCATTAATGGCCAGTGTTTAACAAGTTTGGCTCTGTTGCTATGCTAGGTGTTCGCAGAGTAATAGGTGCGTATATTACGTTTTTCGCTCAAAATACGCTAATCGGAAGTGTGTTTGACTATAGGGGTTGCTAATTGGAACCGAAAATAAGCGTTGCAGACTTTAATCGCTTAAGTAGAGAAAAACTACCATTTGCAGAGCTCATGGGGCTTCAGTTAGAAACTATCACTGAATCGCATGTCATTATGCGTGCTGGTTACTCAGAACAGTTTATTCGACCCGGTGGCACTATATCGGGTCCTTTATTGATGGCATTAGCCGATGCCGCTCTGTATGCGTTGGTGCTGAGTAAGGTGGGCATGGTTGAACTCGCAGTTACCACAAACTTATCCATTAACTTTTTGCGCAAACCGGCGCCCGGAGATGTGCTGGCCGAGGCTCGTATGCTGAAATTGGGCAAGCGATTAGCAGTAGGGGAAGTCAGATTGTATAGTGAAACTGGCTCTGCTGATAAGCCGGTTGCGCACGTTACTGGCACGTATTCCATTCCGCCAATATCTCAGGAATAATTTATGAGTACTTGTAATTTAAGTGGCATTAAAGCTTGCGTGTTCGATGCCTACGGTACCTTGTTCGATGTGCACAGTGCTGTATCAGGTTTAAGTAGCGACATAGGGCCAACGTATGCCGAGTTATCCATGCTGTGGCGTACTAAACAACTGGAGTACACGTGGCTTCGCAGCTTGATGAAATCACACGTGGATTTCTGGCAAATCACCAGTGATGCGCTGCATTACGCCATGGATGCCATGCAAATTGAGGATGCAGCTTTGCACGAGAAGCTCATGCAGGCTTATTTGTCTTTAGATGCGTTTCCGGAGGTACACAATGTGCTCGCGCTGCTCAAACAGGCTGGTATCCCAGCAGCCATTTTAACTAACGGCTCGCCACACATGATTTCAGCTGCGGTCAACAGTGCAGGCCTTAACGATCTCATTACCCATCAGCTTTCGGTTGAAAATGTTGGTATTTATAAACCCAGCGCAAGTGTTTATCAGATCGCCTGCGATACATTGGGCGTGACAGCCGATCAAATCTGTTTTCAGTCGTCGAACGCCTGGGATGTGGCAGGAGCTGCTCACTTTGGTTTTCACGTAGCATGGGTTAACCGGTATGGCCAACCGGCAGAAAGGCTGCCGGGGCAGCCGGATGCCGTCATCAGCGATTTAGAAGGTTTGCTCGGCTTGATTGGGTTGTGTTGAGTTACCCGAACATAGCACCGCTAAAAGAATTGCTATGTGTGATTAGCGAGTCCTTGCTTTGATCAGATCTTTAACAAGCTGAGCAATGATGATTTCGGTTTTTGTTGGTTAAAATCTGCGTAGTTTGGTGGCACTTCATCTACTTGCTGAGAAACATATTCCGGCAATAGATTTTGTAACAGCTCTAAGCTATCCAGTTGCTCTTCCGTAAAATCAACAAATCGAAACACAACGCCTGAGCGGCTTGCTTCATTCTTGTATCTGATGTACCTGACCTTGATGTTCTCGATAATGAGCTCAGAATTATCACTGCATGTTATTGCAAGTTTCTTGAATATAGCGGTAGATCCGTTAGGGAATATTCGGTTGATGTTCTGTTCAAATATATGTTCAGAAAAATACAGGCAACCGCCTCGAACATTAAATACAATCGAGCCTGATTTCACGCTCCTATTGAAATGATCGAAAGGGTCTACGCTGGTTAGCAATACCTTGCATTTGGCCGAAACTCGGCGACCACCTACTAAGCGTCGATTTACTTGCTTCTTATCCATCATGAAATAGAATTAGTTGACTGGACGACACTTTTACAACGCGGTGAGCAATCACTTCAACCGACTATGCCGCAAAATTAATGCACTTTATAAAAAAAATGCGAAAACCAGAGATTTCTTACATTTTACTCCAAGCAGTACTCTGAAAAGCTCAAAGGTTAACAGTGTCAGATAAAGTTATTCTGTTAGTGCTCACCGCCGCGTTGCTGCATGCCACGTGGAATGCTGTAGTGAAAAGCTCGGGCGATAAATTAGTCAGTGTGGTCGCCGTGGTGGTGGGCCATGTACCGTTCGCGCTTGTTACGTTACTGTTTGTTGAGTCCCCCGATAAGCAGAGCTGGGGTTGGTTGATTGTCGGTATAGCGTTGCATGTCGGATACCAATTGTTTTTAGGTGCGGCTTATCGATTTGGCGATCTGTCGCAGGTTTATCCTATTGCCCGTGGCGTCGCTCCACTGCTGGTTACGCTCATATCTGTATCGTTTCTTGGTGTATTGCTTAGCCAATTACAATTGGCTGCCATTGTGATAATTGTTGTAGGGATCAGCAGTGTTTGTCTGATTAAAAATGATCATGGTGCACTGAATAGAAATGGTGTGGTACTGGCATTGATAACGGGTTCTTTTATTGCCGGCTACTCGTTGGTCGATGGTATTGGTGCGCGGCTCTCTGGGTCCGCTTTAGGGTTCTACGCGTGGCTTGCCATTGGTAATGCCATCTTGCTGTTGCTTGCTGCAGGTATTTCACGCCGAAGTATTCTGGCGGATGTTTTGGCAAGTTCTAAATTGACGTTGTTGTTTGGTGGCGGGGCATCGTATGCAGCGTACGCACTGGTTATCTGGGCATTTACACAAGCGCCTATCCCAATGGTTACTGCCTTGCGAGAAACCAGTATCGTTTTTGCCTTGCTCATAGGAGTGTTTCATTTAAATGAGAAGCTAAGCTTGTATAAAGTGTGTGCCATTGTTATTACATTGTCCGGAGCCGCCTTATTGCGGTTCGCTGGCTAAGGAGATATCTATGCAGCCATTGGTGCAGTTTTCCGATTACTTATTCTGTCAAACTATTGATAATGGCTACGGCAGCTCGCGACTGAATGGGTCGTCTTGCGACTTTAGAAATGTGTTGTCCCACATCAATCAACTTTGACAAATTGACACCGTGTTGAATCTGTAGACCATCCAGCAAGTACACCACATCTTCAGTAGCCACATTGCCGGTGGCGCCTTTTGCATACGGACACCCCCCCAAACCGGCTACTGAAGCATCGATTGTTGATATACCGTATTGCAAGCCGATCAGTATATTCGCAATGGCTTGTCCGTAGGTATCGTGGCAATGTAGTGCGAGGTTCGACATACTGATGTTGTTTTGTATCATGTTATCCAACATTGCTTGGGTTGAACCTGCTGTACCCACTCCAATTGTGTCACCCAGCGATACTTCATAACATCCGGCGTTTAATAGTTGTTGGCTCAGGTCAGAAACCGTTTGCGGATCAACCGAACCTGCGTATGGACATCCGAGCACACAAGATAAATATCCACGAACTTGCATGCCGGCATCGATAGCTTGCTGAGCCAGTGCTTCAAAGCGTTGCATGCTTTCTTTGACTGAGCAGTTTAGATTCTTTTGAGAAAATTCGTCCGTGACTGCAGCAAATAAGGCAATTTCTTTAACACCACAAGCAATGGCTGTATCGAGCCCTTGTTTGTTAGGGACTAAAGCGGTATAGCGGACGCCAGGCTGTTGCCTGATTGCGGCAAATAGTTCAGCGGAGTCAGCCATTTGCGGTACCCACTTGGGAGACACAAAACTGCCGGTTTCTATGACCTTGAGACCAGCATCAGCCAGTTGGTTAACCAGATTGATCTTGTGATCCAGGGATATAGCGTGTTGTTGATTCTGTAGACCGTCGCGCGGACTGACTTCAACTATGGTGACTGATTCAGGTAGAGACATAAGTTACATCATACTGCTATTTACACAAAATTATAGAAGTAAAATAACAGTGGGCTAGATTGACGCTGTTAAACTAACCCCTGGTAAACGTGGGAGTTACGCAGCTGTGAATGTTTTTAATTTCGGTTCAATCAACATCGACTACGTTTATCGTGTACCGCATTTAGTGCAAGCGGGCGAAACCTTATCCAGTCAGTCGTTAAACGTGGTGTTAGGCGGTAAAGGTGCCAATCAGTCAGTCGCTCTGGCGCGGGCAGGATGCACTGTTGTGCATATTGGACGATTAGGCTCCGCAGATGCGTGGGCGGCCGATCAGCTGCGTGAGTTTGGCGTGGACACCAGTGGCGTTGAATGGATTGACTCGGCCAGCGGCCATGCCATTATCCAGGTTGACGATAACGGCGAGAACTCCATTGTGTTGCATGGCGGTGCAAATCAAAGTTTCGATTTGGCAGCAATTCAAACCTTGCTTGAACCTGCTCAGCCGGGAGACTGGTTGTTAATTCAAAATGAGTGCAGTGCTCTAGAGCACGTATTTCAGATTGCTCAAAACCAACAACTCAATATTGCGTTTAACCCTGCACCGATGACACCGGCTGTAGCTCAATTACCACTGCAAGCATGCAGCTTGCTTTTCGTCAATCAAGTAGAAGCTGCACAACTAACCGGGGCCGACGATGAATCACAGGTGGTTAAAGCGCTGGGTGATCGTTTTCCGGATACCACTATTGTGCTTACACTAGGTGCAAAGGGCGCTATGTTGATTAACGGCGATTCAACCACCACTGTGGCTGCACCAAAGGTTGATGTGGTGGATACAACCGGCGCTGGCGATACCTTTGTGGGATACTACTTGGCGAGCGTCATTGCCGGACATTCCGCAGAAGACGCTTTAAACACGGCGTGTGCTGCCGGGGCTTTGGCAGTGACGGTGGCCGGGGCTACGCCAAGTATTCCAGATAAATCTGCCGTGGCTCAATTCAATACCTAAGCCAACAAAGGATCAGAATAAACTGTGTATAAAGTCATATTAGATACCGACCCGGGTATCGATGATGCGATGGCTATTGCCTATGCCTTGAGCCATCCGGAAATTGAACTGTTGGCGTTAACAACGGTTTTCGGCAATGTCAATATCGATAAAGCCACAAACAATGCGCAATACATATTAGATGTGCTGGGGGCGCAAAACGTTTGCGTTGCAAAAGGCGCAGCCGTACCAATAACACAAGCGCCATTACCACACGCTGAATTTGTGCATGGTGATGATGGCATTGGTAATTGTTATCCCGCAGAAGGCGTCCAACTGCAGGCCAATGCAGCACACGCTCAACTCCACGCCTTATCAGCGGCAGAGTATATCGTGCAAATGGCTACTGCCAATCCGGGGCAAATTACATTGATAGCGGTTGGTCCGTTAACCAATATTGCGTTGGCCTTACAACTGGAACCAAAGCTACCAGAGCTGGTTCAGCAATTGATTGTTATGGGCGGCGCGGTTGATGAACCAGGAAACGTGACTCCGTTAGCCGAAGCTAATTTTTTCAATGATCCGCACGCAGCCGATGTGTTGCTCACCCACGATTGGCCAATGGTAATAGTAGGATTGGACGTTACCCACAAGATCATGATTACCGATACGCATTTGTCGCAACTGCGCGATCACGCTGGCGTAACGGGGCGGTTTCTATGGGATACCAGTCGCTTTTATGTGGATTTCTACTCTAACAAAGGGGCGGCAAAAACGCTTAGCGAGCCTTGCTGTGCAATGCATGACGCCGCAGCGGTTGCCTATCTAGTGGAAACGGACGCATTTGAAGTCTCACGAGGGTCGGCTCGAGTCATCGAAGGTGGCGTGGCAGCGGGTCAGTTAGCACTCGATAGGAAAGGGTATAAATACGCAACAGATCATTGGGCTGATCGAGCAGTGAACAATGGTGCTTGCATGGCGGTAGACGCTGAACGTGTACTTGCCTCGTTTATTCGTACAATAACCGATCACAGATTGACCTAATACACTGCATATCATGGCTATATGACCATCTATTGCAATTTGAACTGGCCATATGTCGCGTTTGGATTACACTTACTTGGTATGAGAAAAGTCCCTTCAATTTTATTGCCTGCCGTTGGTGTTCTATGCATTTGCGCGCTCAGTAGCTGTGGCTGGGTAGATGCAACCGGTCGAGAAAACAACAACGTCCCAGTAACCCGAATAAGCTTCAACGATCAGCCTGTTGACGAGGCCACGAAGTTAGAAGAAGCGGACGACATCATACTGCAAGCTGACAGCACCGATGAGGATGGTGTTGTGAGCAACTATAAGTGGAGCACCACACCCATAACGCAAGGTGCATTGGACGTGTGCTCGGCTATTCCTGATTTTGATATGTCGCGCGCCGCAGACACCTTAAATGATGCATGTGCCGACGGTGTTGATTGCGCTGTGTCTATTGAGCAGCTCAGCGGTTCCACAAGCAGCACCGTTGAATTTCTGGTAACCGCGCCGAAGTTGCGAGCGCCCGTGGGCGTTAGTTACGATTTAATCGCAACTGATAACGATGGCGGAGTTGGCCGGCAGCGTTCTACGTTTTGCATGATCGCGATAAATGAAGCACCCGAGGCGGTAGATGATTCGTTCACTATTGTTGAAGGATTGGTACTTAACGTTAAAAGCACGGAGCGCAATCTCTTATCCAATGATCGTGATGACGACGACTCGTCCAACGGCGAATTGCGCGTGTTATCCGGGCCGAAACGTTTACCCAGCGCCGCCAGAGTATTTTCGTTAAGAAGCGATGGTGGTTTTTACTACGAACCCGACAGCACAAAAATACCAGCATCCGGTGTTGATAGTTTTGAATACTTTTTGTCAGATGGTGTACACGACACGTCCTTTGCGACAGTAACCATAAAGATTATTAAGCGCGATAATCCACCAACGCAAATAGACGACATACCTCAATTAATATTAATAGCCGGTATCCCTTTCAGTCTTGATCTGAACGAATTCTTTGAAGATCCCGATGGCGCATCACTTGGTTATGCGTTAGCTAATGGAACGTTGCCGCCATCTGGTGCATTAACACTGTCTGCGGATGGAATTTTATCCGGTTCGGCTGAATCCTTTGATGAAGGTAGTTACGAATTTACTGTACTGGCAAGTGATGGTAGTGCCAGTGTCTCTGCAGATATTGCGCTCGATATAATTGATAATGCGCCGGTTGAAGCAACGGCTATCGCCGCACAAAGTGCCAGCGTTGGTCAAGAATTTACGCTTGATGTCAGAGAGTATTTTAGCGATCCGGAATTACAAGCATTGTCTTATTCGGTGGACTACGACGATGATGATGCACAGCTCAGTATGAATGCGGTAACAGGTGTGCTTAGCGGTTTCTTTACCGATGATGATCGATTTACCATTGATGTGCAGGCTAGCGATGGCTTCAACACGCCTTCACGCATTCGATTTGTGGTTATTGTGGATTCGGATAACGCTGCACCTGTATTCCGCGGAGCCATTGCCAGTCAAACCGTTGAGCTCGGTGAATTAATCACTCCCATTCGCGGTAATTTTTCTGATGCGGACGATGACGATCTCGATATCACGTTGCTTGGTCGTTTACCGGCGGGTGTCACGTTAAACGCCAATGGGGTTATTACTGGAATACCAGAGCAAGCCGGTCAATTTGAAGGTTTGCGATTAGTTGCTACGGATCCATCCGGCAAGTTTATTCGCAGTAATGCATTTGCGATTAATGTTATTGATCCCCAGTTACCCGTGACGCAAAACAATGCGCCAGAATATGTGGAGGACACCGTATTCAATCAGGGCATAAGTTTGGGTAGTGCAATGCGGCCGGTGGAACCACAGTTTACTGATGCTGACGGTGATGAACTGACCTACAACATCACCGGTGCCACTTTGCCCACCGGAGTCACTATCGATCAAGATACCGGTGTTGTTTCCGGTACACCATTTTCCGTAGGGTGGACGACGGGATTGCAAGTTGAAGCAACTGATCCTGAAGGTGCCACTGCTACATCGGATGTGTTCTGGATAAGGGTGTTGGCACCTTAGTGCAATAGAGTGCAATAGAGTGTAACAGCGCGAAAGCGCATTACTTTTCCAAAATTTGATCGTACTGACCATTGGTGTTGAGGGTAATGGTGACATCAGTTGCGCCTTTATTTACCCAGTACCAGCCATGAAATCCACTGTAAGGAGCGGTGATCGTTCCGGAGTCACCGTTAGTAGCATCGGCAGTTGAGTATGTGATGTACACGGTATCATCTTCATAGGGATCGCCATGGGTATCGTGATAGATCGAACCACCAAGAACGCTCCATCGGTAATCGGCGTTGTATCCTTTTTGCATTTCCATTTTTATTTCTGTGCTCTCACCCGGACCCAATACGATGATGACTTCATCGCTTTGAGACGGTCGACCGGTTTCTGGAGCATCTGGTCTGGCCATGACCGTTTTCAATAATCCCATACGTGTAAGATGGAATTTTGAACCCAGTCCAGTTGGGTCGATACCGCGTTCGGCAGGTAAGATAATGGTGACTACCAGTATGGCTGCAAATGCAAGAGCGCAAAAGCTTGCGATGGCAAGTCGCTTGATACTAATGAGTTCGTCAGGTAGAGGTTTTCTAATGTGCATTCTTGATCCGCATATTGGGTGTGAGAATAATTTTGCCTAATAAGGTCCGGTCAATATTGCGCTTATGCCGCTGCGAGGTAGCCATTGATTTGATACGCCATCAATGCAAAACCGCATGCCATCAGAATATAGTTTGCCAGCTGTGCTTGTTTCCAGAACCCTGTCGCGTGACGCCAATAGCTCATGAGTAACAGAATGGCTCCGAGCGCTAGTAGCTGACCAATCTCCACCCCAATATTGAACGCCAGTAGGTTCGCAAGTAGTCCATTTTCGGGAATGCCAAATTCCTGAATCTTGGTAGCCAAACCAAAACCGTGTAACAGCCCAAAAACGAATGTGGCCACACGCGTATCAATGCCCAATCCAAACCAGCGCTGCCAAATGCCAAGATTATCGGCGGCTTTGTAAACCACCGAGAATCCAATAATGGCGTCTATGACATGGGCGTTAACCTTTATGTCGCCAAGTACGCCAAGCAGCATTGTAATGGAATGGCCAATGGCAAATAACGTCACGTACAGGCCGATATCCCGAAATCGATACAAAAAGAACACCACGCCGACCAGAAACAAAATATGGTCGTACCCGGTAAACATGTGTTTTGCACCCAAGTACAAATACACGAATATCATGCGTCCAGTGCCGGTGCCAATAAAGGCCTGGTCTCCCTCCGCGACACCGTGTGCTAGCGCGAGACCGGCCACGCAAAAACCGCCGAGTGCAGTGGCAAAAAGCTGCATGAATATTCTGTTTTGGAACATGATTAGCGATTGAATTGTTGAGTTAAGCAGCAGAGGCAACGCCTGTGGAGTTTAGCAGCTATTATCGAGAGCCAAATGGGACGTGAGCAGCAGAAATTCTCATCGGGGCTGATTACGCTGGCGCTGGTAGCGGGGGCACCAATACACTGCTTAAAACGGATTAGCAGCGCAAAAATGCGTGATAACACTCAAAAATTGTTCGATTGAACCGCCAACAGTAGTAGGATGGGGTGGTGCACTCGCGCAATACAGCGCATACAGTTGTTACCCGTGTGCGCAGAAGCTCTAATATATCAAGCAAGAAAGTTAATAATTAGCGTGTCTCAGAACAATTCACAGCACTATTTATTGGTTAAACATTCTGAAGGGTGGAATGTTGATCGCTGTTCGAAATGGATGGAGAAAACCGGCCAGTCTTTCGATTGGTGTTATCCCGTATCCGGTCATACATTTCCGGAGCCAGAGCGTTACAGCGGCGTCATTATTTTCGGTGGTGCACCCAGCGCTAACGATTGCAAAGAGCACCCATGGGTACTTGATGAATTGGCGTTTATCGAGAAATGTTTGCATTCCGCTACCCCGTTTTTTGGTATTTGTTTAGGCGCACAAATGCTGGCGAGAGTGCTTGGAGCACAGATTTCTGCACACCCCGATGGCGCAACCGAAGTTGGTTTCACTGAGGTCAAACCAACAGCGAATGGTGCGGGGTTTTTGGACCAACCATTAAAGTTCATGCAATGGCACACAGAAGGGTTTGAATTGCCAACGGGTGCGACTCACTTAGCCTATAACGACGTATTTCCCAATCAAGCCTACAGTCTGAGCCCGCATACTTACGGAGTGCAGTTCCATCCCGAAGTAAACTTGGATGTATTGAAACTTTGGCACGAGCGTAATAAAACAAGGACATCAGGTGTTTTAACCGACGCTGAAAGGGCTCAGCATATTATCGATGCCGAGGCCTGCGAATCCAGCATTACCGCGTGGCTTGAAAGTTTTTTAACTCAATGGACAACTGCGTCGTTGAAAGCTGCCTAATCCCCAGCCTTTGCCCTAACAGGGTATATTGTTGCACATGGCTTTTTTTGCATGTGTAAATCACAATCAAACTGAATTCGGACACGCTCATGGGTGATGTGTCCCCGCTAGTGTATGCCTTTGTATTTTTGCTGGTTGCGCTGGTGACTGTACCGGTGGCGAAACGATTTGGTATGGGGCAGGCAGTAGGTTATTTGATTGCAGGCTTTGTAGTTGGTCCATGGGGCTTTTCTATAGTCAGTGATCTTGACACTGTCTCTATTGCGCTCAAAGTCAGCACCTTGCTGTTGTTGTTTTTAGTTGCGCTGCAAGCTACGCCTGCACGGATGCGCATGCTGGCGAAAGATTTTTTCTCATTAAGCATGTTGCACCTTAGCTTGACAACGTTAATGGTGTTAGGTGTTTGTTTGTTGATTGGACTACCATGGCATCATGCTTTGGCGTGTGGACTCACGCTATCGTTATCGTCAAGTGCGTTAGCCAACCAAGCCTTTGACGACAGTTATCCCGCCGGGTCTCCGCTGACCGATACCGGTAGACGGTTACTGTTATCGCAAAATTTAGCTGTTGTACCCATCCTGATTTTTTTTCCATTACTGAGTTTTGAGGCAATACTGACTCAAGGCAGTTCATGGCCAATGGTTATTCGATCATTGGTTATGGTTGGAGCATTTGCATTGTTTGGGCAGTATCTGCTGCGTCACTTATTTCGTTTTGTAGTTGCAATAGAGCTCGATGAAGTGTTCGCCGCGTTTGCATTAATGTTAATAGTCGGCAGTTTAATGATTGCTCAACTGTTCGCTATTCCAATGGAATTAGGTGCAGTGCTCGCAGGGCTGTTGTTAACGCGTTCAGAATATGGTTCGGCAATCAATATTGCTGTGCGTCCGTTTCGCGAGTTTCTGGTCGGGTTGTTTTTTATCTCGGTAGGAATGACGATAAATTTAAGCACATTCATTGGCAAGCCGGTTCGCTTAACGGTGCTGGCCATCCTTCTGGTTGCTATTAAAGCATGGGTGCTTCGAAAAATACTGCGCTACTCATCCGTACCACGGGTTCAACGCATTTGGCTGGCCACTGTGTTGTCACAAAGTGGTGAGCTTGCATTTATTGTTATTGCGTTCGCTGTTAGTTATCAAACCATACCAAGTGAACTTGGATCTGAGCTCACCGTTATCATTGCGTTATCCATGTTAACCACACCGGTATTGCTCATGCTTGCGCATCGACGCGGCATCATACCGGCTCAGCAGCAAGTCAATACGGGACTGGACTTACCCGGCACTGTTGCAGATTCTCAAGTCATTATTGCCGGCTATGGTCGTGTTGGACAAATTATAGCTAAATTGTTAAGGCAGAATAACTATCGGGTAGCGGTTATCGATCAAAATCCGCTGCGCTTTGACGCCATGCGTAAGGATGACTTTGTCGGTTTCTACGGGGATGCCTTAAGGCCGGATTTACTCAGTGCGGCCGGTATTGACAATGCTGCTGTCTTGGTGGTTGCGCTGGATAATCGGGAGCGTAATGAAGAGCTGATAGTGCGTATCCGGCGCGAGTACCCTAACATGACCATTGTCGCCAGAGCTTACGATGCCAGCGACAAGCAGGCCCTATTAGAGTGCGGTGCCAATAGCGTTTATCTGGAGACATTTGAATCTGCGCTCCTGATGGGCGAAGATATACTGGAGCACGTGGGCGTGAGTCCTCTGGATGCGCAGGCCATGGCCGAAACCTTCAGGGATTCTGAGCACACCTAACCAGATTGGAAGTATCGGTATGAAAGGGTCAGACGTTGAATCCATCACCAAGTTGTTGAAAGAGCATGATGTGCCGTTGTCGGCTGTGCGTGCCAATAAATTATTGTTGTCGCTGGGGTATTTGGTGGAGGCTGAGCGACCCAGCTCCACAAAGCCGGGAGTCATCAAGAAATACAAAGTATTAAGCGAAAAGGGGCTTGATTACGGTGTCAATGAGGAAAATCCGCAAAGCCCGGAGCAAACCTCACCCTACTATTACAAAGACAGCTTTGAAGAATTGGGCAAAATTCTGCTGGCCGCGCGTGAAGCCGAGGATAGCGCTAAAAAGTGAACATGATACACTCGCAAATGACACAGCAAATCTCCAGTACTGAGCTGGCGTATTCGACTGTTCCATAAAACAATTACCAGGGGATCGATATGATCGGAATTCGTATTGGCGCTATCGCCGCAACATTATTAGGTGCATCCGTTGTACAGGCTGCAGAGATTTCACCTGCCGTCATTTTTGATATGGGTGGTAAATTTGATAAATCGTTCAATCAAGGTGTCTATGACGGTGTAGAGAAGTTCAAAGCCGATACCGGCATCAGCTATCGCGAGTTTGAAGTCACAAACGAAGCCCAGCGTGAGCAAGCCCTACGCCGGATGGCACAACGTGGTGCTAATCCGATTTTGTCTATTGGTTTTGCTCAGGCTGGTCCACTTGAAATCGTTGCTAAAGAATTTCCGGATACCAGCTTTACCATCATTGATGGGGTAGTTGATTTACCAAACGTTCGTTCGGTTGTATTTAAAGAACATGAAGGCTCGTTTCTGGTTGGTATGCTAGCGGCAATGGCATCAAAAAATAACGCGGTTGGTTTCGTTGGTGGAATGGATATTCCATTAATTCGTCGTTTCGCTTGTGGCTACCAGCAAGGTGCAAAAAAAGTTGATGCAGAAGTTATGGTTGTTGAGAACATGACCGGTACAACACCGTCTGCATGGAATGACCCAGGTCGAGGTAGCGAATTAG
Organism: uncultured Granulosicoccaceae bacterium; assembly: GCA_964390335.1. Lineage (GTDB taxonomy): Bacteria > Pseudomonadota > Gammaproteobacteria > Granulosicoccales > Granulosicoccaceae > Granulosicoccus. The sequence goes on along the minus strand of CAYMHU010000003.1, from coordinate 121,299 downwards.
CGAAAGGTCAATTCGATAAAGGCGTTGATGTGGTTTACGCTGCAGCCGGTGGAACCGGTGGCGGAGTTTACCAGGCAGCTAAAGACAACGGTAAATTGGCTATTGGTGTCGACTCAAACCAGAACTATTTGCATCCAGGCACCATGCTGAGCTCTATGTTAAAGCGTGTGGATGTTGCAGCTTATAATGCCTTCAATGATGCAATGAACGGGACATGGGAACCTGGTATGGAAGTGCTGGGTTTGGCTGAAAACGGTGTTGGTTGGGCATTGGATGAGCACAACGAGAGTATGATTACTGCAGACATGAAAGCGGCTGTAGATGCGGCAGCAGCGAAAATTGTTGCTGGTGAAATATCCGTGCATGACTACATGAGCGATAACACCTGTAACTACTAGGCTAAAAACCGGTGGTTGATCATTTAAGCTTGGTTTTCAAGCGCGTGCCGTAGTGCAAAACCATGGCATCAGATGACAAAGCATCCGCGGAACACTTCAGTTCCGCGGATGCTTCCCCTCCTTACGCAATTGAATTGCGCAAAATATCCAAGCGGTTTGGAGCTGTACGCGCCAACCAGGATATCGATTTAAAAGTTGCGAAAGGCACTATCCACGGCATTGTTGGTGAAAATGGCGCGGGTAAGTCCACTCTCATGAGTATCTTGTATGGTTTTTATCAAGCTGATAGCGGTGAGGTGTTGATCAATGGTAAGCCGTGTCAAATCAGAAGTTCCCGTGATGCCATAGACGCCGGTATTGGGATGGTGCACCAGCACTTCATGTTAGTCGATACGTTTACTGTATTAGAAAACGTGATGCTGGGAGCGGAAGAGCATTCATTGTTGTCGCGCAGCGCAGCAGATGCGCGGCAGGAATTGCAACGTTTGTCGGAGACCTACCAACTAACCGTCAATGTGGACAGTAAAGTCAGCGAGCTGCAAGTCGGTGAGCAGCAACGCACTGAAATTCTGAAAGCCCTGTATCGACATGCTGAAATTTTAATTCTTGACGAGCCAACCGGCGTGCTGACGCCACAAGAGGCCGATCAATTATTTGAAGTGTTAAAAGCCTTAAAGGCGCAAGGTGTCAGCGTCATTCTCATTACCCATAAGCTGCGCGAAATAATGGATATAACCGATTCCGTATCGGTTTTGCGTCAAGGCAAAATGGTGGCGGAGCGGATTACTAAAAATACGTCCACACACGAGCTGGCCGAACTCATGGTTGGGCGCCAGTTGCATGAAAAGAACCATCAACGCACAACACCTCTACCTCCCGATACGGAGGTTCGCATTCAGACCACCGATCTGTGTGTTAAAAATGCCCAAGGGCAAATGCGTTTGAATAACATTAATCTGGACGTAAAAAGTGGCGAAATTTTAGGTATTGCTGGCGTGGCTGGTAATGGCCAAAGTGCATTGCTGGAAGTGTTGGCAGGCATAATCGCACCCAGTAGCGGGCACTTTGTCATCAACGGCAAGAAAGCCTCACGCGACGAACCGTTGAGCCCGCAACAAATGCGTCACTTGAACGTTAATCATGTACCGGAAGACAGATTAAAGTTAGGGTTGGTAAAAGCATTTACGGCCGCAGAGTCTTCCGTGTTGGGCTACGTCCGTGAGGAGCGGTTCTCATGGCGCGGGTTACTACAGCTGGATACTATCCGGTCTATGTGTTCCAAGCTCATGCAAGCTTTTGATGTGCGTCCGGGTAACCCAAAATTAAAGTCAGCATCGTTCTCAGGCGGTAATCAGCAGAAACTCATCCTTGCACGTGAGCTTGATAAAGCACCTGAAGTGTTATTAGTTGGCCAGCCTACGCGGGGTGTTGATATCGGCGCTATAGAGCTTATACATCAAAAGATCGTTGATATGCGTGATGCCGGGTGCGCCGTGTTGCTGGTGTCTGTCGAACTTGATGAGATAATGGCGCTCAGCGATCGAATTCTGGTTATGTATGAAGGGCGAGTGGTTGCAGAGGTGCCGGGCGCTAAAGCAGACAAAGCCACTTTAGGTCTGATGATGGCCAATGCACATGGTGAGAATGCGGCATGAACACCAGTAATATTGAATTACCCGCATGGCTTGAAGTCGTTGTCATACCTATCTTGAATATTGTGATGGCGCTGTTTTTTGCAGGGCTTATCATGTTCGCCATTGGTGTTAACCCTGTAGAGGCCGTGGGCATCATGCTAAATGGTGCGTTTGGTTATGATGAAGGTTTAGGTTACACGCTGTACTACACCACCAACTTTATATTTACAGGCCTGGCTGTAGCCATCGCGTTTCATGCCAGACTATTTAACATCGGTGGGGAAGGCCAAGCCTATATTGGCGGGCTTGGTGTGGGTTTGTTATTTTTAGCGCTCGACTCCGTGCTCCCAGCATTTTTATTGATTCCCCTAGGCATTATTACTGCCGGTTTGTTTGGTGCTGCATGGGCTTTTATCCCTGGCTGGTTGCAAGCTTATCGCGGTAGTCATGTTGTTATCACCACCATCATGTTCAACTTTATTGCGTCGGCCATCATGGTTTACCTGTTAGTTAATGTATTAATTAAACCCGGTCAAATGTCACCAGAAACACGCTACTTTGAAGACACCACCTGGTTGCCTAAGATGCATGATTTTTTAGGGTTGTTTGGTTTTGATGTTACGCGCACACCACTAAACCTATCGTTTGTATTGGCCTTAGTGTGTTGCTTGTTCGTCTGGTTGTTTGTTTGGCGTACCCGCTGGGGCTATGAGCTGCGCACGGCAGGTTTTAGTGAGTCGGCTGCTGTGTATGCCGGCATCAATCCGAAACGTGTTGTGGTTGTTGCCATGTGTATTTCAGGTGCATTGGCTGGCATGGTGGCGGTCAACGAGATTATGGGTGTTCATCATCGACTTATCATGAATTTCCCAGCAGGTTATGGGTTTACCGGTATCGCTGTAGCATTGATGGGGCGCAATCACCCGGTGGGTATTTTCATGGCCAGTTTGTTGTTTGGCGTGTTGTATCAAGGGGGTGCGGAGCTCGCGTTTGAAATTCCCAAAATTACGCGTGAAATGGTCGTTGCCATACAGGGTTTAATTATCTTGTTTTCAGGTGCGTTGGCGTTAATGCTCAGACCTTGGGTTGTGCGGGCCTATTTGTTTTTTAAACCTATTCAGCGGGTGCAGGTGTAATGGGCGATTGGCCGTCAACACTGTATGCCATTCTGGATGCCACCTTGCGGGTGTCCACGCCGCTCATTTTGTGTGCGATGGCCGGCCTATTCTCTGAGCGTTCCGGAATTGTTGATATCAGTCTGGAAGGAAAGATGCTGGCAGGTGCTTTTGCAGCCGGCAGTGTGGCTGCAGTCACTGGCTCGCCGTGGTTAGCGCTACTTGTTGCTATTACGGTTTGCATCGCGTTGGGAATAGTGCACGGTTTTGCGTGCATTACGCACCGTGGTGATCAAGTGGTCAGCGGCTTGGCCATAAATATTCTGGCATCCGGCTTAACGGTTGTGCTTGGGATAGCATGGTTCAGAACGGGCGGTCAAACGCCCAGCCTATCCAGTGAAGCTCGCTTTATGCCAGTTGAACTGCCGTTCGCTGACACTGCATCCAACATACCTGTGCTAGGGCGTTTTTATGCTGATGTTATTAGTGGTCATAGTTTGTTGGTGTATGTCGCGTTAATTGCCGTTTTCATTACATGGTGGGTTGTGTATCGAACCCGATTCGGCTTACGACTGCGAGCCGTGGGTGAAAACCCGTTAGCCGTAGATACGGCCGGATTATCAGTGAGCAAACTTCGCTACGCAGCGGTGGCCATCTGTGGAGGCTTATGCGGCATTGCTGGTACCTACCTGTCCATCTCCCAAAATGCATCGTTCGTGCGTGAGATGTCGGCGGGTCAAGGTTATATCGCGCTGGCAGCGCTGATATTCGGTAAGTGGCGGCCGGTACCAGCCATGTTAGCCTGCCTGATGTTCGGATTTTTAGATGCGGTGGCCATTCGATTACAGGGCGTACCGCTGCCTGTGATCGGTGAAGTACCCGTACAATTTATTCAAGCCTTGCCGTATGTGCTCACCGTGGTGCTGCTGGCGGGTTTTATCGGGCGTGCTGTTGCACCCAAAGCTGTGGGGATTCCGTTCGTTAAGGAGCGATAATCGCGCCGGTTTGGTAAACTGGGTGCATACTTTGTTAGCCCACCTTTGTTCGGTACAGTAACTCACTCATGAATACCATCTTAATGTCTCTCCCAGTCAATGAAAAAGTCGGTCTGGCTTTTTCCGGCGGCCTTGACACCTCAGCAGCCATCGCGTGGATGCGTCAGCGTGGCGCAATACCCTATGCCTATACGGCCGATTTGGGTCAGCCTGATGAAGACGACTTCGACGATATCGCAAAACGCGCGAAAGAATATGGTTCTGAAGAGGCGCGCACGGTTGATTGTAAAGATGTCATGGTGCATGAGGGCTTAATAGCCATCATGTGTGGCGCCTTCCATATAGAAAGCGGTGGCAAGCGATACTTCAACACAACACCATTAGGTCGAGCTGTCACAGGCACCATTTTAGTCAAGGCGATGCAGCAGGACGATGTGCATATTTGGGGTGATGGCTCTACTTATAAAGGTAACGACATCGAACGCTTTTACCGCTATGGCCTTATGGCTAACAAAAACCTGCGTATATACAAGCCGTGGCTAGATCGCGACTTTGTTGCCGAGCTAGGTGGGCGCAGCGAAATGAGCGAATTTTTAATTAAGCACGGGTTTGATTACCGCGCCAGCAAAGAAAAAGCGTATTCAACCGATTCCAACATATTGGGTGCTACGCATGAAGCTAAGGATCTCGAATTTTTAGATCGTGGTGTGAACATTGTTGAACCCATCATGGGCGTTAAGTTTTGGGATAAGTCGATTGATATCGATCACGAAGAAGTGTCAGTGACTTTCGAGCAAGGCTTGCCGGTCGCGTTAAATGGCAAACGGTTTGATAACGCCGTGTCGTTGTTCCTCGAGGCTAATCGCATTGGTGGTCGTCACGGTTTGGGCATGTGCGATCAAATTGAGAATCGCATCATTGAGGCGAAAAGCCGTGGTATTTACGAAGCGCCGGGCATGGCTTTATTGCATATAGCGTACGAGCGCTTGTTAAACGGCATTCATAACGAAGACACCATCGAGAATTATCGCAGCATGGGTCGACGCCTGGGCGTGTTGTTGTACCAAGGCCGATGGTTTGATTCGCAAGCGATGATGCTGCGCGATTCTTTGCAAAAATGGGTGGGTAACGCGGTAAGCGGTACGGTTACCTTAGAACTTCGACGTGGCGATGACTACTCGTTGCTGGACACCCAAAGCGACAACCTGACTTATGTTCCTGAAAATTTATCGATGGAAGTTGTCGAGGATGAGCCATTTAGTCCGGTAGATCGAATTGGTCAGTTATCGTTACGCAACCTGGATATCGCGGATTCGAGACGTAAATTGAAACTGTATTCCGGGCTTGGTGCCTTGCCAGAGGGCGATAAGCTTAAGCAGCTGTATCACGACGACGATACCTGAGCATGCGCAACTATGCTCATGCACAACGGTGCCGCTCGCCTTACCATGAGTTGCGCCATAAGTTGCGCAGTGAGCCGTGCCACAAATGAGTGTTAATGCTGCGCGATCAGATTACCGAGCGCTTTTTTTGCAGGCTACGCCCATGCTTGATGTGCGGGCACCGGTTGAATTTAGCAAAGGCGCTTTTCCCACAGCCGTCAACATACCCTTGCTCGATGATCATGCCCGTCATGAAGTGGGTATCGAATATAAACTGGCAGGACAGCAGAGTGCGATAGAGCTGGGTGCCAAGCTCGTAGATGAGCCCAAGCGGGCTGCATTAATCGCGCAGTGGACGCAATTTGCTGAACAAAACCCATCTGGTGTGCTGTACTGCTTCAGGGGTGGGCTGCGATCTCGTACAGTGCAGCAATGGTTACTCGATGCGGGTATCGACTATCCCTTGGTCAGCGGTGGTTACAAAGCCATGCGTAGCTTTTTAGCCGACGTGTTGCAAGAGCAATGTCGCGCAAATCCATTGTGTTTAATCAGTGGTCGAACCGGTATCGGTAAAACCCGGCTTTTGCCATCATTACCCAGGGTAATTGATCTAGAGGGCTTGGCACGACACAGGGGTTCAAGCTTTGGCAGATTGGTTGAAGCGCAGCCTTCCAATATCGATTTTGAAAATGCCATCGCCATAGAACTTTTGCGTTTAACCGAGTCCAACTCCAATGTGATCTATCTTGAAGATGAGGCGCGCATGATTGGATCAGCCTGTATCCCTGCGCCGATGCGTGAGCAAATGCAGTTAGCTCCAGTTGCCATACTAAAAGCCAGTTTGCAGGAACGGGTAGCAAATGCAACGCAGGACTACGTTGTTGATCTATTACAGGCATACGAATCCAGTTGTGGCACGGTAGATGGTTTTGAACAATATGCTGATTATCATCGATCGAGTCTGCAGCGTGTGCAGAAAAGGCTGGGTGGGGTTCGATATAAACAAGCATTGCAACTACTCGAGGCTGCATTAGCGTCTCATCAAAGCTATCGCAACACAGACGACTATGCGCCTTTTATAGAATTACTGCTTACGCAATACTACGATCCAATGTATGACTATCAAATGCAAGCGAAGAAAGAGCGTGTTGTGTTTAGTGGCAATGCACGCGAGCTGATTCAATGGGCTAATCAGATGGCGCACACAGCATAAAACCATGCAGAACGGTGCACCTATATTAAAGGATGTTGTACTGGTTGGTGGCGGCCATAGTCATGTGCTATTGATGCGTATGTGGGCTATGCAGCCTATCCCTGGCGTCCGTCTTACACTGATTTCGCAATCGGTTGATACGCCTTACTCAGGCATGTTGCCCGGACTTATTGCAGGTCACTATTCTGAGCAAGATGTGCATATTGATCTGGCGCGTTTATGCAGTTGGGCAAATGTGCGGTTCATCGAGGCTAGCGCCACCGGTATCGATCTACATAATAAACAGATCTTTGTTGAAGAGCATCTCACGCCACAAAGCACCCAACGTAATCAACCACGACCAACTATCGCATTCGATCTATTATCGTTAGACACGGGCTCTACACCGGAGCTCAGTGTCGATGGGTCCGCGGATTTTAGTGTACCTGTTAAACCTGTTTATAATTTTTATACCCGTTGGCAAGCTTTATACGAACGCGTTAGTGCAGAACAGCAATCTGCTAAAAACGATTCACTCATCCGGGTTGGTGTTGTCGGTTCCGGTGCAGGTGGCTTCGAATTGGTTATGGCTATGCAGCATGCATTGGCGCAAACCACCGCAGAGTTTCATTGGTTTGTTCGGGGTACTCGGTCAATCAGTGGAAGGCCGGTAAGCGTATCGGATGCGGCGTTTGCGGCAGCCAGGCAAGCAGGAGTACATATACACACTGAGTTTGACGTAATTGATGTGCAAGTTGATGCAGTTGTTGCCCGCGACGGCCGGGTCGTGGCCTTGGATGAAATTGTCTGGTGCGCTGCCGCGAAAGCACCCGCATGGCCTGCAGAGGCGGGTCTGCAGACTGATGATCGTGGGTTTGTACTGACAAATGAGCACCTGCAAAGTGTGTCGCATGAGTATGTGTTTGCTACTGGTGATATTGGTACGCAGCAAAAAACACCCAGTGCAAAAGCAGGTGTATTTGCTGTCAGACAAGCTCCTGTGTTATTTCAAAACATCCGGCGCTATTTGCTAAGTAAACAGTTAAAAACGTACAAACCGCAACGTGACTTTCTCAGCCTGATGGCTACCGGTGGGAAATCGGCGATTGCAAGCCGTGGACCTTTTTGTATTACCGGGCCGGCAATGTGGCAATTAAAAAACCATATTGATCAAAAATTCATGAATCAGTTTCGCTTATTGCCCGCAATGCAGTTTGGTCGTTATTCGTTACAGATACCTGCAGCGTTGTTGTCGGAGTCATCCATTACTCCTGATGAAGCAGATGCTTCGCTTATGCGGTGTAAGGGATGCGGTGCGAAAGTCGGTGCAAGTATTCTTGATTTTGTGCTAAGTCAATTAACGCCGATTGAAGGTGATGGGATTGTTTGTGGATTAGAGCAAGCAAGCGATGCTGCCATAATTAACGTTGGCGATCACGCACTTGTACAATCTGTTGATCAAATCAGTTCTCTGTGTTCAGATCCATATACCTTTGCGCGAATAGCGACTGTCCATGCACTAAGTGATGTATTGGCTCAAGGTGCAAAAGCGCATTCTGCCCAGGTGTTAGTCACCATTCCTTATGCAGATAAATCAGTAGTAAAAAGAGATCTTCAGCAATTAATGTCAGGTGTGGTTGATTCCTTAAACGAAAATGCATGTGTTTTAGTGGGTGGACACACATCTGAAGGCCCGGAACTACAACTTGGTTTTGTGATAAACGGTGTGCAGGTGCCGCAATCCGCCATACCTGTAACGGTCGGTGACAAAATCATTCTGAGTAAACCGATCGGTACAGGTGTCGTACTCGCAGGGCATATGCAACAACTTGCCTACGGTGTCGATGTTCATACCATGCTGCAATCCATGCAGCTCAGCAATGCTCAAGCCGCGCAACAGCTGCGCGCTGTGGGCTGTAAAGCAATGACTGATGTTACGGGCTTTGGATTACTGGGGCATTTACGGCAACTGCTAAAAGGGCAGGCGCTTGGTGCTGAGCTGCGAACTGACAATATCACTACCTATCGCGGCGCGTTAGCGTTGGCGGAGCAGGGAGTGCAAAGCACCTTGCTTGCACAAAATCAGCAGATAACCTCTGAATGCCAATTTAACTCCGCACTCAACCCAATCTGGCAAAATTTACTGTGCGACCCGCAAACCAGCGGTGGCCTATTGGCCATTGTGCCAGCGGAGGCAGTAAACGATGTGATGGCGCAGTTGCATGCGCAGGAAGGCAGTGCACCGAGTGTAGTTGGATCGGTTGTGCAATCATCCGGTATTGTTGTTAACTGACTCCTGTTGGGTTATACCTGCGCAAAAAAAGCCGTTATAACTCGTGCTTTTTTTACCAATTAGTTACTATGTAGCTACCGATATTAGCTCAATCAATTACTTGCATGTCACCTAAACCTACTTTGTGGCTACGGGCTGAACACAAGCCTCTGGAGGCGCGTGTTGCTGTAACACCTGATGTCGCAAAATTGCTTGTTGGTGCCGGGTATCCGGTCATTGTAGAAGAATCCAGTCAGCGTGCTTTCAGTATTCAAGAGTATATTGATGTCGGTTGCACCGTAAAAGCTGAGCACAGTTGGCGACAAGAGGCAGACGACGAAAATATTGTTATCGGGTTGAAAGAATTGCCTGACGACTTTGCCGCGTTCAGACAATCCCACATTCACTTTGCACATGTGTACAAGTATCAGCAAGGTTGGCAGAGCACGCTGAATGCGTATCGACGTGACGGTGGTCGACTTTACGATCTGGAATATCTGGTTGACGAAGATGGCCGCCGGGTAGCGGCATTTGGTTATTGGGCAGGCTTCGTGGGTGCTGCACTGTCAATACTTGCATGGTGCGCGCAACGCAACAACAAACAACTGAGCGCGGTTGAACCATGGCCAAGCCAGGAGGCGTTAGTGAACACTGTAAACAACGCTTTAACTTTGGTGGATACGAAACCCACTGTGTTGGTGATAGGCGCCTTGGGACGAAGCGGGCGAGGTGCTCTAGATCTGTGTGAAAGTTGTGCATTGGCGAGCACAAGCTGGGATCAAAAAGAAACAGCTGCGGGCGGGCCTTTTGATGAAGTCCTCCGACACCACATCCTTATAAATTGCGTGTTTTTAAATAGCCCTGTTCGGGCGTTCACCAACTTGGCGCATTTGCAAAAGCCGAACCGCACGTTAAGTGTTGTCGGTGACGTGAGTTGTGACCCTTACAGTAAGTTGAATCCCTTGCCAATTTACACCGAATGCTCCACGATGTTGCAACCAACGGAGCGAATTCTCGAAGCAAACGATGCCTCGCCATTGCCCGTAGATGTGATATCTATCGATCATTTACCGTCGTTGCTTCCGCATGAAAGTAGTCAGGAATTTTCATCGGCGCTGGCCCCGCATCTATTGCAATTGGATTCACCGACTACCGGTGTATGGAAAAAAGCAGCCGATGTGTTTGATCAGAAAATAGTAGAAGCTCAAGGAGATGACTTGCTATGAGCCGGGTTCATTGGTTGGGCACAGGATTGTCGACTGTGCCGGGTATCCGTTTTTTGGCTAATAAAGAACTTAACTTAACGGTTTGGAATCGAACACTGGATAAAGCCAGTGCTGCGCTGCACGGAACAACGGGTTTTGCTAATGGACGCGCTGCGGCGCGTGGCTTTGATTTTGAGGTACTCGATCGGTCTGTTAATGCCGGTGATGTCGTTGTATCGATGCTGCCTGGCGACTTGCATATCCAAGTTGCAAAACTGTGTATCGATAACAAAGCCCACTTTATTTCCAGCAGTTATATTGCCCCGGAAATGGCTGCGTTACAAAAAGATGCAAACAGCGCCGGTGTTGTTTTACTGAATGAGGTTGGACTCGATCCCGGTATTGACCATCTTTTCGCGCATGCGCTGGTGCATGACTATAAGCATTCAGAAGCCTACTCGCGTGATAACCGTGTGTATTTTCGTTCTTACTGCGGTGGGGTACCGGCTATACCAAATAAGTTTAAATATAAATTTTCTTGGTCCCCGTTTGGCGTACTCAAGGCGCTAACCTCTCCTGCACAATGGATTGAACACGGCAGCGAGCAACGCATCGATACTCCATGGAAAGCGGTGACTGACTACAAATTACGAACCGGTAAACGCAAAACCGAAAAATTCGAAGCTTATCCGAATCGAAACTCACTGCCTTTTATAAATGATTATCAGTTTGATGACACTTGGCAGGTAGAGCAGTTTGTACGTGGCACATTGCGACTTGCCGGCTGGAGTAAAGCGTGGGCGTCCATATTTAAAGAAATCGAAAGTTTGTCTGCCGACAACATGACACAGCGCTTAAGCGCTATCAGTGATGAGCTGTGGGCGGAGCACGCGTACGCACCGGATGAACCCGATCGAGTGGTGTTGGTGGTTGAATTGGAAATACACAACACTAACGATAAAGTAGTTTGGCATCAGCTGCGCTCAGTAGATGACAAAGGCAACGCAGATAGCACTTCCATGGCTCGACTGGTATCCCATACGGTTGCTCTGGCCGTTCAAAGTGTGCTGAACGGGTCTTTCGCACCTGGAGTGAGCGCTGCGCCGTCCGATATGCACCTCGTGCATCAATGGCTGGAAGAACTCTCTGCGTTAAATGATGGATTTGCCCACACGATCAAGGTCTAATGCGGTAGCCTGAAGGGGTGCTTGAACACGACTACTATCTCAACAATTTTTTATCGCTGGTGCGTTTCGTGGAAAAAACGTACTCGTCGCTGCTTAGCCAATCGGAACACGATTGGCTGCAAGCGGTATTAGCGCTCAACGAACCTGCACAGCGGCTCTATATTCGGCTAAGTGCTCGACAAGCATCAAGCTTTAAACTCAGTAAGCTGCGGTATGACGAAATTGATTCAATAGACTTGGCTGCCAAATCGCTATGCGATACGGGCTTGGCTCATGCTCATCCACCCGGTGAACTCATCGAGCTATTACAAGCGTTTACGAAACCTGAGATCATAAAATTATTATCCCTTCAGGATAAGCGCCAATTAGCCCGGGCCGATCTACTTGAATACATTATTCAAGAAAACAACGAAGCACACATTGTGTCGCTGCAGCAAGCAGATCAATGGATAACAGTGAAAGGGCATGCTGAGTATGCCATTTTTAAACTGTGTTTTTTTGGCAATTGTTATCAAGATATGTCCGAATTTGTTCTTCGTGATCTAGGTGTCTTTAATTACGAACCGTACCGAATCGATGCGCAATCAAAAGTGTTCCATACTCGCGATCAATTAGCAGCCCATTTGGCTTATTTTGATTGTGCAGACATTTTTGAACAATTAGACCAATCAAGTCCGCGTGAACTTATTGACCTTGCTGAGCAACTGCCGCATGCACAAAAAACAGATCATCAATTACTGCGGCGGGTTGATCGATTACGTAATCGCATTGCCAGGCAATTGGAACGCCTGGATTGCTTGGATGAAGCACTGGGATTGTACAGCCAATCAGACAGAGTGCCAGCGCGTGAGCGTAGGGTGCGTATTCTTGCCCAGCAGGAGCGCTTCAGTGAAGCTCTGGTATTGTGTCATGAAATAAAATCTTGTCCATTGGCGGAAGAAGAGCTCACTTTTTTGGATGTTATGCTGCCAAGATTGCACAAACAGCTAAACATGAGTGCCAGTAAGGTGCCTCGATTTCGTCCCGTAACTGTGCGAGTCACATTATCGAAAGGCGATGGGCGAGTGGAAATGGTGGCGCAAAAATTCTACTCGCAGTATGGCGAATGTCATTATGTTGAAAACGCGCTTATCAACGGTGTGTTTGGACTGTTTATTTGGGATATTATTTTTGCACCTGTATCTGGCGTTTTCTACAACCCGTTTCAGTCAGCGCCCGCTGACTTTTACTTGCCCGAATTTATAGCTAAGCGTCAAACTATGTTAGATGAGCGGTTTCTGGAGCTACAAGACAGTGTTCAATTTGCCGCGCGTGTTTGGGAAAATTACGAGTCTCGACGCGGCATCATGAATCCGTTGGTTAACTGGCGCAACTTGAACGATAGTCTTCTTACTCAAGCTCTTGTCAAAATACCGCTTCACGATTGGCGCTCATTGTTCAATCGCTTACTGCTGGATTTACGTAATCACACCAGTGGATTACCAGATCTCATACTGTTTCCAAATTCTGGTTCGTATGAGTTATTAGAAATAAAAGGACCGGGTGATGTAATACAGAGTAACCAGCGTCGTTGGATGGCGTACTTCAACGAACATCGAATACCGTATCGCGTGGTGCATATCAAATGGGCTGCTGAAAAATCCACGTGAAGCCTGAAAAGATAAAATTATCGGTAACCACGCTGGCTGAGTTTTCGTGCAGACAAGGCGATCTTGAATTAACCAGTACTATTGGCCCGACAGCGCGAGAAGGTATGCGTGCGCACCAGCGTATTCAAGAAAGTCGCTCGTGTGAGAATGAAGTCCGGGTAGCAGTAGATTTAAGCGTTGAAAAAACTCCCGTGCGATTGACTGGTCGCATCGATTTGGTCGATACACATGTGCATAAACTTAGCGAGATTAAAACAACCTTAGTACCAGCTGATAAACTCAGCACGGCTAAAAAGGCGCTGCAGTGGGCGCAAATAAAATTATACGGCTATTGTTATTATCAGCAAATAAAAGCCGACGCAGTTCAACCCTTGCCATCAACCTTGCAGCTCGAACTGATTCATAGCAACATTCGAGCGAATACTGAATATTCTGATGTGCAAGCGTTCTCAGTTGATGAGCTGGAGCAGTTTGCATTAGATGCGTTGTACACCTACGTACGATGGATTCAAAAAGTACGGCTAAGTCAGCACAGAACGCAACGATCCGCGTCCGACCTTCAGTTTCCGCATAAACACTATCGCGCCGGACAACGCGATATGGCAGCCGCTGTTTTTCGGGCTGTGCGCGACGGCGAGACCTTAATGGTGGAAGCGCCAACAGGTACGGGTAAAACTGTTAGCAGTTTATTTCCGGCGGTTAAAGCGCTTGGAGAAGGCTATGTGAAACACGCCGTGTATTTAACGGCCAAGACATCGGGCCGTAACAGTGCAATGCAGGCTATTGCATCTTTGCAGCAAGGTGGGCTGGATATCACCGCGGTGCAAATTCGTTCTAAACAGCCTACCTGCTTTTGCAGCAATGGACGGTGTGAACGTGATGACACCGGCACATGCCCGATGACCATTGGTTTTTTCGATCGTCTACCGGCAGCACGTGATGAAATACTGGATGCAGGGGTTGTTAGCGGAGAACAGTTTGATGCAATTGCCTGGGCTCATCAGGTATGTCCGTTTGAATTGGCGTTGCAAATGCTGCCCTGGGTGTCGTTGGTTGTGTGCGATTTTAACTATGTGTTTGATCCACTGGTGCGCATTGCGCGCTTTAGTGAATCGCGTCGAGATACTGCGTTGCTGGTAGATGAATCCCATAATCTACTTGATCGCTCTCGCGGGATGCATTCTGGCGAACTGAACCGTATCCAATTTCTTGATGCCATTAAGGAGCTTAATGGTGCTCATGCTTTTTTGGCATCCAGACTGAACTCGCTGTCTAATGCGTTAATGCGACATAGCCGAGGTTTGGACTCAGAAGTCAGTGTGTCTACAGAGTCACCAAAATCGATTGCGCACGCAGCGGCTGAGTTTGTTGCGGTATACATGGAAGCACTGGATACCGGCCCGGTTTTGCCAGAAACTTTTGTTGATCTGTTTAAGTCAGCGTGCCGTTACGTTGCGATTCATGAATTGTATGGACAACATCATCGGGTGGTCAGTCGTATCGATAGTGCTGGCAATCGTCGAAGCGTAACGGTAACGCTTAAGTGTCTTGATGCGGCGAGTTTTTTATTGCCACAGTACAAGCTATTCAGGAGTACCGTCGTGTTTTCAGCAACCTTGCGTCCCGCGGTGTTCTATCGCGACGCGTTGGGTTTATCGGAACAGGCGCAATACTTGGAGTTGGCATCACCGTTTGACCACTCACGCGCGCTGTACTGCGTGGTTAATTATGTCAACACGAGATACCGTTATCGCGAACGATCAAGCGCTGAATTAACTTCCACGCTATTTACGATGGTGTCAGCGTCACCCGGTAACTATATGGTGTTTTTTCCTTCTTATGCTTATCTGGATCTAGCCCATCAGCACTTCGTAAACGCCCATCCAGCCATACAAACCTGGATACAGTCCAGGCACGCAGATGTTCAGGAACGAGAGCAGCTGCTGGCTGGATTAGCTCAGTCGGGTACAAGACTCGGATTTGCCATTTTAGGTGGTGTTTTTGGTGAAGGTGTTGATTATGTGGGTGATTTGCTCGTAGGTGCCGCCGTTGTTGGCGTCGGTCTGCCCAGTTTTGGCGCAGAGCAGGATCTCATCGCTGACAACTATCGGGAGCAAGGCTTAGATGGATACGATTATGCATACCGGTATCCCGGATTGACTAAAGTGTTGCAAACAGCCGGTCGCGTGATTCGATCAGAAACAGACAAAGGAGTCATTTTGTTGATTGATGATCGATTTAATCAGCCTGCCTATCGATCACTGTTCCCCAAACACTGGCCTGTAGACACGGCTACATCTGAGCTAGATCTTGCTGATTTTTTGCGCAAATTTTGGCGCAATTAGCACGCCCGTCAACTCTTTAGCAGGTTTGACGTGTTTCGCGAACCTGCTGAACAAAAAATCTTGCGTAAATAGTTGTTTTTCAGATTGAACAATTGATAACCAGAATATGCATATTTATCAAATTCTTAAAGATCCCTAGCAAATTTTAACGAAAAATAATATGACTTAATTAGGGGTTAAATGTTGCATTTTGTAGAATAAGTGATAACGTTGCAGTCTAGAAATGCAGATCGTCCAATGTGCAGGAAGTACTAGGTCAAAAACCTTTGTATAACAGAATAAAAGAGGGCACCTCGTTTGCTTATCCTGAGTAGAAGAACCGATGAATCCATTGTGATCGGAGATGAAGTCACCATAACTATCCTTAGCGTCAAGGGTAAGCAGGTGCGAATTGGTATTACAGCTCCACCAGATGTTAGCGTTCATCGGGAAGAGATTTATCAACGAATTCAATCTGGCGAGCCCATTGATAATGGTGGTGATTCAGATGATAACGATAATATCGGTAACAGCTAGTTTTCCCAGCAAACGCGTAAGCCAGTAACTTACGCGTTCGTGTCTTTCGCGTCTATTGTTGTAACTTCCACTTTATAACTGATAAATATTTGGCATTAATTGCGTCAGCTCGTCATTGTCGGCGTTTGCTGTATTGGTAATGATTGCCATGCTAGCCTTTTCTGGCTGGAAGTGAGTTTCGGCGACCCGCTGTAGATCATTAAGACCCACCCCCAAAATTTGCTGTCTAAACGCCTGCCGTAGTTCAGGAGTGCGACCGAACAGTTGGTTTTGGTAAGCACTGCGTGCTTCACCGGCAGGGGATGCTGGTCGATCGATATTACTGATCACGTTTAATATGGCCTCTTCAAGGGCATTGGCTTCGTGTTTAGTATTGATTAACCAATCTATCGATTGACTGAAGTCGTGCAAGGTTTCGGTAGATCTGGGATCGCGGTATGAATAGAATCTGAATGACGCCGAATCGGCATCGTACATGCCGCCACCGCCATAAGCTCCGCCGGTTTCGCGAATTGCCCTGTGTAGGAAACCGTTGCCAAGGAACGGCCCTAACACGGTTAGCGCTGCTGCATCTTCATGTGCTGAAGAAACAGTCGGAAACGCTTTAGAGCAGAAATTGACTTCCGTATTAGTTGTCCATAACTCAGTTACTTTCTCGCGCACAGGTGCTGGCTTAGATGGAGCAAAGTTTTGATCGCTTTGCATGTCAAAGTAGGCTGCCATGTCGGTTTCTACTGTTGCGATATGGTCTTGCTCGGCAACCACCATAAACTGAGCGGGTGAAGCATTGATTGCATCACTGATTGCCGCCAGTTTCTCGCACAATGCATCAAGCTGAGAGTCATCATTAACCAAATCATCTAATTGCTTTATAGCTTTAATACCGACAAGCCCGCTTAGTTCATGGCTAAGGCGTGCTGTTGGGGCCATACCGCTTGCCGCGGCGGCCATCGCCAAACTGTGTCCACGCCCCGTCACGCTTTGCTCGCTGGATGCACGGGTCTGCGCAATCAGTTCGCGAATTCGGGTTTTCTCATCAAAGCGAACACTGGTTAATGTGTCGTGAAGCAAAGCGGCGAGTGCATTGGAGTTGCGAAGTAACGCCTTGCCTCGCAGCATCAAATAACTTGTCACGTCTTGTTCGTTTTCTCGCGCGCTTCGGCGACTAACGAACGCACTGATGCCACCGGTTACCGATGCTTGCAATGCTTGAGTTTCGATATAGTCGCGACCATTCGAACCCAGTTCTGAGGTGAAGCTGGTATAAAGCGGTAATAGGGGTTGTAATTCAGCATCCAGTTCTGGCAAATCTAATACCACCTGCTGATACACCAGACCATTGGTGCCGGCCGCATAATTCATGGCAGGGGCACCGTTTATTTTGCTTTGTGTGCCGGTGGTGATGTGCATTGTTTCGGGTACATCGGCTAAAGTTACTTTGGGCAATATGCCTGGGTCATCAACTTGGGCTTGCCGTTCGGCCAAGGCTTTCGTTTTTTTAATGATGTCCTTGACTTGATTATCAGTAAGTGAAGACTTTAACGATGCAAGTCGTTGCTTCTCTGCCAAAACCCGGCGTTCACTTATTTCGGCATCCGGCCGCAGCGTTAATCGAACTCGGTGATTGTTGTCCAACAGAAACCGCTGTACCAAGTTGGAAATAAAATTAGGTTCTTGTGCAGCCTTATTAAGCCGTTGTAAAGCAGGATCAAGATCTAAGGCGGCTAGGGGGTCGGCATACTGCATTGTTGGGGACAATCCGCTTAACAATAACGTTAAGCCAAATGGCATACCGTCACCACCAATCTCTCGTTGGCTGAGTTCAAGTTGATGCAATACCGCATCGATTTGCTCTTTATCAACGCCGTTTTTAGCCACGTCTTGTAATACCGATAAAATAAGATCTTCAATAGCCTGGCTGTTTTCCGGTTTGGTTCCATTCATACCGCACACGAAAACCATTTCCAGATTACTGTCTTCTATGCCGCACATGGCCGATGGAGAATTGCCCAGATCAGTTTTTTCCAAGGCTTGCATCAGTGGCGATGCGCTATTATCGAGTAACACACTTGATAACAGATGCATCTGTAGTCGCTCATCGAGATTACTGCTTTTGCCCAATAGCCAGCCGAGTAATACGTGCGATTTATCTTCATCTGCTGTTTCTTCTGCCGCATAGGCTTCCTCCACTCTAATAGGTGAGTGAATTCTGTGTGCTGGATTAACTTTGATAACACGATCAAGTGGCTCGAAACGACTTAGCGCATGTTCATCAAAACGTTGTTGTAATTCTGCGGCTGGGATATCACCAAATGTCATTAGCACCGCATTGCTTGGATGGTAATGCGTTTTATAAAAATTCACTAATGCCTTGTGCGTTAAATCGGGAATCGCTTCGGGGTCACCGCCGCTATTATGGTGATAGGTATTGTTTGGGAATAAGTGTTTGCCTAATACATTCCATAGGATACTATTGGGCGCACTCATCGCGCCTTTCATTTCATTGAATACCACGCCTTTAAATACAAGATCTGAATCCGGACAGTTGGGTTCTTCAAATTCCACTCGATGCCCTTCCTGCATGAAATCCAATTCATCGAGTCTGGAGAAAAATACGGCGTCAAGATAAACATCCAGTAAATTAAAGTAGTCTTTCCGGTTCTGGCTGGCAAACGGATAGGCGGTCCAGTCGCTTGACGTAAACGCGTTCATAAACGTATTCAGTGAACGTCTGATCATCATAAAAAAGGGATCGCGTACTGGGTACTTCTCACTCCCGCATAAAACTGTGTGCTCAAGAATATGGGCAACCCCTGTTGAATCTGTTGGGATGGTGCGTAAACCAACCAAAAACACATTTTCCGGATTATCGGCAGCCAAATGGATGTGTGGGGTTCCGGTCTTCTTGTGCACAAATTCTTGTACATCGATATCCAGAGATTCAATTTTTGCTGTTCTTAGCTGCTCGAAAGCGGGATGAGGGGCTAGGTTGTTCATTCTTGTGGTTGGCTCCGCAACTTTACGATGTTTGTATAGTGTTTAACAGTATATGACGTACGCGGGACTTTGGTGCCCGTTTTGCCAAGTGAGTACGTTAAAGTGACCCTGGCAGGCCGATACGACGAAACACGGGAACGATTCCCGGTCTTTTTAGCGAGATATGCACACGGCTGAGGCGTTGTGAAACGAATTTTAATCATTATTGCAATGATCGGTATGGTGGCCGGGGCTGCCCATTCGTACCACAAGCGGAATTTGCTTATCCAGGCGGCGCAGTATTCTGAAGCGTTTACGCTCAGCGAACCGATTAAAATCCGCGTGGCCGACTATTTCGTTCGATATAACCAATTACCACCTACTAATGAGCTGGCTGGCGTTGGGCCAGCTAAGAGTTATTACGGTACCAGTGTAAAGCAGATCACAATAGGTCAGCATGGGGTCGTGGTTGTTGATTTTCAAGACCAATTGGGCCAGCGAAGTTTGTTGTTTACTCCGTCTGAAAATGCACTTACTGGCCAGGTAAAATGGACCTGTACCAGTGACAGCATAGGCCCCAAGGTTTTAAGTTTGCTGAAGCCGCATTGCCATAGCTCGCCTCCCTCAACGGAACGGACACTGATATTTGCCATCGCCAATAACCAAACCGACAAGGTAAGGACACTATTGGATCAAGGGGCCGATATTAATGCTGCCGAACTGAGCACGACTCCGTTGATGATGGCCGTTCGGTCCGGTCAGCTAGAGCTGGCAGAAGAGCTGGTTGACGCCGGCGCACTGGTTGATTTTGACGGGCAATACGAGCAACAACAAACTCCGTTGATGCTGGCAATACTGCTGCAAGATGCCCATATGACCCGCTATTTACTAGAACAGGGTGCCGCGCTTAATAAGCGTGATAAGAAAGGCCGGAGCGCGGCAGATTATGCCCAATTGGTGGATCGGAAACTGGGTGCACACGATTTTGAACTCATGCTGATGCAAGCAAGTCGTCCGGACTCCTACGACTTACCGAAAATGGGTGCCGCTAATAGCAAAACCGGTCCCCAGCGTTTGGCGCATATGGCGCAATTGCACAGACAGCTTGAAACCGCAGCCCAAAGCTGTCATGTCCAGCGTATTGCAACCTTGCTTAAAGCGGAAAACGATTACATGAAACCTGAACGGCTTAATGGATTGGCACTTGAAGATCAGACACACAGGCCACAGTGCAAATCCACGCTTCTGGACTTTCTAAAAACAAAAAATACCTATCAACAAGCATTAGATGCGCGGTTTGGTCAGGCCGTATCAAGTTGCGATGTAAAAGATGCGGAATCTTTGCTTACCGATAATCCTGCACTCGATGTGACTAAACCAGTTCAACTGTATTCTCATTTTGATAAAGCGGTACACGTTGGTTGCGCTCGACTGGTTACGTTATTTGTTCGAGAAAAATCATTACGCGGAGAGCTTGAAGGCTCTGTATTGCTTAAAGTTGTGCGAAAAACACCGCCGAATTTGCGGGTTCAGATGGTAGGTGCGCTGATCGAAGCCGGTGCGGATGTGAATTTTAGAGACTCTGATGGCGACACGCCACTTGCAGCAGCAATCGCATTGGAGCAACCCGTTGTTGCGAAATTTCTGATTGATGCAGGCGCAGAAGTTAATACGAAAACCCGTAATAATTCGTACCCGTTAATTGAAGCATCGAAGAAAGGCTACAATCATTTGGTGCAACATTTGATTGATTCAGGCGCCAATATACACCTAATTGATTCAGTGGGTACTAGCGCACTTATCGCAGCCGTGGCTGCCGGTAGAGACAGGCTGGTAACTACATTACTGCTTGCTGGCGCTGACGTTACCCACGAAGACAACAACGGACTCAATGCGTTGGAGTTTGCTGAGAGTTATAAATACAAAAGTATTTACAGACAGCTAAAAGCGAATACCAAGCTCTAAAAAACAAATATAGCCAGCAGCGGGCTGTTAGTTTTGTAGTATTGCAGTGCCCATTATTGATGGATTGGTGTAAGTCTCATCTATGTCGACACCATCAGCTCTGGACGGGTGAAACCAACCCCACTTGCTGTCGCGAATGCTTCCATTATCATCGTCATTGATTTGCACCTCAAACCCAAATGGCACCCCAATTTCAATTCCGGCTGATTCAAGATCAATCGCAATTTCGTACACATCTTGTTCCCAGTTCCCACGGCGGATGCCGTCCGGTCCAACTCGAGGACCAGTGGTGAATTGATAGCTAATAGAGTCATTCGTGCTGTTAGGGCCTGCCAAAAAGCGACCTGATTCATTGTCGTTGGCATCTAAGGTGTTTTGTTTTAGTAGCGGGATAATGGCATGGAAGTCGTCATTGTCGCCCCATGTAGATAACTTGCTGTTGTTCCCGTCGATAAATATTTCAACGCTATCATCGTCCCACATGGTGGTCGAATCACTTTGTTGCGAATTGATATCGTCAGATAACACTAACAAATACAGATTCTCTCCATCGTGCATAGCAGCCCATTGACGATAATTATCACCATCGTCACCATCCGGATCAGCGCCGAGCATCAAGTTATTAATCCATAACTTGTTGCCATTAACGTCAGACTGAATCGCACCTGACCATTCATTAATTAGTGTGCCGTCGGCCTGCATTTCTACACCGACTCCATCAATTAGTGGCTGGGTATTGTTAGTTGTTCGAGGCACAATGACCGAAGGAGGGGCAACTGTGTCCGTGTCTGTGCCAGTATCTGTGCCCGTATCTGTGTCTGTGTCAGTGCCTGTATCCGTGCCCGTATCTGTGCCCGTATCTGTGTCTGCGTCAGTGCCTGTGTCAGTGCCTGTGTCAGTGCCTGTATCTGTGCCAGTGTCTGTATCTGTGCCAGTGTCAGTGTCAGTGTCAGTGTCAGTGTCAGTGTTAGTGTTAGTGTCAGTGTCAGTGTCAGTGTCAGTGTCAGTGTCAGTGTCTGTCTCTGTCTCTGTCTCCACACCATCATTACTGTCGAACTGTTCTCCTGTCTGATTAT
>CAYMHU010000003.1:38822-99292 GCA_964390335.1 uncultured Granulosicoccaceae bacterium | reverse complement strand
TCTGTCTCTGTCTCCACACCATCATTACTGTCGAACTGTTCTCCTGTCTGATTATGCACAAATGGGTTTGTATCGTTTTGTCTTTCTTCTATATTGGTGCTTGAATCACCATCCAGATCGAGAGAATAGTTGTAATCGTTTTCGCTAAGATTAATGATTGTACCGTTGGGTTCAACGATGACGTCTTGAATCCATTCTGCAAGCAGGAGATCGCCTTGAGGCAGCGTTTCAACCCAGTACACGCTGAGTTGATAATTCGTATTAGATTGAACGTTAGCAGTACCCGACCATGAACCATCGGTATTACGCAGCATTGGTATCTCTGTGCCGTCCGACAGTCTGACTACTGGTTTTAGTTGCTCCTGATTGACAGCTCTTACTTGAGTAATGCGGGCAGGGGCGCTCACTTTTACATCTGAATCGGTCGGTGCAGGTTGACAAGCACTCAGTAAAACCACACTGACCAACAGCCAGAGCTTATGTTGAATATCAAAACTTTTCATGTTTACAAACCTGACAAGTTAACGGTAATTGGAGCAAGATCACTTTGGCCTCCATCATCACCGCCAACGGTGGATGCAATTGCTCCTGCCGCCACAACACCCAGAGCAAGATGCCACCACTTGATGCGACTAGACGTAGCTGTGCTTGCTTCTTCACTGACTTCAGGTGCAGAAGTCAGGTTCAACGCTTGTGCGGCGTACGCACTATTTTCCACCAGTGTACGAGTGTAGGGATCAAACGCGTATCCATCCACGGTTCTATTACCGCTTTCATCGCGAGCCTGTATGTAATATTGAAAGCTGCGCAAGTCTGTAGGTAAAGTTTCGATGTTTGCTACGTAGTACTGGCTCGACCCGATTTGTTTCATTGGCGCTTGCTGGTAGGGGAGTTGACCAGCGCGACGATAGTACAAGATGACATCTTTGAGGATTCCATCATCAGCGGCTTGAACCGTGAAAACTTGCACATCGTCGGCTTCCACTTCTGCCATTGGCACAAGTTCTACAACCGGTGCTTGTGCATCTATTGTTGATTGCGCGAGCGCTAACGGTGTATGTGTTGCGGTGAATACAAGCACTAGGAGGTAGCAAATTGTCGCTTTTATTTTTCTATTTATTCTCACCACATTTCCCTGATTTGGCCAGCGTTGATGATAGCGTCGCACTAGTATATAAAAGCGTCGGCGATGTGCCGTGACATAAGCAACGTAAAGAGACTACCATTTGGTTATGTTACGCACGAATACGCTAAAACATTGAATTAGTACTCATTAAGTATTAGCAATACTGCCACTGACGGCCACCAAAGCAGGAAATTCCGCATGCCACTAAATATGAATCGTGAAGTCTTTATTACCTGCGCTGTCACTGGCTCTGGCGGTACGCAAAATAAGTCTGAACTTGTACCGCGAAGCCCCGAACAAATTGCGAGTAGCGCGATCGATGCGGCTAAGGCGGGTGCAGCGATTGTGCATTGTCATGTTCGTGATCCAGATACCGGGGCACCAGCGCGCGACCCGGCTTTGTACAAGGAAGTCACTGAACGGATTCGAGACGCAGAAATTGACGTGGTTCTGAATCTCACTGCGGGCATGGGTGGCGATTTGGTTCTCGGCGATATTGAGCAGCCTCTACCGGTCAATGAGAACGCCACAGACATGATCGGTGCAACAGAGCGTTTAGCGCATGTGGCGCAATGCCTGCCTGAAATTTGTACGCTCGATTGCGGCACGATGAATTTTGCCGAAGCCGATTATGTCATGGTTAACACACCCGGCATGCTCAGAGCCATGGCCGCACAAATAAAACAACTGGGCGTGCGAGCAGAAATAGAAGCGTTCGATACTGGGCACTTGTGGTTTGCAAAACAACTGGTGGACGAAGGCTTGATTGACGATCCTGTATTAGTTCAATTGTGCCTTGGAATTCCATGGGGCGCGCCAGACGATCTTAATACGCTCATGGCGATGGTCAATGCCGTTCCTGATAAATGGACCTTTTCTGCTTTTTCAATTGGTCGCAATGAAATGCCATTAGCGGCCGCATCGGTATTGGCTGGTGGTAACGTTCGAGTCGGATTAGAAGATAATTTATTTTTAGAAAAAGGTGTGTTAGCAACCAATGCGCAACTGGTAGAAAAAGCGGCCACCATAATAAGCAATATGGGCGCTAGTATTATTGGTCCGGAGCAGGTACGAGAACGTTTGCAACTACAAAAAAGAGCACCGATATGAACATCGACTCAGCGAATAAACCTGCGACGAACATCGCTGCAATTATAGGTGGCGGTGTTATCGGTGGCGGTTGGGTAGCGCGGTTTTTATTGCATGGTTGGCGCGTGCAAGTGTTTGATCAAGACCCGGATGCGAAATCCAAAATAGAATCAGTGCTTGACAATGCGCGTTCCTCTTTTCCGCAGTTAATGCCATCCATCAGTTTGAACGAAGGCTCACTTGTTTACTGCAATTCAATTTCTGAAGCCGTATCGGGTGCTCAGTGGATTCAAGAAAGTGTGCCGGAGCGCTTGGATATCAAGCACGATGTATTAAAAGAAATTGAAGCCCACGCTAGTACAGATGCACTGATTGGCAGTTCCACGTCGGGTTTTATGCCGTCGGAGTTAAGGCCAGCGTTACAACATAGCGATCGACTTTTTGTTGCACATCCATTTAACCCCGTGTACCTGCTGCCTTTGGTTGAACTAGTGCCCGGTGACGATGCAAACGCCGCGTATGTGCAACAAGCCAAGCAGGTTATGGCAGCAATAGGTATGAAGCCGCTACAGGTTCGCACCGAAATGCCTGCGCATATTGCTGATCGATTTTTAGAGGCCGTGTGGCGCGAAGCACTGTGGATGATCAAGGAAGGGCAGGCTACAACCAGTGAAATTGATGATGCCATTCGTTACGGGTTTGGCCTGCGTTGGGCACAAATGGGTTTGTTTGAAACTTATCGGATTGCTGGTGGTAACGCTGGTATGGCGCACTTTATCGCGCAGTTTGGCCCGTGCTTGGAATGGCCGTGGACAAAACTGATGGATGTTCCTGAGCTGGATGACGAGTTAGTAGAGAAAATTGCCAATCAATCAGATGCGCAGTCAGGCCAATACAGCATCAAAGAGTTGGAACAAATTCGGGACGCCAATCTTATTGATATGCTGCTTGCGCAAAAAAAGCGTCAATGGGCAGCAGGTGAACTCATAAATAAACACGAACAGTGGCTGCAAGCTAAAAATGGAACCGCCAGTAGTCAGCGGTCAGTTAATGCTGAACAAGATGTACGACTCATGCAAACACATCCAAACTCACAAGGCTGATCGATATGGATTTTTCGTTAAACGAAGAACAAACACTTATTGTCGATACGGTTCGATCGTTTGTTGAAAATGAAATTTATCCGCACGAATCTGAGGTAGAGCGTACTGGCGAAGTATCACAAGAGTTAGCTGACTCCATCACACAGAAATGTATGGATATGGGGTTCTACGCCGCCAACTTACCAGAGTCCGTTGGTGGTGGTGGTTTGAATCAATTGGACTTTACATTGTTGGAGCGCGAACTTGGTCGGGGCTCTATGGCACTAACCCATTTCTTTGGCCGTCCATCCGGGATTCTCATGGCTTGCAATGACGAACAAAAAGAACGTTATTTGTTGCCAGCAGTGCGCGGTGAACGGCTTGATGCATTGGCTATGACGGAACCCAGTGCGGGTTCCGATGTACGCGGCATGCAATGCACAGCAAAGCCCGCCGGTGAAGATTGGATTGTCAACGGGACAAAGCATTTTATCTCGCATGCCAATGTGGCCGATTTTGTTATTGTTTTTATTGCCACTGGCACAGAGTCAACGCCGAAAGGCGAGAAAAAACTCATCAGTTGTTTTTTAGTAGACCGAGGGACTCCGGGTTTTGAGATCTTGCCTGGCTACGATTCGGTGTCGCATCGCGGATATAAGAACTGCATCTTATCGTTTAAGGATTGCCGTTTATCATCTAAGCAAATCCTGGGTGAATTACACAAAGGATTTGATATAGCTAACGAGTGGTTGTATGGCACACGTTTAACAGTCGCTGCAAACTGTGTGGGTCGCGCCCGCCGGGTATTTGAAATGACACTGCCTTACGCGGCTGAGCGTGAGCAATTCGGACAAGCTATCGGTAAGTTTCAAGGCGTATCGTTCCAATTAGCCGATCTTATAACGCAAATCGATGCAGCTGATTGGTTAACCCTGAGTGCTGCATGGCGTCTTGATCAAGGCTTGCCGGCTAATCGTGAAATTGCGTGCGCGAAATTGCATGCCACCGAGACATTGGCAAAGGTGACCGACACTGCCATCCAGATTTTTGGTGGTATGGGTTTAATGTCTGATTTGCCGTTGGAGCGATTCTGGCGCGATGCCCGTGTGGAAAGAATCTGGGATGGCACCTCAGAAATCCAGCGACACATCATCAGCCGAGAGCTGTTGCGACCCCTCGGTGCTTAAATAGAGCTTATCAAGCCGTAGAATACATTGACATGAACAAGTCTCTTACGCGCTTCTTACAACCCAAATCGATCGCTGTATTCGGAGGAGATTGGGCTCACAACGTGGTTCAGCAATGTCAGTTGTTGGACTACCCTGGAGAAATCTGGCCAGTTCATCCAAAAAAGACCAGCGTACACGGTATTGCGTGTTTCGCATCTGTTGACGATCTCCCTGGTGTACCCGATGCTTGTTTTATTGGTGTGAATCGAACACTTACTGTTGAGATAGTCCGTCAGTTAGCTGCTGTAGGCGCTGGTGGTGCCGTTTGCTTTGCGTCTGGCTTTAGCGAAGCGTCTGATGAAGATAGTCATGCACTGCAGCTACATGAGGCTCTGTTAGCTGCCGCAGGTGAAATGCCCATACTCGGGCCTAATTGCTATGGGCTCATAAATTGTTTGGATCGTGCCATTTTATGGCCAGATCAGCATGGGGCCGTGGCAGTAGACAGTGGCGTTGCCTTGCTTACGCAGTCGTCGAACATAGCCATTAACCTGACAATGCAAACCCGGGGTTTACCTATTGCCTATGTATTCACAGCGGGTAATCAGGCTGTTGTCAGTCTGGCTCAATTGGCGTTGTGGACAATTGAAGATCCGCGGGTCACTGCCATTGGTTTACACATTGAAGGTTTCAATGATGTGCGTGAATATGAACGCTTGGCGCAACGAGCTCACGAATTGAATAAGTCGGTTATTGCCATAAAGGTGGGTAAGAGTGCGAACGCACAACAGGCCTTAATGTCACACACCAGTTCACTTACCGGTGACGATACTGCCGCTGAGTGTTTTCTGCAACGTATCGGTATAAAAAGAGTCCATAGCTTATCCGTGTTATTGGAAACACTAAAAATTTGTCATGTGGCGGGCAAGGTCGGAGGTCCACACATATTATCAATGAGTTGCTCTGGTGGCGAAGCGTCTTTGGTTGCAGATGCGGCTGCTGTAAGTGGGTTAGTCTGTCCCGCGTTAAACGCTGATCAAAATAGCGCACTCAGATCAGCATTAGGACCAAAGGTCGCGCTGGCAAACCCGCTCGACTATCACACGTATATCTGGAATGATGCGCAAGCGTTGTATGACATGTTCAGCGCTATGCTGCGTAGTGATGCCGATGCAGCCATATTGGTTTTGGATTTTCCGCGAGAAGATCGCTGTACTTACGAAAGTTGGTTGGTCACAATAGATGCGTTTAAAAAAGCCGGAGTGCACTGGCCTGGCGTTAAGATCGTATTGGCCAGCCTACCAGAGAATTTTCCTGAATCACTGGCAGTTAATCTTATGAGCGATGGCATTGTGCCATTGTGTGGATTAGACGATGCGTTAATGGCAATTCATACGGCCGGTGTAAAAACCAGTATGCAGTCCGGCCAAGTGTTTCTTCCCGAAACCCAATACCAAGGCCCCAATCAATCCCTGTCAATATCTGAAGCGCAAGCCAAACAATTCTTACGCCAGGCCGGTGTCGCAGTACCCGACTCAGCAGTTGTGCGAGTGACTGACGACACAACCCGACAACAAGCCTTGATCGAATGCGCTGAACTGCAAAGGCCCCTAGTCGTTAAGAGAATCGGTGAACTGCACAAAAGTGATTCGAATGGCGTGCTGCTGAATGTAAATTCAGATCAACAACTGCTGAATGCGTTAGCGCAGATGGGAACCGATGCTAGTTGTCTTGTTGAAGAACAAATCGAAGACGTGGTGGTTGAACTCTTGGTGGGCATTGTTAGAGACCCTGTGCATGGATTCTTATTGACGGTGGGTGCTGGTGGTGTGCAAACAGAACTGCTAAACGATACTTGTAGTACGCTGCTGCCTGCAAACAGAGCACAACTTGCTCAAATGCTGAGTAATCTAAACTGTTTTCCGGTACTTGAAGGTTATCGCGGCAAAGTAGGGTGTAATATGGAGAAGTTGTTGGACACGCTCCTACATTGTCAAGAGGCAGCTATGCTCGTTTCCGACGAGTTGCAGGAACTGGAAATCAATCCATTAATCTGTACCAGTCGCGCTTGCATTGCTGCTGATGCCTTAATGCGCGTAAGCGACGACCGATTTTTACAAAGGTATACCGATGTCAGACAGTCAGCAGAATAGTGCAATCGAGACGCGACGCGAGGGTGCAATTCTCGAGGTCACGCTGAACAGACCCAAAGCGAACGCCATTGACCTTGCCACTAGTCGAGTAATGGGCGAAGTTTTCGCCGGATTTCGCGATGACGACTCGTTACGGGTTGCCATATTGCGCGCTGCCGGCGATAAGTTTTTCAGTGCGGGGTGGGACTTAAAAGCCGCAGCTGACGGCGACGAAGTCGATGGTGATTATGGCATCGGTGGTTTTGGGGGGCTGCAAGAGCTGGGTTTTTTAGATAAACCGGTAATTTGCGCCGTTAATGGCATTTGTTGCGGAGGTGGTTTAGAGCTCGCTCTGTCTTGCGATCTTATTCTTGCAAGTAATAGCGCAAGTTTCGCGCTTCCTGAAATCCGTTCTGGTACCGTGGCTGATGCGGCATCCATTAAATTACCCAAACGTATTCCTTATCACGTAGCCATGGATTTACTATTGACTGGCCGTTGGTTTGATGCAGAAGAAGCATTATCGCTTGGCCTTCTGAAATCGGTTGTAGAACCGGAACAATTGCACGATGCGGTTTGGGAGTTAGCCAGACATCTTGCTTCCGGCCCGCCATTGGTTTATGCGGCGATTAAAGAAGTGGTTCGGGAAGCTGAAGATCAAAAATTTCAGGATATGCTGAACCGCATTACACGCCGACAGCTGCGCACGGTTGATAAACTGTATTCCTCTGAAGATCAACTTGAGGGTGCTAAAGCGTTCGCTGAGAAGCGCGACCCCGTATGGAAAGGAAAATAAGCAAAGACTGCGATAACGATAAACGCAAAATTATCACACAAGTCAGCGTTCGATTTATCGAGAACCATGTTTAACGCCACAGATTATCTGCAACCGAAATTTTGGCCAAGCTGGTTTGGTCTTGGATTGCTGCGTGTGTTGTCCTGGTTGCCGCTTCCAGTATTGGCCATATTGGGCAAAATCCTGGGTACTATTGTTTACCGATGCATGTCTAAACGCCGCAATATCACGTTGATCAATTTAGCAACGTGTTTTCCCGAACTAACCGAAGAACACAGAATCCGCATAGCCAAGCAGTGCTTTGAACTCATCGCATTTACTGCATGCAGCATTGGTGTGAACTGGTGGGCATCCCCAAAACGTCTCGCGCGATTGGTTTCGTATGAAGGTCGGGAGCACTACGACAAGCTGGTTCAAAATGGACAAAACGTTGTCATGCTTGCACCCCACTCAATCGCACTGGAGATGGGTGCATTGCTGTTATCAAAAGAACGCCCCATGATCACTATGTACCAGCAAAGTAAACAGCCAATGATGGATGCGTTTATTAAGGACCGTCGTGGGCGTTTTAAGGGACTGTTGGTGGAGCGTAAAGCCCCGCTAAGAAATTTGTTGCGCTTAATAAAGCAGGGCAACCCTTTTTATTATTTACCTGATCAGGATGCGGGCCAAAAAGGCGTCTTCGTTCCGTTCTTTGGTCAAGAGGCGTCTACTTTTCCGATGCTGTCGAAATTTTCGAAATTAGGTAACGCGGCTGTGTTGCCTGTTTATACCCATATACTCCCGTCAGGTCGCGGATGGCATGTAGTGATAGGAGAACCAGTTGCCGATTTTCCAAGTGATGATGAAATTTCAGATACGGCTAGAATGAATCAGATAATTGAAGGCATGATTCGTAGCGGACCGCAGCAATATTTTTGGGTGCATAAGCGATTCAAAACGCAAAAAACAGGTGAGTTTTATTAAACGTTAGGAGTCACCTAACCAGGTTATTCGCGCTTTCTATGCACGTTTTATCCAGCATGAAATAACATGCAAAAATTCTTTTCTGCACAGAATCTGGTCAATGTTGCTTTAGTACCCTCTATGAGTTAACGGACCGGACAATTTAAGCGCGCTGCGTCATATTTACTGCAAAGATTATTGGTATTTTTGCCGATAAGTAGTTGTCGAACTAGAATAAAAACGAGTTCATCAGTTGTCAGCAGTTCTCCAAATTAGGGTTGACACGAAGTCACCGTTTAGATTGGCGTGTGAGCGTGCGCTATTTGAAAAGTTGCCCGCAGATTTGCAGCTAGAGCGGGTTGCTTTGCAAGATGTGGCCGAAGGCACGGCCGATGCTGATTTGTTCATTGCAGACTTTGCCGACATTCGACATGCGAAAACCTACACCGCTCTGATTGCACAAAAAAAATTACCCTGTCTGGCAGTTCTTCGGGATAACACTCCAGCTGCTACGGAACTCGCCATGCGTTTGGGAGCAGTGGACGTCATTTCATATCAGGAAATCTCAGGAGATCGTATTGGCTTTTTGATTGATCGGGTTGCTTGCTCAATGGGAGCAGTGCCAGTCAGCACTGAGCAAAAGCAGGTTTCGGTATCAGAGTTGGTGCCTCAAAAACATGAGTTTATAGCGAACGTGTATGAAGCTTCCATGAAACTCATGGAGCGCATGCCGCTAAGCCAGCTTTACCATGTCATTGCAGAACAAACGGCCAGTTTGGCGCAGGCCGACTCAGCGTTTGTCAGCGTATTGAATGAAACCTGCGATTGCTTGGAGATTGTCGGTGTTTGTGGTGACGCTACTCAGCATCAGGGATTTCAGCATAAGCTCAACGAGGGTGTTGCCGGTAGAGCATGGCAATCACAGGATATCGTTGTTAGTGATCGAACTGATGACGAGTGTGAGTTGGGACTATGGGATGAGACCGCGCAGCGCGTGGCAATACCCTTTCAAGTTGCGGGAACATTCACAGGTGTTGTGGTTGTCGCGGCCAATCCTGGCATAGCTGAACTGATAAACAGTGTTGATCTCGTCCGATTATTTCAGCGCGCTATTGCAACCGTATGCGAAAACGCCAAATTAATTGCTGATCAACATATTGAAATATCCCGACATGTTGCGTTAAGTAAACTAACACAACAGTTTTATGAAGCTGATGATCTCTCAAGCCTCATTGATGAAGTCTGCCAGTCCTTAATCAATGGATTTGATGCAAAACGTGCAACTGTTGCTAGTTACGATGAATCAAAGCGAAAATTTTCGATGATGTCAGATTGGTTGCTGCAAGATGGTGAATTACAACGGGTCAATTTTGCTAACCACAAACTCATGAGTGAGTCAGCGAGCCAGTGGGCAATTGACAACAAATCGCTGAGCTTCACTCCCCGTGGTGAAAACAGTCAGCACGATAGCGCGACAGTATGTAAAATGAAATCTGTGCTTGGGCTGGGTAGTTCGGTAGTATTGCCACTACTTTACGAGCAGACAGTCTGGGGTGTGTTGGTGATATCTAAGTCGATAATGGACCGCGACTTTACAGAGGTTGAAGTAAGCCTGCTTGAACTGCTAGCGAAACAGTTGTCCAGCACGGTTTTGCGCCAAAATTTGGTTGATAAAATTCACTTTCAGGCTTACCACGATAGCCTCACTTTGTTACCTAATCGTCTTCGTTTCGAAACCGTTTTGAGCAGCATAGTAGCGGATAGTTCGAACAAGGTAGAGAATTGTGCATTGCTGTTTCTTGATTTGGATGGCTTTAAAAGTGTTAACGATAATCAAGGTCATAGTATCGGTGACAAGCTACTATGTGGAGTAGCGAAACGTTTAGCAGGTTGTTTGCAAGACAGAGATTTGCTGGCACGTATGGGTGGAGACGAATTTGCCGTGCTGTTGCGAGGAGTAAAATCACGCGACAGTGCGCTTAGAATTGCAATGCGCCTTAATAAAGCGATTGAACAAGAATTCTCAATAGATAAATATCTATTAAAAGTCGGTGTTAGTGTTGGTGTGAGCTTCTTTCCTGACGATGGTAAAACCGTTGAGGATCTGCTTCGGAATGCAGATTTTGCGATGTACGAAGCCAAGTCGGCCGGTAAAAATTGCGTTCGCTGCTTTAATCAAGTTATGGCAAACCAGTATCGGCAGCGCTTGTCGCTAGAAGCCGATCTGATCTGCGCATTGGAGCTAGGGCAGTTTGAACTTTTTTATCAGCCGAAGGTAAGCCTTAGTGAGCAACGAGTAGTAGGCGTTGAGGCATTGGTTCGCTGGCATCATCCCAAATTGGGTTTTATTGCTCCATCTCAGTTTTTATCGATTGCCGAGGAAGCCGGTTATATTCACGAGATCGGGTCGTGGGTATTGAATGAAGCCGTTGAGCAGGCAGCTATATGGTTGAAGGAAGGTTTGCCGCCATTAAAAATGGGTATAAACATCTCTTCATCTCAATTTGTCCTGGAAGACTTTACTAAAAGTGTATTCGAAGCTCTGGAAAAATATTCGCTACCAGCAAACTCAATTGAATTAGAGGTTACCGAATCTATCGTTATGAAGAATATAGACAAAGTGATCGCTACGCTAACGGCCTTGCGCGATAGAGGAATCTGCATCACCATCGACGATTTCGGAACCGGATATTCTTCTCTGAGTTGCCTGGAGGACTTGCCGCTAGATTACTTGAAAATTGATAAAACGTTTGTCGATAAACTTGATTATGGTGACGCAGAGTTATCCTTAGTGAATACTATTTTGTCGATGGCTCGATCACTGGGCCTGCATTCAGTGGCAGAGGGTGTTGAAAGAGGCGATCAAGTTCAGAAACTGCATCGTTTGGGTTGTGACTATATTCAAGGATATTATTTTTCTAAGCCATTGCCCGCATTTGAAATGGCCGCCGCCATTAATACCATTGAGTCATCCTTTACTTCAATCAGTAAAGTGAGCTAATTAAAATTCGTCTTTGCGTTTCCTGATTTCTGCAAAAACGTCACTATCCGGTGCATTCTGCATATTCAACAGTTTTCTAATCCCTGCATCGTTTGCCCGTAAAAATGGATTGGTTTGCAGCTCTTGTGCAATGGTTGTCGGAACAGTTGGTTTACCGTCGGCTCGCAGCGACTCAAACTCTTTCATGCGTTCTATTAGAGCTTGATTATTAGGGTCTACGCTTAACGCAAATTTTGCGTTCGCAATGGTGTATTCATGACTGGAATACACTATTGTGTTAGCCGGTAGGGCCGCAAGTTTGCTTAAGCTTTTGTGCATGGTGACGGCATCAGCTTCAAACAGTCTTCCGCAGCCCAGAGTAAACAAAGTATCGCCGGTAAAGAGCAAATTCTCGGTGGGCAAATAGTAGTTCATCATGTCTTTGGTATGCCCGGGCGTATGTATAATTTGCACTGGTAATCCTGCAAATTGTAAGGTGTCACCGTCAGTTACTGTTTTATCCAACCCCGCGATGGGTTTTGATAATTGACTTGGCCCGATGGTTAACGCATTTGTCGCGGTCTTGAGGTCAACAACACCTGCTGTATGGTCCGCATGATGATGCGTTACCCATTGCTCAGTCAGGGTCCATCCGGTTTGCTCAAGATGTTGGAGTGTTGCCGCCGCATCACCTGTGTCGATGTTGACCGTTTCGTTGTGTTCCGGATGATGAAGCAGCACA
The DNA here is from genome assembly GCA_964390335.1 of uncultured Granulosicoccaceae bacterium. GTDB lineage: Bacteria > Pseudomonadota > Gammaproteobacteria > Granulosicoccales > Granulosicoccaceae > Granulosicoccus. Next base: position 87,231 of record CAYMHU010000003.1, on the reverse strand, counting down.
CCATAGTTGTCCGACATATACGGGTATAGGTGAACTTTAAGTGCGCTCATTGCTTTACTCTATTCTTACGGTTTTATGTTGTTATGGCTGGCTAGCAGATCGAATTGACCACAAACTACCATGTGCCGGTATTTTCCATATCCTTCCATGGAGCCTGAGGTGGTAATGCATCGCCTTCCTGAAGAATTTCAATGGAAATGTTATCTGGAGACTTTACAAACGCCATGTAACCATCGCGTGGTGGTCTGTTAATCGTGATGCCTGCATCCATGAGTTTTTGGCAAGTCTCATAGATGTTGTCAACTCGATACGCAAGATGGCCGAAGTTGCGGCCGCTGTCGTAATCTTCCGGATCCCAGTTGTAGGTTAGTTCTAGCTCTGGCGAGTTGTTTTGTTTTGCATGTGCTTCATCTTTTGGAGCGGCCAGAAATATCAGCGTAAAGCGTCCTGCTTCAACTTCTTTGCGCCGCACTTCCACCATTCCCAGTTTGTTGCAGTAGAAATCCAGGGAAGCATCGATATCGCTTACGCGCACCATAGTGTGTAAAAACCGCATGTTTATTTCCTGTTGGTTGAAGTGGTCAGCCAATATTGCTGCTTTGTTACTCTGATAATATCGCAAAAGCAGCACTTAAGCAGAATAGAATGTCGACACGCGTTTTTAATGCCAGTGGTCTCTGTACGCCTGAAGAGTAGGTGCTGGGGTTGGCGCATATATGACTTAGTATTGACCACTTGTATTCGAGCGACTACGCTTTAAAGATGAGGGTGGATTGAGAGAAGTCGCTCGTGCGAGTCATAACCGCTAATTCATTGCGCCGCACTTTGCTGCTTAGTCAGCTGTGTATTGCCGCCATATATTTATCAACCGCGTGGTCTGGTACATCACCCAGTGCGTCATTCAACTCAGAACACCAGCTCATGGTTGGTAAAGTAGCAGTGATAGCCAACAATGAAAAAATTTCTCGCGCTGCGCAGCCGGAATATCCTGCACTACCAGCTCAGTCGCTTGTCGTAAATGAGCAATTCCAAATGCTATTGCGTACGGTTGATAACTATGGTTTAAAGGTTGGGATTGTATCGGTGGACACGCCAGACGGGGCCGAATTTACTGACGGGGTCAATAACACGCGCGTGTTGAGCTGGCTTCCACAAAAACATCAGATCGGGGAGCATCGCATTACCATAGTGGTGTTCAATGCAGAAGAAATTAATACCCGACAACGTATTGAGCTAATGCTCACGGTGTTGGATAGTAAACCGGATGCAACATTAGACTTGCCGAAGTTTGCTACACCCGGCGATCAAACTGAGATAAAATTGATACCGGCTGCCGCATTGGAGTTAGTCATTCCACATTCTGATTACTCGCTATCGGTTGATTCTTTATCAGATAACGCTGAACGCGTAATTACAACTAAACCTGATTCTGAATCGGTTACAGGTAGTCAATTATTGCCAACTTACTTGACTGACCCAACATACAAAGTTGGTGAGTCTCGCTAAAACACTGTCGCCCAAACTGTAGTTGGCGATTGGTTAACACTGATATTGATTAATCAGGGCTAGCAACCCATCACGTTTGGAATTCAATTGAATCCTGTTCGCGGTATTACCCTTAAAATTCTGTCCGTCATCATATTCGTGTGCATGTTCGGATTGATTAAAGCCACAGCGCAGGATATACCCTCAGGTGAAGCGGTTTTTTTCAGATCATTATTTGCCATTCCTGTTCTTGTGCTTTGGCTTACATTGCGCGGTCAATTCCCTGCGGCATTGAAAGCCAATGATCGTATGGGCCATGTTTGGCGTGGCATGATGGGCACTTTCGCCATGGGATCAGGCTTTTTAGCGATAGGCTTGTTGCCTTTGCCGGACGTTGTGGCAATAGGTTATGCAGCCCCATTGTTGGTAACGATGCTCGCAGCTATGTTTTTGGGCGAGAAAATCAGGCTTATCCGTTTTTCAGCACTTCTACTTGGGCTTTTGGGCGTGTTAATTATATTGTCACCAAAGCTAATGATTTTTCATGCTGAGGAAGCCAGTCGATTACAGACAATTGGCGCATTGGTAGCGTTGATGGGAGCCATGTTCGCCGCTCTGGCTCAGGTGTTTGCAAGAAAACTAGTTGCAACAGAATCAACCGGATCAATTGTGTTTTATTTCTCGATTACATCGAGTTGCCTTGCCCTGCTAACAGCGCCATTTGGATGGAAATTCCCGTCGGGATACCAATTCTTGCTGTTGGTGTCTGCAGGTTTGCTGGGTGGCGTTGGGCAGATTCTGCTAACCGAAAGCTATCGCTATGCCGAAGTGGCGGTGATAGCGCCATTCGAGTATTGCTCCATACTATTGGCGCTACTTATTGGCTATTTTATTTTCGACGAGCTACCGACAAGATTAACAATGATTGGCGTTGTGTTAATTATTTTAGCGGGAATCATCATTATTGAACGCGAGCGGCGGCTTGGTATCAAGCGAAACGGTAAGGCGCGAAGTGCTGTTCCAAATCAGGGCTAATACCCAACCCGTGAATTAGATAAAGTGATTGTCTAGACAAGGAAAATAGCCATTGCAAAAGTTCGACGCCTTATCAGACAATCTAAAGGGAGCCGCTTTTTTAATGGTGGCTGCTTTTTTACTAACACTGTCAGTTGCACTTATAAAACAAACGGGTAGCCGATTGCCGGTTGCGCAAATCCTGTTTTGTCGTCAAATGGGTATGTTGTTGTGTCTTTCACCCGCGTTAGTCAAAAGCGCACCGGATGTGGTCGGTACTAAACGACCTGGCTTACAGTTGGTCAGAATATTCTTTGCATTGATAGCTTTATTCGGAGGCTATACCGCAGTCATACATATGCCTTTAGCCGATGCAATGGCCATTGGCTTTGCAAAAAGTTTTTTCGTTACCGTGTTTGCGGTCTTGTTGCTGGGTGAGAAAGTCGGGCGCTATCGATGGGGCGCCGTTGCACTTGGTTTTGTTGGTGTCGCTATTATGCTTAAGCCGGATGTTGATGGCTTCAACATCTATGGACTTTACGCGCTATTTGGTGCTGCGGCTGCTGGCATAGTTATGGTGATTATACGTATCCTGACTCGCACTGAAACATCGCAATCTATATTGGCGTTTCAAGCTTTTGGGGTTGGCGCCGTAATGCTTATTCCGGCTTTAACAACCTGGGTTGCTCCTACGCCGAAAGAATGGATTTTGTTGTTGCTGATTGGGGTTGTGTCGTACTTTGCGCAAGCCAGTAATATCTACGCCTATAAGCATGGCGAGGCGTCAATGCTGGCATCTCTAGAATATGTGCGATTACTCTATGCAACACTGCTGGGGTATCTTTTTTTCCAACAGTTGCCTCAAATGACTACCTGGATAGGCGCGGCCATTATTGTCGCTGCGGCGGTATTTACAGTTTATCGAGAGTCTCAAGTTAAGCAAACCATTACCAGAGCACCAACTAGACCAGAGCTGTAAACGTATTTTTATTGAGAATTCGACTAAGCTTGTACCTTTAGATTACTGCGGATTTCTTACCAAATTATGATTTCCAAAACTCTGGTTTCTGGTTTATGCGCTGCATTGTTGGCTTGCGTAACGTTCGGTTCAATTGCAGATGACAGTACACCGGCTACAGCCGATTCCAATGTTACAAAAGCCTGCGTTATTTTATTGCATGGCCTGGCACGTACTTCAGCATCCATGAACGAGATGCAGTCTGCGTTGATCGAATCCGGGTATTTGGTGGCAAAAATAGATTATCCGTCTCGCGAAAAAACAGTTCAGGAACTAGCCACGCCAGCGATAAAAAAAGGCTTGGCTAGCTGCGCGCTACAAGCAGCTTCGCCTGTGCACGTAGTCACTCACTCAATGGGTGGCATTCTCTTTCGCCAATATGTGCACGAGCACGGTGCCGATGAATTCGCTCGCACGGTTATGTTAGCGCCGCCAAATCACGGTAGCGAAGCTGTAGATTCATTAAAAGAGATTCCGGGTTTTCGGTGGTTGAACGGGCCAGCAGGATTACAACTGGGTACCGATGAAAACAGTTTGCCCTTGGCGCTAGGACCAGCAACCAGTGATGTGGCTGTTATAGCGGGCACGTTCAGTATTAATATCGTGCTGTCAACTTATCTGCCCGATCCGGACGATGGCAAGGTGTCTGTTGCGAGTACGCGCTTAGAGGGTATGTGCGCACACCTTCAGCAAGATGTCTCGCATCCATACATTATGCAAGATGAACAAGTGATTAAAGAAGTTATCAGCTATTTGAATACTGGTGAATTCATTGATTCTAAAGCTGAGTATCCGGAATGTTCGAACAAATATTCTTCGAATTAGTCTATTAGTCTTAACTTGTGCTTTCTATTGGATTGAATGATTCAATTTCTCTTTTCGATACAAGTTAACCCAAAATAATAACAAAAGAGCCGGCTTTAGCCGGCTTATTACTATTTATACGAAGCAATTAAATTTATCTTCGATTAGTTATGCTTTTCTTTTGTTTCCAGATGCAGTGCTAATTCGTTGAGTTTATCGGCATACTCGTTCAGCATTCGAACGTCGCCCTTACGCAACACAACACGGTGGCTGTAGTTTCCTTTTGACAATTGTTCAACATGCCGGGTAAAAGGTCGGAACGGACCGATAAGGCGGTGTGTATAAGCGACACAGACTGCTGCTAGTAGTAACACGTACAACACAAACAGCGCACCGCAATAGCGGAACAGATAAATCAACTGCATGTTGATTTCATCTTCATAGTAGCTTGTCGCGCCTGTCGACAGCGAAATAGTATCGATAAGGTTTCCGAATGCGTAATACAAAAATGCGCCAAGCAGTAGCGCAACCACTGCAGTCAAGCCGAGCATATACATCAATAGCTTGAACTGTAGGAATGGTTCCCAAATTGCGTTCACCAGCTTGCGCTTATGGGGTGCGGGTTGAGTTTTTGCCTGGTTAGAGACCGCTGCCTGTGTCATGCTCATAAAGCCAAATCCTTAGATTACTCTCCTTGTATCGGGTCGATTCGAGGGTTACTTGAACAAGTTTCTGGCTAGAGTTGCGCTTAAGCAAAATGCTAGATTGTTGTGTGAGATAAATCACACTTCTAATGTGAAGTCGTGCTGATGTATAGTGGGGGCAGACACAGTTAGGACGGCATAAAAGTGATTTACAGTATTGGAGCGCAGCACTTTTCAGCAAGCGCCAGTTGCTTCGTGGCTCCCGGAGCTGCGGTTATCGGCAGTGTTGAATTAGGTGATAGCGTCAGTATTTGGTTCAACGCGGTATTGCGGGCCGATAACGACAAAATCAGTATTGGTGATGGTTCGAACATTCAGGATGGCTCTGTGTTGCATGTAGACCCGGGTCATCCATTGGCTATCGGCAAGCGCGTCACGGTCGGGCATAAAGCTATGCTGCACGGTTGTACTATCGGCGATGGTAGCTTAATTGGTATGAATGCAGTGGTGCTTAATGATGCTGTTATTGGTAAAAACTGTTTGATCGGTGCCAATGCATTGGTTACCGAAGGCACGGTTGTGCCAGATGGAACACTTGTTTTGGGATCGCCCGGTAAGGTGATAAAACAATTGGATGAAAAAGCGTTCGCTATGATGGATTCTGCTGCTCAGAGTTATATCGATAAAATAGCATGGTATCAACAGACGCTTAAGCCTGCGGACCCAACCGGATCCGCATAGCGGCTGTTTTCAATACAGGTAATAGCTATAGATAGTTATTATCGTCGAGAAGCGCGGAAATCATCGTGGCAACCTTTGCAGGATTTGCCGACGTCGCCAATGGCACCTCTGAGCGCATCTAAACCACCGCCTGCATTGGCCTGCAAGTTGGCCGCAGCCTTCGCCATAGCCTCGCCCTTTTCCACGATGGCAGGATAAGTTTCCCAAATAGCGGGGAGGGCTCGATTTTTGGCATTGCCGGCGGTTTCATTATCAGAGCCTGCCGGCCACAGGGTGCTTTGGCCCATATTGACAGCGGCGTTCAGATTGTCTGCCATTTCTTGCTCTATCGCCGCGTCGTAGTCCATTTTTCCTTTGGCCATGGCACCCAACACGCCGGTGCTGTATCCGTAGAGCTGCATTTGCGCCTTACGCGCTTTGATCGCATCGTCATGTGGACCTTTATCCTGAGCATTAGCGATAACCGCGGAACCGGCCAACAGCGTTATTCAAGTGAAAGTCAGAATTTTTTTTAGCATAATCAATTGTGCGAGTGCGTGAGGCTTGACTGTATCAGAATTGATTCTGAGCTCAAAAGGATTCGGATTGCATTAATGCAAGTACTAGTGCAAAGTTGCACAAAGGTTATTTTGTATGGTACATGTTGGTAGGGCGATATCGTCAAGACCTCAGGCAATGCCAAATTGGGTTGTTTGTCCTTGTGCTTATTTGCCGCAGAGTGGCCAAACTTAGCGTCAGCATATATTGGGTGAACAAATTGAGTTGGAGTTGGGACCATATCCGTTTTTTTCTAGCGTTAGCTGAACATGGAACATTGTCGAGCGCTGCCAAGAGCCTAAATGTTAGTCATAGCACGGTGCAACGTCGGGTACGAAGTTTTGAAGAGGAGTTACAAGCCCATCTGTTTGATCATGCAAGTCAAGGCTATACCCTGACGGCAGCCGGTGAGTCCCTGTATGCCGAAGCACTCAAAATGCGCGTTACGATGGATACTATTTCGCGTGAGATAACAGGTGCTGATAAAAAGATTGAAGGTGAAGTCAGTATTACCAGTACCGACACCTTATGCAGTTTTATTATTCCCGCCATTGTCGCGAATATTAAAGCCGACTATCCCAGCCTTCGATTTATTGTCCGCACGGAAAATTCATTTTCGAATATAAGCCATCGTGAGTCCGATATTGCTATTAGAACAGGGCTCGAACCACCTGATAATTTGATTGGTCGTAAAGTTGGGGAAATCCGTTTTGCAATGGCAGCTTCACCAGCATATATTGCAAATCATAATTTAAATGCGTTTCCAGAAAACGTCAATGATCACCGTTTTATTATCTTGAATGACGGTTTCTCGCATACCTCGTTTTATCAATGGTTAGATGAACGACTACAGAGTAAGGTGTGCGATATCACCCAAACTACCAGTATTATTGCAGCAGCAGCGCTAGCAAAGGCCGGTGTCGGCATGGCGCTATTACCCCAATACATCATTGATCAAGAAGATCAACTTGTTGAGCTTGCTGTCGAAGACAACATTCCCAAAACTGATCTTTGGGTGTTATCCCATGTTGATTTGCGTGATGTCGAGAAAATACGGGTAGTACGCCAACAACTACACAAAGAGCTGCCCCGGTTTTTCAGCTGACCGGCACAGCCCTTTGCTGTCATATTCCGCAACTCTCTACATAGTGACCGTACTATCCGAGCTTAACCCGGAATCAGCGCTGGTATCGATAGCCGATTCAAATGCCATCAAGCGTTTGTAAATAGATATTAATTCAACAATTGTGGTCCAGGAATTAACAAGATATTGAAACGCATTTTCCACCTGATTAAATGCATTGCGTATTTGCTGGAATACACCGAAGGTTATAGCTCCGACGACAACGGTTGGACCCAGTGCAAAGAAGGGGATAAAAGAAGCACCTTGCAGATACGCATATCGGAAAACGTTGAAGTACAAATAATTAAAGTACAAACGAAAGTAGTTTGTACGCACATTGCCAAACAGCTCTTTTACGGTCGGTGGTGCTGCTCGGTCGGTTTTGTCTTCGCCATAAACGAGTTCTTTTCGATAGGCGGCTTCAACTTTTTGATTTTGGAATTCCAGTCCGGGTAGACGATACCCAACAGCAGCCAGCAATACCGTTCCAAATACGGCCGATAGCAGTGCCACAAATACCATTGAACCATTAACATGACCTATCAGTGGCAGCTCGGTGATGTTTTCTGATAAACCCCACAATACTGGCAGAAAGGCAATCAGTGTCATGATGGATCGCACAAATGATGCTCCCAGGCCTTCCATGATGCCGGCGAATCGCATGGTGTCTTCCTGCACCCGCTGCGCGGCACCCTCAACGTGACGTAGTTTGGGCCAATGGTGCATATAGTAGTCGTTCATTGCTGTGCGCCAGCGGAATACATAGTGTTGAACGAAGTAAAGAAAGAATACCTGCGATAGTATGGAAGGCACCAACACGTTCAGTGCACTCAGTATTGTATCGTTGTAATCACCTAAGGAGGTAGAGCCTTTGTCGGTCAGCGCTTTTTGGATAAGGTCAAAGAACTCGCCCCACCAGTCGTTTACCCACACACTGATTTGAACCAGAAAATAAGTCACCACCAGAATGAACGTAGTTCCGACTACAGACCACCAATACCACTTATTGCGTCCGACAAACAACCAAGCTACACAAAACAGCACTGATGAGATAACGATGTACTGATATACCCAAGCTTTGTCCATGGTTAAAAAAGGAGGTCTTTCACCTTCGGTGAGATCGCTTAAATCGTCACCGAATAGAGCGAAGCGTTCCGCCATATCGACTAAACCGAGATGCCAGATGGCTAACACCACCAAAAACCAAATCAACGCCGATAGAAAAAACAATTTCGGTTTGGGGAAGAATGAAGCGAACATATCAGTAACTCAATTCAGGGTTAGTTAAGAGTCCGGCAGCCAGCGCCGAAATATCAGTACTACCGTTAGTTTAGGAGGGAATCGACAAGTTCGCCGCCTATTCGCGGCTATTTATGACCATGGAGAAGGATTTTGGCGAGATGCCTTGGTTGGTTTTGATCTGATTTGCGACATTGAGGGGCGTAATTGTCGCTTGGGGTTTGTATTTACCGTCTCTGCATTGGATTTCGATACAATGGGGCCTTTAATAACGACTGCCGAGAGGGCGCCCCAAAACGATGGCTCAGTACGTATACACGATGAATCGGGTAGGAAAGATTGTTCCGCCCAAACGTCAGATCTTACGCGATATTTCCCTGTCATTTTTTCCCGGTGCCAAGATCGGCGTATTGGGTCTGAATGGGGCGGGTAAGTCCACACTGCTGCGTATTATGGCCGGCGTCGATACTGATATAGAAGGTGAAGCCAGACCGATGCCCGGTATCAATGTGGGGTATTTGCCGCAAGAGCCAGAGTTAGACCCATCCAAATCTGTGAGAGAGGTAGTCGAAGAAGCGGTAGATGAAATTAAATCTGCGCAAGCCCGATTGGAAGAGGTCTATGCCCTGTATGCCGAACCCGACGCCGACTTTGATGCCTTAGCTGCTGAGCAAGGTAAGTTAGAAGCGATTTTGCAGGCCAGTGACGCGCATAATCTGGAAACCCAATTAGAAATTGCCGCTGATGCGTTGCGACTGCCTGATTGGGATGCCAACGTTGCGCACTTATCCGGTGGTGAAAAGCGACGTGTCGCGTTGTGTCGTTTATTGTTGTCTGGCCCCGATATGCTGTTACTGGACGAGCCAACCAACCACCTTGATGCAGATTCAGTTGCATGGTTAGAACAATTCCTGCATGACTTCTCAGGCACTGTTGTGGCCATAACTCACGATCGATACTTCCTTGATAACGTTGCTGGCTGGATCTTGGAACTTGATCGTGGCTACGGTATTCCTTACGAAGGTAACTATTCAGGCTGGCTCGATGCAAAAGCGCAACGTCTGGAAGCCGAATCCAAACAAGAGTCTGCACATGCTAAAGCCATGAAGGCCGAATTGGAGTGGGTCAGACAAGGCGCAAAAGGACGCCAGTCAAAATCAAAAGCGCGATTGGCGCGTTTTGAAGAAATGCAGTCGCAGGAATTCCAGCGCCGCTCAGAAACCAACGAAATCTATATTCCTCCCGGGCCGCGCTTGGGCGATAAAGTCATTAATTTTGAAAACGTGGCTAAATCGTACGGCGATAGGGTTCTGATAGAAGACTTATCTTTTAGTATTCCGCAAGGCGCTATTGTTGGTGTTATCGGTGGTAACGGCGCAGGTAAATCAACGCTGTTTCGAATGATTATGGATCAAGAGCAACCTGATAGCGGTAAAATTGATATCGGCGAAACTGTACAACTTGCTTATGTGGATCAAAGTCGTGATGACCTTGAGGGTGAAAAAACAGTTTACGAAGTGTTATCGGGTGGTTCAGATGTTTTGCAAATTGGTAATTACCAAGTGCCGTCGCGCAACTATGTAGGCCGGTTCAACTTTAAAGGCGCAGACCAACAAAAAGTGGTAAAAGACTTATCGGGCGGTGAACGCGGACGACTTCATTTAGCCATGACGTTAAAGCAGGGAGCCAATGTATTACTGTTGGATGAACCCTCAAACGATTTGGATGTTGAAACCCTGCGTGCATTGGAAGAAGCGCTGCTCGACTTTGCCGGCGCAGCCATTGTCATCTCACACGATCGCTGGTTTCTGGACAGAGTAGCAACGCACATATTGGCCTATGAAGACCCGTCAGAAATTAACTTCTTCGCTGGTAACTACACCGAATATGAAGCCGATCGCCGTGAACGCTTGGGCACTGATGCTGTACAACCTAAACGCGTTCGTTATAAGAAACTCGCAAAATAATAATTAGGGAGTCCCTATGCACACACAAAAACAGCTCGATGATAAAGGACTCAAAGTAACGTTGGTGGAACACCCATTGGTGCAGCACAAGCTGACACTTATGCGTGATAAGAACCAGCCTGTCACCGCGTTCCGAAGTCTGTTGCGTGAAATTTCGTGGTTGTTATGTTTTGAGGTGTGTAAAGATTTAGAGCTTGAAATGGTCGAGGTTGAAACACCTGTAGATAAGATGTCTGCGCCAATGATCAAAGGTAAAAAGCTGGCCTTTATCTCTATTCTGAGAGCCGGTAACGGTTTGCTTGATGGCATGCTTGACGTGATCCCGTCTGCGCGCGTCGGACATGTTGGTTTGTACCGCGACCCCGAATCATTGCAAGCCGTCGAGTACTACTACAAAGTGCCTCGTAGCATGGCCGAACGGTTGTTGGTGGTTGTAGACCCGATGTTGGCCACGGCTAATTCCGCCATTGCAGCAGTGCAGAAACTAAAAGACGACGGTGCAAAGCATATGCGGTTCGTGTGTTTAATATCTGCCCCCGAGGGTATTGCTGCATTCAACAAGGCGCACCCTGATGTACCGGTGGTTACCGCTGCTGTCGACTCTCATTTAAATGATCATGGGTATATCGTTCCGGGTTTGGGTGATGCCGGTGATCGTATCTTTGGAACCAAGTAGTCAGCACACGAATAAACAGTTTTTCTTTGGCGCTCAAGTATGACTAAAAGAACTCGTCGCGGTCGCCGTGCCGCTCCTGCCGGATCGGAATTTTTACAGCGGCCGTTTCAGCAACCTATCAGACAAACACGCCCGTTGGAACTGGCATCGGCAGATGAGATTGAGTCATTGCATAACGCATCACTGCGTGTGCTGGCTGAAACAGGTATTTGCGTTCTGCACGATGGTGCGCGTGACATCATGCGTGAAGCGGGTGCGCAGGTTAATACAGACACCAAGATGGTTCGTTTTGATCAAGAGCTTATTATGTCGTTGGTGCAGCAAGCTCCCAGCGAATTCACACTGCATGCGCGTAATCCAGCCCACAATGTGCATATAGGTGGTGACAAACTCACGTTTAGTATGATGGCCAGCGCACCAAATGCATCGTGTTTAGACAAAGGCCGCCGCTCGGGTAACAAAGCTGATTTTCAGAACTTTCTCAAATTAACCCAGCTGCATAATGTTTTGCACATGAATGGTGGGTATCCTTGTGAGCCAACCGATATTCATGCATCGGTTCGTCATCTTGAGTGTATTTATGATCTTCTAACACTGACGGACAAAGCGTATTGTGTATATTCATTGGGCGCAGATCGTAATCGCGATGCCATAGAAATGACCCGCATAGGTCGTGGAGTGAGTGTTGAGCAATTTAAAGAAGAACCCTCTGTTTGGACCATCATTAATACCAACTCACCGTTGCAGTTAGATATACCCATGCTGCAAGGCATCATCGAAATGTCTTCAATGGGGCAGGTAGTTGTCATAACGCCGTTTACGTTGGCTGGTGCGATGGCACCTATTACGATTACCGGTGCTTTGGTATTACAAAACGCTGAAGCCTTGGCCGGCATTGCATTTTCTCAAATGGTGCAACCTGGTGCGCCAGTTGTGTACGGTGGGTTTACCTCTAATGTGGATATGAAGTCGGGTTCGCCTGCGTTTGGCACGCCGGAATACATGAAAGCGCAGATCATTGGTGGCCAGTTAGCGCGTCGGTACAACGTACCGTACAGAACTTCTAACGTTTGTGCTGCCAATACTGTGGATGCGCAAGCCGCCTATGAAAGCGTGTTTTCCTTGTGGGGCGCTGTTGATAGTGGGCTGCACATATTGAAACACGCTGCAGGATGGATGGAAGGTGGATTGTGCTGCTCCTACGAAAAAACCATTCTGGATATTGATTTACTCCAGATGGTTCAGGAGTATTTAACTCCGTTGGATTTTTCAGACGATGCATTCGCATTATCGGCCATTAATGACGTGGGGCCGGGTGGCCACTTCTTTGGTACACAGCACACACAGGATCGGTACAAAGATGCGTTCTATGCGCCCGTTTTAAGTGATTGGCGAAACTATGAATCATGGCACGAAGCAGGTTCGCCAACCGCGTTTGAAAAAGCCAACAAAGTTTGGAAACAACGCCTGGCAAGCTATGAACAACCGCCGCTAGACGCTGCTATTAAAGAGGAACTTGATACTTTCGTATTAAAACGTAAATCCGAAGGTGGTGCGGCTACAGACTTCTAGTCGCAGGCATACTGAATGATGACTGATTCTGAATTTGATTATGTGATTGTGGGTGCCGGCTCTGCTGGTTGTGTTTTAGCTGCGCGTCTGTCCGAAAACCCGGACATATCGGTAGCGCTTCTTGAAGCCGGCGGTTCGGATAAGAGTCTGTTTATCCAAATGCCCACCGCGTTGTCTATTCCAATGAATATGCCCAAGTACAACTGGGGTTTTGAGTCTGAACCAGAGCCGTATTTGGATAATCGGCGACTCGACTGCCCGCGCGGGAAAGTCCTGGGTGGTTCCTCATCGATAAACGGTATGGTGTTTGTCCGAGGTCATGCCTGTGATATTAATGCGTGGGAAAAGCTCGGCGCCGAAGGTTGGAACTATGCCGCGTGCTTACCATACTACCGGAAAATGGAAACCTGGATAAACGGCGCTAATAGTTATCGCGGTGGTTCCGGGCCACTGGGTGTTTGTACTGGTAACGATATGAAATTGAATCCATTGTACAAAGCATTTATTGAATCTGGTCAGGAAGCAGGGTATCCGTTTACAGCCGATTACAATGGGTATCAGCAAGAAGGTTTTGGGCAGATGCACATGAGCGTTAAAGGTGGTGTGCGCTGGTCAACAGCTAATGCCTATTTGAAGCCTGCCAAGCAACGGAAAAATTTAACCATCATACCGAACACCTTGGCGCAGGAAATCATCTTTGATGGTGATCGTGCGGCAGGTATCCGCTACCGGACTGCTAACAGACAACTGAAAATATTTGCACAACGCGAAGTCATATTGTCAGCCGGTGCAATTGGGTCGCCCACTTTGTTGCAACGCTCCGGTATTGGGCCTGCGCAAGTATTGGAAGATGCAGGTGTCAAGGTTCGTTTGGATTCACCGGGCGTTGGTGAAAACCTGCAAGATCATCTGGAAGTTTACTTTCAGTATCGCTGCAAAGAACCGGTATCGCTGAATCGAAAATTGAATCTGTTTTCCAAAGGGCTTATTGGTGCGCAATGGGTGCTGAATAAAAGTGGTTTAGGCGCTACTAATCATTTTGAAGCTTGTGCGTTTATCCGTTCGCGTGCCGGGATTCCTTCGCCTAATGTGCAGTACCATTTTCTACCCGCTGCCATGCGATACGATGGTAGGTCGGCCTTTGATGGTGATGGGTATCAGGTGCATGTGGGTCCTAATAATCCATTCAGCCGGGGCAGGGTTCGTATTAATTCGTCGGACCCGGCGCAAACGCCTTCTATCTTGTTTAATTATTTAGAACACGAGCAAGATCGACAAGATTGGCGAGATCTTATTCGTTTAACACGCGAAATATTGGAACAAAATGCTTTAGAACAATACCGTGGTGATGAAATTCAGCCCGGCGCTGATGTTCAGACCGATGCACAGATAGATCAATGGGTCAGGCAGAACGTTGAAAGTGCGTATCATCCGTCGTGTTCTGTAAAGATAGGGGCAGACAATGATCCTATGGCTGTACTCGATGCACAGTGTAGAGTCCGTGGTATTGAACAGTTGAGGGTAGTGGACTCTTCCGTTTTTCCGGCTATTACTAACGGCAATCTGAATGCGCCCACAATTATGTTAGCCGAACGTGCCGCGGATATTATTAAGGGTGAGCTGTTGGTGGCTGAGAATGATGCGCCGGTATGGATTGCGGAAGATTGGGAAAATCGGCAGCGCAATATGAAGGGCGAACCGGTTAGTGGTGGGTGTTAGCATCCACCCTGCAGTGCAGGGTGGATATATACATCTTATTTGCTATTACTGACCTTGAATCTCTAACAGTTCAACATCAAAAACCAGCGTTTCACCCGGCCCGATGCTCTGACCAGCGCCACGTTCTCCGTAAGCCAATTCAGAAGGAATGACAAATCGGAACTTGCTGCCAACGTTCATAAGCTGAAGACCCTCTGTCCAACCGGGAATGACCCCGCGTAATGGAAATTGAGTAGGTTCACCTCGCTGATAAGAACTGTCAAAAACGGTACCGTTGGTTAGGGAGCCAGAATAGTGAACTGTAACGGTATCTTCAACAGTGGGCTTGGCGCCATCGGCCGCTTCCAGCACTTCGTACTGTAAGCCGGAAGCAGTCACAGAAACGCCTTCGCGGGCAGCGTTATCTGCCAGGTATTTTTGGCCTGCCGCTTTTGCCTCGGCGCTAGCAGCTTCTGCAGCTTTCGTTTGCTGGGATTGCAGAATTTGCTGCGCATCCTGCATTGAGATGAGCGTTTCATTGCCTTCGTTTTGCGCAACCATGGCTTTCATCAGGATATCGTAGTTAAGCTCGCCGTAGTTTTTAAGAACGCGCTCTCCGATCATCATACCCAAGCCATAGCTCAGTTTATCTGTATCAGATTCAAGGGTGATATCTTGTGCGAGTACGCCTTGGCTTAGAGCGCCTGCTAATGCAACAGCTAAGAGCTGTGATTTCATGATTTTTTCCTGTGAAAGTAGGGGAGTTATTTACCCCGACACTATGTCACAGATCATGCCAAAAATCAGCCAAATTTGAACCGTACCTTGTGTAGTTGTATTGCGAGCCAGTCAGGATTAGCTAGAACAATACGGGTACTACTGCGGAAGCTTCGGAATTAGGAATATTTGTTAAAGCTTGTCGGATAACGTAGCCAGTTAATAGCTGGTCAATCTGTTTTTCCTGATGTGGTGGAAAGGTGGCGATCACATCGCGTGTATGACCTTCGCATTTATATTCCATTAGCTGCTGCACGCCGTTCAATGTGTTTGTCGAATCGGACGTGTTCCTTTTTATACAGGCTTGCCAGCGCTGTATTGCCATACGCTGGTTTTCTGCATTGCTTGGGTCAGGGGTTGTCGCACAGCCGCTTAGTAGGCTTATGCAAATTAGCGTAGTGAGTACCCAAAGGTGTTTGGCTATCATGGCCTCTCCAACGTTTCTCTCGAAACGCATACATCGTTATTATTCCGGTCTAAACCGCTGGGCTCTACATGGCCCTTTCTTACGCAACTATTGCCAGTGCGTTGAATTGTATATCGACGTTAAATTGCTAATCTTATAGATGCAGTGCACAACTAACGTAGGAGAGTGGTCCGATTAGCCTTGTAATGTGCTGATTTTGGTGCTTTGAGTTAGGCACTGTGATCTGATCGTTGTTTTACCCACAACCAGATAATTGCTGCAAGTGTCACGAAAAGCATCGGTAGCGCAACAATATTCACGGTTTCCCAGCCATATAAGTGATGCACGGTTCCCGTACTCAATGCCGTCACGGTCACCATGCTGAACACAGCTAAATCGTTTGCGCCTTGCGCACGCGATTTTTCGTTGGGCTCATATGCATCTGTTAGCAGAGTGGTGCCACCGACGTACAGGAAATTCCAGCTCACGCCTAATGTAATCAGAGCGATGACAAAGTTACTCACCGAGATTGGTGCCAACAAATTTATGGCAATGGAAATAAGACCCAGAATGGCACCCAAAAACAATACCGGTACATTGCCAATCATTCTGATGAGATGGCCAGTTATAAATGATGGTGCAAACATAGCAGCCACATGCCATTGAATAACCAGTGCGGTATCAGACATACCATAGTTATGCACGTTCATCGCCAGTGGCGTAGATGACATGACAAAATTCATGGTGCCGTATCCGAGCATTTGGCAAATAACCGCAACGAGAAAAACAGGCTGCATGATGAGTTGCGCGACCGGACGTCCCCCCTGGTTGTCTTGAGCATTTTGTTTTTTGGGTAAGTCCGCGAATGCGATAGTAAAAACAGACAACACATAAACCCCAAGCAGCACAACAAATGGCCCGGCAAACTGGTAGGAGCTAAACATGTTGCTACTCCAGTTGGCGAGATTTGGGCCAATGAACGCAGCGATAACACCTCCGGCCATAACCAGTGAAATAGCCAGACTTTTCTTCATTGGTCCAACGACTTCGGCTGCGGTAAAGCGGTAATAATTTCCAAAGCCTGCGAATACCCCGAAACATATCGTTGCAACACAAAAACCATAAAAGTTCGTGTTGGTAATGGACCAGATGGCGATTAATGCGCCTGCAATACCAATCCCGCTTGCCAAAAAGAAACCTGCTTTGCGACCATATTTTCCCATGATCATGGACGCAGGAACGCTGGTGCACATAACGCTGAAAAATTGTAGCGCTAATGGAAGCGTCGATAAGCGTTTGTCTTCTGCTAGCTCGAACCCGATTAAAGCCGATACCGTAATCAGGAGTGATGCACCGACAAATAAATATGCGTTGCACAGGGATAACAAATATACTGACACAGGCATTCGTTCGGTTTGCGTATTCATTAAATTTAGTTACCTGTTGTTATTCGTTGCAAGTGTTTATTTGCGTTTGGCGCGGGCGGCTTTGCGTTCGGTCTTTTTGCGAGCTTTCGATGCTTCTACTTGTTCACGTTTAATAGCAACTTGTGCCATTTCTTCGTGCATCATGCTTGGCGTTTCAAGTGTGGTACGCCCAATTTGCCCATTGCGATATTCAGTAATGACTAAACGCGCAGCGCGATCAAAATCGACTTGTTTACCACTCCCAAGGCATCCGCGTAATTGACCGATAGCCTCGAGTGTTTCCACGCTTTCGCCCAGAGGTAGCGTGTCCGAAAATCGCGCTTTTAATTGTTCGGGGTAGGCTGCACTCAAGTAGTCCAGCAAATGCACCGCAACATCGGCGCTATCGGTCGCTGTGTCTTTAATAGCGCCGGTTGATGCCAAGCGATAACCGCTTGCCGGATTATCCACATTGGGCCACAGCACACCTGGTGTATCACGTAAAACCCAGTGGTCGCTAAGCGGGATATGCTGTTGTCGTTTGGTCACAGCCGGCTCGTTGCCGGTTTTAGCAACGGTGCGTCCAGCCAAGAGATTAATCAACGTTGATTTACCAACATTCGGTATTCCGACCACCATAATCACATAGGGTTTAACCCGCGATTTGGATGGCGTCACCATTGATCGATACAAGGGCGGTATATGCTTTATGCTTTCAGGGTCATGAGAACTGATCGCGATGGCTTTAGTGGTATCAGATTCAAGTGCATCCAGCCATACCTGAGTGACTTCCGGGTCGGCTAAATCAAACTTTGTCAGCACTTTTAAACAGGGCTTATCACCACGAATTTGTCGCAGCATTGGATTTTCACTGCTGTACGGGATGCGTGCATCCAGTACTTCGATGATGACATCCGTTTCCGGTAGCACCTGCGCCATTTCTTTGCGCGCCTTGTGCATGTGACCGGGAAACCATTGAATAGCCATGGTTAAGTCTCATCCTTGTTTAACACAATGCGATTGGGTTCGATAACGATTAGCCGTTGTTTATACAAACTACTGAGTGCGCGTTTATAGTTTTTCTTGCTAACCTGAAATGTATTGTAAATAGCTTGCGGTTCGCTTTTGTCAGTTAACAAGCACTCACCATTATGATTAGCCATGTATTCAAGAATAATGTCACTCAGTGTAGCTTTAACATCCTCAGCAGGGGGTTGTAATGCTAAATCCAGTTTGTGATCTTGGCGTAATCGCTTAACAAAGCCGGTTACCTGTTGGCCGACTTTTATCGGTTGAAAAATTTCATCTTTGTACAGCAAGCCAATGGCACGATCATCGACAACGGCTTTGAAGCCAAGATCGGTACGCTGATACACCAACAGCGACACTTGCTGCCAAGCGCTAAAATTGTCGTCGGTATCCGGCAAGTGATGATCCAGTCGGCTGGTGGCGGCCAGGCGGCCAGTATTATCCAGATACACCAGGATACTTTCTTTACTGCCTACCTCTAATGGTCGGCGTTGTTCAGCGAAAGGTAGAAGCAGTTCTTTTGCAATGCCCCAATGTAAAAATGCACCAGCGTCAGTAACTGAAGTAACCTTTAAACTCGCACACTCACCCAGCTTAGCCAGCGGTTGCGTTGTTGTACCGACAGGATTTGCGTGGGAATCGGTGTAGATAAACACGTTGAGTTCTTGTCCTGCGTGACTACCGGGAGCGTCATCATACGGCAGTGGGATCTCACCGATTTGGGGGTGCCGTACCCAAATTTGTTCCGGCTCGATGGACGTAATGGGCAGTAAATGGGTATTACCGATAATCATGCTGACACAAACTGCGAGACTCAACGTACTATTGTAATCTTCTGAGAGATACTGTGCGTGTTCGGCATGCATATTTATTCATTCATAGCCTTTGTAACCTTATTTACGTAACAGCAAGTTGTGATGCAAGCACCATCCCCACAAATCATCTTGGCGCCAATGGAAGGCGTTATCGATGCGGCCATGCGCAGCAGGTTGACCAGCCTGGGAGGCTATTCCAGGTGCGTGACCGAGTTTGTTCGGGTTACTGATGTGTTGTTGCCCGAAAGGGTATTTTTCAGATTGTGTCCGGAACTTCAAGGCTCTGGTTGTACACCCAACGGTACGCCTGTGTACGTGCAGCTGCTGGGCAGTGATGCCAAGGCGCTTGCGTTGAACGCGCAACGAGCCGTGCAGTTGGGAGCGAAGGGAGTTGATCTTAATTTTGGTTGTCCCGCAAAAACGGTCAATAACAGCATGGGAGGTTCGGTTTTACTTAAAGAACCGTGCCGGGTTGTAGAAATTGTGTCGGCGGTTCGGGAAGCGGTTGATTCGGTCGTTCCGGTGACTGCAAAAATAAGGCTCGGTTACGAGAACACCGATGCGTTGCCACAAATTGTGCACGGTATTCATGAGGTTGGCGCTACAGAATTGGCTATTCATGCGCGCACGAAGTTTGATGGATACAAACCACCAGCCTATTGGGACAGAGTGCAAGAAGTTATGCGCAGCGAATATGCTGATAAAACCATAATTAATGGCGAAATTTGGACTGTGACTGACAGTCGTGATGCGCTGGCTCGTAGCGCTTGCAAGCACATCATGCTGGGCCGCGGTGCGTTGTCGGCACCGGATTTAGCAAAACGAATTCACGATAACGATGCCAGTGCGAAACCGATGTCATGGTCATTGCTGGTCAATGAGGTTTTGGCGCAGTTTATTAGCAGTGATCAGTCTAGCCCGCGGCATGTTGGTAATCGTACCAAGCAATGGTTAGCCTATTTAAAGAGAACCTACCCGCAAGCCAATCAATTGTTTCAGCGATTGCGCACCTTGCACGATGCAACTGCGATAGAAGCAGCTTTTGCAGCGCATATTCAAGAGGACTTAAAGTAGTAGCCATCGCGACTGCGCGTTTAGCTTGACTTTGCTTTTAGAACGCAGGTTTTTTACCCAATACCATTAACACACCCACAGCCATTAACGCCAAACCGAATACGCGTTGCCAAGTTAGCGTGAATTGCTGTGCACCCATCAGTCCAAAATGATCAATGATACTCATTGATATTAGTTGTCCTAGCAACACAAACGATACGGCATTCGATACGCCAAAGCGCGGCGCAACCCAGGTAATACTCAATACGTAAAACGCAACAAAAAACCCACCGAAATAGAAGTACCAAGGCGTGTTTGGTAGCCATATTTTGCCTGGTAGACCCTGTGTAGCCAGTAGGTACACCAGCGCTACTATAAAGCTTACGCAAAACAGGATCGTGGCAGCTAGGGCGGGGCTTTGTAGACGGTTGCCAAGCCCTCCGTTTAACGCAGCCATTACTGGAATACCCAAACCGGTTAGCAGCATAATTCCTGCGTAAGTGAATGTGTTGTTCATGTGCGACTTCCCAAATTCTGCCCCGAATGATGCGGTGCCTCGAGTTTCCATGGATATTGTATACAAATTGTATATCTTGAGTTATTCTCTGGTTCCCACGAGCTATACACAAGGTATTTATTGCAGTGGCAAAGAGTAAGAAAGCGCATGCTATCAGTGATCTGAAGAAACGGGTGCTAACCATAGATTTGGCACCGGGGGCAGTGCTTGATGAAGTGCTGCTCAGTACGGAATATGGGTTGTCTCGCACGCCAATGCGAGAAGTGTTGCAACGGCTTGCTGGTGAAGGCTATATCAATCTTGAAACCAACCGCGGTGCGTCCGTGTCATCGATGGACATCAGTACGATGCGCGCATTTTTTCAGACGGCGCCCATGGTCTATGCGGCTATTTCGCGCTTAGCTACGGAACAGGCCAATGCGTCGCAACTCAGTCAATTAAAAAAAATACAACAACACTTCACGCGTGCAGTGAGTAAAGCGCATGCAGGTGATATGGCTATGTATAACCACCAGTTTCATGAGCAAATTGGTGTGATGGCCGCGTCCCCGTATTTGGCACCAAGTTTGGGCCGATTGTTAATCGACCATACTCGCATGAGTCATCGCTTCTATCGAGCTGATGACAAATCCTCGCACAGCAAAGTGGTAACCGCCTGCGAACAGCACGATCAATTGATAGAAGCGATTCAAAGTCGGCAGGCGGCACGCTCGGTTGCGATCACGTTGCAACATTGGGAACTATCGCGCAATGAAATCGATAAATATGTCTTACCCGATCCGCTGCCGATAGATGCAGAGGCTGTACTGGAAGGTAACTTTTAACTATGAAATTTGATGGTATCTATACGCCGGTGGTCACTCCACATTCAGCGGACTATGAAATTGACAAAGATAAATTTGCGCAAACCATAGAGTTATTAATAGACGCAGGTGTTGCCGGGTTGATCGTTGCCGGTACTACTGGCGAGTATTACGCACAAACAACGGACGAGCGCGTCATGATGATGGGCTTGGCGAAAGATGTGATTAACAAGCGTGTACCGTTGATTGTAGGAACCGGAGCCATACGCACGGAAGACAGCATCTTTTTCGCAGAACAGGCAAAGAAAATTGATGCCGATGCTTTATTAATATCAACGCCTCCGTATGCTTATCCAACTTCCCGTGAAATCGCGTTACATGCGCTGGCGGTAGATCGCGCAGCAAATTTACCGGCTATGTTGTACAACTATCCCGGACGCATGAGTGTGAATATGGATGAAGAAACGCTCGATCGGCTTGGTCGCAGCCCTAACTTTTGCGCTATCAAAGAAAGTTCTGGTGACCCCAACCGTTTGCATATGTTGGCCAGGGATTACCCGCATATACAGTTGTCTTGCGGAATGGATGATCAGGCGCTGGAGTTCTTTGCATGGGGTGCAAGATCGTGGGTTTGCGCTGGTTCCAACTTTGCGCCGGAAGCTCATATTGCGCTACATAAGGCCTGTGCAATAGAGGGTGACTTTAGCAAGGGTCGCCGCATTATGTCGGCTATGTTGCCATTGATGCGCGTTTTGGAGCAGGGCGGTAAATTCGTGCAATGCATTAAGCACGGTCTCACGCTCAGAGGTATTGATGCTGGCCCACCACGCAAGCCATTGCAGCCATTAAATAAAGACGATAAGCGCGAATTAGCGGAAGTTATTCGAACCATGAACACGACAATTGACAAAATTGAGCAGGAGAGTGCAGCGTGAGCGATCTATTGACCCTAGAGGAGTACCAATCAATTGCATCGTCCTTGGACTTCCCGAAGGCTGCGTTCATTGATGGTCGATATCAAAAAGGATCGGGCGCAGTATTACAAACGATAAACCCGGCAAGCAATGAAGTACTGTGTGATATTGCTGCGTGTAATGAAAGTGATGTTGATCTGGCTGTTGGCAAAGCACGTAAGGCGTTCGATCAAGGTGTGTGGTCGGCTTTACACCCATCCGAACGTAAAGACACCTTAATCAAGTTGTGTAAGTTGATCACTCGCAATCGTCGCGAGCTTGCTGTCATGGAATCACTTGATAGTGGCAAACCCATTCGCGACTGTGAAGAAATTGACATACCCGAATCTATTCACACGATCAAATGGCATGCAGAAGCAATAGACAAGATTTACGATCAAACCGCTCCTACGGGTAATGATGCGGTTGCCATAATAGTACGTGAACCTATCGGCGTGGTTGGCGCCGTATTACCTTGGAATTTTCCTTTATTGATGTTGGCCTGGAAAATAGCGCCCGCATTAGCGGCAGGAAATTCAGTGATCGTAAAACCAGCAGAGCAAACCTCGTTAACGGCGTTGCGTGTCGCTGAACTTGCCTGCGAGGCAGGCGTCCCACGCGGCGTATTCCAAGTGTTGCCCGGAACCGGCGAAGCGGTGGGTGAACCATTGGGCCTGCATAACGATGTCGATATGGTGAGCTTCACCGGTTCAACTGAAACCGGGCGTCGTTTTTTACGGTATGCAGCTGATAGCAATTTAAAGAAAGTGGTGCTTGAGTGCGGCGGCAAGAATCCCGCGGTGGTGCTTGACGATGCAGAGCATCTGGATTTAGTTGCTGAGCATGTGGTCAACGGCGCGTTTTGGAATATGGGTGAAAACTGCTCGGCTGTGTCTCGCTTAATTGTGCATGAATCGGTTAAGGATAAATTACTGCAACACATTGTTGCCAGAGTGCGTGATTGGAAAACCGGTAATCCACTCGATCCTCAACATCATTTGGGTGCGCTGATTGACAAGCAACATCAGCAAAAAGTGGCATCGTATCTGTCGAAGGGTAACAATTGCGAACTTATATTGGGTGGCCAAGCCAACGCACAATTCGTATCGCCCACTATATTTGATAAGGTGTCCGAAAGCAGCGAATTAGCTACTGAAGAAATCTTCGGACCAGTGTTATCGGTTATGAGTGTTTCCTCGGCAGAGCAAGCCATAGAACTTGCGAATGCAACCGACTACGGCCTGTGCGCTAGTGTGTTCACCAGCAATGCAAAGCGCGCGATGCGTATGGCCAAGGCGGTTCGTGCAGGTACAGTCACCGTTAACTGTTATGGTGAAGGTGATATCTCAACACCGTTTGGCGGTTACAAGCAATCTGGGTTCGGTGGTCGCGATAACGCCATTCATGCGCACGATCAATACACCGAACTTAAAACCATTTGGCTCGACCTGTCAGACCCTGCAGATGGAGACACGGTTGCATGAGTGAATCCCTCGAGCCGCGCATGATGAAAGGGCGAACGCGCAAAGGCGGTAGGGCTGCGCTACTTAAGCAGCGTTCCAAGCGCTCTACGACCATGCTACCGGCATTAAAGCGTCAACTTCCACTGGTTGAGCCCATGAGCCAGGAACAGGTTGAGAAAATTGATAACGCATCCATGGCCATATTGGAAGAAGTGGGCGTTGTGTTTCGTGACGATCAAGCCATAAGTGATTGGAAAGCCGCAGGTGCCACCATCAAGGATGGTGATCGCGTGCATTTGGATCGTGGATTGGTTCGAGAATTAATACAATCCATTCCATCAAGCTTTACGTTTCATGCCAGAAACCCGGATAACAACCTGCCGTTCGGGAATGATCATTCCATGTTTATACCGATGACAGGTGCACCGTATTTACGAGACCTTGACGATAAACGCCGTAATCCAACATTAGATGATTTAGCTAATTTTCATAAGTTATCGCAAATGTTGCCCGCTATTCATTCCAGCGCGCATCATATTGTGGAGCCGATGGATCATGTGATTTCGCACAGGCACTTGCGTATCACGTATTCTTCGATGAAATATTCCGATAAAACCTTTATGGGCATGACCACCTCTGGCAAAAACGCAGAGGACGTATTGGATATGTGCGCTATTCTGTTTGGTGAAGAGTTTCTTGAAACACATGCCGTTGTCACTGGCAATTGTAATGGTAACTCGCCACTGGTTTGGGATGAAACCATGTTGTCTGCCATGCGAGCATTCAATAAACGTAACCAGCCCGTGTTATGTTCACCGTTCGTACTGGGTGGCGCAAATACACCGGCATCCACAGCCCCTGCGGTGGCACAACTAAATGCCGAAGCCTTATCTGCGCTTGCATACACGCAGGTTGTGAGAAAAGGTTGTCCTGCAATTTACGGACACTACCTGTCTACTGTGTCAATGGCTTCAGGTGCACCTATGGCTGGCACGCCTGAAATCAGTTTAATGAATTACATGATTGGTCAAATGGCGCGTTTTTATGATGTGCCATGGCGTACCTCTAACACCTTGGGTGGCGCTAAGACATTTGATGCCCAGGCGGGCTATGAAAGTGCGAGTACGCTAATGGCGGTTATGCTTGCAGGTGCAAACTACATCTGGCATTCGGCGGGTTGGAATGAAGCGGGCATGCACTGTTCAACAGCAAAATTCATTGTTGATGCCGAGCAATGTGCAATGGGTTATCGCATGGCTGAAGGTATTCGTTGGGACGATTTTGATGAGGCCTTGTCTGCCGTTAGAGATATCGGGCCAGGCGGGCATTACCTTGGACACCCTCATACCTTGGAAAAATTTCAGGATGCGTTCTTCATGCCTAAGCTTTTTGACAACAATTCAATAGAGCAATGGACAGCTGATGGTAGTAAAGAAATCACCGAAAGAGCGCTTATTGAAGCTCGCAATTTACTTAATAATTATGAAGAGCCGAAACTGGATGAAGCAGTTGATGAAGCCTTACGAGACTATATCGCCCGTCGTGAATTGGAAATTCCGGCAGTGGAAGCGCTCAACACCGAGAAGTAACGCACTCACGTGAGAGTCAGCGCCTTACCATCCGACCCTGGTCCCGCCGCGTGGAATGCATTGCTGCCGCCAGTGCCATTGCGAGCATCCTTGAATGCAAAACTGAATGCAGATTGGTTGATCGTAGGCGCAGGTTTCACAGGTTTAACAGCCGCACAAAGACTTGCTGAATTACATCCAAACGATCACATTGTTGTGTTGGATGCAAAGCGCGTTGCTGACGGCCCAGCAGGCCGAAACAGTGGGTTTATGATTGATGTCCCTCATGTGTTGACGGCATCAGATTACTCAGGAGATATCACAAATGATACTCGTGAAATTCGACTCAATCGTGCAGGTATTGCTTACGCAACGCAAATTAAACAGCGCTATGGCATGAGTGATGAGGCATTGTCTTTGTCCGGTAAAATCAATGGTGCCATTACGCCTCGTGGCGTTGAGCACAACAAGGCATATGCTACATACCTAAAAAGTCTTGCCGAGCCATACGAATTTTTGGATACAGCGGCAATGCACGCAATAACCGGAACTGAGTGTTATCAGCAAGGGTTGTATACCCCCGGCACAGCGATGCTACAACCTGCAATGTACATACGAGCATTAGCTGAAGGAATTGAAGCAGACAAGCTCCGCATCTACGAAAACTCTCCCGTTATTGGGCTTGAACGTAAAGGCACGCTTTGGGAAGCCCGAACGCCAGATGGTCTGTTGCGGGCCCCAAATGTCATTTTGAGCGTTAATGGTCATCTTGAAAGTTTTGGCTTTTATAAACGGCAATTGGTTCATGTCTATACGTACGGTTCTATGACCAGGGCGCTGACTCAAAGTGAAACCAATTCCTTGGGCGGTGAACCGCGTTGGGCCTTAACGCCTGCTGATACGCTTGGTACGACGGTAAGGCGTGTTAGTGGCGTGGGTGGTGATCGACTAATTGTACGTAATCGCACGACGTTTGAACCAACGCTGCATGTGGATGACGAGCGGTTGCGTAAAATTGCGATAGACCATGATCGTTCATTTCAATACCGGTTTCCGCAATTAGCCAATATCGACATGGAGTTTCGATGGGGTGGTAAGTTGTGCTTAAGCCGCAATAATGTCAGCGTGTTTGGTGAAATTGATACCAGGTTGTTTTCTGCATGCTGTCAAAACGGTTTAGGCACTGCCAAGGGCACTATTTCGGGAAAGTTAATTGCTGAGCTCGCCAGTCAGCAAACATCTTCACTACTTGAAGACCAGCTAGCCGGGGATGCGCCCGATAAGTTACCACCAGAACCATTTGCATCCATCGGTGCAAATACCATTTTGCGTTGGGGAGAATTCCGAGCTGGAAAAGAGCTGTAAGCTGGATTAGCTCGCTTTTACCATGCAGCCATGTGCAGGGTTGTTGGTCACTTTAAACGAAGGTTCATCCTGTGCAATTTCACCTAAAGTACTGCCCAATTTCTCTAGCCATGCACCGGCTTGTATGCGTTGGTCGTATGTTAAGGACTGAACAAACTTAAACGCAAAATCGCGCCACAATTTTCTATTGGCCTGCCATTGTTCGTTATGGGTGGTTTCCATAAGCGTCCATAAGCTGGAAACATGCACTTTCATTTTTGATTTGTAGTCGGCAGCCTCTTGATTGCGGGCAATAATAAACAGATCTTTATTCCATTGATCTACCAACTGATAGTATTGCTTACGCATGCTAATTTGATCGTTCAACGTGTCGCGTAGCATGGTTTTCTGCGTATTGTTAAGCTCCAAACCTATCCTGCCGGTCCAGGTTACCACGCGTTCAATTCTGTCTTCACGCCGTTCATCCGGTGTTTTTTCTAAATAGCGCGCATAGTTTTTTTTACGCTCATTGGCAAAACGTCTTTCTATGAAGGTGACTTGTTCATCAGTTAAGGTTTGCATCAGCTCAAACGAGAAATTTACCGGATAACAGTACCGCACAGATTTAGAAAACGTTTCTATTGAATCGAACCAGCCTTCAACATCTGCGGCTGATGTTTGATCACGTTCGCGAATTGAGCGTTGAATGTCGTCTAGCAAGGCGGCATATTTTGGCAATTCAGATTGCCTGTGCCATACGTGAAAAGTACCCACACGTTTTTCAAAATACGCAATTTGATCGTCATTGAATTCCGCTAATTTATGGAATTCATCTCGAATTTGGTTGTCGAGTAAATTGTACAAACGACCAACGACTAATTTGCTGTTGAAACATCCGGTCAAGACTATGGTCGACAGCAGCACAACCACCACGGGTGAGCGGTAGATCTGATGCTTTCTGATTTTGGCCGATAGTCGTTTCATGTTAAAACCGGGTGCCACGAGTCGCTTGTCAATTGTTATGATGCCTTTGCCATGATAATGCCGAACGACGCTCTTTTCTGTGAGACTCGTGCGGCTGGTTGTAATATTTGGAGATTTAACATGTCAGAAGCGGTTATTGGCCCCGGCAAAGTCATCTCGTTTCACTACGATTTGTACGACGATAATGCTGAAAAAATTGAGTCTTCGCAAAATTCACACCCGCAGTTATTTCTGTATGGTCAGGGCTCTATACTAGTAGGGCTGCAAGAAGCTTTCCTTGGCAAGTCAGCAGGTGAAGACTTTTCCGTTACATTACCTCATGAACGCGCTTATGGCCGATACTATCCAGATCGTAAACAACGGATTCCGATTAAGCGTATCGACAATGGCAAAAAGCAGAAGTTCAGAGTGGGTCAGGTTATCAATCTGCAGGGAACACGGGGCGGATCGCCGGGTACGATTGTCAAAGTAGGTAAATTCAACCTCGATGTGGACGCAAATCATCCATTAGCTGGCGTTGACCTGACATTTGATGTGAAAATACTGGATGTTCGCGATGCTACCGAGGAAGAGATGGCGCATGGCCATGCTCACGGCCCCGGTGGTCATCAGCATTAAGACCCGACGGTTTGGTCAGGTATGGGCATTAGAGAGGATGTAAACATGAGACTTGCTTCTGTTCGCGTAATAGCAATTGCAGCGATCGCTACCATCATCGTTGCTGGGTGCGCAGTCAATCCGGTTACAGGCAAACAACAGATCATGTTGGTTGGCGAGTCGTGGGACCTTGCAATTGGCAAGCAGCACTACGCTCCGTTACGGCAATCTCAAGGAGGCGACTACACCATAGACCCGGGTGTTGAAGCTTACGTGCGCAGAGTCGGCAATAAGTTAGCGCGATACGCCGATAAGAAACTACCGTATGAATTCCATGTGCTGAACGACTCAGTACCCAATGCGTGGGCACTGCCGGGTGGAAAAATCTCGATCAACCGAGGTTTACTCGCGGAGTTAAAAGACGAATCAGAATTGGCAGCCGTGCTGAGCCATGAGATTGTTCATGCGGCCGCTCGCCATGGAGCGCAAGGTCAATCAAGAGGCATTTTGCTGCAGGGTGCGGTTATGGGTGCAACCATCGCAGGTAATCGCAAAGGTCATGGCCAGGCAGCACAGTTGGCGTCCTCAATTGCAGCGCAGCTCACCAATAGCAAGTACGGAAGAGACGCTGAGCTTGAAGCGGATCGGTTTGGTATGTTGTATATGAAACGCGCCGGCTACGATTTACAGGGCGCAGTCGACTTACAAAAAACGTTTCTGCGTTTAAGTGAAGGTAGGCAGGCGGATTTCATTAGTGGGCTGTTTGCTAGTCATCCACCTTCTGCAACGCGAGTCAAGCAGAACATAGCAACTGCGAACGAATTGGGATTGGGTGGTGATAGAGGTAAGGCTCGATATGAAAAAGCCATGCGGCGTATAAAGCAATCCGTGCCCGCTTATGAGTTGTTTAAAGAAGCGCAAGTTGCCAGAAAACAGAAGAACCTGAAGCGGGCAGTTGATCTAACAAAACGCGCTATAAAACTAGAGCCAAAAGAAGCGCACTTCAATTCCTTCTTAGGTGATATCTCTACGCAGGTTGGTAACTTAAAAGCCGCCCGAAGTTACTACAACAAGGCTTTGAAGCTGAATCCGGGGTTTTACTATAACCAAGTCCGCAGTGGTGAAATTTACCAACAGTCAGGCAATATCTCTGCGGCAAAGCGAAATTACTTAACAAGTTTAAAATTGTTACCAACAGCAGAAGCACAATACGGCCTGGGAATAATTGAACGTGATGCGGGCAATTTGCAGGATGCCAAAGCCTATTTGGCGAAAGCGGCGCAAGCATCTGGCCCCATCGGAGACAAAGCCCGAGATGCGCTGCTTAAACTTGATTTTGGTAGTAACCCGCAAGATTATCTATTGGTAAACCGTGGCTTAACTGCATCTGGCACGTTTGCGTTTCAATTAATTAATCAAACTTCCCGACCCTTAACCGGTATAAAGTTGGGTGTCGTCATCAATGGCGAGCAAACAACATCGAACATCAGCGGTACTCTAGGTGCAGGGCAAAGCAAGATTATCGATACCGGGCGTCGCATGACGAAACAACAAGCCGACTCCATACGAGTATCGGTTGTTGATGTTCGCCTAGCTAATTAATTTGTTGAACTACATTGGCGAACGTAAAAGGCTGGCTAAGTTGTTAAGTTATGTATTGAAACGAGGCGTGAAAACCGCTCTCAGTTGCGCTCGATATTTGCTTGTTGCGTTGCTTGCT
This sequence comes from uncultured Granulosicoccaceae bacterium, assembly GCA_964390335.1. GTDB lineage: Bacteria > Pseudomonadota > Gammaproteobacteria > Granulosicoccales > Granulosicoccaceae > Granulosicoccus. The sequence goes on along the minus strand of CAYMHU010000003.1, from coordinate 57,278 downwards.
CTAGGCGGTAGCCATGCGAGTGCCATAGACGTGCAAAGTTTTCTAGGTAATTCTTTGGCTTGTTTGTTATTAGAAAACGAACTAGCAGACGTTAATATTGCCCCGTTGCAGCAAATTAACAGCGAAGGGCAATGTGTGGCCGTGGTGCCCGATGAAGAAGCGGGTAGTTGGTTTAGCGATGCGCAATGCACGAGTCCAATTGTATATACGCAAACTACCGTTCCGGAATTTTGCGCCGGTGCAGCAAATGCCGGTACGCTCGGAAATGGTGTTGGTATAAGGCAGGATGCTTGGACGCTCACTCCCGGTAATCGCCTCGATTTAGGCGCACGGTCGCTTAGCGGAGTGACACAACCTTACATGCAACGTTTGGTATATCGACGTGTGCAAACGCCGAGAGGTGCGTGTGATCTTGAGATGCGTGTGTATAAAAAACACCCTGGTGACACAGGCCAAAAGTCATTAGTCGCTTTGCACGGCGGTTCTTGGAGCGCACGCTCATTTGGCTTCATGGGGCTGGAGCTGAGTGTGCCGCACTTTGTTGATCAGGGTTTTGTTGTATATGCACCGTTTTATCGTTTATTGGATAACGAAGAGTCAACGGCTGCATGTAATCAGGCAGACTTCAGCGACGTGGTCAACGATGCTGAATTCGCGTTGGATTGGGTAATATCAAATGCAGCAGATTTTGGTAGCTCTGGAGCGCCCATCGTATTTGGACAATCGGCAGGGGGTCATTTGGGCTTGTCGTTAGTGGTTAACCGGACGGCATCTGTTAGCGGTGCAGTACTAATGTATCCGCCCACAGATTTTAGCGATTTTTTACAGCGTATACAAAGCGGTGCTTACACCAATGAGCAAGGACTCAGTATCCTAGAGGATGTGCTGGGCACTGGAGCCACAGCCGCTACGGCAGATCCGTCTTTACCCGTTGTAGTTAATAATAGTTTCCCACAACGCGTTGCGTCGGAAGGACTGAATTGGCCGCCAGTGTTTATTGTGCAGGGCTCAGCTGACGAGCTAGTTGAAGCGCGGCAATCGGTCAGATTGTGCGATGCGTTGGCAGGTCGAATCTTACCTGGTGTTGCAGAGGAGGTTGGCTTAGTATCCGAACAAAGAGAAGTTGTGACTTGCGATGCCACAACGACTCCTAATTCTACTATGCATTTAATTAAGTTGGGCGCGCACGCTTTGGATGTTTGTCTGAACGAGAACGTTAGCGATCTATGTCCTGCGGGCAACGCGACGAGCCGTGCGCTAATATCTCAATCGATAGTTGAATCTGTCAATTTCGCGAGCACAGCTTTTGATGGGCACAACACTCAGCCAGACGATTCGGAAAATCAACCCAACAAACCAGAATCCTCCAGAAGCTCCGGCGGTGGAATCCATTGGTTTCTGATTTCATTGCTTGTTTTATGGCAATCGCGTTGGGCCGGTATCTTGAGTACTCATCATTCTTGATTACTCACCCTTTTGAGTACTTTTCTTTCTCGAATAGCATTCTGTGTTGAGTCGTTGTTTAGTTTGGCACAATGCGGTGGCAGATTTATGAGAGTCAGTGACGAAATAGATCGGCCAAAGGTTTCAACGATGTGACTGTATAGTCTGAATACTCAGGCCAGAGAAACTCGCCATCAACGTCCAAGTGTACGGTGGCCACCCCAGCGTTTTTACCCGCTTCCAAATCAAATAAGTAATCACCCACCATCACCGCGTTACTGTTATTTGCGGACCACCTGGTTAGCAATAAGTTAACACCATCTGGTGCTGGCTTTGGATCGCAACAGTCGCGGCTAATAACAAACTCTGGCTTGAAAAACCGGTCGAGTCCGCATGCGGAGAGTGTGGCGAGTGCAATTGCATGGCCGTTTCGTGTAACGATCCCCACTGAATGTCCCAGGTCAGTGAGCAATTCGAGTAATTCATCACTGTGAGGCTGGGCTGTTGCTCGACCGGCGATCTCAAATTCTAACTCGTCTAGTTGCTGATTCACTTTTGCAGCTTGCGCTGCAGGCAAGAGAGCAATGGATTCCAAAATTGGCTTGTCAGCAGGCAGTTTGAGTTGCCGTTTGATGTCGTCAAAATCATGAATAGCGTGGGTTAGCGTGCCATCCATATCGAATAACCAATGCGTTTTCGTGGTTAGGGTTTTAATAGGTATGACCTGAACGTTAGTTGACTTAAAAAGTGTTAAACCTACCCACTATACCGCACCAATCGGTGGTACGTGTTAACTGGTTCGTAAATTGATCGGGTTTAACATCTAATGCACTTAAATTTGCGGTCGCTAAGGCTGAAATGAAGAGAGTAATTTCCATCAAAGGGGGATTCAAGGGACTGGATTTTTTGAAGTGAGAATACAGTCCAAACTATTCCTCTTTGCCATCTGTTGCGCTGTCATACCGCTGCTTGCAACCTTTATCTTCTCTTTTGGCGCTGTAAAAGCCTCCTTGACTAAAACAGTAGCCGAAAACCTACAAGCTCAAGCCGTTGAAGAGATGGAGAGCCTTCAGCAACAACTGGCAAGCGCAAAACACGAGCTCGCCACGCTTAGCCAGTTGAGCACGATGCTAAATGTTCAAACCGGTGATCCACTCGGGAATCTACAAAAGGATTTGGATATATTCGCAACGCGCACGCCGCTGTTTAATGAAATTGTTGCAGTCGATTATGATGGCAATGCTATCGCTGGTACGTTACAACAATTTGTTGGTCAGAACCTATCGGGCACCTGGGAATTCGAGGCACCCAAACTGGGAATCCAATTTGATGGCCGCGTTGTGCGTTCCTATCGGCACAATCTCGATATAGCAACACAAAGTGTTCCATTGTATGACCAGATATATAGAGACAAAATTGTAGGTGTTCTTATTGGCTCTATAAACTGGGAGCTGCTACAGCGAACGCTTGCCAATCGCCGCGTGTTTGGCGGAACGCAGAATCAACAGCATCAAATATTTCTGCAATCGGTAGAAGATGATCGCATTTTGTATGGTACTGAGGGCGTTAACGTACCGAGTGAGCTGATCAAAGCTGCCGGCGCGGAATCTATGGTTAAAGACGTATTGCTCAATGGTGTTGAATTTTCAATGGTAACGGTTGCGTCTAAGCCGTTTAAGGAATTCCGCGATCCACAATGGCGGTTGCACCTGTTGTTGGATAAGGATATTGCCTATTCAACTATTCTGGAAATTCAGAAATATTTCATTGCCGCTGCGGTGCTGGTTTCTATGCTGGTGTTTGGCTTTGGGTTGTTGTTATCCAGAAACATTGTTAATCCAGTTAAAGAACTGGTCGCTGGAGCGGAGAGCCTTGCGAACGGAAACTATGATTACGATTTACTAGAATCGGAAACTAAAGACGAAATAGGGCAACTCACCAAAAGCTTCAACGATATGCGTGAAGCTGTACAAATTAACGAGCAAGAACTGGTCAATAAAACCGAAATAGCAGAACAAGCCGCTCGGCTTAAAGGTGAGTTCCTGGCAAACATGAGCCATGAGGTTCGTACGCCAATCAATGGTGTTTTGGGCATGACCGAGTTGTTGTTAAACACCGAACTCGACATAACGCAAAAGCGCTATGCATCCACCATATCTCGATCAGGGAATGCACTGCTGGCTGTCATAAATGACATTCTCGATTACTCTAAAATTGATGCGGGTAAGCTAGAGCTATCACATGCAGCATTTGATCTGAGAGATTTGGTGGAAGACGTTGTGGAAATACTTGCTGAGAGTGCGCATAAAAAGGGTGTAGAGGTCAATCTGATCCTTGATCCTCAGTTCCATATGACATTCTCAGGAGATGCAAACCGCCTGAGGCAAGTACTACTGAATTTAATGGGTAATGCCGTAAAGTTTACGAATGAAGGTGAAGTCAAACTTGAAGTCAGCATGGCGCGCGATGATGCTGATGATGCTTTAATAAAATTCGCCGTCATTGATACGGGTATTGGGGTACCGGCTACCGCTCAGAAGACTATATTTGAATCATTCGTTCAGGCAGACGGTACTAATACTCGACAATTCGGTGGTACCGGCTTAGGTCTAGCTATTTCAGCTAATCTTGCTCGGTTAATGGGTGGTGAAATCGGTCTTGAAAGCGAGGTAGGTGTTGGTTCCACGTTTTGGGTTACAGCGAATTTAGAGAAGCTTCCCGACACGATAGAAAAAGCATGGCGAAACCCCGATTCACTATCCGGAAAACACATTCTCATCGTTGATGATAACCACACGAATTGTGAAATTCTTGAAAGCCAAGTGCAATATTGGGGGGCCACGACTGTAGTGGTAAACAGTTGCGTGGATGCTTTGCGAGCGCTGGAATCGGCCTATATCAGTAATCGGTACTTCGACGCAGCATTGTTAGACATGCACATGCCAAACGTGAATGGTCTGGAATTGGCGGGCTTAATTAAATCTAAAAAACTAGCACCAGATATTCGTGTGATGATTCTGAGTTCGAGTATCGACACTATTGACCGAAAAACCTGTGCTGCGAACGGCGTTAACGCCATAGCGACTAAACCTATCAGACAACCAGAATTATTTAATAGTATTGTCGCAATGCAATCATCGGATGGTTTAAGCGATATAAACACAAAGTCCAAAGCAAAAAAGATCGAATCAAATTCATTAGTAGGGACTGTTCTGCTCGTCGAAGATAATCCCGTTAATCAAGATATGATGCTTGAAGTCCTGAGGCAGTTTGGAGTGAACACGGTGCTGGCTGAAAACGGCCAAGTTGCATTGAACGCTATCGAGCAACAACATTTTGATCTGGTGTTGATGGATTGCCAAATGCCTGTGCTGGATGGTTTTGCGGCTACACGTGCCATCCGCAAGTGTGAGGAGAATTTACCCGAATCAAAACGTTTATCTATTGTGGCACTAACTGCGAATGCCATGCACGGAGATAAACAACGGTGTTTAGATTCTGGAATGGATGACTACCTATCGAAACCCATAAGCACGGATCTGCTGGGTCAGATGCTCGAAAAGTACCTAAGCACATCTAATGCCGCACCCGAAATTAATGAACTAGCAACAGCGGATACTCCTCATTCAGGTAGTGTCGAGGCGCTGGGTTCAAATGTTTTAACAGCAGAATTCACGCAAACTGAAAATAGCGAACAGTCGGTTGATCAACTGATAATCGATGATAAAGTGTTTTCGCAACTGTGGAGTATGTGCGAATCCGCATCGCCGGGTTTTTATCGCTCATTGGTGGATAAATTTGATGACAGTTCCGAGAATGATCTGAATCAAATTGAACAAGCTATTGCAGATAACGATGCCGTTGCAGTTGGTGCACTAGCTCATAAAGTTAAATCGGGAAGCGCCAATTTAGGTGGTCGGCAATTAACAGTATTATGTAAAACCTTAGAAACTAATGGTAAGGATAACGATTTAAGCAATGCGCAACGTTTGTTACATGATATTCGTGTAGCACGCGACGATTTATTAGATTGGTTGCGATCAAAAGAGTCTAAGGCTGCCTGATGACAAGTGCAACTAACAACCAGTTCAAGCCGCTTGTTCTCGTCGTTGATGATGATGAAACAGTGCGCATGATTGCAGTAGAGTATCTCTCGCAATCAGGGTTTAGAGTCCATGCTGCGGCGAATGGTAGTGCGGCATTAGCCAGCGTAGAACGAATTAACCCGGATCTGATCTTACTGGATGTAGAAATGGTTGGAATGGATGGGTTTGAGGTTTGTAAGCGTTTGCGACGTCAACCAAAACATGAATTTACGCCAATCATGATGTTGACGGGTCTTGATAATAATGAATCCATTGACAACGCGTATGAAGTTGGTGCAACAGATTTTGTCACTAAACCGATTAATTGGTCCTTACTTTGTCACCGCCTTCGGTATATGTTCAGGGCAAGCAAAGTGTCCGAACAGCTGGCAAAAAGTAAAAGTAGTTTGTCTGCGGCGCAGCGAATTGCAAAAATTGGGAACTGGGAGTTGGACTACACGCTTCAGAAGATGGAATGGTCTGAAGAGCTTTACAGAATTCTGGGTTTACAACCTGGCTCAGTAGAACCAACAATAGATAATTTAATATCGTTCGTACACGAGGATGATTTATCACGTGTTAAACAATGGTTGTATATCACCGACACAGCTGAAGAGCGTGGATCGATAGATCATCTTGTCGTTTTTGCGGATGGCACCTCGCGGCATGTGCGTCAGGAAATTGAACGAGAGTTTGATTCCGATGGTAGGGTGGTTCACGTACAGGCTGTTGTACAGGACTTTACCGAGCGAAGGCGGGCGGAAAGAAAAATTCATGAGCTGGCGTATTACGACACACTAACTGGATTGGCGAATCGGCGGTTGTTTCAAGATAGATTAGATAATGCAATTGTTCATGCAGTGCGCAAGAAGAATAATATGGCACTGTTGTTTTTCGATCTTGATAATTTTAAACGTGTTAATGACACTTTTGGGCATGCAATCGGAGATCAATTGCTCAAGGAGGTCAGTACTCGCATAGTATCTAAGCTAGAGACGCAACTGCAACATGACAAAGAATGTCCACGAAACTACACGTTGGCGCGTATGAGCGGCGACGAGTTTACATTGTTAATTGAAGATTCCGACCGAGATGAAGCAATGTTCATCGCTGATCAAATTATCGGAACTTTAGCGGAGTCGTTTTCCTATGACAGCCATGTATTAAGCACCAGCCTAAGTGTTGGGGCGGCCGTATTTCCAGAGGACGGAGATACCGCTGTTACGTTAATTAAAAATGCTGATATGGCCATGTATGAAGCTAAGCGCTCAGGTGAAAACCGAGCAATGCTGCATAACCCTAACAGTATTTCTGCAAATCTTATACAGGAACAGCTGGTTACCACTATTAAGGATGGTTTGAAACGCGGTTCATTTAAAAACCGTTACAAACCTGTTGTGGATATCCACACTGGCGTCATTAGCTCACTCGAAACCATACTGGTGTTAGATGAGCATGAATTTGAATCCCTGTTGATGACTGAATATATGGTTGGATTGGATAAAGACAATGTCATAGCCAAATTAGGCGAAACGATTTTGCGGTCGGCTTGTTTTGATCTGAAGAACCATTTTATGGCTGCAACGCCTGTAGAAAAAGTGTCTATAGGAGTCTTTGCAGGTCAGTTTATGAGCTCCGGATTTATTGATTCGATTTCGGCTGCGTTGGCAAAGTATGAGTTGCAATCACAGCAGTTGGAACTTGTGATTTCAGAGGCTGTACTTATTAACAATACGCTATTAACGGGGAATGTCTTGCAAGCGTTAAAGCAGTTGGGCGTGCGTATCTGCATAGATGGGTTTGGTGCAGGACGAAGCAATCTGAATGAAATAAAAAGTCTGCCCATCGATAGCCTGAAGATAGAACAAGCCTTTGTTAGCGATATCAGTATAAACGTCGAGAACACAGCAGCTGCCCGCGCGGTAGTCGCGATGGGGCAGGCTTTAGGCATGCAGGTAATAGCCGACGGTGTAGAAAATCCGGAGCAGATGGCGTTCTTGCAACAACGCGGCTGCGACCAAGCACTTGGCCAGATTATTGGCGAGCCGCTCAGTAGAGCTGATTTATTGAATACGTGGGATGCGTTGGAACATCGTGTTCTTGAGGTGCTGGGTGTGGAGTCAGGGCAGCTGCGCCTCAAAAGTGCGTAACCCTCAAACTGGCCCCGTTCGCTACTGATCCTGATCAAAACAAGTATTGTCTATTGAGCTAAAAAGATAGTGGGCTAAACATTTCGATCACTTTATTCAAAGTGGCGGCAAACACTGAGTATTCGTCATTTGAGCCAACGATAATGCCGTCGTTAAAGCTGGATGCAGAATCGATTTCCTGGGACAGGGTATTGTGTAAACGGCTTAAGCCTATAGACTCTCCGTGTTCGGTGTATTTAAGCCCAATTCCTCTGCTTCTGCGGACACTCGTAACTGTCGAAATCGACCGATAACCTTCATACTTATCCACGTTACTGCGCTTACAAATATGAATACACCAACAATCCCGATGCTTTGAATGCCTAGTTGAACCAAGCGCGAGCCGCTTTGAAGCGCTGATACTGGGGCTACAAAAGGTATAGACAATGTGCCGAAAGCTCCTGCCAATCCATGTGTAGCAACGACATACAGCGGGTCGTCTAATTTGAGCCTGTGTAGAAGTAAGTGCAAGCCCCAAGTTGCAATGACACCTTTAATGCAACCGACAATCATCGCTTCGTAAGCGTTAAGAAAATGCACTGATGCTGTACAGGCCACAAGTCCGCCATGTAGGCCACTGGTAACGCGAGACGGATTAAAGAGACCCTTATCCAACTAACATCCAAAGACCATACCCGCAGCACCGCCAAATACTCCGGCGGTCAGTGTGTTGAACAACACGCTATGCAATACCGGACTGTCAGGGGAAAATGATCCACCGTTAAAACCCAACCAACCAAGCATTAAAACGAATACCCCGAAAATAGCATAAGGCAGGTGCGCGGTAATTTACTGCATTATGGTAATAGTAATATCGGGCTGTACATAGTTAGATTGTACTTTATAGTTAAATTGTATTTTTTGGAGTCTAATACAGTATGGATATAGCCACACTAACTCAGTTTTTTGGCTGGAACCTGCTAATTAATTCAGCCATTCTGGTAACTATGACAATTGCGTTAGTTACCTGTAAGGATTTTGTCAGTAGAACGCATAGCCGAATGTTCGGAATAGCGCCGCAGGATTTAGTCCAGTCTTACTTTCACTATCTAAGTTTAATGAAGCTCGCGATTACCGTATTTAATTTAACTCCCTATATTGCTTTAAAGATAATCGTGAATTAGTTTCTGTTAGATAGCTTAACGTCCCATCCATCCGCCATCGACTGTTACGATGCTGCCGTTCAGATAGCTGGCCGCATCTGATGCTAGAAACACTACCGGCCCCGCAAAGTCTTGCGGCTCACCCCAGCGGCCAGCAGGAATGCGCGCCAGAATAGACTCGCTACGTTCGGCATCGTCTTGTAGGGCCTGTGTGTTATCAGTTCGGATATAGCCTGGCGCAATCGCATTAACATTAATGCCTTTAGACGCCCATTCGTTTGCAAACGCCATGGTTAACTGGCCAATACCACCTTTACTGGCTGAATAGCCCGGCACCGTTATGCCACCTTGGAACGTCAGCAGCGAGGCTGTGAAAATAACTTTGCCGTAGCCGTGCGATAACATTTTTTTGCCGACTTCACGGGTTAACAGAAATTGAGCAGATAAATTAACTTCGATAACTTCATCCCAGAACTCATCAGAGTGTTCCGCAGCAGGGGCGCGTTTAATGGTACCGGCATTGTTCACCAGAATATCGATTTTGCTGTGATCGCTGATGACTTGCTTTGCGAATGCACTTAACGCAGCGCGATCGCTAAAATCACATTGGTATGCTGTGAATTTTTTACCGGCGTTGGTAACTGCAGTTTCGACGTCGCTGCCTGCAGATTCAAGCGAAGCGCTAACGCCGATAATGTCCGCACCGGCTTCTGCCAGAGCTATGGCCATTGCCTTGCCGATTCCGCGTTTGCAACCGGTGACTAATGCGGTCTTACCTTCAAGATTAAAACTATTCAGTACACTCATGATATTGCTCCGGAGCACTTTATTAACGTTTTCATTGCTACTGGGTTGCCTGCTAGCTCTGCGAATGCGGATTCAATTTGATCCAGTTCCTGAATGCCGGTTATCAGCGCTTTTACATCAATACCACCTGATGCTACAAGCTCAATAGCTACATCGTAGTCAGCAGGCTCATAGACGCGCGCTCCCTGCATTTCAATTTCTTTCCAGAAAAATTGGAATAGATCGACTTCGGGCTTAGTTGCATGAATAGCTACCATCACAATGCGTCCGCGAACCGCAACAGCTGCGGTCATTAAGTCCACCCCCGGTTGAGTGCCTGAAACTTCAAACACCACATCGGCGCCCTTGTTGTTGGTTTTCTCTTGCATCGTTTTTGCGACATCGCATTCTTTCGGATTCAGTGGTTCAATCCCAAGTTTTTCCGCCATTGCCAGTCGGTGTTCATTAATTTCACTGATGGTCACGTTTGCACCTGCGTTTTTAGCAGCCATGGCGACCAACATACCTATAGGGCCACCGCCTATAACCAGCACATCTTCTCCGGCCTGAACACGACCGCGTCTTACATCATGAACGGCCACGGCAAGTGGTTCGATTAAGGCGGCATGATCCAGAGGTAGTGATTTGGGTAATGCATGGATTGTGTGTGCGGGCACAGTCCATTTTTCTTGGAAAGCACCGTCGGTATCCAGTCCAAGAAATTTTAGGTTCTGACAAATATGCTTGTGACCAGCTTCGCATGCAGGGCATTCATTGCAAGCAACAAGTGGTCGAACCACAACATGCTCGCCAATAGCGATATTGCTGACATCGCTACCGACCGCACTTACAACACCAGACATCTCATGTCCGATGACGCGATGGTTACCAATACGAGCATCCATATGCCCAAGATAAACATGTAGGTCAGTGCCACAAATCCCACAATACGCGACGTTAACTTCTACCTCATTCGGACCAGGATCGACACTGGCTTTGGATTCAACTGAAAAAGTTTTATTACCTTTATAGTAAGCGGCTTGTATGTCCATGAAATTCTCTGAGTTCCAATGTGGTTAGATTGATTGGCGGCAAGCGCGTGAGATCCTACGTTGCTGAATCTAGTCGTTTGTATGAATTAGGTCTGATAATGACTGATTATACCGGTTGATTTACATCGTTGAGTTTATGCCAATCGAACGCAACTCCGGTACCTGCATCTTCGGCTGCAACAGCTTGATGGTTCTTTACCTGTAATGGTCGGTGCGTGTATTGGTCAATTGGAAAAGAGTGTACCTCCAACCATCCACCGCCTGCTTGTGCTGAAACCAGGCCGACGTGCAACTCTTGCATGCCATGGCTACACACGGGCAGGCCGTGGTGTTGCGCAAGCTTCGCGACACGAAGCCACCCAGTAATGCCACCGCAATTTGACGCATCCGGTTGTATAAAACTGAGCCCGGCGTGATCAAACGCCAGTTCAAACTCATGAATAGTATGCAGGTTTTCACCCATGGCAAGCGCAATGCCACCATCTCGCGCTATTTTTGCAAACCCAAAATAGTCATCGGGAATAGTGGGTTCTTCAAACCAGAAAATATCGTAAGGTTTAAATGCGTTCGCAGCAGTGATGGCCTGTTCAACGCTCATTGAATAATTGGCATCAACCATAAAAATACGATCTGGGCCTAATAGATTCCTAACGGCTTCAATACGATTGATATCATCTTGCAGATTATCCTGACCGATTTTAATTTTCACGGCATTAAAACCAGCATTAAGATAGCTTTGTGTATTAGCCAATAATTTATCTATAGAGAAATTTAAATCGATACCGCCACAATATGCGTTGCAGTGATTGCTATGACCACCTGCCATTTTCCACAGAGGTTGATCTTCGCGTTTACCTTTGATATCCCAAAGCGCAATATCCATTGCCGAGATGGCAAAGCTTGCAACACCGCCGCGACCCACATAGTGAATGTGCCATTGCATAGCGTCGTACATGGCGTCGATATCCGTTGCATCCTTGCCTATTGCAAAAGGCTCCAGGTCGTGTTGTAGCATGGCCAATATGGCTTGTCCGCCACGACCTCCAGTGTAGGTGTAGCCGGTGCCACTGAGTCCACTGTTAGTTTCAATTGTTGTTGTAATTAATTCGAAGTGGGTGTGCGCACCGTGTTTGGCATCAACCAGGACTTCAGACAGCGGAACACGATAGAGCGCAGACTTAAATGATTTTATAGCGTCCAAGTGAATATAGTCCGATCGTTGCAACTTAACGGGTTGAGTCAGCTGCTTGGGTTGGCGGGTTGGGTTAGCGGGTTAACCCAGCGCAGCTGACAAACATTATTTAATTAGGATTCCTTTCTATGCGTGCCATCGCAAGTTGGCGAGTTACCAGTTTTACGACAACCACAGAAAGCCACTTTTTTAGATTCTTCTGCAACGTATTTTTGTGGTGAAAACTCAGAGCCTTTATGACTACCGTCACAGAATGGTTGATTCGCACTTTGACCACACGAACACCAAAAATAAGATTCGCCTTCGGTTACTTCAATTATGTATGGCGCGTTTTGCGTTGCTTTACCTTGAGTCATGATTGTCCCGGTAGGAGGTTGGTTAGTTTACTCGACAATAATAACATTGACGGAGCCTACCAGCCACCTCTGGCAAGCCAACGATCAAGCTGCTCTAGTCTGTCGTTGCCCCAAAAAAGCTCATCATTAACGATCATGGTTGGAGAGCCAAATACCCCGAGTTCGATTGCATTCTCAACCGCAACGCGTAATTTATCTTTCACGGTTTGATCAGCCAGTGCTGTGGATAGTTCATCTTTATTTATGCCCAAAGATTCAGCGACCGACAGCACCACTTCCGGCTTGCTGATGTCGTGATCATCAACATAATACGATTTGAATAGCGCATGAATAAGCGGTACTGCTTTATCTGATAATTCAGAGTGTGAATCCAACCAATAAAATGTTCTGGCTGCGGCTACGGTGCCTACAGGGAAAGCAGTGGGGAATGCAAACGGTGTTTTATACTCGCGTGCCGATCGGGCGAAATCAATTCGAGCATAGTCACCCTTTAGCGGGTAGCTTATTAATGGTGCTTGGCCTGATATCTTAAAAATGGCACCGAGTAAAATCGGGTGCCACTTTATAATTCGATCGTGTCTATTCGCAAGCGCCTCAATCCTAGTGCTCGCCAGATAACCGTACGGCGAAGAGAAATCAAAATAGAAATCAATCAGGTTGCTCATGTATCACTCCGTATGTATTCCGCGTTTTTATTCCATGACAATGAATTTCAAGTGCTTGCGCAATTTGTTGTAACTAGTTTGCATTCCTTGAAATCGACACTCTCAAATTTAACGTATTTACGCGTTGTTGTATTGTTAAATGTAACAACACTGCAAATAAAAACGGTTTTGCACGCTTTCCGATGTATGCTGGAAAATCGTTTAAACAGGAAAAAACATTGACTGATACAAATAAACGTACCACGTTAAAAATCATTGCCGGCTCTGCGGTTGCCGCAGCAATACCGGTTTCGCTTGCAAGTGCAAACGTACCCAAGTCAACAGCTAAAAATTCGGCTGCGACAACTACCATCGAAATTGATTCCACGTCGGGCCTGCAACTCACGCTGACCACGGGCGATCAACCTGAGCTCCACATGACCAATAATACTGACGACGTCATTATCGTAAGGCATGTGCATCCAGGTATCGTACATGTTGGCGATCGCACGTTTAATCTGAATTCTGTGTTCGACAAAAATGCCACCGGTATTCGGGCAGGAGAAACCCGCAGAAAGCCAATTGCGCAAATAGCGGCCACAACTCCCGAGACGCGTTTTGCCCCGGGCGTATACAAGGAAGGTCGCTTGAAGCCGGCTCATGTGGTTGGCTACCTGAATGAAGAAAAGGTGCTGAATAGCTCGCGCTTTTATTATTGTTAGGCGATTTGGTCAGAGAGGTTCTGATCTTTTCGTAAGTTATTGAAAGTATGAAAGAAACTTGTGGTCATTAATGTGAGGCGGTAACGGGTTTAGAACTGTGATGTTGTTCTATACTCAGTAGCGATCTTAAAAAGTTGGCACCGTTGCATTAATGACCACAGGTATCAAACAACGCGGAATTCCATTGCGAGGGCGTGCCGCATGCGCATGCTAAGCAGTGCCGACCTGTTGGGTCAGCAGTCTGATCGGGTTGCTCTTAAAGACGATAAGCTCGTTTACCGGGCTTGTTCGATGGCCTTTGCCCAAAGCCTTGGGTTTGAATCCCCTGAAGACATCATTGGCCACACCGATTTTGATTTACTGAGCCCTGCTATCGCCCGGGAACAAATGGCGCTGGATAGTCAGGCCATTTATTCCGCGCAGGCAGACATCAGCGCGATAACCATTGGCCCGCAGCAAACGCAGGCCATGATAGTGCGCACCCCAATCATTACGGCGAACGGGACAGTCAATGGCATTGACCTTCGTTTGATTGGCGGGCCCAGTGTAAATCCGCCGAAGTCCGCAGTTACTATTGATTATCAAACGTTGGTTAATGACGGCATTCAAGGCAGTTTGATTTTTAACAAGAACGATATTTTGTTTGCCAATGACAACGCCGCCAGTGTTTTAGGGTATCCGAACGCACAAATTCTGGCCGACCAAGGTGAGCTGCGCGAATTGTTCGCCGATTCTGAATTAGCCAGATTGGCATCGGTCGCCGCAGACGGGTTTGAGTTTCCTGATTCGGTGCAATCGCAGCGTATCACCGTCTCTGGCAATACCCGCACAGGTAAACCATTGCGACTTATAGCCAGAGCAACGCACGTGCAGTGGGGCGTAACCCGAGCTACGTTATTGTCTTTTATTGATGTGAGCCTGCCAGCGTCACATTCGCCGCAGCTGGCGGTGTCAGGTGGCGAGTCGAACAGCACTGAAGTGGTCAACGTGCCTCTTGAGGTACAGGAGTTGCGTGATAGTGAGCAACGCTACCGACATTTTGCGACTGCGTCTGCGGATTTCTTCTGGGAGTTAGACGCACATTTAATGTTTAGATTTGTGACGGATGATCTTGAGAAAGTGCTGGGAATTCCGCGTGAGCATCTGATTGGTCGCACCCATCAGCAACTGTTAGAACACCCGTCAAACATCAACGACGATGAACATTGGCAGCAGCATTTAGCCTTATTGGCTGACCATTTGCCGTTCAGAGATTTCGAGTTCCGATGGGTTTGTGGCGGGGAGAATAAAGTCATTCGTTACAGCGGCATTCCGGTTTTCAATCGTGATAAGGAATTTGTTGGCTATAGAGGCACTGGATGTGACGTTACAGCGTCGGTCAAACAAGCAGAAGCCACCGCGTACTACGCGAATCACGATGCGTTAACCGGATTAGTTAATCGCCGCCAGTTTGAGTCGCTCGTTGACCAGGCTTTAAAGGCTGCTAAAACCGACCGTAAATCGCATGCCATGTGTTTCATGGATTTGGACAGTTTTAAAATCGTCAATGACACCTGTGGTCATGAAGCGGGCGACGAGCTGTTGCGTCAACTGGCACAACTGTTCGATTCATTAGTGCGTAAAAGTGATGTCTTAGCGCGTCTCGGTGGGGATGAATTCGGCGTATTTTTATATAAATGTAGTGTGGCTGAAGCGCTTAAGCTTGCCAATCAAATTCGTGCAGAAGTAGAAAACTTCCAGTTCTTATGGCGTGAAAACCGCTTCACCGTCGGTGTTAGTGTTGGTTTGGTTGTGGTGGATGATCGTTGGGAGAGTCTGAAGTCACTGTTCAGCGCAGCAGATTCTGCATGCTATATCGCCAAGAATCAAGGCCGCAACCGAGTCATCGTGTATCGCGAAGGGGAGGGCAATGCCAGTAACAGGAATGTGGCAACGCATTGGGTCGAAGAGATCAACACTGCGCTTGAAGATAATCGAGTGCACATTGCGTATCAAAAAATTCTGCCACTGCATAACCAGCCAGACGGATTGCGATTTGAAATGCTACTGCGCTTGAAAGATGCAGACGGTAAAATGATTAATCCGCAATCATTTCTACCATCAGCAGAGCGCTATGGGCTTGCAACGGCATTAGATGTACGTGCATTAGATTTAACCCTGGATTGGTTGCAATCCAATCCCAAGTTAATGCATAGCTTACGCTACTGTTCGTTAAACTTATCCGGCGCTACATTTGCAAACATTGAAAACGCTGAACTGTATGTGGCAAAAATTAAGGAAAGCGGTATTGCTCCGGCAAAGTTGTGCTTTGAGTTAACAGAAACGGCAACTATCGCCAATTTATCAAGCGCTTCTGAATTTATGAATACTCTCAGTGAATTGGGTTGTCGTTTTAGCATCGATGATTTTGGTTCGGGGTTATCTTCGTTTGCGTACTTACGCAAGTTACCAATTGATTTTCTAAAAATAGATGGATTGTTGGTGAAGAATATTCTGAACGACCCTACCGACTTTACGCTGGTGAAGTCGATAAACGAAATGAGTAAATCGATGGGTAAGCGAACCATCGCTGAATTCGTTGAAACCCCAAGGCTTCTGAATGCCGTACGTGATCTGGGCATTGACTTTGCACAGGGTTTTCATGTTGGTGAGCCAGAGCTAATCCAACCCACTCGATCTACCATTAACGCTTAGGTTGTTTACTACACTTCACGCATGAAAATACTGTACATCGCAGTGCACGGGCATGTGGGTTGGGGTGCCGAGCACTGGATGGCCAATGCGTTTGAACGTTTGGGATGCACTGTTGAGCGCTACGACTATCGAGCTCAGCGCAAGAAGTTAAAACCATGGTGGTTGATTCGCTCTGAACTTAAACGCTTGGCTGATGCATTCAATCCCGATGCTGTATTCATTCAACGCGGTGAAAAAATGCCCGCTTCTGTTGCGCAAGTGTTTTCTGTACCCAGAATATTTTGGAGTAGCGAGCCACTGATTCGACGTCGTGATCATGATGCGCTGCTTAATGCGCAAGATACGTTCTCGTGGATTTACGTGCACACGTACACATCGTTATCCATAATGGAAAAAGAATTTGCGCATAATTATCCAGTGACATCAGTAATGCACCCGGGTGCGGCATTGGAGAATGATCCCGGTGATGTGAACCGACCGCGGTTCGCTGTATTTAATCGAAATTTGTCGGAGCGGCGTAATACCTGGCTTGATGAGGTTAGCGATTTAGTTGATGTTATTAGTGAACGTTATGGCGAGCCTTATTTTGCTGATTTACGAGAGAGCAAAATTGCCGTAAATATTCACTTTGCTGAATCTAGTGTGGATGACTTTGAAACGGGTATTTATGAAGCGCTTGCCAGCGGTTGTGTGGTTGTGACTGAAAGCCTGAATCCTGAACCGGTTGCAGATATGGGCATGCAGGATGCGCTTATCCAAGTTGGATCACCTGCGGAAATGCGCGCGGTATTATTAGCCTTGCAAAATGATCCAGAGCGCGTCGCACGCTATCAGCAACGTGGACGGGACGCGATAGCCGGTAATAGGTGGGATGCGCGAGCTCAGCAGATCATGGACAAGTTTCGCGAGTTTGCCTAAGCCTTGTGTGATGCGGTTTAAAATGAATAGTCGTAGTTTTGGGAGGCTCAAGAATTGGATGAGGTACGACAATGTTGCCTGTCAATGGTGCCCAATCATTTATTGAGTGAACTTAACGACGCTGCCGAAGAGGATCTGACAATCGTAGCTGCGTTGGACGGTAAGCTCCCGGTCGCTTTTGCGTACATAGCCTCGCAGACAGAATCGTTATGGGATGTGTCTATTGACACGATTCGGAGCCATCGTCGTCAGGGCTTCGCAACAGCAACAGCGATACATTTAATGAGCAAGATGAGACAAGCAGGTAAATCTGCAGTGTGGGGAGCATTGGAGAGCAATCTTGCTTCTTGGCATTTGGCGAAACGTTTGGGTTTTGTTGAAAACGGCAAGCTATGGGTGTTAAATCGAAGTCGCACCTAACTGAGCGCAGCGAGGCATGATTCGACGCCGCGCTCGGTAATCTATAAAAGGCTTCTGTAAGAGTGTGTGACTTGCAGATCAGTGCGCCGAAACTCCGGGCTTACAAACTTCGATATAGAGTTCGGCGCATGAAAGTCTTGCTATCCTGCAAGCGATTACATTTTCTTAGCAGCTGACACAGCATTTGCGATTGTCGTTGCGTTATGACGCATCAAGTCAAGATAGGTTGCCGCCGGACCGCCTTCTTCAGATAGCGCCCCAGGGTACAGTTTGCCACCGACCACACTGCCGGTTTCATTCGCAATTTGTTGTATGAGTCTTGGGTCTGCGACGTTTTCAACAAATACGGCAGAGATGCTTTCCGCTCGAATCTGTTCAATCAACTTTGCCACATCACGTGCAGAAGCTTCGCTTTCAGTGCTAAGTCCCTGCGGCGCGAGAAACGTGAGTCCATAGTCTCTACCGAAATACTGGAATGCATCGTGCGATGTAACCACCGTACGCTTTGTCTCAGGCAGGGTAGCAATCATGGTTTCAATTTCCGAGTCGAGTGACTTAAGCTCTGTCACGTAAGCTGCGCGGTTCTCGTAAAAAGTTGCTGCGTTTTCAGGAGCTGCCTTCGCCAGCGCTGCAGCAATGTTATCGGCGTAGACAATCGCATTGTTGAGGCTTTGCCACGCGTGTGGGTCAAATTCCCCGTGATGATGGTCGTGATGCTCATCATCGTGCTTATCCTCGTCGTGATGCTCATCACCGTGATTCTCGTCATCGTGCTTATCCTCGTCATGATGCTCATCACCGTGGTGCTCGTCATCGTGCTTATCCTCGTGATGCTTATCACCGTGCTTATCA
>CAYMHU010000003.1:26437-38722 GCA_964390335.1 uncultured Granulosicoccaceae bacterium | reverse complement strand
ACCGTGGTGCTCGTCATCGTGCTTATCCTCGTGATGCTTATCACCGTGCTTATCACCGTGCTTATCATCGTGATGCTCATCATCGCCGTGTTCGTCAAAAGCAATAGTATCAATACCATCTGTGGTGACGATCAATTGCCCGTTAAACTCTGCCGCTTCGGCCAAGCGGTCCAACCAGCCCTCAAACTCTAACCCATTGGTAAATAGGATTGCGGCTTGCTTCACGGCTTTGGCATCTGCAGGGGTTGGTTGGTAAACATGGGTATCGCCATTACGCCCAACGAGCGTTGTAACTTCGATTGCACTGCCGCCTATTCTCTGCACCATATCACCAAGAATAGAGAAGGTAGCCACAACGGGTAATTTGTCTTCTGCTTTTAATGATAACGGCAGCAACGCAGTCAGTAGTGTTAACGTTGCGGTGATTTTTACTAAAGAGCTTCGTAATGTCATAGTCAATTTCTCGAGTTAATTTTTATATTTCAATGGCGCGGGATGAGCGCTTGTGTTGCACGATGCCGCCGTTAACGCCAAACGCAACCGATACAAAATAGAACATACCGGCTACCAGAATGATGGCTGGGCCAGAGGGGAGACTGTAGTGGTATGACAGCAACAACCCGATATAACTGGATAAAAACGCAATAAGTGCCGCTATTAAAATCAATCCGCTAATGCGGACCGTCCAGAAACGTGCCGTTGCAGCGGGTAGTATCATGATGCCGACCGCCATCAGTGTGCCCAGTGCATGAAATCCACCAACCAGGTTCATGACTACCAGTGTTAAGAATATAAAGTGTGTTATTGCACTTAACCGACTTACAGATCGAAGGAACTGTGGGTCGGCACATTCAAGCACCAACGGTCTAAAGAATAGCGAAAGTGTTAGCACTGATATTGAAGCGATACTGCACAACAAGAGTAATGCGGCATTATCAAGTGCCAGCACAGAGCCAAACAACACATGCATTAAGTCGACATTGCTGCCACGAGTGGAGATGATCAGTACACCCAGCGCCAACGAGATTAAATAGAATGCAGCAAGGCTGGCATCTTCGCGCAGAGTTGTCATTCGTGTGACATACCCGGATAACAGAGCGACTGCCATACCGGCAACTAGCCCGCCTATGGTCATTGCTCCTAAAGACAAGCCCGAAACCAAATAGCCGACGGCTGCGCCGGGTAAAATGGCATGCGCCATTGCATCACCGGTTAAACTCATACGGCGCAGCATTAAAAAGATGCCGAGTGGAGTTGCCCCGACAGACACGGCAATGCACCCCAGTAATGCACGACGCATAAACCCGAAATCGGCAAAAGGTTGAAAAAATAGTTCCCACATCATCACATTGCGCAACTAAGGGTGAATAGTGCAGGTGTGTGGAGGGCCGCTGCACGCTTCGCACATTTGTCGGGCTCGAAACTGGTTTTCCGTTGTGAGTACTTCTTCTGTTGGGCCATGTGCTACTAGCTCACGGGCTAGTAATAGGGTTTGAGGAAAGTGAGTGCGCACCGTTTCAACGTCGTGTAGTACGGCCAAAATAGTGCGGCCTTCACCGTGCCAATGCTTTACTAAATCAATTAAGTCGGCTGTGGTGCTTGCGTCTATAGCGTTAAACGGTTCATCAAGTAGTACCAGTGGCGAATCTTGCAGCAGTAAGCGAGCAAATAATACCCGTTGTACTTGCCCGCCGGATAAAGACCCGATGGCGCGCTTCTCGAATCCATCCAGTCCGACGGCTGCCAATGCTTCGGCAATTCGGTGTTGCTGCGATCGGTTCGTGTCTCCGAACGCACCCACTTCGCGCCACAAACCCATTGCAACAAGTTCGCGCACCGAAATCGGGAAAGAGCGGTCGACCTCTGATTGTTGAGGCAAGTACGAAACGTCCGTGCTTAGATTAGAGCCCAGTGTGATTCTGCCGGACATGGGGGCGAGTACACCAACGACCCCTTTTAATAGCGTGGACTTACCTGCGCCATTCGGACCTACTACAGCGGTTAGGCTGCCGGTAGCGATTTCAGTACGCAATCCCATTACAGCTGGGCTGCGATCATACCCGAGAGAATAGTCTTCAAATGCAACTGCAACGTTCATAAACCACTCGGAGAGAACGTTGCCCAGAAAAACATGGCCCATAACGCTGCAACCACAATTGCAGCAATAACTGCGCGACGACCCGCACCCAACATAACCAGGCTGATTGTATGCTTGTCGCGCACTATGTCATTACCTCGGTTCTTATGAGTCATTCGTTCTAAATTATTTTAATGATTGAGGCGTTTTGGATTAACCAGCAATAGTAAAGCTAGTTGGAAAAAAACAATGATATATCATATCACAAATGGTGTAAATCAACTGTAATTGGTCGATTTGACTAGTTTGAAATAGGCGATACGCACCAGACTCTCTGCGCGGGATTGGATCTGAAAGTGGCCAGAGCGAGTGCTCCGATGTGCGTTAAGAAGTATTATCCGGCGACTGCACACGCTTCACAAAGACAATTCATCTCGATTTGCGGGCTGGCAAGCCTGAATCCTGCTGTTTCCACGTTGTTACGCAAAGCGCGCAGTGTGGATTCTTTTATACTGACTTCGGATACCTTGTAGCATTGCTCGCAGATTAGAAATTGAGGTACTGCATGGGTGTGATCGCACGTAATGTGTGTACAGGCAACAAAACGGTTGGCCAGTTTCAATTTATGTACTAGTTGTTCGCCTTCTAAAAATTCCAGTATTCGATACACCGACATGGTCGGCATGGATTCTCCCAGCTTTTCCCTGCAGAAATCAGCAAGCTCATACGCAGACATAGCCTGCTTGGATTGAAGCAAACCCTGTAGTACAGCTTTTCTTTTTTTGGTAAGCCGGCTGCCACTATCGGCGCATTGCGCTTCTGCATGGGCCAAGGCTTTCTTATAGCTTCTCATTAGTAGTGCAATCCAGTTATAACGTAACCCAGTCTGTGCAAACTTTTAAACGGTTGAATCACGTTTTGGGTGGCCCATGATACGCCCTTTGAGCCTGCGTGTCCGCACGTCAGGCGTGGTCAGGCATTCGCACGTATACGAGTCCGATTCAGCGGCGACAGGAACAGTTGTTTTACTGGCACTGTAGAGCGCTGTTGTTTATACTGTGTTAGTGGAAATGATATATCGTATCAAAAATGGAGAATTAAAATGACTTTTATGCCTCGTATGGTGTGAATTAATTACTTTCGGGATTTTTTCTGTAAATGGTCGGTCAGACGCTTAAGTAGATAATATTGATGGAATTGGTGGCTATTCTAAATTCCCAACTAAAACGTTTTCTTCTTGCCAGCTTAATATGGTTTGTTGCCTGGCCGATTCTGTATTACTTTAAGATAGGTGAGATAACCGGTCCAAAAACGTGGTTTTGGATTGTAGGCGAGCTGAGTTACCCGGTTGTTACCATCGCCTATTATTTATTGGATAGTGCGTGTATACGCCTTGGTATGAAACCAAAATATGTGTTTTTAGTGTCGATAACGATAATCGCTGTTTGTATGCCTTATTACTATCAGAAATACGGATTTGCATTGGGCGTAACCATAGAAGCTAGGTATCTGTAGGTACGATTAAATGACTCATTGTCACGGACCAACCTTTAACGAAATCGCATCTAATTCAGCCAACTGATCATCAGACAACGTTGCGCTATCGCGATCTTGTAGTAACAATGCAATCTTTGCACTTTCCTCTAACTCTTCAATAGCGAATACGGCATCCTGCAAACTTTTACCCGCGACAACCGGTCCATGATTTTTGATAATGATGCCATTGTATTTCTCGGCTAGTTTCTCTATCTCGGGCCCTAAAGACGTATCGCCCGGTCGTTTGTAAGAAGCCAATGCCACTTTGCCCACGCGCATTTGTAAATAAGGTGTGTGCGGTGCGATTAAATTTTCGGCATTAACATTGTTCATGCACGATAAACACACGCTGTAAGTAGAGTGCAGGTGTGATACTGATTGCGTGCGTGCGTTGGATTTATACATAGCCAAATGCAGAAACGCTTCCTTCGTGGGTTTGTCACCGCTTAGCCATTGACCATTGGCATCTAATTTGGCCAAGCTATTGGGATCTAAAAAACCGAGGCTCGCATTGGTTGGTGTAACCAGAAAACCACCATCTGCTGCACGCATGGACAAATTGCCCGAGCTACCGGGGGTTAAACCGCGTTCGAATAGGGAGCGGGCGAGTAACACCATTTGTTCGCGTTGTGATGATTCACTGCTCATGATGTTTCCGCCGATGTTGCTGTTGTTGTAGTCATACCTAATAGTAGCAAGGGCGTTTGCGTTTGGCTGAAACGATGCTTGTCAGCAAAAAAGTGTATAAATATTTGCATATTGCGTGAGTAATCATGTATTATGCATGATATGAACACGAGAACATTAGCATCGCAAACAGAACCCTCGGTATTACAGCTACTGGATGTGGCGGCAAGCTTGGAAAGGCGACTAGACCGGGCCCTTTCCATGATCAGAGGGATCAGCTATCGCGAATACCGCCTGTTAAAAACATTGGCCGAAAGCACCGACGATGGCTTAACGCGTGTGGCCCTGGCGGACTTGGTTGGCTTAACACCGTCAGCTGTCACCCGCGCGTTAAAGCCCTTAGAGAAAATTGGATTAGTTCGTACCGTTAAAGGTGAGCGTGACGCGCGGCAAAGCAGAGCTTTGATAAGCTCTGCCGGTGTAGAATTACTTAAGGATGCGCAAGGCGTGCTCAACGATGTTTTTACTGATTTACCGATTAATTCAGTCAGCGAGCAGCGCGTAAAAGATTTTCAACAAAGATTAAATGAGTTTAAACGACAGGACTAATACTTCCATGCGTTATGCCAGTGATTCTTTATATGCCTTTACGTTCGATGTGCTGCGCTCGTTCGGCTGTGATGCTGACGAAGCCACCATTGTGGCAACGCATTTAATCGATGCCAACCTTAAAGGGCACGACTCCCACGGCATCGGTATGTTACCCATGTATGGTAAGCAAGTGCGTGATGGCAATCTTGTGCCAAACCAAACTCCACAATACCATGATGCAGTCGGCGCCATTTCTATAACGGATGCGAAGCAAGGTTTCGGTCACCGTATGGCTCTATTGGCGTTAGATCATGCAATGCAAGCCATACCCGAACATCGGGTTGCTATTAGTGCTTTAAGAAACGCCGGGCATGTGTCCCGTGTGGGTACCTATTCTGAATATTGCGCAGCCAAAGGTTATGTTTCTATCCACATGGCCAATGTAGTAGGCCATGATCCCTTGGTGGCACCATTTGGCGCGCGCGAGGCAGCGTTTTCAACCAACCCGATCAGTATGGCGATGCCCGTGCAAGGTGAAGCTAAACCCATGTTGGATTTGGCTACCAGCACCGTGGCTTTTGGCAAAATCCGAGTGGCCAGCAATAAAGGTGAAACCGTTCCACTCGGTTATTTAGTGGATAAAGAAGGTGTGCCCACCACCAATCCCAACCCAATGGCCGAACACCGCGAAGGTGCTATGTCGGCGTTTGGAGAACACAAAGGTTCTGGGTTGGGTATTTTTGTTGAGTTGCTCGCCGGTGCGTTAGGCAGTGATCATACCGTGAACTCTTTAGATTTTATTCCGGAAGGCGTTTACAACAATATGCTGTCGATCATCATTGATCCTTCTGCGTTGGATAATCCAGGTAGCATAGAAAAACGCGCCATGGATTTTTATGACTACATAAAAGCCAAACCCACGGCGAAAGGAACGGATGAAGTGTTGATGCCCGGAGAGCCGGAGCTAAACACTAAGGCAGAGCGTACTGCTCAAGGTATCCCCGTGGATGATGAAACTGTGCGACAAATCGTCGAAATTGGTGGTGAGTTTGGCTTGGATGCAAGAGAACTCAGCGGGCTTTTGCAAACGCAATAATTTTATTGTTCAACTGTTCATAGTGCTCAGCCTCGATCATGTATTTATCCTTGTAAGTCCATCCGCTCCAGAAGCGGATGCCTTACTGGATATTGGTTTGTTAGAAGGTTCATCAAATGAGCACCCAGGGCAGGGCACCAGTAATCGTCGGTTTTTCATGGCTAATACCACGCTCGAATTATTGTTTATCAATAATATTGCAGAAGCGGTAAATGGCGCTGGAAAAAAACTGCAGTTGGTAGAACGTGCCATAGACGCAGAAGCATCACCATTTGGCTTGGTAACCCGAAGTACGCAACCAGATGTGCTGCCTGCTTTTTCACATTGGCGGTATCAGCCTGACTATTTTCCCGCTCCGATGCGTTTTCTGGTTGGTAAAAACTCAAATAACTTTGCAGAGCCACTATGCATCTGCATGCCGCCGGAATTACCGATGCCCAGTAAAGCGCCCAGACCCAGTAATACCGAATGGTACTTAACTAGAGTGGATATCAGTATCCCCGGTAGCAAATCATCGCCAGTACTCAACGCATTTTCTTGTGATGGGTTTGTGCAAGTGCAACACAATAAGGATCATCATATGCACCTCGTGTTTAACGATGCAAAAACTGCATCCAAACACTTTTTTCCTGAAATGCAGTTATCAATTGAGTATTGAACGTTGACTCAGCTACAGCAATCAACTAAGTGGTCTATTAACTTTCGCAATCGTAGCGGTACATGTTTACTTGCTGGGTAAAGTGCATAGGCATTCAATGCTTGCCAGCGATAATCCGGTAGTATTTCTGCTAACGCGCCGGATGTTAACGCTGCCTCGGCAATGAATCGCGGCAGTATGACGATCCCATGACCACTAATGGCCGCGTCTCTTAAAAATTCTCCGCTCGTTGCGCGTATAGTTGACGCTAACTCGAGTTCACCACTATTGCCGCTTGGGTCGGTGTATTGCCATGATTTACGATCGCGCAGTCCAAATCGTAGCTCCGAATGATGTTTTAGTTCTTCGATGCTAGACGGGCTTCCATGGGTATGAAGATAATCAGGGCTTGCTGCTGCACAAAATGTTATGGGTGTAATTTTACGCGCGATAAGTGATGAGTCAGGCATGTTATCAATGCGAACTGCAAGATCAAATCCCTCAGCAATTAAATCTACTTTGCGATCGCTAAAATCAATATCAACAGAAACACCAGGGTGTTTTTTTAAAAAAGAGGTAATTGCTGGCCCGACTTTTAGAAGCCCAAAAGACACAGGCAACGCCAACCTCAAAGTACCTTGCAAGGACGCTTGTTGTTGACCAACCAATGACTCAGTTTGTTCCCAGTCATTGAGTAATCCTACCGCTTTATCGTACAGGACCTGTCCTTCATCGGTTAAGCTAAGTTGACGTGTGGAGCGAATCATTAATTGCACACCCAGTCGCTTCTCCAGTTCTTGCACTCGACGGCTAACCACAGATTTAGCAATACCAAGTTGGCCCGCTGCCGCCGTAAACGAGCCGGCATTGACGGTTTGTACAAAAGTCTCTATTTCTTCAAATCGGTTCATATTGTTGCGCTTTTTAGAACAATGTTGTCGTCAATTAGGGGCTAATTAAGTGCGTGAAACAGCCTTATTGTTGGTTGTACAAAACAACTAGGAATGCAGTCAATGTTAAACCAACTTAGTATTTTACGCGTTGATGCCAGTGCGCGCTCGGACGGCTCGGTATCGCGCCAGCTTGGCGATGAAGTGATTCAGGCGTTAAGCGCTGGCAATGAACTGACAGTGCTCACAAGAGACTTGGCTAACGCGGCTCCGGGATTTGTGGATTCGGACTGGATTGCCGCGAATACAACCCCTACCAACCAGCGCAACGAAAAACAAAAAGCCGACTTGAGTTTATCTGATCAACTTGTGTCAGAGTTAATGTCTGCGGATGTTTTGCTTATCACAACGCCCATCTACAATTTTAGTGTACCAGCTTCACTGAAAGCATGGATTGACATGATTGCGCGTGCTGGTCTCACGTTTAGGTATACCGAAAACGGGCCCGTCGGTTTATTGGAGAACAAAAGAGCGATAGTCACTTTGGCCTCGGGTGGTACATCGGTTGATAGCCCAATTGATTTTGCTACACCATTCTTAAGACACATTATGGGCTTTATAGGTATTCATCAGGTGGATGTTATTGCTGCTGATGCGTTAGCTAGAGATGCTCAGCACACGATAAAAGCGGCTAGCGACAACATTGTTTCGCTAAGCAACAACTTCCACAGAATAAACGATTAAAGGGGACTTAACTATGCGTAAAGCAGTTGCGAATAACGAAGGCTTAGCTGGTGGTCTCGTACTCAGACCCGCTAGTGAGCGCGGGCAAGCCAATTTCGGATGGTTAAAATCATCTCACTCGTTCAGTTTTGGCAGTTACCGGGATCCCAAGCATGTGCAGTTCCGGAACTTGCGTGTCATCAATGATGACGAAGTTGCACCCGGCCAAGGATTTGGCGAGCATCCACATCAGGATGCGGAGATTTTTTCGTATGTGTTGGAAGGTGCGCTGGAACACAAAGACAGTATGGGAAACGGGTCGGTTGTTACAGCGGGTGGCGTTCAGTACATGAGTGCAGGATCGGGTGTGACACATTCAGAATTCAACCCATCGACCGAGAGTCGGGTGCGTTTTTTACAGATTTGGTTGTTGCCAAATATCACAGGGCATGCACCTCGATACGACACATTGCAAATCGATGAGGGCGAAAAGAGCGGCCAGCTGAAGTTGTTTTTGTCCCCGGACGGTCGCGACCGATCGATCAGGATAAATGCCGATGCAAGTGTGTATGCGGCCACGCTATCTGGAGATCAGTCTGTTGAGTTTACGTTGGCTGAGGGGCGCAATGCTTGGGTTCAAGTAGCTGGTGGAAGCTTGTTGGTGAACGGTCAATCTCTGAAACAAGGCGACGGTCTTGCGATAACAGAGGCGGGTAGGCTCGTTCTGAGTAACGGCGAAGATGCAGAAATATTACTGTTTGATTTACCCGGGGTGTGACGCGATACACGGGGTTTGATCCGATTTGGTGATGATCCCGTATTTAGGTTAGCCAATTTTCTAAACCAAGAGAGCTGACAATGGAAAACAAAAACAGACGTAAATTCAACTCATTATTAGCAAAAAGCGTGGCGTTGGTACCTGCGGCCAGTTTACTGTCACATAACAGCTATGCTGATGACGTCGTAATGATCGACCCTGAGACCGGCATGGGTAAGCAGTTGAAATACGTGGAAGTCACCCCAGACCCCGAAAAAAACTGCGAAGGATGCGTGCACTATACTGCACAAGAAGGTAAAGAGTATGGCGCTTGCACTCTCTTACCTGGTGGTTTCGTAACGGCTAACGGATGGTGCAGCGTGTTCGCACCGAAGCCGTCCTAAACCGACAAGTCCTAATGAATATTGTTTTGTCCAACACAGGTTATCGTGTTGCTGCGCTCGCATTGAGCGCAGTGTCGCTAGCGGTGTTTACCCCTGCAACGCATGCTAATTTGCAGGTGCAGTTCGCAGAAAGTGCGCCGAAAGACCGGTTTTCGTTCAGTAACCTGGGTGTGTGCTCGCTCAAAGACGTAGTGCTGACTATTGATCTAGCGCAAACTCGCGGAAAACTGATTTTCGACACCACCGCTACGGGTGCGGGTGTTGAGGTTTATCAACCTTTTGAAACATCAAGCTCGACGGTTAAGCTGGTCGGAAGCTCAAGCGTAGCAGACGGAGAAACCAGTCTCACTATCGGTATTGACACTATCGGCACGGGCGAAATCGTTAGTTTTACGATCGATGTTGACGATACGTTACCGCAGAGCCAATTAGGCATGATTCGGGTAACCGGGTCGGAAATGCAAGGTGCGAAGGTCACCGTCAGTGCACAAGGGCTTCCGGTGAGCAGCACCATGTTTGGAGCAAGCAGCTCCACCGTGCTTGAGCTACCTGAGTGTTAAAGATTGACCACTAGTTAGATGGACAATCCAACCGTTAAATTCAATTAGGATGAAAACGCTTGTTCCATTGCTGGGTGATCAGCTCAGCTTGGACATTTCATCGTTGCAGGCGGTAGAAAAACGCAATGCCATCGTATTGCTCTGCGAATGTGCAGATGAAACATCTTACGTAGCCCACCACAAGAAAAAACTGGTGTTTGTGTTGTCATGCATGCGCCACTTCAAACAGCAACTGCATGATGACGGTTGGTCGGTTATTTATCGGCAATTGGACGATGAAAATAATCCCAAAAGCATTGCAAGCAGCATTGAATTAGCGGTTGCGGAGCACCAGTGCGAGCAGATCGTGATGACAGAAGTGGGTGAGTATCGGCTTCGGGAATCATTGAGGGCGCTGCAGTCGAACCTGTCCATCCCGATGGACTTACTGCCAGACACACGCTTTCTGTGTTCGACTGAGGCATTTCAAAGCTGGGCTGCGTCGCGCAAACAATTACGCATGGAGAATTTTTATCGCGACATGCGGCGTCAAACGGGTTTGTTGATGGAGGATGATAAGCCAGTAGGTGGCCAATGGAATTTTGATAAAGACAATCGCAAGCCTGCGGGTAGGTCTGTAAAGTTTTCTGACCCATTGCGGTTTGAGCCAGACGATATTACGCGCGATGTTGTTGCGCTCGTCGATAATCACTTTCCGAATAACATGGGTAGCGTGCATGATTTCTGGTTTGCCTGCTCGGCAAGCGATGCGAATACAGCCTTAGATCACTTTATAGATTTCTCATTACCGCAATTTGGCGACTATCAAGATGCCATGTTGCACGATCAAAAGTTCTTAGCGCATTCGGTTCTATCGCTGTATATCAACATCGGATTGCTTGACCCTACCAACGTGTGCGAACGCGTAGAGGCGGCTTTTAATGACGGTCACATTCCGATAAATGCCGCCGAAGGTTTTATTCGGCAGATTATCGGGTGGCGTGAATACGTTAGAGGCATCTATTGGTTAGAAATGCCGCAATATCTCGAGCAAAACTTTTTTGATTACCACAAACCACTACCCGAATTTTACTGGACAGCTGACACGCGTATGGCTTGTCTTAAAGGCAGTATTCAACAAACTATCGATGAGGGTTACGCTCACCATATCCAGCGCTTAATGATCACGGGTAATTTTGCGATGTTGGCCGGTGTTGATCCCAAGCAAGTGCATGAGTGGTATCTCGCTGTATACGTTGATGCCTACGAGTGGGTTGAACTACCAAACACCCTAGGCATGAGTCAATTTGCAGATGGTGGTTTGTTGGGTTCTAAACCGTATGCAGCTGGCGGCAATTACATCAATAAGATGTCCGACTACTGTAAACACTGCGATTACAAGGTCAGCAAAAAAACGGGTGAAGACGCGTGTCCGTTTAATTATTTATACTGGCATTTTCTCAGTCAGAATCAGGAAAAGTTATCCAGTAATCATCGTATGGCACAGATGTACAATACATGGGGACGTATGAGCGAGGAACGCAAAGCTGAAATTCATGCTGATGCAACTCACTTCCTAGAATCGCTTTAATCTTATGAATGGGAGCGTTGTTTACAGCTGACGCGCGACGCAAAGCGTTTGTCTGCAAACCAGTTATACAGTTTATCCAACATCCACATAATAGGCTTCAGCTTTACAATAGGAACCATCAGCCGATAACCAGGCAACTGTGACCAGATAACGGCAAAGGCTGGAGCACCAATCACAATATTGTCATCCTGAATAACATGCAAACGCTTCATAGCTGCTTCTTGAGAAATGCCGTAATGCGCTAAAGGCCTCGCGTCTGCATGAATGTCTACCCAATTAACCTGGCCTTGTGCATCGCGGCGTTTATAATGCGCTACTTCCTTTGAGCATAGCGGACAGCCACCGTCATAAAGCATAGTGACTGAGGGGCCTCTTGGGTTTGAAATGAGTTGTTTTTGGCCTGAGTTCATAAGCTGCTTTGTAAATCCAACATCATCTGATCGCTGATCGATTCTGGCTTAGCGATCAAGCTGGTTAGTATCTGGCCGGCTGCTGCCATGCCGCTTAAAAATGCGCCTTCAACGCGAGGCCCGCTGGCCCAGTCGCCGCAGGTTACAACGTGGTATACGGGATCTTTAAAGCATCGGTTTTCAGGCGGGTTTATCGGAATAGCGTACTTCCACCTGTGTGCCTTTAAGCTATTCGGTTCTCGCGTTGCAAAACCTGAACTGTCGAAAAATGCCGCTTGTAGCTGCTGAGCAACCTCGTCCGGATCTCGCTCCCAGTTAGCTGCTGTCCAGTCGTGTGATGCCTGTAACACTATTTGCTCTGTTGTGTCTGGGCGTTTCGGCTTTGTGCTATTTCTGGCTGCCCAACT
>CAYMHU010000003.1:8564-26337 GCA_964390335.1 uncultured Granulosicoccaceae bacterium | reverse complement strand
CCTTGCCGGTTCAAACGGGCGATCGAATTGCCCAACACACCACAGCAACCCACCGTAAGAGGCAGGGTCGCACCCATCCAATGCGTAACGGTGATTCAAATCAATCATGAGTTCCAACGCGCGCTTAGGAGAACTGGTCCAATTCAGGATGGCTTTACCCCATGTCATGCGCACGTTGTTGTGCAATTCGCCTTGTCTCAGTAGTGATAATTGCGCGGCGTTCCATAGCGCATCGTTAGTTTGAGCGCGCGCCAATTCTTCCCATTGGTAAGTGTGATCTCGCGTGTCCTCTGCGTGCGCTTGTAAAGTTTGCTGTGCCCAATCCGGTATGGCAGACCATGGGTCAGTGATATCGGTATAAAAGCAAAATGCATAAGCTAGCTCGCGCCAAATTAATAGTTCGTCCAGGTATTTTTGACTGCCACCGTTGTTAATGCGTGCCGCTTCGCGCGCCAAGCGCATTGGTGACACCATGCCATGGTGTAAATAAGCCGACATTCGACTAACACCGTCAACCAGCGGATTGTTGCGTTGCTTTGCATAGCGAGCAAGTCCTGTGTCCTTAAAGCGATTCCATCGATCATAGCCCGCTGTACTGCCTCCCACAGTATCAACAACAGGACCAATGGCATGGTCTATTTCACACTGTGATACTAACTCGGGCAGATGTGCGTTTTGCAAGTCGATCGGTTCGAATGGTAGCGTTGATAAATCGAATGCAGACACCGTATTGTTATCAAGTTCAGCTATGGCAGGCCAACTGTTTGTTAATCGGCTTTCGTAGAGTGCTTTTGTTGCGTCTCTGTATTGAAATGCGCGTGTATAGGCTTGTCCA
Source organism: uncultured Granulosicoccaceae bacterium (assembly GCA_964390335.1). Classification (GTDB taxonomy): domain Bacteria; phylum Pseudomonadota; class Gammaproteobacteria; order Granulosicoccales; family Granulosicoccaceae; genus Granulosicoccus. The sequence goes on along the minus strand of CAYMHU010000003.1, from coordinate 25,502 downwards.
ACTAATTGCATTGGTACCACGCACGCAGTATCGATGCAGATCAACGCGGCCGAAGTGTGTTCTGGTAAGTCATTGAAGTATCCTTGATTGGGTCCAACCGGCATGTCTTCTGTAATGACGACGCGAGCCTGCTGTGCGAGTGAAGTTAAATGTGTTTCGTCGGTGGAACGCGTTTCAAGTTCAAACGCGTAGCTGATGCCTTTTTCAATTAAACTGGCCTGAACATCGCGAGCACCTTGCATCACGAACAGGTGATGCCGATCAGATGCATATTGACCATTAGATTGACCGTTAGACGATAAGCATTGATAAACCAACAACGGCAGGTTGTGATGTTGCGCAATGAGTGCAGCTGAATCCAATGCGGGGTTTTCATCTACCCGCATGGCGCTACTCATCCAGTAGAGTACAAAGGTGCCATGTGTGGCATCGCCGTTTGACACCACTCTTGCCCGTTCCTGTAAATGAGCGGGCAGGTTCGCAAGCGTGTCGGCAATCATAGGGGCGGCTACATAGTGTTAGAAGTCTATCCGTATACGATTGTAGCGCGAGGATGGTTTAAAAACTTCCCCTGCATGTAATCACGCTCAGTTGTCCGGCGCAGCTTTAGCCGCGCCGCCAGGCATGATAGCGCTCAACCCATTTCAACAGCGTATGCGGCTGATGCGCACGTTTCCACTCACCGGCAGCGTATTTGTTGGCTTCAGTGTTGGTGGGGTAGATATGGATGGTGCCCAAAATTTTGTTGAGTCCCAGTTTGTGTTTCATGGCCAACACATACTCAGAAATTAAATCACCGGCATTCGCTGCCACAATGGTTACGCCCAGAATGGTGTCTTTGCCCGGCACGGTTAATACTTTAACGACCCCATGATCGGTGCTGTCGGCAATAGCACGGTCCAGATCATCAATGCCGTAAGTGGTGACTTCGTATGGAATGTTTTTCTCCTTAGCATCGGTTTCGTTTAAGCCAACGCGTGCAACTTCAGGGTCGGTAAACGTTGCCCATGGAATAACGCGATAGTCGACCCGAAACTTTTTAAACGTGCCAAATAAAGAATTAACCGACGCGTACCATGCTTGATGTGCAGCCGTGTGCGTGAATTGATACGGACCTGCCACATCTCCTACCGCGTATATATTGGGAAATCGGGTTTGCAGGTATTCATTCGTTTCGATTGTGCCGTTTCTGCGCGTACTAATATCCAGCTCTTCTAATCCGAATCCTTTGGAGCGGGCGGCGCGGCCTACGGCAACAATAATTTCATCAAACGGTAATCGCAGCTGTTCGCCATCGCGTTCGCAAACCAGTACTTTCTCACCACTTGACTCAACTTCAACACCGACGGCTTTGGTATTGACCATCACATTAATACCGTCATCAATGAATTTCTGTTGCACCATGGCGGAGATTTCTGGGTCTTCGCGGTTCATAATGCGATCAAACATTTCCACTTGCCAGACTTCACTGCCGAGGCGTTTGAAGGCTTGCGTTAACTCACTACCAATGGGGCCGCCGCCAAGCACAACTAAACGTTTTGGTAATTCAGTCAATTCCCACAAATTATCTGACGTTAAGTAATTAACGGTATCCAGCCCGGGAATAGGGGGTACAAATGGGCGCGCCCCGGTGGCAACAATAATGTTGCGTGTTGTCAGGGTTTGTCCGTTGACTTCTACCGTCCAGGGCGACGTGATACGACCATCGCCGGTGATAACGTCAACCCCTAATCCGGTGTAGCGCTCAACAGAATCATGCGGCTCAATTTTTTTAATGACATCATGTACACGCTGCATGGTCTTAGCGAAATCAATTTCGCCTGATGCTGTTTCTACACCGTATTTTGCAGAGTGTTTAATGTTGTCCATAAGTTTCGCGCTACGAATTAGCGCTTTAGACGGTACGCAGCCGGTGTTCAAGCAATCGCCGCCCATTTGGTGTCGTTCTATTAACGAGACTTTACTCTTAACTGCCGCACCAATGTACGCTGATACTAGACCTCCAGAACCTGCACCCAATACGACGATATCGCGATCAAATTTGTCTGGTTTGGGGTAGTCTTTATAGACCTTGCGCGCTTGAATGATGTCGACAATCTTTTTTGCAATAAGCGGGAAGATGCCCAGCAGTGCGAACGAGAACAACAGTTTGGGTGACAAGATGCCTGCAAGACTGTCTATTTTGGCAATTTGCGTCCCTGCGTTTACATAAACAATGGTTGCTGCCAGCATGCCGATTTGGCTAACAATATAAAATACACCGGTTTTAATTTTCGTGAGCCCCATTGCCAGGTTAATCAGGAAGAATGGAAATACCGGCACCAGCCTTAACGTGAATAAATAAAACGCACCGTCTTTATCGATACTGTCGTTGATGGTTTGAAGCTTGTCGCTGAACTTTGATTCGATGGTATCGCGCAGCAAATGGCGAGAGGTTAAAAATGCCAGTGTTGCACCAATGGTGGACGCAAACGACACAATGATGGTGCCGGTGACCAAGCCAAAAATAGCACCGCCAGCCAAAGTGAAAATAACCGCGCCCGGGATGGATAAGGCGGTTGCAACAACATACAACCCAAAGAAGGTTGCAATCACTGCAAAAGGCTTTGTTTCATACAGGTTGTTCAGTGCCGCTTGTTGGCTTTTTAAATACTCCAGATTTAAAAACCGGCCCAAATCAAAAATGACGTAACAGGTAATTAACGCAATGACTGCGAGTACGATCCATAGTTTTTTGTTCTTCATTGATTCTGTAGCCTTTAATTGATACTGCAGTGTGTTGTGATTGCCTGTATGACTAGATTCGTGCTGTTGAGTTCATTTTGTGGTTGCAAAGATGATAATTGGATACCATATCGGCACGTCCACTAAGCAAAGTTTCCATGCCCGACAGCACCACAAGCGTTATTCTGCTAGCCCCCGCGTGTTTTTCGGCACCGCTGGCCCCGCCCAGTGGGGATTCGGTTTTCGAACCAGACGCGCTTGGTTCGCCATCTCATTCCACGACCGATTCCCTGAATGATACGCCTCAGAACGCGACTTGCGTTATTGAGTCGGTTACCCAAACAGTGGAACAAGCACTTATGGGGGCAATTGGCTTACCAATACCAGACATAGGTCACGTGCCGTCGGCATTCTGTCGGTATGAACAGGAGGTTTCGCCTAACGAAGAGCTCAATAACAAGCAGGGCCACAGCAGGCAGGAAGCTCAAATCGAAAACTGGCACCTGCCGGAACATATAGTGTGTGCCGATCCAGTGCATTTACTGGCAGATAAAGATAATGCCCGATTACTACCCTGTGCAGCGCTCGATTTACAGGATGCCGAAGCCGACGCGTTAATCAAGTCTTTAAATGATTTAATTCAACCAGATGGTCTGAGTGTGCATAAAGGACTACAGGGTCAATGGTTTTTAACCGGTATGGATGCGTCAGCGTTAGATTCCTGGCCTTCGCACTCGGTGGCCAATGGCAAAATTGCAAATTTTCTACCCCGGCTGGATACGGCTGGTGACTGGCGCCGGTTGATGACTGAGGTTCAAATGCTGTTTCACTCGCATCCGGTCAATGAGCAACGTGCTGCTCGCCGCCAGTTACCGGTGAATGCCATTTGGTTTTGGGGTGGTGCAAAACTGCCCGAAGCTACTGCCATGAGCAGCGCGACGGTTTATGCCGATGATTCATTTAGTCAGGGATTAGCAGCACACTACCAATTAGCGCAGCATCCCTTGGCAGATTTTCAAGTAGCTGATCTAGCAACGGTTGCTGATACTGATGCAACAACCGTCATCGTCGATCTGTCGGTTTATGCAGCGTGGCTTGCTGGCGATGCCGATGCTGTGCAGCGAGCTAAAGATAATCTGATTCAACATCGGGTAGAACCATTGCAACGCGCATTGGCGAACGGGGGCATTGATAAATTCATACTCGATGGCTGCGAAGGTCAGGCTATTGAAGAAAAGCAGCAAGCCAGGCGCGTATTTTCGTTATCTAGCTGGATTAAACAAGCGCTTAGATTTAAATCTTCCTAGTGTTGATATCACCTTGGGGTTGTTGGTGCTACATTAGTCCACTATGAACACCCCAAGCCAGCAAGGCGTAGCCGTCAGTATTATTCAACGCGCCGTCCCCGAAACTGCCCAACCCCTGCACGAAAACGCCTTGGTCAACCGGGTCTTGAGCGCTCGAGGTGTTCAATCGGCATCGGAAATGAATTTCGCGCTGTCCGATTTACCCACGCCCGATACCTTGTTAGGCATTGATCAAGCCGTCGAACGTTTAGCGCAAGCACTGCAAGCTCAGGAAAAAGTGCTGGTGGTTGGCGACTACGATTGCGATGGAGCAACCAGCACAGCCCTGGCTGTGTTGGGATTCAAAGCCATGGGGTTTGAACATGTGGAATTTCTGGTGCCCAATCGATTCGAGTATGGGTATGGCTTGTCACCCGCAATTGTCGACGTGGCAAAGCAACAAAATCCAGCGCTCATTTTTACGGTCGATAACGGCGTGGCATCAGTAGATGGCGTAGAGCGTGCGTCCGAGTTAGGCATGGATGTCATTGTTACCGATCATCACTTGCCTCCTGCATTGTTGCCACGGGCCGTGGCTATTGTTAATCCCAACATTCCCGGGGCAACGTTCCCGAGTAAGCATTTAGCCGGTGTTGGTGTTTGCTTTTATGTGTTGTCGGCATTACGCGCGCATTTGCATAAAGCAGGATTGTTAAAGCAAGAATTGAAAATGGCACAGTTTCTTGATTTGGTGGCCATTGGAACCGTTGCTGATGTGGTGCCGCTTGATCACATTAACAGAACGCTGGTTGAACAAGGTTTACGCCGAATTCGAGCAGGTGTGACTCGCAAAGGTGTGCTTGCATTGTTAGCCAGAGCAGGGCGAGTTGCTACTCGCACCAGTTCCGACGACATTGGTTTTGCACTGGGGCCGCGGCTTAACGCTGCTGGTCGATTGGATGATATGACCCGAGGTATCAGTTGCTTACTAACAGAGGATGATTTAACTGCACATAATTTAGCAACCGAACTTGATAGTTTAAATCAACAACGCCGATCGATTGAGTCAACCATGCGAGCTGAAGCGGAGGCGATTCTGGAAAATGAAACCGACGCCTTGCACGCTAACACCAAGCGCTTTTCTATTGTGTTGTTTAAGGATTCCTGGCATCAAGGTGTGATTGGCATTGTTGCCGGTCGGGTTAAGGAGCAATTGAATAAACCTGTGGTTGTGTTTGCACAAGACTCAGAAAAATTAATAAAAGGATCGGCGCGATCGATCCCGGGCGTGCATATCCGAGACGTGCTTGACGCGGTAGCCACTAACAATCCGGATCTCATCCATAAGTTCGGCGGCCATGCCATGGCAGCAGGACTCACCCTGGCAAAATCTCGGTTCAGTGAGTTTGCCGAAGCCTTCGAGGCCGAAGTGAAGCGCGTACTGGATGGCGAACTACCCAATCGCGAGTGGGTAACCGATGGGTCGCTATCAGATAATGAACGAACACTGACCAATGCGCAGCTGTTAACAGATCTCAGTCCGTGGGGGCAGGAGTTTCCAGCGCCACTGTTTGACGATGTTTTTACCATTAGCAGCGCTCGCGAGGTCGGTAAAGGGCATTTGAAGCTCAGTCTGGTCTCGCAAAGCGGCAGTGAATCTAAACAGGGGCAGCGTTATGATGCAATTGCCTTCAATCAGCCCGATATTTTCACCATCGGGGACGCTGTGCAGGTTGTGTACTCATTGTCAGTCAATCACTACCGCGGGAATCAGTCTTTGCAGCTTCAAGTTAAGTATATGCAGCTATCGGGTCAGTAATTGCGCTAAACTTGGCAGCTAATTATTGTTTGACGGTTTCACCATGATCGAGATCAACCCCTACATTCAGCACATCGAGGACCTTCGCACCCGCGCCGACTCCCTCAGGGGGTATCTTTGACTATGATGGCAAAAAGGAACAGTTAGAGGAAATTCTGCGCGAACTGGAAAGTCCGGATGTGTGGAATGACCCCGATCGCGCGCAAAAACTTGGTCAACAACGATCATCATTGCAAGCCACCAAAGATGTGTTTGATACGCTTGACAGTGGTCTGGGCGATGCCGTTGATCTGCTCGAAATGGCCCGTGAGGAAAACGACGAAGACACCGTCAATGCTGTAGCCGCCGATCTGGAAAGTTATGAAGCACGCGTTGCCGGTCTGGAATTTCGCCGCATGTTTTCCGGTAATAACGACGAAGCGCATGCCTTTCTGGATATTCAATCGGGCAGTGGCGGCACAGAAGCACAAGATTGGGCCGAGATGCTGCTACGCATGTATCTTCGCTGGGGTGAACGACAAGGATTCAAAACCGAACTTATTGAAGTCTCTCCAGGTGATGTGGCCGGGATTAAATCGGCGACCATTCGGGTAGAAGGCGAATATGCATTTGGCTGGTTGCGTACCGAAACCGGTGTGCATCGCTTGGTGCGTAAAAGCCCGTTCGATTCTGGTGCGAGGCGACACACATCCTTTGCAGCCGTGTTTGTATCGCCAGAGATTGATGATGACATTGAAATTGATATTAACCCTGCCGATTTACGCATTGATGTATATCGCGCCAGTGGCGCAGGCGGGCAGCATGTAAACCGAACCGAATCTGCTGTGCGTATAACGCATGAACCTTCCGGTATTGTGGTGCAATGTCAGAATGATCGTTCGCAGCATAAAAATAAAGCGACGGCCATGAAACAATTAAAGTCGAAGTTGTACGAGGCCGAAATGCTCAAACGCAGCGGAGACCAACAAGCCGTTGAAGATGGAAAGTCTGATATCGGTTGGGGTAGTCAAATTAGATCGTACGTGTTAGATCAATCCCGGATTAAAGACTTACGCACTAACGTGGAAACCAGTAATACCCAAGCGGTATTGGATGGCGAAATAACGCAATTTATAAAAGAGAGTTTAAAGGCGGGTTTATAGGCTTGGTTTTTTTTGAGCGCAGCCACTTTAATCATTGACTCTAACGAATAAAATCAGATCGAATTAAATCAGATTATGAGTGACGACGAAAATCAATTAGTAGCCCAACGCCGCGATAAGCTGCAAGCCATGCGCGAGCAAGGCAATGCCTTTCCAAATCAATTCGAACCGGAGCATAAGGCGGCAGCATTGCATAGCGGCCATGGAGCTACAGACAAAGAAGCATTGGCTGAACAAAATGTATCGGTAAGCGTTGCCGGTCGCATGATGTCGCGTCGGGTTATGGGTAAGGCAAGTTTTGCGGGGCTTCGCGATGTAAGCGGCAATATTCAATTGTTTGTGCAGCGCGACGCCATCGGCGAAGACAACTATGCCGACTTTAAAACCTGGGATATAGGCGATATTGTTGCTGCGTCGGGTACCTTGTTTATTACTAAAACGGGCGAGCTGAGTATTAAAGTGACGTCGTTGCAGCTGCTAACTAAATCGCTTCGACCGTTGCCAGAGAAATTTCATGGATTGAGCGATCAGGAAATGCGTTATCGTCAGCGCTATGTTGATCTGATTATGAGTGAAGAAACGCGTGCCACGTTTCGCATGCGCTCGGCTGTTATAGCGTATATCCGAAACTTCCTGATTGAACGCGAATTTTTGGAAGTTGAAACGCCAATGATGCATGTTATCCCGGGTGGTGCTACTGCGCGTCCATTCGTGACACACCACAATGCGCTCGATATGGATTTATTTTTACGTGTGGCTCCCGAGCTGTACTTAAAGCGATTGGTGGTGGGTGGATTTGAGCGTGTATTTGAAATTAACCGTAACTTTCGTAATGAAGGTTTGAGTACGCGCCACAACCCGGAATTTACGATGCTTGAATTTTATCAGGCGTATGCAAATTACGAGCATCTGATGGATTTAACCGAAGAAATGTTCCGTGGCCTGGCGCAGGATGTTGTGGGCACCATGAATATTCCAACTGAAGACGGTGACGGCACGTTCGATTTTGCCAAACCATTTACGCGATTAAGTTTATTCGATTCTATATTGCAATTTAATCCATCCGTAACCGCAGAGCAGTTGTCGGATATGGAGCAGGCCACCGCCCTTGCAAAATCGTTACACATTGATGTGCAATCCAGCTGGGGAATTGGCAAAGTGCAAACAGAAATATTTGAAGCAACGGTAGAAGAGAATTTGCACGACCCTACCTTTATTACCCTGTACCCAACTGAAGTATCGCCATTGTCGCGCCGTAACGATGACAACCCCATGGTAACCGATCGGTTTGAATTGTTTGTTGGCGGGCGTGAAATTGCGAACGGGTTTTCTGAACTTAACGATGCCGAAGATCAAGCCGAACGGTTCAAAGCGCAAGTGGCCGACAAGGATGCTGGCGATTTAGAAGCCATGCATTACGATGCCGATTACATTCGTGCGTTGGAATACGGTATGCCGCCAACTGCAGGTGAGGGTATTGGAATTGATCGTTTGGTGATGCTGCTAACCGGTTCGCCCACTATTCGCGATGTGGTGTTGTTTCCGCATATGCGGCATGAGCAGAATTTAGGTAGTTAGTCGCGGTACCGCCAAGTGCTGTCTGTAGCGAAAATCGGTATCAGAGTCGGCAAATATTTATCAAAAGTGTATTTTGGTTTTCGCGAGTCACTATACACGCGTAGAGTGGTTCGAGTTATTTTTCTTTATTGGTAAGCATTTGGCTGAAGTTCATATTATTGGCACCGCTACTACTTTTTAAAGATAACCGCTGCGCTGACCGGTAATGTTGTAACAAGGTGTGCATCAAAGTGGGATGCCTTGCCATATTCAGCGGGAACTGCTGTTAGTAAATCGTTACTGTCTGGATTAAAAGTAAATTTATCCAATCCAAAAGGAATACCTTCCCCAATACACTTTAACGCTGCTTCTTTTAAACACCACAATGATAAAAAGGCATCGCGCTTGTTTTCCGATTGTTCCGTCAACCAACGACATTCGGCTTTACTAAAGAATCGGTCAGCTATGTCATCCGCATCGTTTGCTGTATGACGATCCTCTATATCAACACCGATCAAAGCCTCGTTGCTCCAACCGGCTAATAAGCCAGATTGGCATGACGAAAAACTGAAATGCAAATGAGATTCAGCGGCGAGATAAGGGCGACCCTTTTCCTGTATCTGAAAATCCGGCAACTCGGTATTCATATCGGTATTGGTTGCCAAGCCCGCACAGTAGCGACGAAACTGTCGCCGCAGTCTAAAGTGCAGCCCGTGTCTGGGATTGACGAATCTTGCCGCTTGCGATGTATCGTCATTGTTTAGTGTTACGTCATTGAATTCCGGTATCGCTTGCTCAGTGTTGATGGGCAGCCATCTTATTTCGTGATGAATGGGAGTGTTCAACGCAACAGGGATGGCTTGCGTGCCGAAGTAGTCGATTGCTGAAGTTTCACTGACAGAATTGTTGTTCATGCCAATAGTTTAGTGGACATAGGCTACACGTACAGGCCAGATGGATGATTGTTTTTGTTAATATTGTCGATGAGTTTCTCTAGTAATTTCAATAAGTTAAAAATTCACTAGCGATATAAATAAAATTTATTTGCAGCTGATGTCGATTTACGTGTTGCTGGTTCGTCCTATAGGTACAGAATGGGATTAACACCGTCTGTCAATCTGAATCAATCGTGAACAAACTCAGGAGAATACGATGCAATATATCTGTCTAATCTATAAAAACGAATCCGTAGGTCCAATGCCTGGTAGTGAAGAATTTGGCGCGTACATTCAGGCTTATCAGGAATTCACCGAACAAGTTACAAAAGATGGCGTCATGGTTGCCGGAGATGCGTTGCAGTCTGTTTCAACGGCAACCACAGTGACCAATCATCAGGGAAAAGTAGAAACGACCGATGGTCCGTTTGCGGAAACCAAAGAACAACTTGGCGGTTACTATCTTCTGGACTGCAAAGATTTGGATGAAGCAATTCAATACGCAGCAAAAATTCCATCGGCAGCGCATGGGCGTATTGAAGTTAGGCCAGTCATGGTATTTGATAATTAGAGTCTTGCTACTATGCTGCCTCCATTCAAGCTTGAACAGGCTATCAGCAGTATCGTTCGAGAAGAATGGGGGCGGATACTCGCCGCGCTGACAAAAACCACCAATAATCTGGAACTGTCAGAAGACGCTCTACAAGATGCCGTTGAAATCGCGCTGGTACGTTGGGCTGACGAAGGACTGCCGGACTCTCCAGCTGCATGGTTGATTCAAACCGCCAGACGCAAAGCGATTGATCGCTTGCGACGCGATACGCGATTTGCGCAGTTAAAACCGGAGCTAAGTTATCTGACTGAGGTTCTAAAAAGTACTGATGAAGAGCACGTTGAAGTGATTCCTGACAAACGACTCGAATTAATCTTTACGTGCTGCCATCCTGCCATAGAAGAGAAAACGCAAATTGCACTCACGCTAAGAACACTTGGAGGTTTAACCACCGAAGAGATCGCGCGCTGTTTTCTTGATAAGCCTCAAGCCATGGCGCAGCGCTTGGCCAGAGCAAAAAAGAAAATTGCGGTTGCCGGGATTCCGTATGAAATACCACCGGCTGATGTACTACCTGAAAGGCTTAGCGCAGTGCTAGGCGTCATTTACTACATTTTTAATGAAGGTTATGCAGCATCCACTGGTAACTTGGTTAGCCGCGGCAACCTGGTTGACGAGGCAATAAGACTCGGCAGAATACTGGCGCTATTGATGCCAAAGCAATCAGAAACCATAGGCTTGTTGTCGCTCATGCTGCTGCATGATTCCAGGCGCCGGGCGCGTCAGGATAACAACGGCAATTTAATTTCATTAGAAAGTCAGAACCGCGATGCTTGGGATAAGCAGAAAATGTCGGAAGGTATCGCGTTAATTAAATCAGCGTTGTTGATGCAACAACTTGGACCATACCAACTGCAAGCAGCTATAAGTGCAGTGCATGCAGAAGCCAAACAATGGCGCGATACGGACTGGCCACAAATTGCCGCTTTGTATCAATTACTGTACCGCATGCAGCCCACACCTGTCGTTACCATTAATTATGCGGTTGCTGTTTCATATGCCGATTCAATTGAATCGGCACTGCAGCATCTCGATGAAGTTGAAGCCATGCAAGAAATTAAAGACTATCAACCGTTTTATGCGGCGAAGGCAGACATTTTGATGCGTGCCGGCCATAGCACAGAGGCTACTCAATACTATGAACACGCCATAGCGCTAACCGACAACGAAGCTGAAAAACAGTTTTTAATGTCCAGACTTGCTAAATTACGATTGTAAGTTCCAAACAACCCATTCGGCTCTTTCGCCGTTGATAAATATAGACTGAGTCAGTGTTATGCCTTTTCTGGATTGCTGGATTATCGTGCGAATTTCTTTTAGGTGGTAACCAGAGCGATCAGGATAGTCTAATAAATTTTCGCGCTCAAAATCAGCCGGTTTATACACGTATCCGTTTAAGTAGTAATAGTTAATGCCAAGCAACCCGCCTGTTGTGTCGTTGAGATACGGGTTTTCAACTCGAGTCAGTATAATATTAGTGGCTGTACCGTCGTTGGTTTTGCGCCATAGTTTTGGAGGGGCTAAAGAGATTGAGCTGGATTTGATTTTACGATCAGAGTTTTCCCAAGCCTTGATTGCTAAACGTCCGTTATTCGATTCAATCAACTCTACATCTTCTAGAACGAATTTAGTGGTTTCTATTTGACTGCGTTCGCCCGTTCCTTTGCAGCGATAACGTATGCCACTGCCTTGTTTAAACGAGCCATTGGTAAGAGTGTCGATAAGGTCTAAGTCTTGTTGATCGATTTCACTGGACGGTCGGTTCAAATCCAGCTCGCGCAGAACATAGCCCATATCATGCTCAGGGTATTTATCACCAAGCTGTCGTTTAAGAGGTGAATCTTCAGCGCAATTGCTAGCGTGCACATTGGCACTGCCTAACACCAATACGCTGAGCATTATAGGTAGTGATTTTTTAGGTAAAAAAGTCATGGGTATCTCCTTAGCACTATGCTAAACAAGCCAGATAAATGGCTTTGGTGACACCGTCACAGAATCGGCGCTGTGTTGCTTTTATATGGACAAAAGCGATTGCTTCCGTTTGAACTGGTCGCTGTTTTATTGCGTAGCGGTTCCTAGCTGCACAAACACACAAACTTCAGTAGACTTCACCATCCACGTCGAATCATCGGGCCTATGAAGCTCTTTTTCCGCCTTTTTTGGTTAATAATTACTCAGTCGCGTCGAGCGCGCTGTTCCTTGTTCGGGCCATGCGATACCCGTTTTAGGGTGTTGCCTAATGACTTGGATGTATTGGGGCATGTGAATAACGGCGTGTACCTAACCATGATGGATCTCGCCCGCACCGATCTACTGCTGCGCAGCAACACTTTTCACGCTGTTCGTAGAAACGGTTGGTATCCGGTATTGGCTGGCGAGACAATCCGGTTTAAACGTTCATTGAAATTGGGACAACAGTTTATAATCCGTACAAAGGTTGTTGGTTGGGATGCACAATCGGTTTATCTGGAACAGTTGTTTATTAGAAATAATGAATTCGTGGCACGAGCCGTTGTTGACGCGCGGTTTTTATCAAAGCGCGGTGAAAAAGTGAGCCCAGAACAGTTGTTAGCATTTCTGGATATAAAAGATGAATCCCCAGCTATACCTGATTGGGTGCAACTATGGATCGAAAGTCAACGCCAATTGCCAATCGAGGTGAATTAGAGAGTGTCTATTGTCACAATAGCGTTTAATGAAATTGCGCGGCTGTTTATGTCCAAACGTGGGTGGTTTTCTATTTTCGCGTTTGCGTTAATCTGGTTCATTGTTTTAGCTTATGTCATTTCACCGGCAGCCAGCTATTTATCATCACCGGACACCGGCGGCTTAATTGGATTACTTGCTGAGCGGATTGGGTTCTCAACCTTGCGTCAGTGGGAATCAATCGAAATCGCGCTGTATTGGTTATTTACGGTTTTTCAATTGCCGTTTTTCACCATGGTTACCGCGGCGGATCAAATAGCCTCTGATCGAACCCGCGGCACCTTACGCTTTCTAGTATTGCGAGCAAGCCGAACGCAAATTTTCTTTGGTCGTTTTATTGGGCAGTACATTATCCAGTTGTTACTCATATTGGTAACGTTGGGTTCAGTGCTTATTCTCGTGGCCATAAAATCACCCGACTCCTTGCCCATCGCATTGCACGAAGCGCCAATTGTGGTAACTAACTTGGCAATTATATTGTTGCCGTATGTTGCGTTGATGTCGCTGGTGTCAATTTTGGCCAGTTCGGCTAAACAAGCCACCTTGTTCGCCATTGTCGGTTGGATCATTCTGTGGTTATTAATTGGCTATGTTCAAAGTAAGTTTGGTCCCATTCCACTACTGGACTGGGTGTTGCCGGGTTCGCAATTGACGTCGCTCATTAAGTTAGGTGGTTGGGATACCTTGAGTTTGGCTCCGATACCGCTAATACACACCGCAGTACTATTGATTCTCGGATGGGTCGCTATTCAAAGGTGTGACCTATGAGTCTCTTAGTCAGTCACGGTTTAAGCAAGCACTACGGCAGTGTTAAAGCACTTGATTCTCTTGATCTCTCGCTAGAAGCCGGAGAACCCATCGCATTAATCGGTCCTAATGGTGCGGGTAAAACGACCTTACTCAGTTTGTTGTGTGGTTATATCAGGCCCTCAGCCGGATCTGCATTAGTACTTGGTCATGCTCCCGGTAGTCGTGCTTTAACCGGAAAGCTTGCGGCCTTGCCACAGGATGCGAATCTTGATCCGCGTTTCTCTATTGAATACCAGCTGCGACTATTTGCAAAACTGCAGGGGCTCGATAGCAGTGATGCCAAGAAAGAGGTTGAGCGCGTGCTGGGTATAGTGCAGTTAAGCGATGCTGGCCATAAAAAGCCAGACGAGCTTAGTCACGGAATGCGTAAGCGTATGTCCTTGGCTCAAGCCTTAATCGGATCACCTGAACTCCTATTACTTGATGAACCGACTGCCGGAATCGATCCTCCCAACGTTAAAATTATTCGCGATTTGATTCGAGCAGAATCGGTCAATACTACGTTTGTCATTAGTTCGCATAACTTAGATGAACTTGAGCGATTGTGTGGATCGGTAGTGTACTTGAGTGAAGGCAAGCTGGTTGAGTCCGGTCCACTGGAAGCCAATGCGGATGATGGTTATCTGACAGTTCGGTTGCCATCAGTCGATGAGCACATGTTTATTCGGGAATGTAAAAAACTACCAGGTGTGTTAGACGTGCAACGACAAGCACAAGGCGACTACCTGATTCAACAGACCGTAGGGCATGCGGTAGATCAGGCATTGTTGCAAATGCTCGCTAAGAACGAGTGGCGGTATCGATATCTCATAAAAGGACGTTCGCTGGAAGAGCGCTTGTATGGACAATAGCGTATGTTGTCAGAGCAATTTCTAATTGAAGTCAAACTTAAAGCAGACAAAATTGAAGATAAAAATGCGTTTCCGTTTAATCTGAATGCATTACAAGTATTTACCCATTTGCGCTTACACCCTAAGGTCACTTTTTTAGTTGGAGAAAACGGCTCGGGTAAATCAACACTGTTGGAAGCGATGGCCATTGCGTCCGGGTTTAATGCTGAGGGCGGGACCAAAAATTTCGGGTTCAGCACACGGGATTCGCATTCAGATTTGTCCCACTTTTTGCGACTCTCCCGAGGTATTAAAAAACCGCGTGATGGGTTTTTCTTGAGAGCCGAGAGTTTTTTCAACGTAGCCACTGAAATTGAAGCACTTGATCTAGAGCCCAGTTTTGGCCCGCCTATCATCGAATCGTATGGTGGCCAGTCATTGCATGAGCAATCACATGGCGAATCATTTTTCGCGCTGTTAATGAACCGGTTTGCCGGTAACTCCTTATTTTTCCTGGATGAACCAGAAGCCGCGCTGTCGCCATCGCGACAAATGTCTATGCTGGTTCGAATGCAGGAATTGATCAATGCCAATAGTCAGTTTATTATCGCAACGCATTCGCCCATTCTTATGGCGTATCCGGATGCGGATATCTATGTGTTGGGTGACAATGGCATAGTAAAAACGAGCTATGAAGATACGGACCATTACCAAATTACCAAGAGCTTTGTGAATGATCCTGATGGGATGCTGCAGAAATTGCTGTCGGATGATGTACAAACGTAGTAAAACAGAGTGATACGAGGAGGGCGAGCCATATGAACGAATCAACAATAAAAGTACATTGGAGTTTCTGGTTGATCGGACTGTTTGCACTTGTGTGGAATGCGATGGGCACAATGAATTTTCTGATGCAAGTCTCGGGTAATTACCCTGCTCAACTGCCTGATTCGCATCGGGCTATCATTGATGGCCGTCCAATGTGGGCAACCGGCGGGTTTGCGATTGGTGTTATTGCCGGTGCTCTTGGAGCGCTCTTGTTGTTATTGAAAAAACGCGCTGCCATATTTTTATTTATGCTGTCTTTGATTGGCATCATTGTAACCATGGTTCACACTGCTATGGTTATGAGTTCTGGCGTACCGTTCAATTTATTTGAAGTCGTTATGATGATGATACTGCCGGTCGTGGTTGCAGTATTTTTGGTCTGGTACTCGCGCACTGTCGAAACTAAACAATGGATTGCCTAAACCTAAATAAGGATGCAGACGTGCTAAAGCTACTTACTATAGTGTGATATGTCTGTACAAATAGACAACGAAAGAGACAACGAAGGCTACCTACTCGATCCGGATCAATGGAGTGTTCAACTGGCTGAGACAATCGCCGCAGAAGAGAATATCGATCTGCAGGACGATCACTGGTCGGTCATAAATTTTGTTAGAGACTATTACGCAGAGAACTATTCTGTTCCACAAGCTCGATATGCGTTGAAGCACATGAAGCAGACGTTAGATGACGATAAGGCTACACGCAAATATTTGTATTACTTATTCCCTTACGGTTACGGTCAGCAAGCTTGTAAAATAGCCGGCATGAGAAAGCCCTTGAAGCTTATGCTGGATGTGTAGCCTCCGTTGCCGTGTTCTACCAACCCTCCGAACGAACCTATCCTTAAAGCTAGGGTAATGCAAAAATATGTGTGAACAGGTCGGTAAATTCGCTTATCGACTGCTGCTAACATCAATCGCTCCTTAAACAAAAGTTAGCCTTTACATTTTTGTGTATCGCCACGTTAAGGCGCATTTGTCATGTAAGCAGGCTACGGCGGTGGTGCGTAAAATACATGGATAGTTTTGTACGACTCAGTACTTGCTGCACGCTGGCAGTAATGCAAAGCCAAAAAAAGGCCTTACTCCCTAAACTGCGTTTAATTCTGTTTTTACCTTGCATGTGCGTACTCAGTGTCGTTTATGCGGATGACTCAACCACAACTGACGGCGGTACCGCTGATACCGGAACCACTGACACATCAGTGAGTGTTGAAGGTGAAAATAATGATTGTATAGATGCGCCGGTAACCAATTGTGATTCTGCTGAGTCATCTCCGGATTCCGCGCCAAGTAATGCTCAACCATCAACGTCAGTTGGCAACCCGATTAGTTTGGTCACGGGTAATAAGTATCAACGAGAGCGTGACTATTATATCAATGGTTCCAAACTGGAATTTAGTCGAAATTACAATAGCACTCGTAGTCATATCAACACTGGGTTAGGTCGTGGCTGGTCAGGGACATTTGGCGCAAGAATTCATAAGCGTTCTGGAGGGTTTATCATAATCGATAGTTCCGGCCGCACCTTTACGTTTGGTACTGCAGTCGAGAGTGAAAACGGTATGACTCATTATGTTGGCGCGTCCTCTACTGGTGGATACGTCTGGCAAATGGATGATAAAAGCTATTGGTCAATGCCGGATGGACGTAAGTTAACTTTCTATGGCAGTTATCTGGTACGCG
>CAYMHU010000003.1:0-8464 GCA_964390335.1 uncultured Granulosicoccaceae bacterium | reverse complement strand
GGGGTCAGGTCTTGCAGTTTGAATATTATGGCTCAAACGTCAAGCTGCCAAACTTTTCCGATGGCCGATTCAGAGAAGTTCCAGGTTACCTGAAACGCCTTATCCGCCCGGATAGCTCCGTGATTGAATATGACTACGATGAGAATCTCAATTTAGCGCGAGTTCGTTTCGATGATGGCACATCCACCGAGTATCACTACGAAAACGAAACCTATATAAATCATCTTACGGGTATTACCGACCGGCTTGGCAACCGCTATGCGAGTTGGGAATACAATTACGATGGATTGGCAGTCTCTTCAGAGCATGCTGGGGGGGTTGAGCGGGTAACGCTTGAGTATGAGAGGCCGTTGAATAGCGGTGATATTGGTACTACTTATGTCACTAATTCTGAGGGTGGAATCAGTATCTACCGTTGGCGGCATATCCAATCAACCGGCGATATTCTATTGATAAGTTCAGATGGGCCAGGTTGTGCTACCTGTCCGCCGACGAATATGCGCTATAGCTACTCACACGATCATAAGCTTATAACAGAAGCCGATAGCGCCGGAAACGAACGTCATTTTAGCTATGATGACTTGGGTCGTATAAAACGAATTGATCGAATTGCTGTTGCTAATGCAGATCGTGTGTTGGAAGTTCGATATGAGTACGAGGGGTCGAATCTTCGACCTTCAAGATTGTTTAAACCCAGTGTTAATAACCAAGGAGAGTATCAACTTGCCATAAGCTACGGCGACGATAACTTACCTACACAAATAACTGAATCAGGTTTTGCTCCAACCGTACCATCGGAAACCGGTCAATTAGCATCGTTGTATAAGCCCATTTCGCGCACAACGCACATGCGCTATGAAGAAGGGCGTATTAGTGAAATAGATGGGCCACGAAGTGATGTAGAGGACGTCACTCGGTTTCGTTACGATCAGCTAGGTCGTCTATCGCGTATGGAATTACCTTCTGGTGAGCATATCGATATTAATAAGTACGATGAGCACGGTCGCGCTTTGGAATTTCGACGTGCACAACATCCTACTGTCACGCTTTTATACGACAGTCACGGCAACATCAGCAAGATAAGCAGTTTAGGTCAGAGTGTTTCGTACAGTTATAACGCAGAAAATAGGCTGATCAGTGTTTCCAGTCCAAATGGTAAGACATCTACGCTTAGTTATGATGAGGCACAAAGATTAAAGAGCGTCTCTGACGATTTAGGCCGAACAGTACATCTTTCGCTTAACAGTGAAAGTAAAGTGCAAAACAAATCATTTCTTGGAATCAATGGTGCGCTGATAAGCTCGCTTAATTATGTGCTTGATGCGGAAGGCAGGATTCAATCGGTAACCAAAGAACAGCAAGATCATACCAGCGGTAACATTTTCAGTAAAACCGTGGATCTTGAATACGATGACGCTGGAATGCTAAATGGCGCAAGTGATCAACAATCAGGCGTCGCCCGTAGTTTCGTGTTTAATGATCTTGGTTTATTGCTTGAAACAATTGAACCTAATGGGCTGTCGGAAAGAAAAGAGTACGATGTTCATAATCGTCTTGTTGCGCAAACAGACCGTCGTTTAAGCACCACCCGATATTATAGAGATGACTTTGGTCATATTCATTTTTTAGTCAGTCCGGATACTGGGGTTACTCAGTATCGATATGACGAAGCGGGCAACCGGACTGAAAAGCTTAATGCTAACAGCGAGCTTACCCGTTATCAATGGGATGCAGCCAATCGTTTGGTTAAGCAGCAAGATGACCAAGGCGATACCACCTATCAATATCACACCAACAGTGGGCGGTTGCTTGAAACAACCAACTCCTCAGGCAAAGACAGCTATACCTACACTCAGTTCGCTCAGCTACGATCTCATACGCGCCATATTGATGGACATAAATTTACGACTCAATACGCCTATCACCCTAACGGCAAACTACGTCATAAAACATTGCCGGATGGGCAAGTACTGCGCTATCACTACTATGAGTCGGGGCCTGATAAAGACAACCTGCGCGCGATAACACGTGAGTCACTGTTTGGTTTGAGTAAATCTACCTTGCTTGGTGAAGTTGACTTGGATTGGCGCGACGGGAGAACCAGTTACCTATCTCACAATGGTCGCCGTAATGAATATCAATATCATGCTGATGGGAAACTAGCCTCACTATCAATAACCGATACCCTGGAGTTTGAGTATGAATACGATGAGGATGGGAATATCGTCGGCATTGATAAGAATGGCTATAAACAAGAATACAACTATAGTGCTGGCCAGCTAAGCAGTGCGAGCACGTTAACGGGGAATTATAATTACCAATACGATGTAACTGGCAACCGTACCGCAGCCAGTGCATTTGCTAGCGCCAGAGATCACAGCGTCAACCTAAGTTACTCAACTGCCAGCAATGGTAATCAGTTGCAGAATTGGATTGATAGCGAATCAACCGATGAGGTGAACTACAGCTACAACAATGCAGGTTCTCCAATAAAAGCGGGTGAGCTTCGTTATAAATACAATGCCAATCAACGCCCCGTAGAGATATCTCAAGACGGTGATGTTGTTGCTCAATACCACTACAATAGTTTTGGCGAGCGAATTAAAAAGGTCACCTATAGCCGAAACCAAAAAAAGGTCACCTATTATTTATACGATAA
Source organism: uncultured Granulosicoccaceae bacterium (assembly GCA_964390335.1). Classification (GTDB taxonomy): domain Bacteria; phylum Pseudomonadota; class Gammaproteobacteria; order Granulosicoccales; family Granulosicoccaceae; genus Granulosicoccus. The sequence goes on along the minus strand of CAYMHU010000003.1, from coordinate 5,805 downwards.
CCGCATGTTGGTCGCCGAGATAGATGGCGAAACCTTAGAGTACAGGCAAACGATATATCTCAAACACACCCCGGTTGTGCACCTTGTTGGTAACACAAGCTATGCGGTTCACACCGATCACTTAGGAACGCCCAAACTTCTCACCAACGATATCGGTGGGGTTGTTTGGGAGGCAGCACATACACCACTTGGCGAAGCCGTCGTCGAGAAACAAGATATACGATTTAACCTGCGTTTGCCTGGACAGTACTTTGATTCAGAAACCGGCACTCACTATAACTATCAACGAGATTACGATCCCCGTACCGGCCGATTTCTAACTTCAGACCCAGTTGGCCTGGAAGGAGGCGACAACACCTACGCCTATGCTGATAACAATGTGCTTGGTGCGATTGATGTGTTGGGCCTGTCGGTCCAGTTGGCAGGATTGCCAGCGCTACCTAACGCTATAACAGACGGTGGCCAAACCACAGCTCCGTTTGTATTGCGTAATGCAGGGAATGGCGTTGCTAATCCTAGTGCATTGCCGCCCGAACTGACTGAACTAGGGATTACTGATCCTAATGAACTTGTCACCGGGTATATCACCCAAGGTTCGCCCTGCGACTCAGAACTAGGTATTGGTTATTTTAATGAAGGTATTAGCGGGCTTCCTGCTTTTCTGACGGTTACAGAGTTAGATGAAATTCTCGAATACATTCGATTTCGTCGTGATCATCCAGAATTGGAAGTATCCCCTGAATACACGGCAATACTAAAAGCTTTGGTGGTTTTTGAGAATACTTTTGACGACCTATCTCTTCTAGTTGTACCTGCATGTACTGATCTAGCCGGCATGACAACGCTTGTATCAAATAACCTTGGGTCGTTAGTTCATCCTGATGAGGTAACAGCACTGTTAACTAGTTTAGGTGAACCTGGTACGCAAGGTTGTGGCGATGGTGAGTACCCAGCTGGAATTATAGACGTATCCCAATTACATGAAGAAGTGCTGCGACGATTTGAAGTGAAGCTTGCCACAGATGACCGGGTAGTAGAAGCTGAGAGAGAATTGTTGTTAGCGCAAGAAGCGTTAGCAACGTTTATGAGGCTTCATAACAATAAAAATCCGTGCCTCACTGAGGACCAACCTTTTGCGAATACTACGCCGAACTGTTCGGAATGGATGCGGCTATATACAAACGTCGATTACGCCGCCGAAGCCTTAGCAAATACACTTAATAGAGTGTATGAAGAACTATCGCCTTCCATGATGCCGCCATCGGATACAGCGGCTATAGCAGCTGAGAGACGAAGAAAAATACTGTGGGGCGTTGTAGGAATATTTGTTCCATTAACACCACAAGATGCAGCAATTGAGGCTGGAATAATTGCCGCGACCGCTGGCTTTGGCAAAGCGGGTAAAGTGATCGATGGTGTTGCTGATCTGTTTAGAATAATAAGAAATGGTAATCGAGGAGAAATAGATAATCTCTTGTCTGCTGGTTCTGAAGGAGCTGCGCGGGCTAATGCTATCAAGATGCAGCGGTACCGGGATTATCAAGGTCTACAAGGTTTTAACTACCCCGATGTAGTTCGTTTAGAAGGCAAGCTTGGCTCAACGGGACTTAGGAAGTTAGAGACCGATTTTGTCAATACGCCCAGCTTGGCAACCGCGTTCAAAAGCGACCCTAGTCTTGTGGATGCATGGAAGGCAATTGATGACATTGGAGCTTGCTCGTTTGATGGATCTACTGCTGTTGTAACTGAAACGGGGCTAAAGTCCATAGAGTCACTAGTGGCGGGCGTAGACAGAGTGCTTGCGCGGGATGAAATCACCGGCGCTCAAGAATTTAAAAACATTCTCGCGCAATATTCCACTCAATACGCTGAAAAAGTCGTTATTCGTTCGAGTAACAACGTGACTAACGAACAGGTATCCGTTGTGTCAAATAAGATACACCCGATATTTATAAGATCAACTGGAGTATTGCGTAGGGTTGCAAGTGAAGGGCAAACCTATCTCGGTGATCAAGAGTACGGTGAGTGGGTTGATGCATCTAAACTGCGCGTTGGAGACAGCCTTAAAAATGATAACGGAACATGGTCTACCATCCAATCGGTAGCGATTATCGCAGATGAGTTTACTGCCTATAATTTAACGGTTGAAGATTTCAATACTTATTTTGTAAGTGAGCAGGGGAAAAGTAGTGCATTTTGGGTACACAACACCTGTATTAATGTAATCAAAAGTGACCCAGTCGCGCTTGCGCAGATGAATAGACTCGCAGCAAGTAACAATTTGAATCTTAACCATAATGATATAGCCGATTTGATTTCGGAACCATTCCGAAAGGGGCAGCAGTGGGACAACCCGAAGAAGGTTTTAAATGCGTTACAACGCTCCTCAGGAGCAAATATTCCGGGGCTTGTGGTTAATCATAAAAAATTCCCAGCCCGCTCGGACGGAGCCCCAGATTTTGTATTGGATAATGCTAAAAAATATCAAGAAGAGGCCAGTGGTGATGCTGGTCTTAGTTTTGAACTGACAGGGCCTACTGGAAATACAGTAAGTTTTGATGATGTCGATGGTAGTGGAGCTTTGATTGATCGAAAATGGGGTCATGGGGGTAAAATTTTTGAGAAAAAAATCCATCCGGATGGTTCAACCGAAATAGTTACTTATAATACTAGTAGAGAGCAATCGATTTTAGAGCAAGCACGTAGACAGATTGAAGCAGCGGGTGGCAATGCGGACAATAGTTTCACCCCAACAACTTCTATAAAATGGGAGATAAGTACTGAGTTAGGTGCTGAAGGAATTGAGCAATTATTTTTGGATAATGGTATAAACATCTCCGTTGAATGGGTAGAGCAAATTGATATAGTGGTACCCTGAACGATTTAGACTCCTTACGATAAATATAAACAGCATGCAACATTCCTATTTGATCAAAACAGTCGTGCCGTACAATCCATTACCGACAAGCTATTTGGAAATATGTGAGTCCATATGTACGGTAATAGAGAAGTTGGCGAGAATAGATTCTGTGTTTTCAGAGTTCGAATTGGCCGCCACTAAAAGTGCTGTCTACTCCTACAAAGTGCTACCTGATAGCACTAACCAAGAAATTAACGATATAGCGGAACAGATGGCAAATGATCTCATTGATAACGATCGAGATAAAATTGCTCGGGAAGAAAATGAGCCAAACCCAACGATTTATTACAAGCCTTCCATAGGACTTATTAATTCACTAAAATTTACTCAGGTTAAGAATAAAGGACTAGCGATCAAATTTTCTTTAGGAGGAAACTGGTTTGGCATTTTTAACATTGCATATAGTGCTTCAGATAATGAAAAAACCTATACGGTAGAGTGGTATGAAAATGTGCTTAAGTGTCTGGTAAATCACTTCAATCCATCATACTGTGCTCTGTTGTTCAATGGTATGAGTTTTCGTACTCGAGCAAAGGGATTTGAGCTCCCGGAGCCAATTGGTTGGATAACGTATGCTAGTGATAAGTCTGAAATGAACATGCCGGATACGATTCAAGATGCTGTAATCGAGCAATACGCGGAAGGCAAGATTATGTTTATCACCAGAGATCAAGACTACATGGAAAGTTTGAGTTTGAGTGATAAGTGTTTGAAGGCCCTTGATATCATGAAGCAAATGAGTAGCAAGGGCTGATTAAATGGCAGATTTTGAAATACGGTTTTATCCAACCTGAAAACTGCAGGTTGCAAGCTAAACGGCAACAGTGCTTTCGTGTCTTTGCCGAGAGCAGCCTGTGGTTTAATTCATTCAGTTTCATCGTAATTATTGTGTCGGGTGATAAGCTGTGACTATCGGATTTGATATGTCTTACCCCTGTAACTAATCTTCCCGCATTTGAGCGGACTCTTAACTCATGAAACAATGTCTCTTGTTGGATATTCCGATGACAAAACGATATCGCAGTGTAACCCACCATTTACCATATAGCTTTTAAGTAGAAATAGTCGGCAAGCGATATACATGGCATCATCGCCAAGACGGTAAATCATTAATGCCTGTTGATCCAGATGTGCATGAAGCTTTTAAGCACTCCGGAGGCAGTACAGTTATTGATAAAGGATTGCAAGGTTTGTTTGAATCACCATTTTAAATTTTATTATCATGCAAATAGGACTAGAAATTTTCAAATCGAAAGCAGGAGAAAATGACTTTGAGTCATTGAAAAAAGATTTAAATCTTGAACTTCCTGAGAAGTACTTCCTTTTTACATCTCTTTTTGAAATGGGTGAAGGAGAGTTGCGAGTTCCAAAATTTCTTGATCCAAAATTCCCTACTCCAAGTGAATGCGGTTCAATTTTGATTAAGCCCAATAATTTCAAGGGGGAGTATTTATTTGCTGGTTTTTTCAATCATAGAGAACTATTAAATGATTGGTATACCTACTCAAATGACAGTTGGGAGTTTTTGAATCATAGTCTTTTACGAATCGCCACTATTGGCATTGGCGGTGGAATATTCTTAGGTCTGAAAGGAAGTAAAAGAGATCAAGTCTTCTTAGTTAACTGGGATAGTGATGAAGATTATCAATTACTTGCAGAAAACATATTTGGGTTGTCTAAACTGTTATTTTTTGAAGAAGATAAAATTAATTTGGGACCTGATAGAGAATACTCACAACTCTATAAGAACTGGGGAGAAGAGTATTGGAGGATCAGAGATTAAAAGGATAAAAGGGATACATGAAAGTCTGACCTATAGTGAATCTGTGTCTCAATGGAAGGCATATTTTGGTTCAGAGTATTAATTTGTACGAATTGCAAAGAATAGATCATGAAACAAATAAGAGAGCGACGTGCAAATATTGAATCTTATTCAATAGTAGAACAGTGTGATCTATTACTTCAGTTATCAGAGGATATCCAAGCTGCTTATGACGATGATGGGGGTATAGCTGAAATCAGCTTGGTAAAAGAAATATCCGATGAAATCCACGCACTTCGTTACAGGCTAGCCTATAACAAGTTTACAGATAGTGGTTTGAAAGATGAGAGGCTAAAAAAGGCTTGGGAAGACTTAGATAAATTGGAATAGTATTAAAAGCCTCACTTTTTAGTCTGGCTTTTTCATTGCATAACTTGAATCGACATCCTGTTCTGGTCTAATTGAACTGGACACTTTAATGAGAGACAATTACCGTCAACCATTAAGGTGTCATTATGAGCTTAAAACGCACACACAAGCAATACACGACCGAGTTTAAAGAAGAAGCTGTTGCCCTGATTCATGATCAAGGCTATAGCGTTGCAGAGGCCGCTAAATCCTTGGGCATTGGTACTAGCTTGCTGTACAAATGGAAAGAAAAGATAGAAGCACAACGCTCCGGTAGCGCACTGGATGATGACGAACGATCTGAACTTAAGCGCCTACGCAGCGAGGTTAAAACCTTGCGGATGGAGAAAGAAATTTTAAAAAAAGCCAGCACATTCTTCGCAAAAGAAATGAAGTAAAGTTCGAGTTCGTTCGTGCAGAGTCTGCCCGATATCCAGTCAGGCTTTTGTGCCGCCTATTGGGCCTGAGCACGTCAGCTTACTTCGCATGGATAAAGCGTCCAGGGAAGCTAATAACATCAGACACGTTGAACTTGTATCGTCGTATCAAACAGTTGTTCAAGGATAGTCGCGAAAGCTTAGGCAACCGAGAAATGGTTAAAGCATTGCGTGCTGAAGGCTTTCAAATAGGACGGTACAGAACACGTACCATCATGGCCAAACTTGGCCTGAGGGTCACGCAACGAGTGGCTTACAAGGTCACGACTAAACGCAAG
>CAYMHU010000002.1:179256-207351 GCA_964390335.1 uncultured Granulosicoccaceae bacterium | reverse complement strand
CGTGTTTACGAATCCGTGATTATTAGCCAGCCATTGCTGTGGCTTAGTAGCTCAGTATTAATACCTATGGTGGGTGTGACTGGAGTCCAGATTAGCTTCTTCGGATTCGAACTATTTTCATGTATTCGAACTCCATGCCCGCTACGGTTTCGGTCTGAGGGTAGTAAGTTAAATTAACTTGCGCACCTTTTAAGTCTTGATAGTGTTCTTTACGTTTGTATTTAAAGGGTACGTCATAACCTTCCAGCATAATGGTGTTTAAAATCCAGCCCGCATTTTCTCTTTGCACGTGGCTAGTGACTTTTTTCGAATCCAGTTGGAGTAATGATCGGTGCTTTTTTAGTAGTTTGTTAGGGTCGGACTTCACTTTTTTATATTAATCCGTTGTTTTAGCAATCGTTGCGCCGCAGACTAAACAAAAGACTAGTATCAGTAACGGAGTAACACAAATTTAATCGTTATCTAATTACGTTTTTAACTCAGATTAGTGACAAAAACTGAAGTGCGAAGAATATACATACCTCAAACGAACCGTTTAAGTGCCGCCTGACAAAACTTATTGCGTCAAGTTGTTACAACTTTAAATTTGTGCGACATCATGGCTCACCTTTACTCCAGGTGATTATTATTAATGAAATTGTTGTATCTAACAGCGAGTAGACTGGAAAATCGCTTTTTTGCGTTTTTTTCATCTTAACGGTTTCACATTATGATCTTTAACTATTTTAAAGCGTTGTTTGTCACTATTTTTATGTTCGGTATTGCGATTGCAGGTGAGACTCCAGCTACCAATAGCGATACAGATAAAACAGTAACAGGGTCTGGTAATGACAAGTTAGTTGGTAATTTTGAAGCAGGGCAAGAGCGATACAAACAATCTTGCATAAACTGTCATGGCGCTGCCGGTAAGGGGGTGGCCAGTTATCCAAAAATATCAGGTCAGGAAGTTTCTTATACGATTGAAAAACTAGAAACATACCGTAACGGCATTAAGATCGGGCCAAACTCGTCATTGATGATCATGATGGCAAAACCATTAACAGATGAAGACATCGCAAATTTAGCGACCTACTTAAAGGATGCGGAATCCTGAAAACACTCTTCGATCAATTTTATTAGTTCACACTTGGGGGAATTAGAAATGGCAAGGTATAGGAAAGCAGTAGCTGCAATCTGTACATCTGCAGTTATATTGCTCGGAATGGTATCGGTTGCGCAGGCTGATGGTCATGGAAAGGGAATGAATGTCCCGTTTATTAAAACCACTGAATTCATGACTGGGCTTGATAATCCGTGGGATATGTCGTTCTTACCAGACGGAACCCTGTTTTACACTGAAAAATGTAAAGGTATGTCTGTTCGTACAAGTTCTGGTGAAGTTAACGCGCTTTATGGTGCAAATGGGGCAACCGGCTATGCGGACACAGGAGACGATCTTTTTTGTGAAGGTCAGTCTGGTGTGTTAGGTGTAGTTGCCGACGCGAATTTCTCCGAAAATCGCACTGTTTACCTTTACTCATCATCTAACAAGTACTTTGGAGATGGTTGCAAAACCAACTTTGAAAAGTGCAACGGCAATATAGTGATGAAATTTAAAGTCAGTGACGACTTTAAAAGTGTTTCGGACCGTACTGATATTGTCACCGATATACAGTATAAACCGCTGGAATCCGACCAACCTTTCGGTGGCCCCGGGGCACACAGTGGAGGTCGCTTGCGCATTGGACCAGACGGTTATCTGTGGGTAACGGGTGGTGATCGTCACAGGGGTATTTGCCCACAAGACGGCCAATTGCTGTGCGGAAAGATTCTGCGTATCGATAGCGATGGCAACGCACATCCCGATAACAACCCGCCTGAAGGTTTTGATAAACGTATCTACACCTACGGACATAGAAATGTGCAAGGTATCGATTTTCGGCCCAGTGATGGCAGAGCGTTTACCGCCGAACACGGCCCATGGCACAGTGATGAAATCACTGCCTTGGTTAATGGTGGAAATGCGGGCTGGGATCCTGCTCAGTTAGTGGGCGGGCGTGGCGAATGCCCAGATGAGTACTGTGGCTATGAACCGAACCAAATGGATGCTATGGATCCGGCGATTCGGGCGGCTTACACACCGATGAGCGATACTCGTTTTGATGATCTAATGCCGCCATCTTGGAATAACCATGGTTTCTCTCAAGGAACCAGTTCAGCTGCGTTTTTGACTGGTAACAACTGGGGTATTTATGAAGGTCGTTTGGCTGTGGGCATTATGGGGATAGGCTTCGGCGCCACGCCTCCTGGATCACGAATAGATGTATACGATCTTGCTGATGATGGTTTATCCATAAAAGGGGCGATTATACTGCCAACGGGTATCACAACCCGATATCGAGGATTGGTGATGGGGCCTGACAATGCGCTCTATGCCACCGTCGATGATGGAATCATTTATCAGATCAGCGCAACCCCTCAGCATTAAGGTTGTCACTGGTAATTTAAAACGGTTTGCTCAACTACTGGGTATAACTTAAAGAGCAGAACTGTGAGCGATGGAAGAGCTCGGGCTACAATAAAATAGCTCGAGCTTTTTTGTTAGCACTGCGCGCAATCCAGGATTCAATCGTTCAACTGAATGTAGTCATCAGTAAATCAAGTTATTGCTCGCACAGAATGCGTATGAGTTGTTCAGTCGCTGAATGTTCAGCAACTATCACGGTTTGCTTCACGTTGGTGTTTGTGGCCATTGCGGGTTTTGCCCATTCTTTATCTGTAAAAAAAGTACTTTGTAATACCGTTTCTGAGTTTTCTGAGCAGTTTATCTTTAAAAGACTTTGGTAGCTTGACGCAGCCATAATCGAAGTCGCATACCTGACTCGGGTCCAAACAGTGAGTTGGCTACCATGCTTGACGATCCGCGTCTCGTCGTAAAAGTAAACATCACCATTAGATCGGGTTGAATATTCAACCCACTGTGCCATGACACTGCCTGAGAAAGTTAACAGGAAGACGATTAAAAACAGTTTCATATTGATCTCTCGATAAGGCATTCAAGCGTACAGACGCTGATTAGGGGGAATTGCCATTTTTAAGCCATACAATATTGTGTATTTGAACTAACATGCTTCATACTGCATGATAACGAATTTCCATGTTGAGTATGAAGATCAAATCGGACTAACTAACGATGAGCGAAAATAGAGAATACAACGAACGTACACCTTATCAATTGCCTTTTCCAAAAGATGCGCAAGCGGAAATCGTCATTCCCAATGCAATTCCAGAGGATGAGCGGTTATGGGTACCGCAAACCGAAACTGTGTCTTTTCGTCCATTGTGTTTAAACCGTTCGCAAGGCTATTGGACAAACCTCTTAAAGGTCACTCAGGCTGGTGTGTTGTCTCGGCACCGTCATCCACAACCGGTGCATGGCTGGGTATTAAAAGGTCGTTGGCATTATCTTGAGCATGATTGGATGGCTGAGGCGGGTTCCTATGTGTACGAGCCTCCCGGCGAAACTCACACGCTGGTAGTGCCAGAAGGTGTTGATGAAATGATTACGTATTTTCAGGTCAACGGGGTCATGTGCTACGTGGATCCTTGGGGTAAAGTATTAGGATATGAAGATGTTTTCACTAAAATTGAAATGTGCCGTGCGCACTATACCGCTGTTGGGTTAGGCGAAGATTACGTAGATCAGTTTATTCGGTAACGAGAACCGAATAATGTTATGCACCTGCTATCTGGAGACGATTACATGAAATGCGCGCTCAAACACATAGCAACGCCCAATCTGGGATATGCATCTACCGCGCAACTGGCTCCATCAATTGAGTGCGTTGGTGTCGAGTTCGGCAATGATTTAGCCAAGCTACAATTTCCGAGTCCAATATCTGTATTCGTTCTGCTTTGCAACACACTGAAACTTAAATTTGAACTTCGCCTCCTGCAACTAATCGGAATGTCGCATGACCAAGTTTAAAGTCATTGCTTTGCTAATTGTTGCCGAGGTATTAGCTATGAGCTTGTGGTTTGTATCGGCCGCAATTCTTACAGATATGTCTGCTGAAGCAGGCTTGTCATCTGGTGTGCAAGCGGCATTGTCCTCCGCTGTGCAAGCCGGGTTTGTGATTGGCGCGGTTCTCTCGGCCGTGTACGGCATTGCAGATCGCTACGAGCCAAGATTCGTTTTTGCTTTCTTCTGTGTTGTTGCGGCACTGGCTAACGCTTTGATCGTAGTTGTAACGCCCGGTAGCTTCAATGCAATCTTTTTGAGAGCGCTTACAGGCGCTGCACTAGCCGGCGTATATCCTGTTGGTATGAAAATCGCCGTTGGATGGGGGCAAAGCGACAGGGGTTTATTGGTCGGTTTGTTGGTTGGTGGATTAACTCTGGGTTCTGCGGCTCCACATTTACTCGCATTCTATGGTGGAGCAGACTGGCGATTAACTGTATTGGTGGCTAGTGCACTGACAGTGCTCGCAGCATTGACTGTTCTGGCTGTTCGCAATGGCCCATTTCATAGCAAAGCTGCGGCATTTAATCCTCGGGTGATTACTGAGGCATGGACAAACAAGTCAATTCGCAGAGCTTACGGTGGCTACCTCGGTCATATGTGGGAGCTCTATGCCATGTGGAGTTGGATAGGTGTTGCACTTGCTGCTAGTTTCGCTTTTCATATGCCAGCTGATGATGCTGCTCAGTTTGCCAAGTTAATGGCATTCACCATCATTGCTGTGGGGGCAATAAGCTGTCCGCTAGCGGGTTGGATTGCAGATAAAATTGGAAAGGCAGAATTGACTATTATTGCAATGGCAATTAGCGGTACGTGTGCCGTGTTGTTCGCATTGACATTTGGTGGCAGCATTTGGCTAACCATTGCTGTGTCTATTGTTTGGGGTATCACCGTTATCCCTGATTCTGCACAGTTCTCCGTGTTGGTTGCTGACCATGCAAAGGGTGATCATGCAGGTTCTTTAATGACTTTTCAAACAGCACTTGGCTTTGCGTTAACAATTGCCACTGTGCAATTAACCCCGCTAATTGCTGACAACCTAGGTTGGCCGGTAATGATGAGTTTGCTGGCGTTGGGGCCGCTGTTTGGCATCATTTCTATGTGGGGACTAAGAAAGTCCGTAGCTCAGTAGAAGCTTTACACCACGGCGTGTAGCGGCCCAGTAGTTTTTACTGTGTGTACCGCTATTGAAAATTGTCATTTGTTTTTTGCAGTGTTACGAGTAAGATGATTTTGCGTTAAACACTACAGACACATTATGCCTAATCATGACTACCGCCCTGATTTAATGGGCAGCGCAACAGTAACACCATCAGGTTCAATAGTAGCCGGTAGTTGGCAGAGTTTTACCGTTGTTTATACCGCGGGAAAATTCGGCATCGATGACCAAGGAGGGGTTAAGCTTGCATTTCGCACGCACTCAGATATGACACCACTACAGATGGATGATCCAGCTGCCCCTGGCTATCTGAGTGTTGATATATCGAACGGAGCCGATTTCGAAGCAGACTATGCTTACAAGCGCAATATCAGACCATGGGGACACTGCATAACCGTCTTATGTAAGCAGTTTTTAAAGCCCGGGGATCAAATTGCGTTTCGCATTGGTGATACCAGCGGCGGTTCTCCGGGTGTGAGATGTCAAACGCATGTCGAAGCCGAACATCAGTTTCGGTTCACCGTAGATGCATTTGCAACGGTCGATTACACCCCATTAGAAGAGCACTCACAGCCATTCATAACTATACGGGCCGGAAAACCCGTTAACTGGAAAGCAATCCTGCCAACGTTGCGTAAAGCTGGTCAGCCTTTCAGACTGATCATAAAACCAGAGGATCGATGGGGTAATCCATCGGACCAATTTGTTGGGAAGATTTCTTTACGGGCTAGTCGACCCATTAAGGGACTCCCTACCGAAGCTGTTTTTAAAGCAGGTGAATTTTCTGTGGTGTTGGAAGATCTTGTTGTGGAAGACGATGGAGATTATTATGTTGATGTACTAATTGATAACGTTTGGGTTGCGCGTACTAACCCAATGCGAATTAAGAGCAACACACCGTATGCACATTATTGGTCTGATATGCACGGTCAATCGGGAGAAACCATTGGCTCGGGCAGCGCCAGAGATTATTTCTTCTTTGCAAAGTATCGATCTTTCGTTGATATTTCCGGTCACCAAGGAAATGATTTCCAAATCTCCGATGCGTTTTGGGCAGAGATAAATAATCTGACAGCGGAGTTTAACGAAGAAGGAAAATTTCTATGTTTGCCAGGTTACGAATGGTCGGGAAATACAGGACTTGGGGGAGATCACAACATATGGTATCGACACGAGGGTCGGCCCATATTTCGTTCATCTCGCGCCATCATTCGCGATACAAGCAGGCCTGAAAGCGACTGCCATGATGTAACCGAATTATTTGCAGCTCTCAAGGGTGAAGATGTGCTTGTAGTACCACACGTTGGTGGCCGGTTTGCGGATGTCACCTATGCGCATGATGCCGCAGTAGAACCGTCGGTTGAGGTTCATTCATCCTGGGGAACATTTGATTGGATTGTGCAAGACGCACTGAAAATGGGCTACAGGGTGGGGATAGTTGCTGGGTCGGACGGTCATAAAGGACGCCCTGGCGCATCCTATCCGGGTGATGCCAAGTTTGGTTCCTACGGGGGTCTTACGTGCCACATGTTACCCGATCTTACTCGAGACAGTTTGTTCAGTGAGTTTCGTCGTCGACACCACTACGCTACAACCGGATGCCGACTTTATCTCTCAGCGCAAATGAGTTTTAGTGAAAATGCAAAAGTGTTTGCAAGTAACCCATCGTTAGGGCGGGATGATCATGAACTGAGCAACGTCGCAATCATGGGCGACATCGTTCAGACAACGCAGGCTAAAGCCGTGTTCAATCTGGATGTTTTAGCTCAAGCTCCGATAGAAAAAGTCGAGATATTTGATGGATTAAATAAAGTAGCGTGTTTACGGCCTTTCGAAGAAACGGATTTGGGATCACGGTACCGAATTATTTGCAAAGGCCAAGAAACACGTGGTCGCCAACGATTGGTTAATTGGTTTGCGAATGCCGATCTGACTGGTGGTACGATTGCAAAAATTGGAGCGATAAACTTTTATAATCCAGACCGGCAACCCGCATTGTGTTCTCCCACGCGTATTGAATGGACAAGCGTTACCACCGGTGGCGCGCAGTCAATTGATGTCTGGGTGGAAAATGCACGGCCTGATGCCAAGCTTAAAATCGAAACCAATCAAGGTCAGCTTGAGTTGGCGTTATCTGATATCGGTATAGACGGTATTGAATTAGACTGCGGCGGATTGGATAAGTCGTTAGTTGTGCAACGACTTCCTGAATTACTGACCGAAATGCAAATGTCTGTCAGTCACGATGTAATCGTGCCGGAGAAAGGGGATGGTGTGATTTATGCGCGTATAACACTTGAAGATGGTCATGTGGCATGGACCAGTCCGATCTATACCTTCAAAAAATAGCCTGTGCGCGATGCTCGCTAATTTTATTCACTGATTAATTTTATTCACTAAGAAGGGAGATAGTGAATTGTTGTTGCTCGACAATAACTTTAACCAAATCCGGCATTGACAGCACACCCGCCAGTTGTCCGTGATTAAGAACCGGCAAATGACGAAACCCTTGATCGACCATCAACGCCATACATTCTTCCAAAGAATCAGCAGGCGTAACGGACACAATTTTTTCAGACATGATGTCTTTTATCTTGGTGTCGTTTAGGGACCATTGCTTAAGTAAGATTTCGCGAGTTATATCACGTTCGGATATGACTCCAACTAGGCGGTTGTTATTTACTACCATCAATGCACCCACGTTTTTCTCTGCAAGTATAGCCAGAGCGTCAATGACGGCTTGATCTGGGCTGATGGACCAAACTGCATCGCCTTTAACTTCCAGTAAATCTTCAACTGTTCTTATCGTGATACACCCTGCAATTTTGGCGCACTGGAATGTGCCCTCTGGAAACAGGGTATTTAGGTCCGAAACGCTGACTGTTGTATGCCAAACGGCTTCCATGGCGCGCATTATGTAGCGTTCGTGCGGTACCAAACCGGTATTCGTATAAAATTCTGCTCGTACAAACTGAATGATGTCCCAGTGTTTATCGGTTAGTACGATATTTTCTTTTTCAGCCAGTTGATACGCGACAGATTCGCTCCATTCGGATCTGCTTTTTAGGAACCCCGTAATATTTCGCTCTTTTGAAATCAGTTTATTGTTTAGAGGCATTGGAATTCCTGTCGTTTTGACTGTGCTATGGGATGAAATAGACTCTCACGCAATAGAAGTGCGAGAGATCTACATGTTAACCGTAAATCATAGGTTTACTCAATTGATATATAGAATGTATGCTAGGCCGATAGTTCCTATTAAATACTATGTATTACAAATTTTTATTATGAGATAGGCAGTGCAATTTTGATGGTTTAAACTGCTTGTGAACAGATTGGAGAATTAAAAATGAGTACCAGTGAGGAAGGGGCGTACCATAAAATCAGAATGCCCGCTCGATCTCAACCTAGCGGTTGTCCGATAGATCACGAATTTACCACTTTCACCGATGCGTATTTATCCAATCCTTACCCGGAGTTGAAGCGTGTCAGGGAACAACACCCCGTTTTTTATTCAAAAAAAATGGGTTATCTCGTTGTCACGAGAATGGAAGACGTGCTTGAAGTGTTTCGCGATCACGATGCGTACTCATCAGAAAATGTTCAAGATCCTGTATTTCCAGTTTGTGAACGTGCAGCTGCGGTTCTTGGAGTAGAAGACTTCAACCCTGTGGCTGTTATGTCCAATCGCCAGCAACCAGATCATACTCGAATAAAAAAGTACACGCGCGAGGGCTTTTCCGGCCGTCGTATGAAAGTACTTGAGCCGTACATACGAAGACGTAGCCAAGAACTTGTCGATGACATGATAAAGCAGGGTGGACCTGTTGAATTCGTCAGTGCATTTGGTCATCCATTGCCCGGGCAAATCATTTTTCGATTTATTGGTTTTGATGAAGCCGATGATGAGCGGCTAATTGGATGGACATCTAATCGATTGGCATTTACCTGGGGCAATCCCAACGACGATGAACAGGTTGAGATCGCAGAGAATATGTTGCGCTATTGGCGCTATTGTAGAGAATTTGTTGCCACGCGAATTAAAGAGCGAGGTGACGACTTTACATCAGAGCTGCTTGATGCCCATGAAGCTAACCCTGACGATCTTTCGTTACGTGAAGTTGAGTCAATTATCTATGGCTTATCGTTTGCCGGTCATGAGATCGTGAGTAACTATATAAGCAACGCACTTCTAAGCTTGTTACCGCAGCGAAAAAATTGGGATGCAATCTGTAAAACACCGAGCTTGATCCCCAATGCACTCGAAGAGGTACTTCGCTTTGAATCACCCCAAACAAGTTGGCGACGTGTAACGAATACCGATACACAAATTGCGGGTGTGGATATTCCGGCAGGTACTCAGGTATTCTTGAGTTTGGGGGCTGCCAATCACGAGCCTGCACAGTTTGAGTCCCCGGATGTATTTGATATTCATCGTGGGAACGCGCGCAAGCATATTTCTTTTGGTTACGGCATACATTTCTGCCTTGGTGCGCGATTAGCAAGACTGGAAGCAGCTATTGCCATAGAGACGCTGTCTGAGCGTTTACCCAGTTTGCGATTAGTCGCCGATCAAGAGTTAGCGTATTCCGCGAATATCACGTTTCGTGGCCCATCCAAGCTGCTGGTCGAATGGGACAACACTTAATTGTTGTCAAAAAATGTTTGTTGCATAAAGTGCCGTGTTAGTCACAAGAATTGGGGTCGAGCCGGCCAAGCAGATCAAGCAATTGTTCATAATCTTGTTTACCTAGATTGCGTTTAAAGCCAGCTACGATTTTGGCAGCTTGGTCAGTGTTGTCATCGATGATTTTTTGTCCTGCCGTCGTTATCGCAATAAACTGACGGCGTCGATCTATCTCATCTCTGGTTTGGGTAATCAATCCTTTGTCACGCATGGTTGCTACGATGCGCGTTAAACTCGGGAACAGCAGGCTGGATCGGTCGGCCAGAGTTTTGGAATCTAGGGTGCCAAATTCAGACAAGACTCTGAGTACACGCCATTGTTGTTCGGTAATGCCGGTTTCAGCGAGCATGTCTCTGATCGGAATCATCACACCCTCGCGTGCACGCATTAATGCGATGGGCAAAGATCGGGATGTTTTCGGTAGTTTGCGTGCCATTGACGAATGCTATCAGTCTCCTGACAAGTTTGCAGATTAAGCGGTACTTGACAATATAAACCTTAGATATTTAACACGGCAACTAATTTCCCCTTGAATCGCATAATCTGTCGTTTACAGTGCGAATTTTCGAAATGGTTAGAGCATATTCGGCATGAGCGTAACGGATTGATAAGCTCCATCGTCCTTAATACAAATGAACGTATCGTGCATTGCTAGTTAAGGGGTTTCGATGCAACAGCTGCTCTACGTTTGCTAAATGCAGCGCTGACTTTCATGCTGAGTTTTTTTATTTTTGAAAAGCGATCAGTGATGAGAATACCATCGAGATGATCAATCTCGTGTTGTATACAAACTGCACTCATACCTGTTAGTTGCTGCTCAAATGCATCACCGTGAGTATTTTGTGCCTTAACCGTTATCTTTGTGGCGCGCCAGACGTTACCGGAAACACCGGGTAGTGATAAACAGCTTTCTTGAACAAACCCAACCGCTTCTTTTGAAACAATGGTTGGATTTATATAGACCTGTGGTGGTTGGCCGTCGATTTTAAGCACTAGCATCCGCACCGATTGCGCTATTTGTGGCGCCGATAAACCGATACCACCATGTGCTTTTAGTGTGTCGTGCAGATCGATTGCAAGCGCGTCAATAGCTGGTGAGAAATCGGTAACAGCATCGGCAACACGCAGTAGCACTGGGTCTGGGTGAAGTACTATGTCGCAAACAGCCATGAGCTAGCGTCGTCTTAGATTATTAGCTGTGAGCTACTGAGTTTTGCTTTCCTAGCGATTGTATCAAAGGTACTGTGACAGCGATGGTGATCACCAATAATAAAAATTCAATGCTATAGACCACGTAGTAGCCGAGCGCGGGTTCTTGGTCGCTCACGTGATTAACAACATCTCTAATGACACCACTGAGTGCGATTCCCAATCCGGCAGCTGTAGCCTGCACGGAGCCCCAAGCGCCTAGTGCTATACCGGTGCTGTGCACGGGTGCTTGATTCATGGTAGCGGTCAGCGTTGCGTGCCCAAACAAAGCGCCGCCAAAGCCAATCAGGAAATTACCAATCAAGAATAGTTCCGGCATGGCTAAAGGAACAGACAAGATAACGATTCCAAACGCCGGTAAGCCAATAGCTGCACCAGCACAACTGATGCGATACGGGTCGCTGCCCTTGGACAACACCTGGGATGCGTAAGCAAAACCAATCAAACCACCCGTGGCAAGCAATGCTGTGAGTTTGGTTGTAGCGCTGACGCTTAATGACAATACTTGCCCACCAAAAGGTTCCAGTATCAGCTCTGCCATGCCAAAAGCCAGCGTGCCGAGGCCTACAATGAGTAATCGGCGCCTCGCATGCGGTGCAGCACAGAATCGATTAAACGCTTGAGAAAAAGTGGCATCAAAATCGCTCGGTTGATTCTGCCGAAGCCGGGCACTGTGACGGGTTTCTTGTTTCCATATGGAGATAACATTCAGCGCGACGGTGATCACTGCGGTGGCCTGGATAACTCTGATTAATTTCACGGGCGAGAAGTCATGCAATAGCGCACCAAACACCAGCGCACTGACTAACATACCCAAGAGTAGCGCTACATACATGAACCCGACCACACGCGCATGTGATTCACGCGGTGTCAGGTCAGTGGCCAGCGCTAGTCCGGCTGTTTGAACAATATGCACACCAGCACCGGCTAATAAAAAAGCGATTCCTGCTGAGCCAAGACCAATCCAGATCGGTAGATGGGCCGAGTTGCCCTGACCGCCAAGCACCAACAACGCAAATGGCATGATTGACAAGCCAGCGAAGGTGAGCAGCGTACCATTCCAAATAAACGGTACCCTTCGCCAACCCAGAGCGCAACGATGTGTGTCAGATCGGAACCCGACGAGTACTCTGAACGGCGCGAACAGTAACGGCATCGCCAGCATCAAACCGACCAGTGACGAAGGTACAGCCAATTCGACAATCATGACGCGATTTAATGTGCCAACGAGTAGCACCAGCGTTATACCGACGGAGACTTGAAACAAGGAAAGTCGTATCAAACGACTTAGAGGTAAATCGGGCGATGCTACATCAGCAAAGGGTAGGTAGCGATGCCCAACTGATCGCCATTGGGTTTTCAGACTATGCGCCAGACCTTTCATTATGGCAAGGGATCACTAGTGATTGCAACTTGCGGGAGTCGGTAATCGATTCCCGCAAGAATGAGACTTTAGCCGCCAAAAAAAGCAGGAAGCCAAGTGGTGTTGGATAGCACTGAATAGTGAACGATTAATGAGATAACTAAAACCGTTCCTAGAAACAATGGCAACCCCACTGTGGGACTGACTACACACCAAATTCTACCTTGGTTCATTTTATGCTCCTTACCCGAACCACGGGCTTAAACTATAAGCGAGGATGTGGGCAAACAGGGCGATTACAAAAAATACCCTGGCACCATCAATAACGTGTTTGTGAATTTCTTCTGATTCACCGATCGTTAGCCCGGTTGGCCATACGCGGTCGGGATCGTTCAAATCTGTTGCCATAATCAATCTCCAATATCACTGGTGTTTAGGTCACTTTCGACTCACAACAAAGTTGCAAACGTAAGGACTCAGCGCGTAGGTAATTTACTTGCATCTGTCTCGCAAGCACCCCTACACAACAATACATTACTCGGCGAAAATGTCAATCAAAATATACAATTTTAAGTGTCTAAATAAGTTGACAGTTTAAGGCTTTTTGGACATTCTGCTCGCTACAATTAAACCAACTGTTATCGCTGATTTTTCGTGGCGCGCACTGCTAAATCACTGGCCGGTTGGCCAGTGATAAAACAAGCATGCTTGATTATTGCTTGATTATGGGTTTTGGTTCGGCGTTGAGGATTAGCTGTTCGGATTGCTCGGCGGAGCGGGCGTACGATCACGTTCGGTGGTTAATAATTTCAGGCCGAATTTTTTTGACAGTGGTGCAGGCTCATCCGATTTGCAATCCATTTCTAAAACGGAGGAAAATGGAGCTGCTTGGCCGGTTAATAACGGGATGCCGAAGGATGATGTTCGGTGAGTGTCCTCTTTTAGTTCTTTTAAACCAAATTTTGACAGGATAGGGCCGCCGCTTTTAGTCAGCAAGGGCATTCTTATCATGTTTGACAATGGGGCTGCTGAGTTGCTACGCGTGCCGCCGAACCAGCGGCTCAAAAATGACAGACCAGATGACTCAGTGGAAAACCCAAACATAGCTGAGAAAGGCGCTGGATTGTTTCTCGATAGAACCGGCATCCCAAGCATATATGAAAACGGTGTGCTGCTATCGTAAGCTTGCTCGACATCGGCCGTTTTTTCTAAAGGGACCGGGTTGCACGCGTCCATTGCATTCGACAATACCATGCCTTGTCCAAAATGCGCTTCGGCTATGACGATTGTTTGACCGTTTTCTAATGCTTGCGCATAAGACTCAGTGTTGTTGTGCTGGGCCAAGGCTTTGCCCGCGCGCAATCCATCACTGACAGTGGATTGTTCTGAGACCGGACGGATCATTTGAATGCGATCTTCGGTCAGACCTTTGGCAAGCAACGCGTTGATCGCTTCTTTGGCTTGTTGTTCAGATTCGTAAGCTCGGGCGATTACCGACATGACATATCTCCATTGAACGTGTTATTGAACGATCTGGCTGAACGAGTTTGCATTGAATGTGTTTTTAATCAATGCCTGTTAACCACAACAAGGTGAAACGCACAGCATGTTCGCACCAAGCCAGCGGAAACTGCTAACTACAATGACATACTGTATATAAATATACAAATAAATCCCAGGACTGTCAATTTATATGCACAATTAAAACTGTCTATTAAAATTGACACAAATGTGGCCATTTTCAGGAATCAAAAAGCTTGATTTAGCCTTGTCACCACACGTTAATACTCTAAAGGTGTGCGGTTACAAGTGGCTTGAAATCCAAGCGAATTGCGGTATTGCGCGGTGTTGTGACTAATAAGTCAGCGGTTTGAATTACGTTTTAGCAGCGGTTGCGCTAATAACACTACAAACCAACGGCAACGTGGTGGTGTGACGGGTGATTGCTGTAAAACCGCACTCTTGAAGCAAGGTTTTCAGACGCTCGTAGCTACGTGGTTCGCCTTTGCCCATTGCCAGGAAGTACAGATTGAAATAGGCATCGCCCATGCGTTCCGCTCCCGGGGTGTTGGCTAACGGTTCAGCAATCAGGAGTGTGCCTTGATTCGGCAATGCGTCAAAAACGTTTTGAAACAGAACTCGTACGGCATTGTCATTGTGATCGTGGATAATCCGGACCAGCGTGATGAGATCAAAGCCTTGGGGTAGTTCATCCTGAAAAAAATCGCCCTTAAACTGATCGATGCGAAGTTGTTTTAGTTGCTGTTCATCGACGGCCTCACCTACAGATGGCAGATCAAACAATGCCAGCGATAGCGTGTCATGTTTGTGCCGAATGCTTCGGATGAACGCGCCTGTACCACCGCCAAGATCCATTACCCGCTTATGCCGCTCAAAACGATACGCCTGCAGTACTTGGTCACTGATCATCGTTTGCGATGCCGCCATTAAGTCAGAATAAGCGCGTACCTCAGTGGCGTTGGTGTTGTCTGGTTGATCGGGTTCGGTGCTTCGAGCATACGACCAATAATCGCCGAGAGCGCGTTGTTGATCGGCGTCGAACAGTGTTTTAGGATCAATTAAGTCGCGGTACAACATGTCGTGGTGTTTGATCAGTTCGACCAGGCCTGGGTTGCTTAAAACCGCCAAGCCCATTTTACCCAAACCATAATTCCCTGAAGGCAATGCTTTAGTTAGCTGTATAGCCGTTGTAGCGCGTAAAACTCTTGCGCTGTGTTCCGTACTCAGGCCAATACATTGACTGATGGCGGTTACATTTTTGGGCTGTACCAGATGATCGAGTAAGTTGATATCGACCGCCAGTCGCAGAATTTGTGAATAGACGAAACCGCTGACAAGATCAAACAATTCTACCGCCTGGTGCTGTGCAATACGCCGGGTAGGCCAGAATCGCAATGCCATCGTGACAAAACGCGGACTGAGCTGGATGCTGGTTTGCAGTCGGTACAGTTTCAGGATGATGGATGTTAAGCCGAACTTGCTTTCGCGCACCCCATTCGACGAAAGCGGTTTCTCGTCTTGGTCATCGCGCATTTAAAGTGACAATGGTGTAGTTCAGAAACGCAGCAAACCCGACCCACGCAAGGTAGGGCACCAGTGCCAAAGTACCGGACAACGAGTAGGGGTAGATCACGACCATGATCGATACGATAGATAGCCACAACAACACAACTTCATATAACGCAAACATGGGACTTTGAAGCTTAAAAAACAGCACGCTCCACAAGATGTTGAGCACGGCATTGATAGCGAATACGGTGATAATTGCTGTACGCGCAGTCGGCGGTGCCTGGGTGTAGCTGTCGATTGCAGCATAGGCAGCTAATAGGAAAATCAACGTCCACGCCGGACCAAAAAGCCAATCCGGTGGTTGCCACGCCGGTTTTTTTAACGCGTCATACCACGGCCCCAAAACCGTGGCCAGGCCGCCAATTAACGCAACCAAAACGGTTAACACCACAACGGTGAGCACAGTGGGTAAGGGATAGTTTGCAATCGTCATGTTTTATAGTTGGTTCAACGCCATCAGCACTTGTGCTGCAAGCCGTTAGCGAACGGTTGTAACACCGCATAGGTGTGCGAGGTCTTTAAAAAAAATACGCACGTGCGTAAGCGGCTTTTTTCTTACCAGTTTTTTGTTCATATAAGACTCCCATGTCAATCGTTGAACATCTTCGTCCTTGCAAATATGAACAAACTTCTCACGCAGTTTGTCTGATCGGTACCAAAAACGTTGCATGATGCCTAGTATAAAAAACACAGTACCCGATTCTTTCATGAACACTTTTCTGGCTTGTCTAAGCGCTTCAGGGTTGTGTTCGCATAAGCTTGTGTGTACCGCCTGTGCGACCAGCTGTCCACAGCGCATCGCATAGTAAATGCCTTCACCAGACGCTGGAGCAACCACGCCCGCTGCATCGCCTGCCAAAATAACATTGCGTCCATTGTCCCAGCGTTTAAGTACTTTTAATGGTATCGGCGCGCCTTCACAACGCACGGTTTCCTGTTCTTTCATACCAGCGCTGTCGCGTAATAATGCCGCTGATTGTCTTAGCTTGAAACCCTTTTTAGCGCTGCCTACGCCAATACTGGTTTCATCGCCATGCGGAAAAACCCAGCCGTAAAAATCCGGCGACACTTTGCCCTGATAATACACATCGCAGCGCGCAGGATCGAAGTCGATACCGGAGCCGTTGCCGGACCCGGTATTGGATTCAATCGGTGATTTTACGATCTCGTGATAGGCGGCAACGAATGGCACTTTATCGGCGCCTTTTATGGTGTGTTTCCCAACCGCTGAGTTTGCACCGTCCGCTCCTATCACATAGCGTGCATGTAGTGAACGCTCAGCACTTTTATCTTCGTATGGACGGTATATGAGTGTGCAACCTTCATCGGCTGCATCAGTATCAATGGAAAGAAATGTACCGTCAATGCGATAAGCCCCGTTTGCTACGGCGCGTTCACGAAGCCATTCATCAAAATGCTCGCGATTCACCATGCCTACAAAACCACCGTCGATTGGCATATCCACTTTTGACCCGGCTGGCGAGACCATTCGTGCACAGTTTGACCGAGCCACGATCAATTCATCTGGGATAGCAAAATCGTTAACGAGGCGAGGCGGAATTGCGCCACCACATGGTTTTATCCGGCCCGGTTTATCCAGCAGTGCAACCGAACAACCGGCTAACGCGAGTTCATTTGCAGCGCTCGCCCCGGAAGGTCCGCCGCCGACCACGATTACATCGAAGTGTTGTGTCATTGCATCGTACCTCTTGATAAAGACTACATGAATAATTAAACAGGCTTGCCCATGCGCAACGACGATGCGTCACGTTGATGATCGCCAAGATTGGCAGCCAGCCAAGCGGCAATAATAAACAGAATGGCTTGGGCCGCAAAAACGGTAGCGTAGGCTGCAGCGTCTGAGTGAATTTGGCTGCGCGCAACATCAATCATGGCTGTACCAGCAAACCCGCCAATGCCAAATGCAACCGCTTGCGCCGCGCCCCAGACGCCCATACGGATGCCTTCGCGACGCCCCTTACTGGCACCGGCTAAAGCCATCATGGAACCGATTGCGGCTACCGCGAACACGCCGTTACTCAACCCCAACGCAAACACCGCCTGCTTTAGTGGAAACGCTGCTCCTGTTAAACCTCCGTAGGCTAATACCGCCAACGATAGTGCAGACGCAACGCAACCTCCAACACAGCAAAAATGCAGGGTGCCGGGGTGTCGGCGTGCGACACGGGTGCCGATGATCGCAACCAGGATCATGCCCAGCAACACGCCACCGTGATGGACGCCAGCCAGTTGCGTTGATTCTCCTGGTGTAAATTGGAAAACTGCCCCCGCGAAGGGTTCCAGAATTAAGTCCTGAGCGCTATAGGCCAGCATGGATACAAACACAAAAATAGTGAACTGCCGTGCGCGTTGGTCTTGCCAGGTTTCTGATAATGCCGTTTTGAAGTCAACTTTAGATTGATCGGTAACGGTTTGTTCCTGCGGTGCGAATTTGCGTTCAATGCCAACTATGGCAAGCGTACCCACAGTCACAGCGATTAGCGCTACGCAACAGGTGATCACGACCAGTCGTTCCATCGTAAACGGATCCAGTTTGGCTCCGACAACGCCGGCCGTTACCACAAAACCAGCAATCATCATCACCCATACAATTGTGGCGGCCGCTGGTCGTCGATGTTCATCGACTCGAGACGCCAGTAAAGCCAACAGTGAGGTGCCAGATGCGCCCACGCCAAGTCCGATAAGGATGAATGCCAGTGTTGCTCCGATAATGCCAGCAGTGACATTAGTGGCCATTAATGCAGTTGATAGCGTTGCGCCAATCGTACCCAGCGCTAACACGATCAAGCCACCGATAATCCATGGTGTACGCTGATTACCTGAATCAGAGCTGTGTCCCATCCGCGGACGCAAGATCTGCACGGCGTAATGCAGGGCGACCAAAGCGCCTGGCAGCATGGCAAACAATGCCAGTTCGATAACCATTACCCGGTTCAATGTGGATGTTGTTAATACCACCATCGCCCCGAGTGCGGTTTGCACCAGTCCGATACGGAAAATACCCAACCAGCCCAATGTCTTTGTGTTTGAACTCATGATTTTGGATCTCCTGGTAACGACACCGTTTATGACACGGTTGATGTAAACGTACGCAGCGCCAGAGCAGTAACCATCATGCCAAGCACATACAATGGAACACCGACTGCGCTATACCAACGATCGTGTTTGATTGGATCGCTGAGCAGTCTGCGCATCAGCGCCATTTGCACAACAACCAACACTGATACCGAGAAGCCGTGTATTGGAAGCTGCCAAATAAGCAATAATGCGATAACAATAAACTGCGGTATCAGCATCATCACGCACGCCACTTTCGCTGCTTTGTCAACACCGAGTTGCGCTGGCAGTGACCGAATACCTAATTGCGTATCACCCTTAACAGACTTGAAATCGTTGAGCGTCATGATGCCATGCGCGCCCACGCTATAAAGCAATGCGATAATGATGATATTAGTGTGCGGCATTGCGGTGGCCATGATGGCTGCACCCGTTAACCAGGGCAGTCCTTCATAGCAGGCAGCAACAGCCGAATTCCCCCACCAACCGTTTTGCTTTAATCGAAACGGCGGTGCGCTGTATGCCCAAGCCAGTAATAATCCGAAAGTACCTGTAACCAGCCCGATCATGCCAAGGGAGCTGGCCACGAGCAATGACAGCAGTGACCAAAGAATAGCAACATACAATCCCCAACGTCCGGGAACACGACCCGACGGGATAGGGCGTTGCGGTTCATTGATACTGTCAACGCGTCGATCGAACCAATCGTTAACAACCTGACTTGCACCACAGACCATTGGGCCGCACAGGATCAATCCGGACAGAATAAGCCACTTGTTGTTTAGTTGCGGAGCGCCAATAGAGACGATTCCGCATGCAAAGGCCCACATTGGAGGAAACCACGTGATCGGCTTGAGCAGCTCAAGCACCGCAGAGGGGTTTGGAATAGCCATGCCCCAGTCTAAGGGAGTCATTCAACAACTGTCAATCTTAAATGACACTTAATGTCAATTTGTTTGGACAGAAAAATTATCGGTTGAGCTAATCAGGGCCAATTGATTGATCAGGAATGCCAAAGCGACGTAGTTTGGTGTACAGGCTTTGCCGACTGACACCCAACATCTCGGCTGCTGATGCGCGGTTGTCGCTGGTCATTTCCAGAGCCGATTCAATGCACATTCGTTCAATCAGATCGGTGGATTTGCGCACTAACTCTTTCAGCGGTACTCGACCCACAAGCTCTTTCAATGGCGGTCCTGCAGTGGGAACAACAATCTCGCTTGATAAAGCTGCTGGCCTGCTTTGTACATTACGCATGATCAGAAGCGTGTACGGGAAGCGAGGGTCGGGAATACTAGATGCAGAGATCTCAACATCGGTGTCCGTGCCATGCTCGCCTGATACGACGGTGGTGAACTTCGGTATGGTACCGTGCTCTTTTAAGTTATTGACCAATAGCCGATAGTCCATCGCACTGTGTCCAAGCCAGTTGTCGACTGATTTTCCTACTGCGTAAGACGTATCGGGCAGATGCGCCATATTACAAAAAGCTTCATTTGCAGAAATAATTTGACCATTCCAGTCGCAGATCACGATGGCGTCGTGCGACTTGGCAACCACGGTATCAAATAAAGAAGTGGTCTGGGTCTCAACGTTTTCTCGCGCCGTCTTACCTATCGGGGAAAGTCTGACCATTAATACGCTTTCAATTCTGTCTCTAACCAAGGCAGCAGACGCAAGGAACGATGTTTGGTTGTCCACTGTGCAAACTGCAACGTCTTCAGCTCGGCCGTTGACCTGCGCCTGTTTTAGCAGTGTGTTCAGTGCATCGGTGCTGTCTTCATCGAATCCGGTTGGGAATCGGTTGTTTTTCAGTGGTGCTATATAGCGGCCCAATAAGCGTTGCGCGGCCGGATTGGCATCAACAATTTTAAGCGTTCGCATATCGATGTTAAGTAAGGCTTCTGCCGACAAATCGAACAATAGCTGGTACCGCACTTTGGCTTGCGATACGCGTGCAAAATCGGTTTCGAGCGCGTGCTGGGATCGCATCATGCGTTGTTGTATCTGCGCAAGCTCCCCCATGCTTTGACCAACCAGCATCAAATGTTTTGCGTCTAGCTTGCAAGCACTGTAGCGAACGGGGAGGTCAGGTTCGTCGGCGATAGGGTGATTGACTTGTCGCCAGCGGCTTAGCTCGGCAGTATCGTGCGATAACAGTGCTTCTATTTTTGGTTTGGATTCGATCGTGACCGATTCAAGAAACGATTGATTGAGCCATTGCGTCACGTTGGCAGCAGGCTTGATGTTTGAATCGTGTTCGATACTGAGCACCGTGCCATCGCGATTGACTACGATTAACCAATCGGATGTTTGCTTCAGCATGTCCATCAGCTGCTCATCGCCCACACGAAAGCCCGGCGTGAAACCGCGATGTTCCCGAGTCGATTTTTTGCTAACTTTTTTAGACATCAGCTTGGCACCTCGAGTTAAAGGCTTGCTCACATGAACCCATCACGTGACCGAGTTTCGTTGAGAGGTGGGAATATACGGTTTGGTCAACGTTGCCAAGTTGACACCTGGCAACGCTATTTTGTCAGCTTTCAAATTTTTCCCCGCCTCAGGGTTGTTTGCGAATATCGGACCGCCGGCCAAAATAGCAATATCGGGGTTGCACGATGCGGATCTGATTTGTGATATCAACGCTGCCGCATCGTTTATACGTGTTTCACAGCTTATCGATATTCCGGCCATTTCGTACCACTCTTTAGCGACCATGTTCGTGATTTGCGGGCTTCTGTCACCGATTTCAATGTCCGTGTACCAGCCATGTCGAAACAGCAATTCACTAACTAATAACAAGCCAAATGAATGTTGATCACCGGGAGCAGGGGCCAACACAATCCGACCGCCATGCGCATTGCTTAACAGTTCCCGTTGATGCTGAGGATGCAAAGAACGAACAATGCGATGCAATCGACATACACCGATGGTCACGTCGGCAAAGTCGCATGTATCGTTCTCCCATCGTACGCCCAGTTCCAAGCTGGTCGGTGCCAGCAACTCAAGCAAGATGTCTTCATCCGGCACGCCTTCAGCCTGTATGAGCCGGATGCGATCAGATGCGAAATTTTCATCATCGTGCAGCAC
This sequence comes from uncultured Granulosicoccaceae bacterium, assembly GCA_964390335.1. Classification (GTDB taxonomy): domain Bacteria; phylum Pseudomonadota; class Gammaproteobacteria; order Granulosicoccales; family Granulosicoccaceae; genus Granulosicoccus. The sequence goes on along the minus strand of CAYMHU010000002.1, from coordinate 185,675 downwards.
CATATCTGCGAAGACATCCGGTCCCACCCAGTGTGGGCTATGCAGTACCACGTTTGCGGTCGAATCGAGTGGTGATATCGCTGGATTAACCTGGTCAACGCTGCCAATGTCGGTTTTAAAACCGGTGTCTGGTTTCGTGTCGATGAAATCTGAGCGCGATTGAGCGCCTGAGATTGGGCTAGGTTGTGCGTCCGTGTTGATCAGCAATTGAAATAGACTTGGAATGATGTCCGACTTGACCGCTTGTCCAAGCGCCGCCTGGTTCACCTCTTCTTCAAGCCGCTCTATGTCGGATAATTCTTGACTGCCCAATGTCACGCCCCGGCCCCGGAAAAAGCACGTTGACCCTGTTGAGCCGCGCATGCTGAGGGGCTACCGAGAAAGCAAGTTAAAGAGCGTTGGCGATTAATTTTCATCCATTGCCTCGAAGTGAGAACCATTAGCCGAACAAACCCACGGCGTTTCCACGGCTACGTTCAGCAGTGGGTGGGCCCGCTGCGTGTGTACTGGTAAGTACGATGCCTGATCAACGGGCGATCTGTCAACTAAAAATGACGTCAATTATAATTGACATAAATCCCGAAACAGACATAGACTGTACTGAGTCCTATTAAAATTGGCGTCGAAACAGGGGAGTCTGGTTGAATCCGTCCGGTGATTTTTACACAGTTGAGCAGCGTGCGACCCGGAATCGGTCCAAATGGACCCTGGTTCAGGGTGTGCTTGCGCCACTTCAGTTTCTGGTTTTCCTGATCAGTCTTGCGTTAATTGTCCGATTCCTGTGGACCGGGCAAGGCGAAACCGCAGCCACGGTCTCAATCCTGATCAAAACTGCGTTGCTTTGTCTGATTATGCTCACAGGCGCGATCTGGGAGCGCGAGGTGTTTGGCCAGTATTTATTTGCCAAGCCTTTTTTTTGGGAAGACGTGGTTAGCCTGTTCGTCGTGTTATTCCATACGCTGTACGTCGTGGCATTGATATACGGAGTGTTGGACGCTAATGGCTTGATGTGGCTCGCGTTGCTTGCGTACCTGCTTTACACGATCAACGCGCTGCAATTTTTGATTAAGTTTCGAATGGCACGGGTTGCCCAGGCGTTAGCAGAAGCTGACGCAACCGCTTTAGAAGCGGCACACCCTGATTTACATGTTCTGGTTGAGCAGCGCAGTGGATAGCATGCACGGACAGCAGTCTGAGTGGACATCGGCGCGAGTGTCTAACCGAGCGGATGCCGACGATTTTAGTCAAAAGCTGGCTTCCATACCGGTTGTGCAAGAACGTGGTCAACGCGAAGTGTTCTGCGGGTTAACCGGCATCGTCTGGTTACATCGTCGCATGCAGGATGCCTTTTTTCTAGTGGTCGGTTCGCGCACCTGTGCACACCTATTGCAATCGGCCGCGGGCGTGATGATATTTGCTGAACCACGTTTCGGGACTGCCATTCTTGATGACCGTGACCTGTCAGGCATGGCTGATTTTAACGATGAGCTTGAGCGTATCACGGCTCAGTTGTGCGAGCGACGGCCTGAAATCAAAACACTCTTTTTAGTCGGGTCGTGCCCATCGGAGGTGATTAAACTTGATTTGGAAAAAGCTGCAGAGCGACTCACTAAACTCCAAGCGGGCAGGCTGCGTGTTTTAAGTTATTCGGGTAGCGGTATCGAAACTACATTCACGCAGGGCGAAGACACTTGTCTGAAGGCCATGGTGCAACATTTACCGACAGCAGGCGAGTCCACTCAGTTACTTGTCTTGGGTACGCTTGCAGATGTCGTTGAAGATCAGTTCGTTCGATTGTTGTCGGACTTGGGCATTGATTCGGTTGCATTCTTACCATCGAAAACGGCATCTGCATTGCCGGTAGTGAATGCGCAAACGAAAGTCATTCTGGCGCAGCCTTTTGTTGGAGAAACGTTGCGCGCATTGCAGCGATTGGACGCACAACATATAGCGGCACCGTTTCCTTTTGGTGTGGAAGGCACCTACCAATGGTTTAAATCTATTGCCGAAGCGTTCGATGTCGATGCAGACAAGTTCGATGCCGTGATGGCAGCACCAGTTCGGCGGGCAACCAATGCATTGCAGAAGGTCACGCCAAAGTTAAACGGCAAGCGGATCACGTTCTTCCCAGATTCACAGCTCGAGATTCCACTGGCGCGTTTCCTGTCAGCCGAGTGTGGTATGCAAATCGTTGAGGTCGGTGTTCCGTTTCTGGATAAACAGGTTGTGGGTCATGATTTAGCACAATTGCCCTCCGGTATTCGCTTGACCGAAGGGCAAGATGTTGAGTTGCAGCTTGACAGATTACGAGACAACGCGCCTGATTTAACCGTGTGTGGTATGGGGCTTGGCAATCCGCTTGAGGCTGAAGGGCACTTAACAAAATGGAGTATCGAACTGGTATTCAGTCCGATCCATGGATTTGAGCAGGCAGCCGATCTGGCCGCGTTGTTTGCAAAGCCGTTAAAGCGCTTGAACAAGCTCAAGGTTCCAGCATGAAGGTGCCGGCATGAAACTGTCATTGTGGACATACGAAGGCCCGACGCATGTCGGGGCAATGCGGGTAGTAAACTCGATGCACAATGCGCACTATGTATTGCACGCTCCGCAGGGCGATACGTACGCAGATTTATTGTTCACCATGATCGAACGGCAGGGTCATAGGCCACCTGTAACGTATACCACCTTCCAGGCGCGAGATTTAGGTGGTGATACTGCCAATCTGTTTGTTGAAGCAACACAAGAAGCAGTACAACGTTTTAAGCCCGATATCTTGTTTGTTGGGGAATCCTGCACGGCTGAGCTAATACAGGATCAACCGGCATCTCTGGCCCAAGGCATGGGATTGAATGTACCCATTGTGCCATTGGAGCTACCAGCCTACTCACGCAAGGAAAACCACGGGGCCAGCGAAACGCTTTATGCCCTGATTCGACGCGTGCTTAAAAAGCGTGACAACGATACGCACACGGTTGCCGATTCACAAGCCAGCAGCGAAGCGCCAAACCAAAGCGCTGACTCGCAGGAGACTAGCGCACCCGATACTCCGTCAGTCAATATCATCGGACCCAGCTCCCTGGGTTTTCGATGCCGTGATGATGTACGAGAAATCAGTGCTCTGTTAGCGCAACTTGGGGTTCGCGTTAACGTTGTTGCACCACTGGGTGCAACGCTTGCCGACATTCAGCGCATTCCGTTGGCGGACGCCAATGTGTGTTTATACCCTGAAGTTGGTCAAACTGCGTGCGAGTGGCTTCGACGTGAATGCGGGCAACCCTATATCGACATTGTGCCTATTGGTGTGGGTGCCACGCGAGAGTTTATCGAGGCGATAGCACAAACTGTCAACATCGACCCAACGCCGCTACTTAATGCGGATGCGTCACGGTTGCCCTGGTATTCGCGTTCAATCGATTCCAATTACTTAACAGGTAAACGTGTGTTTATCTTTGGTGATGCAACCCATGCGATTGCCGCTGCACGTGTTGCGTCAGATGAACTCGGGTTTGAGGTTGTGGGTCTTGGCACGTATAGCCGAGAGTTTGCCCGCCCTGTTAGAGACGCTGCAAAACGTTATGGCATTAATGCGTTAATTACAGACGATTATCTCGATGTGGAAGACGCGGTCAAGCAATGCGAACCAGAGTTAGTGCTTGGTACACAAATGGAGCGCCACATTGCCAAGCGATTGGGTATCGGTTGTTGTGTCATCTCAGCGCCATTTCATGTTGAAGATGTGCCAGCGCGTTATGCGCCGCAAATGGGTTATGAAGGTGCCAATGTGCTATTCGACAGTTGGGTGCACCCATTAATGATGGGTCTTGAAGAACATCTGTTGGGCATGTTCACTGAAGATTTTGAATTTAATGATGACTCTGCACCATCGCATTTGGGTATGACAAAAACGGACAACGCGCCAACAGCAAAACCCACCTTGGATGCGCAAGCCGATACCGTGCTTGGCTGGACACCTGATGCTGAAAAAGAACTGAAGAAAATCCCGTTCTTTGTACGCACCAAAGCCAGAACCAACACCGAGCGCTACGCCACCGAGTTCGGTCTTGATCAAATCACCATAGAGACACTGTACGATGCAAAAGCACACTACAGTCGCTAATACGCCAATGCGCGTGGTCATTGTCACGCTGGACAATCATCTGTCCAGCACAATCGCGCGTGTTAACGAACAACTGCGTGCAGATAACACGGGCATCACCGTCAGTTTGCACGCCGCAGGCGCATGGGGCCGTGATGCGCAATCCCTGCAGCGTTGTCACGACGACATCGCCACCGCCGATATCCTGATTGTGACCATGCTGTTCATGGAAGATCACATCAACGCGGTCATAGAGCCACTTCGAGCGCGCCGGGAACACTGCGATGCCATGATCTGTTGCATGTGCTCGGGTGACATCGTCAAGCTCACGCGCATGGGGCGGTTTGCCATGAACGGCAGTGATGGGCGCGCCAGCGCGTTTTTTAAACGGCTACGAAAATCACGTTCGCGTGAAAAGTCTGCATCCAGTGGCAAGATGCAGATGGCCATGCTGCGACGCATCCCCGGCATTCTTAAATACATCCCTGGTACAGCGCAGGATATTCGCCATTATTTTTTGGTACTGCAGTACTGGTTAGCAGGCTCCGAGCAAAACGCATTGAATATGGTGCGCATGGTGGTCAATGAATACGCTGACGGCGAACGCATGGCGCTGCGCGGTGCATTATCGGTGTCTGTTCCAAAGCAGTATCACGATGTGGGCATTTATCATCCGTCGTTGCCCGAGCAGATGGCTGCTGATGACGCAGCATTGTTGACTAGTGATCGACAGGTAAAAGGTCGGATCGGTGTGTTGTTGATGCGCTCGTATCTGCTTGCTGGAAACACCGTTCACTACGATGCAGTCATCGCAACGCTCGAGCAGCGTGGTTACGAAGTGGTGCCGGCGTTTGCGTCGGGGTTAGATGCGCGTCCGGCAATTGAACGTTACTTTATTAAAGACGGCAAAACCTGTATTGATGCGTTGCTCTCGTTAACCGGTTTTTCGTTGGTGGGCGGCCCTGCGTATAACGATGCCAGTGCTGCAGAGGCCATACTCTCCAAGTTGGATGTGCCTTACTTATCAGCGATGGGTCTGGACTTTCAGACGCTTGAACAATGGGAAGGCAGCGAGCAGGGTTTACTGCCCGTCGAATCTGCCATGATGGTAGCGATACCCGAACTCGATGGCGCAACCAATCCAATGGTGTTTGCCGGACGCACGTTGTCTGCGCCGGATGCACAGGCGGCAGATATGCTGCCGCACCCCGAACGTGTGAATCAGTTGTGTGATCGCGTCGATCAACTAGTACGCTTGCGCACAACCCCACGAGCCGAACGGCGTATTGCGATTGTTATCTTTAATTTTCCACCCAATGCCGGAGCCGTAGGATCAGCAGCACACCTGTCTGTGTTCGAGTCGGTTTACAACACATTACGCGCCATGCAGCGTGAGGGCTATACGGTTGAGCTTCCCGAAAGTGTTGATGTATTGCGTGAGCAAATCCTGCGCGGTAATGCAGAGCAATTTGGCACGGACGCAAACGTTTTGAGTTGTGTTCCGGTCGATGATCACATCAAACGAGAACCTTATTTGGAAGAGATTGAAAGTGCGTGGGGTGCAGCGCCAGGTAAGCAATTGAGCAACGGACGCGAGTTGTTTATTTTGGGTCAGCGATTCGGACAGGTTGATGTGTGTGTTCAGCCCGGTTTTGGCTATGAAGGTGATCCCATGCGTTTACTGTTTGAGCGCGGGTTTGCTCCGACCCATGCGTTCTCGGCGTTTTATCGGTACTTGCGTGAAGATCGGCACGTGCATGCAGTGTTGCATTTTGGTACGCATGGTGCCCTCGAGTTTATGCCGGGTAAACAAACCGGTATGAGTCAAGCATGCTGGCCAGATCGGTTAATAGGCGCGCTTCCTAACTATTACCTGTATGCAGCCAATAATGCGTCTGAAGGTACGATTGCAAAGCGGCGCGCAGGTGCAACGTTAATCAGTTACCTGACGCCACCAGTCACCCATGCCGGTTTGTATAAAGGTTTACTGGATTTACAAAGCAGCATAGATCGATGGCGAAACACGGCACCGTCCGAGCGCAACCAACACACCGAGCTGATCGATCTGATACAAACCCAGGCGAATGATATCGATCTGAATATCGATAGCGGATTAATTAATGGCTCTGCTGATCCCTATGTAGAGGCGTGTCGCATCGCATTAGCCGAATTGGAAAGCACCTTGATACCGCATGGTTTGCATGTGGTTGGGAAAACCATCGACACTGAGCAACGACGCGAGCTACTCCACGCGATAGCAGAAGTGGAAAATGTAACCGAGTGCGATGCCGACGCCAGCGCATCAAACACCTCCGATGCTATG
>CAYMHU010000002.1:126712-179156 GCA_964390335.1 uncultured Granulosicoccaceae bacterium | reverse complement strand
TCCGATGCTATGGTTGATGTGGCCTCTGTTGTTGATCAAGTTGTATCGTTGGCCGCGGATCAACCGTTGTCCTCCATACAAGGTTCCAGCGAGCCAGCGCTGCATCCGTTGTATGAATCGCTCGATAAGATCAATCGCGCATTACAAACTGACTCAGAGTTACCAGCTGTGCTCAAAGCGCTCAATGGGCAATACATTGCACCGGTCGTTGGTGGGGACTTAATGCGCACACCCGAGATTTTGCCAACAGGCAGAAACTTACACGGCTTTGATCCGTATCGCATGCCCAGTGCCAGTGCCATGCGAACTGGCGAAGTGGCTGCGCAATCCTTGATTGATCGTCATTTGGCAGAAGGCCATACCTTTCCTGAAACCGTCGCGATGGTGTTATGGGGTACGGATAACTTAAAAACTGAAGGCTCGCCGATCGCGCAAGCCTTGTCGTTGCTGGGCGCTGCGCCACGCTTTGACAACTACGGGCGTTTATGTGGCGCAAAGCTCATCGATCTGGACACTCATGGTCGGCCGCGCGTCGATGTCGTGATGACCTTGTCAGGCATTTTTCGGGATCTATTGCCGCAGCAAACGCGACTGCTTGCCGAGGCTGCATGGCTGGCTGCATCGGCCGACGATGAGCCGTTGACGATGAATTTTGTCCGCAAGAATGCATTGGCGTATCAACGCGACAACCAATGTGATCTTGAAACAGCTGCACTTCGCGTGTTCAGTAACGCCGATGGTGCTTATGGGTCCAACATTAATCACCTGATTGATGATGGTGGGTGGTCAGATGAAAACGAACTTGCAAATGTTTTTGCTAACCGTAAATCATTTGCCTACAGTCGACATGGCGAGAATCAACAGCGCACCGAACTGTTCGAGAATATTTTGTCGCGGGTAGAAGTCGCGACACAGAATCTCGATTCGGTCGAGATTGGCATCACGTCAATTGATCACTATTACGACTCGCTTGGGGGTATCAGTCGTTGTGCGCAGCGCGCCAACGCCGACAATGTCGCTCCGAAACTCTACATTAGCGATGACACGAAAGGTGAAGCAAAAACTCGCACCTTATCCGAACAAGTCGAACTCGAAACGCGTACGCGTGCATTGAACCCGAAGTGGTATGAACAAATGCTCGAACACGGTTACGAGGGTGTGCGGCACATCGAAATGCAAGTCACGAATACCCTGGGTTGGTCGGCAACAACAGAGCAGGTCAAGCCGTGGGTCTATCAGCAATTGACCGACACATTTTTACTGGATGAACAGATGCGAAATCGGCTTGCCGATCTCAATCCTGATGCGTCCTTGCGGGTCGTGAATAGATTGCACGAAGCACACGAACGAAATTATTGGCAACCAGACGAGCGGACACTAGAGGCATTGAATGCCGCCGGTGAAGACTTGGAAGATCGATTAGAAGGCATAGTGGAAGGGGCTAGAGCATGACAGGACAATCCACCTCAGCGGTGACAGGTAAATTTATACCAATTCATGCGGAAAGTACCCGACCACCCGATGGGGCCGGTAGTGTGCAATTCAAAATGGATGAAGATGTGCAGATCGAGGGTGCAAAAGTATTCGCGGTTTATGGTAAGGGCGGCATTGGTAAGAGCACGACATCATCGAATCTGTCTGTTGCGTTTGCAAAACTGGGTAAACGCGTATTACAAATCGGCTGTGACCCAAAACACGATTCCACTTTTACGCTAACCAAGCAACTCACGCCAACAGTCATCGATATCCTTGAGTCGGTAGAATTTCACTCTGAAGAGTTGCGAGCCGATGACTTTGTGTTTGAAGGCTATGGCGGAGTGATGTGCGTGGAAGCCGGTGGACCACCCGCGGGAACCGGATGTGGTGGGTACGTTGTTGGACAAACAGTGAAACTACTCAAAGAGCACCATTTGCTTGAAGACACCGATGTCGTGATTTTTGATGTGTTGGGCGATGTAGTTTGTGGTGGCTTTGCAGCCCCGTTGCAACATGCGCAACGCGCACTGGTGGTCGCAGCGAACGATTTCGATTCCATATTCGCGATGAATCGCATTGTGGCTGCAATCAAAGCGAAGTCAAAAAACTATTCGGTTCGCTTGGGTGGTGTCATCGCCAATCGCAGTGCCGACACCGATCAGATTCAACGATTTAACGATGTTGTGGGCATGAACACCTTGGCCCATTTCCCGGATCTTGATGTGATTCGACGCAGTCGTTTAAAGAAGGCCACGCTGTTTGAGATGGAAGACTCGCCTGAATTGGCTGCTGTGCAGACTGAGTATTTGCGGCTGGCGCAGGCGCTGTGGGATGGCACAGACCCACTGATTGCGAGCCCAATGAAGGATCGTGAAATATTTGATTTACTGGGGTTTGACTAATGACTCAAGTTGGCTTTGAAAACGGGGGTGCGTACGAGAATCGCAGAAGCGAAATTGCGACTTACTTTGATCAGACCGCAGCTGAAGCGTGGAAAAAACTCACAAGTAATGAGTCTGTGTCACGTATTCGCGCCACCGTTAGAGCCGGACGTGCGCAAATGTTGACTACCTTAAGTTCGTGGTTACCTGAAGATTTAACGGGCCGGCGCATTCTTGATGCAGGTTGTGGAACCGGCATGCTAGCAGCCGAGCTTGCCGCGCGCGGTGCGGATGTGGTCGCGATCGATCTTTCGCCGACGCTGGTGCAACTTGCTAAAGAGCGCTATGAGGCGACCGTACAACCGGCAGCCAATCCTACGCTGACAGGCAGTATCGATTTTATTAGCGGCGACATGCTTGATGCATCGTTAGGTCGTTTTGATCATGTGGTTGCGATGGATTCATTGATTCACTACGAATCTGGCGATATCGTTAATGCGCTAGCGCGCCTGTGCGAACAGACCGAGCACAGCGTTTTATTCACTGTAGCCCCGCGCACGCCGCTGCTATCGTTAATGCATAAAAGCGGCAAGTTGTTTCCGAAAAAGGATCGCTCACCTGCGATCGTGCCAGTCGCCATCAAAAAGCTGCACGAAGAATTCAAGCAAGATGACGTGTTATTACACTGGCTTGTTGCCCGGCAGAATCGGGTTGATACGCTGTTTTATAAATCGCATGCGCTGGAATTGCTACCGACATGAGTGCCTCTCGCGACACGCTTAACTTCTGGAAACGCGTTGGCGCAAAAGCGCTGCCGTTTGCCGATGCGGCAACGCAGCAATTACCGCTGTCCAGATTGTTGCGTTTGTCGCTATTTCAGATTGGGGCCGGGCTCACCTTTGTGTTGCTCAACGGCACCTTGAACCGCGTCATGATCGTAGAGCTGGGAGTGCCGGCTACTTTGGTGGCGTTGATGATCGCGTTGCCATTGATGATCGCACCGTTAAGAGCTTTGGTTGGCCATCGATCAGACAACTATGCATCCTATTTGGGCTGGCGACGCGTGCCGTTTTTATTCATCGGGTCTATGCTGCAGTTTGGCGGGTTGGCTATTTTACCGTTTGCGTTGATCTTGATCTCCGGGGATACGCATTGGCCCATGTGGTTTGCACAAGCAGCAACAGCCTTGGCGTTTTTGTTAGTTGGTCTGGGTGTGCACATGGTCCAGACTGCTGGTTTGGCGCTCGCAACTGACATTGCGCCAGTGCAAAGCAGAACACGCGTTGTTGCGCTTCTGTACGTTATGCTGCTGATGGGCATGGTGGCAAGTTCAATGGTGTTTTCATGGTTGCTGTCAGACTTCACGCAGGTTCGGCTGATTCAGGTGTTACAGGGATCAGCGCTGTTAATTCTCGTATTTAATTTACTGGCTGCATGGAAACAAGAGGTCGCAGATCGGGCACAAACACACCACGATCGTCACAGGCCCAATTTTATTGCCTCATGGTCGCGGTACATGAGCGATCGAGCCACCCGGCGTTTTTTATTGGCGCTCGCTTTAGGTACGGCAGCGTTCAGTATGCAGGACGTGCTGCTCGAACCTTATGGTGGCGAGGTGCTGGGATTGAATATCAGCGCTACGACCATGCTAACTGCGATTCTGGTCGCCGGCACCTTGCTGGGCTTTGGTCTTGCTGCTCGATCAATGAGTGCTAACGTCGATCCGTGCCGAGTGGCTGCTTACGGCGTAACACTTGGTCTGTTTGCATTCGCCGCCGTCATCTTTGCAGCGCCACTGCAGTCGGTTGCCGCGTTTCAGTGTGGCACGTTCTTGATTGGTATGAGTGCCGGGTTGTTCTCGATCAGTATGCTGAGCATGGAGATGCGGCGACGCGATGGCAGTGAACAAACGGGTCTGGCGCTCGGGATGTGGGGCGCTGTGCAAGCCTGCTCGGCCGGGCTTGCAATCGCAGTTGGCGGTACGCTTCGCGACCTTGTTGCGCATCTTGCACAGCGCGGTGATCTGGGTACTACATTAAACATGAACCACACCGGTTACACCGTCGTGTATTTAATTGAAATCGGATTGTTATTTATGACGCTCATCGTGATTGGGCCACTCGTTGGGCGGTTGCAATCAAAACCCATTGCCGATTCTAAAGAGTTTGGCTTAGAAGCGTTTCCGGGCTAAGTGTGAACCTTATGTATTCAACACAAACTGTTAAAACAAATAGAGGAGTGGACAGATGCCAACAGGAGCTCTAACCGCATACTTAGATGTTGCTCAGGTCGTACTGTATGTATTCTGGGCATTTTTCTTCGCATTGATTGTTTATTTGCGTCGCGAAGACAAGCGCGAAGGTTTCCCGCTTGAATCGGAAGATCCGCACACGAGGGTGGTCAGTACCATACCGTCGGTACCAAGCCCCAAAACATTTCTACTCGCTGACGGTCGCAAGGTGCAAGCACCGCGAGATAATGGCGATAAACGCGTTCCCGCGCTGCGCAAATCACGCGCGCCCTACGGCTCACCGTTTGATCCGGTTGGCGATCCAATGGCGGCAGGTGTGGGTCCGGGTTCCTGGGCAGAACGTCATGACACGCCAGATGTCACCATGGAAGGTCATCCTCGCATCGTGCCAATGCGTGCCCAGCATGAAATTCGATTGCACTCGCGTGACCCTGATCCAATAGGCATGGCAGTCGTTGGTGCTGACGGCATGACGGCAGGCACAGTGGTTGATGTGTGGGTCGATTGTTCCGAGATGGTGCTGCGCTATCTTGAGGTGGAAGTGGCTGTAACAGCGGAACATCAGCGTGTGTTGCTACCAATGAACATGACAAAAGTGCATCGCAAAATTCGTCGCGTGGATGTAGTCTCAATCAATGCAGCTCAGTTCGCTGGCGTTCCCACAACCGCGCACCCCGAGCAGGTCACGCTGCTCGAAGAGGAACGCATCATGGCCTATTATGGCGGCGGGTATTTGTATGCATCACATCCAGTCGATGAGGCAATTGCATGAGCGCGCGAGCCAGCAACTATGTTCGCGAGCATGAAGAAGAACCGTTAGTCGGTTTGCCAGAGCGCTTGCCCGTTGGCGAACGATTGCTGTGGCAGCGCTCACCTAAAACTGCGATGGTTGCTCGCCATGTGTTGCATGTCAATAAAGTCATTGCGTGGTTTGCACTGATCGGTCTGTGGCGCTCGGTAGCATACTGGCAGACAAATGGAACATGGTCGATTGACGTGTTGGTCCTGCCTTTCATGGCAATGTGTGCAGGTGTTGGGTTGCTCTATTTGTTGGCGTATTTGTATGCGCGAACCACAGTTTATTCACTGACAACTCGTCGGGTCACGCTACGCTTCGGCATTGCCGTACAAATCACCATGAATGTGCCGTTTAGCAAAATCAAACAAGCCAGCGTACGTAATGTCGACAATGATAGCGGCAATATTGCTTTGGCGTTGGCTGACAATGCCCGTATCTCGTATTTTGTATTGTGGCCTCACGTTCGGCCATGGCGATGGATGTCACCACAGCCAATGCTCGTTTGTGTTGATGGCTTGGACGAGGCCGCAAGCATATTGACTGATGCGGTTGTTGAGTATGCAGATCAAAGCGCTGTAACAAAAATTGAACGTCACGGAACAACCCCGATGGAGCCGGTATGAGTCGTCGTGTGCAACGACCGTTAATGCCCGTTGTAGCCATTGGTCTGATGCTGTCGGTGGTGGTTTCAATGGTCTGGGCCAGCCAAGCAGGCTGGGTACAAAACACGGGCGACTCTGCAGTGTACGAAGCGACCCCTGGATTCCCGTTAGATACTAAGCTACTGATGTTCAACGACCTGGACAACGGCGCAGTTGAGGTGCGTGATCAAATCACTAATTCCGTGGTGCATGTTTTTCCATCCGGGGAAGGTTCGTTTGTCCGTGGCATTTTGCGCTCGTTGACTCGCGAACGCCGTACACAAGGTTTTGACGACAATAAACCGTTTGAACTCAGAGCCGAGTCAGCACAACGACTTGTATTGTTGGACCACGCGACAGGTACGTCGTTATTACTCAATGCATTTGGACCGAACAACGTCGCTACATTTGCACAGTTTTTAGATTCAACGGTATTAGAGCCATCGGCCTCGCGGATACAAAGGTAAGCTCCGCCGATGATGAGCATACGAACAACAGAGGGAAACACTAATGACGACTAACGATGATAGCGCGACCGCAGTGGCCCCAACGCCTGCAAGCAAATCCACGGTTGGTAACCGCCGCAATAGCGAGCAATCTACCGAAACAGCTAAGCAGGATACGATCTTAAGCCCGCGTTTTTACACGACCGACTTTGATGCCATGGATCGGTTCGACGTAACACCAGTGCGTCAGGAGTGGGATGCGTTGATGGCGGAGTTTGCGACCGATAGCAACCGCGAGCACTTTGTTCGCCCTGAAGATTTTGTTAAAGAGGTGGAAGCTTTGCCACCGGAACTATATGAAGAGTTTGTCGACTTTCTCATTAGTTCGGTGACCAGTGAATTTTCTGGTTGCGTGCTGTACTCGGATGTAAAAAAGCAAGCAAAAAATCCGGATATCAAGGAGTTGATGGGATACATGGCTCGTGACGAGTCGCGTCATGCCGGGTTTATCAATCATTGCTTAAAAGATTTCGGTATCGGTGTCGATCTTGGTTTTTTACGAAAGCAAAAAAAGTATAAGTACTTCAAGCCCAAGTTTATTTTGTATGCAACCTATCTGTCTGAAAAGATCGGATACGCTCGCTATATTGCAATATACCGGCAGCTCGAAGCCAATCCTGAGAAACGGTTTCATCCGATTTTTCGATGGTTTAAACAATGGTGCAATGATGAATTCAGGCACGGTGATGCATTGGCGTTATTGATGCGCGCACAGCCTGAACTGCTGCGCGGTACCAATAAACTGTGGATACGCTTTTTCCTTAACGCGGTGTATGCAACCATGTTTGTACGGGACCATCAACGACCGGTGTTTCACGCAGCGCTTGGTGTTGATATTACCGAGTACGACATGCACGTATTTCGAATTACCTCGACGATTTCAGAGCAGGTGTTCCCGTTCAAGTTAGATCAGGATCACCACAAATTTTTGCCGCTATTGAGAAAGATCGCACACTACGTGAACGCTATGGGTGAGGCCAAAGCCGCCGGCGGTGTTGGCGGAAAACTCAAAGCGGCTGGGTATGCGTTGGGAGCCGGTTTTGCGTTTGTCAGATTGTATGCACTGCCCGTAATTGACAACAACGTACCAACAACGGTGCGTTTGACACCGGCCTGGTAATGATCTGTGCGTGCTCAAGTAAAGCTGGCTGAATGATGGAATACATCGCCCCCATTTTTTTCTGTGTGTTGTTGTGGTGGTTAGGTACCGGTGTGGTGTTGCGTCTGGACCGTTTACCGCAAAGCGCCTACCGATCATCGGTGTGGGTGTATGGCTTACTTGTGTTCTTCGTACTGTTGGCGCTGATGTGGTTACGCACACAGACAACGCAGTGGTCGAGCTACGCTGCATTTAGCAGCGCTTTGATTATTTGGGGTTGGATGGAACTACTGCACTACAGTGGGGTAGTAATGGGCCCGCGAACCGACCGATGCCCAGCAGGTGTTTCTACCAGACAACGTTTTTGGTATGCGTTGCAAGCAATGTTGTTCCACGAGGTGGCTATCGCCGCAGGAGCACTTGTACTGTTTATCATGGTGGTCGATTCGCCTAATAAGGTTGCTTTATACACCTATCTCGTGTTGTGGCTGATGCGCATCAGCGCTGAATTAAATGTGTTTTTTGGGGTGGCGTATTTACCGGAACAGTGGCTGCCGAAACGGTTGCAGTACCTCATGAGTTATCGCGGAAAGCAACGCATCAGTGCATTTTTTCTGCTTTCGGTCTTGCTCGCAACGAGTATGTGCGTTTGGTTGTTTGGTCGTATGCCCGATGTCGAAAGTGATGTGTTTGGTCACACCTCGTTGATGTTGGTTGGCTGTTTGTTGGTGCTGGCCATCATCGAGCATTGGGTGCTGGTGTTGCCGATAAAATGGTTTTCTTTGTGGTCGTGGGCACAGCGCCGTGCGGCTTTGTAATATATCCAAAACAATAATAGAGATGGAGGTAGCTTGACGTGGACTATCAAGCTTTTTTTAAATCCGAATTAGACACTTTTCGAAGCGAAGGCTTGTATCGTGTTTTTACCGACATCGAACGGCAAGCGGGCGCGTTTCCACAAGCAATGCAACATCAAGGCGATCAACAGAAGCCGGTCACTGTGTGGTGCTCCAATGATTATTTGGGTATGGGTCAGCACCCTAAAGTTCTGAAGGCTATGCATGATGCCTTGAATCGATGCGGCGCCGGCGCTGGTGGTACCCGCAATATTGCGGGTACTAATCATTACCATGTGTTGCTGGAACAGGAGCTGGCCGATCTGCATCAAAAGCAGGCGGCTCTGTTGTTTACGTCAGGTTATGTATCAAACTGGGCTGCACTGGGTACGCTTGCGTCTAAACTGCCCGGGTGTGTGGTTTTATCAGATGAAATGAATCATGCATCCATGATCGAAGGCATTCGCCATAGTCGGGCGCAGAAAAAATTGTTCAAGCACAACGACCCGGAAGATCTGAACCGATTACTCGCTGAGCTACCACCTTCTGTGCCAAAGTTAGTTGCATTTGAGTCGGTCTATTCAATGGACGGAGACATTGCGCCGATTGCTGAAATCTGTGATGTGGCTGACGCGCATAATGCCATTACCTACCTTGATGAAGTACACGCTGTTGGCTTGTATGGTCCGCGCGGTGGCGGCATCGCCGAGCGTGAGGGCGTTAGTGAGCGCTTAACGGTCATTGAAGGCACGCTCGCAAAAGCGTTTGGTGTGATGGGTGGATACATAGCAGCATCAACGGAACTGTGTGATTTTGTTCGAAGCTATGCGTCGGGCTTTATTTTCACGACGGCATTGCCACCGGCTGTGGCAGCCGGCGCCACAGCCAGCATCAAACACTTAAAAGTAAGTGCTACCGAGCGCAAGCGACAACGCGACAACGTTGCAAAGGTGAAAAGCAAACTGACCAAGGCGGGTATCCCCGTGATGGATAACCCGAGTCACATTGTGCCGGTCATGATTAACTGTCCGATTAAATGCAAGCGAATCAGCGATCTACTATTGCAAGATCACGGCATCTATGTTCAACCGATCTACTACCCAACCGTGGCAATGGGTACGGAGCGGCTGCGTCTGACGCCATCGCCGCAACACACCGATGACGATATAGACCGGTTGGTTATCGCCTTGGTGACTGTCATTAATAGTGTGAACAGTAAACGTAAATCGGTATGCGCGGCTTAGCGGTGATTACAGCGCGAAGGGGAACAGCAAAGGGGAACAGGTGAATAAAATCAACACAACAATAACGCCGGTGCAAGGCGACATCTACTACTACGAGACGATGGAGGAGCTCGATGCGCACGAGGTAGAGGGTGATAGGCGCCGCGCGCGTATGGCGATGCTCAACGCACGTCTGGTCGGTTTGCTGCTTATCGGTTTGATAGCCGCCTTGTTGTATGTATTCAGGTTCTCACCAATGCTGCAGGTGCTGAGTGTGGTTGGCACGCTATTGCTGTTGTTGTCGTGGTATTTGTATGATCTTCTCGAGTTATGCGATGACTGAACTGTTGATATTTATCGAGTGGGCGCAAATTAATCGTAAATTAAGGGTGGACTTTAATTAATTGAATCAAGACTGAGTCGAGTTGACAATGTCAGTTGGAGTTTACATGCAAGCAACGTATCCATTTTCGGCGGTGGTCGGTCAGGATGAAGTGAAGCAATCGCTGCTAATTACCGCGGTCGACCCGTCAGTGGGTGGCGTACTGATTCTTGGTGATCGCGGCACCGGTAAATCAACGGCGATTCGTGCCTTGGCGGCATTGCTACCCTCGATGCAATCGGTTAACGGATGCCAATATAACGCAACACCTGACGCCGCAAAACACTGTACGTGTGCCGGTTGTCACGCGCTGGACGGACGCGTCGAATCCATTGAACGTGCTGTGCCGGTCATTGATCTGCCATTGGGTGCCACAGAAGATCGAGTTGTTGGCGCATTCGATATTGAGTATGCATTGAGCACCGGGAAGAAGCGATTTAAACCCGGGTTACTCGCCGATGCCCATCGTGGTTATCTGTATGTAGATGAAGTCAATTTACTCGAAGATCACATTGTTGATGTCTTACTAGACGTTGCTGCATCGGGTGTTAATGTTGTGGAACGTGACGGCATCAGCGAACGGCACGATGCCAGGTTTGTATTGATTGGCAGTGGCAATCCGGAAGAAGGTGAACTGCGCCCGCAACTGCTCGATCGATTTGGACTGAGTGTAGAAGTCAGCACACCGACCGACATCGAACAACGCATGATGGTAGTCACCCGGCGCGATGAGTTTGATCGCGATCCGGTTGGTTTCGTTAAACAATGGCAAAAAGAAGACAAGAAAATTCAACGGCGCATCGTGCGTGCACGTAAAGCCTTATCAAGCGTTAGCCTGCCAGGCGATATACGCGAGTCGATCTCGCAACTGTGTGTGCGTCTGGGTACTGATGGCTTGCGCGGTGACTTAACCTTATTGCGCGCTGCGCGCGCGCTCGCCGCGTTGCAAGGTGAGCCGACTGTTGCAACAAAACACGTGATTCAGGTAGCCAGTATGACGCTGCGACACAGACTGCGTCGCGACCCATTGGATGAATCCGGTTCATCAGCGCGCGTGGAACGGGTGCTGAGCGAGTTGTTCAATGCAGACGCTGCCTGAGACTAAATCAGCTGCGCCTGAAACAGTGACTGCACACGAATACACGTTGGAGCTCTCGGCGCTGGCTCCTGAAAATCAATGTATGGTGCTGCTTGCGTTGGACGGTCATCAGCTTGGCGGTGCGTTGCTCGACAGTACCGATATTGATGCTGCTTCAACCTGGGTAACTCGCTTAACCGCATTACGTTTAGCCTGTAATCAACTCACCGAACCGCAGCGTTTACCTTTGAACTGTGGTTACGAGCAACTCACGGGTGGCATCGATGTCATGAACACGTTGTTGCAAGGCCAACCAATGCATTACCACAGCGTGTTGTCACGTGCCGATCAATCACTGTTGATTTTGCCTTCGCCGGAACGTCAGCCAGCAGAGAATCTACACGCACTGTGTCAGGCGCTGGATTCAGGACAGATCAATGGCACGCCAGCCAGAGTCTGTGTGATCGCCAATGTGCATGAGGAAGAAGCAGGCAACGTGAGTCTTGCGCTAATTGATCGACTGGCATTTTGTGTTATGCCGGTACACGCCAGTGCTATCCACGGCGACACTTTGCTTAACGATAAATTGCTTGATGACCGAAACCTGGACGCCCAATTGTTCGACGATACATTGTTTGACGCGCAAATGGCCGCAGGTTTTGCGTTAGACGTAGAACACTGCTCACGGGTTGTTCGTGCAGCGCTACATCGTTCGGCACAACTCACTGTTGAGCAGGTACAGGCTGTGTGTTTGGCTGCTCGCGATCACGGCATTGATTCCATGCGCGCAACGTTGCAATGTGCTCGAGTGGCACGGGCCAGCGCAACACTGGCTGGGCGAACTACAGCCAATGATGTAGATATCGGTGTGGCAATGAACCTGTGTTTAGCATGGCGCGCAGCATCGATTCAGCCACAGCAACTTGAAGACAATGCCAATCCAGATAATCAAGCCGAACCTGATTCGGTAACGGACGACAGCAACGACGCACAAAAAGATCCAACGCAAACAGAAACCGATAGTGTGGATGATGTTGATCAACATGCTCGCAGCACCGAGCAACAGCCTGAACCTGAACAAGAATCAATGCTTGTTACGTTGCCAGAGAAGTTACTCAGTGCAATAGCCAACACTCAGCGCAACGCCTTTTCCAGACAGCAGGCCGGTGGTCGAACGGGTCGTCAGGTACACAAGGCTCAACGTGGCCGTTTGGTTGGTATTGATCGTTACCGGGCGGGCAGCGGCCAACGTATCAATATGTTAGCAACTTTGCGCGAGGCAACACCTTGGCAGTCGCAGCGACAACGTGAACAAGCGCTTACCCGTCCGATCATCTACCCACAAGACTTACGTGCATCCCGATATAAACAGGCTGCGCACACGGTGGTTGTGTTTGCTGTCGATGCATCCGGTTCTGCAGCAGCGCACCGTTTGGCTGAAGCTAAAGGTGCGGTGGAGCGTTTACTGACCGAATGTTATGAGCGTCGCGATCAGGTCGCGCTGGTTGTTTTCCAGGGCGCTCAGGCGACGCTGGTGTTGCCACCAACTCGATCGTTGGTTCGCGCGCGACGCGAGCTGGCGCGTTTCCCTTCCGGCGGAGGTACTCCGTTACCGTCGGCACTGGAATTAGTCAAAGAACTCGGTGTCGGTATTCGTAAAGCCGGACACACGCCCATGTTATGTTTGCTAACTGACGGGCGGGCGAATGTGGATCGCGATGGAATTGGCGGACGAGCGCGTGCGTCCCAGCAATCCATTGCGAGTGCGCAAGCGCTACGTGCGATGGGTATGCAATCACTCGTGATTGATATCGCTACACGGGTCACGCCACTGGCCGGCAAACTCGCTGCGGCTATGGGAGGTCAATATCTCGCTTTACCCAAAGCCAATGCCGCCAGTATTAGCGCCGCGGTGCTTGCGGCCAAGTCGGCAACAACCGATGCAGCGCTCGCGTCATGAGTGTCGTTCAGCGCGAACCACTGCATGATTGGCCATTGTCTGAGTTCAGCCAGTTCGTGCGTGTTGGTTGCATGCAGTGGCACGTGCAGATATTGGGCGAAGGGCCGGTTATGTGTCTGCTGCACGGTACTGGTTCATCAACCCATTCGTGGCGCGCGTTGGCTCAGCGCTTAAGCTCGCACTATCGTGTTGTGATGTGCGATTTACCCGGACATCGATTCACTGCTTTGCCCGATGATGCCAACATGTCATTGATCGGTATGAGCAATAGCATTGCGCTACTGCTCTCAGAACTTGATATCCAGCCTGATTTTATAGTGGGTCATTCAGCCGGTGCTGCGATTGCTTGCCAGATGGTACTTGATCAGCACACTGTGCCTCAATGTGTCATCAGTATTAATGGTGCATTAGTGCCGTTTCGCGGTTTGGCTGGCCAACTGTTTTCGCCATTGGCCCAACTGATGGCTAGCAGCAGCATGATACCCAGCTTAGTCCGTTGGAGAGCAGTTGAAGGCGATATTACATCCCGATTGATCAATGACACAGGATCGGTGATTGATGATGAAGGGCGTCAATACTATCAACGACTGCTAAGCGATAAAAAGCACGTCAGTGGCGCATTGAAAATGATGGCGCATTGGAATCTTCACGAGTTTGCGCATCGTTTGCCATCAATGCACATACCCTTGCACTTGGTCATTGGTTTGATGGATAAAACGGTGCCTCCAAGCCAATGCACCCAACTCAATACCCGTTTAGCATTTAGTACGTTAACTGAATTGCCAGCATTGGGTCATCTTGCTCATGAAGAAGCGCCCATGCTGTTTGATGCGTTACTTCGAGAACGGGCGCAACCCGGAACAGCAGCGCCAGAGCAGTTCAAAACAACTATCCAAACAAGGGACTTTCAATCATGAGTGTATCCAACACAGAGCACGGGATAGCCAAAGCATCACAGGTGAACTCCGGTTACAATACGGCGAGCGACTCGCTGGATGCATCGATACCTTTGTCAAACACCGATTTGCACCATTGTCGACGTGCGTTAAACAACGGGTCGAAATCGTTTCTGGCGGCCAGTCATTTACTGCCAGCGCAAGTGCGTAATGCAGCAACGGCGTTGTATGCGTTTTGTCGCGAAGCCGATGATCTAGTGGATCACGGTACAGATCAGCCCCTGGCATTACAGATGGTGCAGGCACGCATTGAACGTGTGTTTGGTCATGAGCCATTGATCGAACCCAGTGATCGTGCGTTGCGAGCGGTGGTTAAACATTATGATCTGCCTCGATCGCTGCTCGATGCATTGGTCGAGGGGTTTTGCTGGGATGCCGATAGCCGAACGTATGCAAACTTATCCGAAGTCGAGAGTTACGGTGCCAGAGTAGCGGGAACAGTGGGCGCAATGATGGCGATCCTCATGGGTATTCGCGACAAACAAACTGTAGCCCGTGCGTGTGACTTAGGGGTGGCAATGCAGCTGACCAATATCTGTCGAGACGTTGGCGAAGATGCCAGATCAGGGCGCTGTTATCTGCCGCTGGATTGGTTGGCCGAAGCAGGTGTCAGTCCGGACCAATTGCTCGAACCTCAGTCTGCCAATGGTTTGCAATTGGTTATCATGCGAGTTTTGCATCGAGCATCACAACTCTATTCGCAAGCAGATAGTGGCATTGCGATGCTGCCACGCGATTGTCAGCGCGGTATTCGAATGGCGAGGCATTTGTATGCAAACATTGGACATGAAATTGCGCGCGCTAATTACGATGTCATCGACTATCGTGCGTTTGTGCCGCTAACGGGCAAACTAGCATTAATCGCCCGACACTGGCGAGCACCTTCACGTGTCAGCGAGCAACACTTGTTATTACCACCATCACCTGAAACAGCGTTCCTGGTTGATGCTGTGGTCGAATCGGCTCCGGCGCAACCAGTACGGGTGTATCGCGGATTAGTAGAGCAGCCGACCACCACGGGTGATGAGATGGTGGCTGTGCTTAAAATCATCGATCGACTCGAACATGCAAGCCGTCATGAACTTCGCGCAGGATCCGGTAAACTGCCCTATGGCTACACAGGTGTCATCCGACGTTGAGTCATCTGTTTTTAATAGAATTCCTGCTGATTGCAGGCATTTTGTTGGCTTGGATTGCATACGAATATGTTTCTGTCAAAAGACTCAGTGAAAAACGAGATTTAAAAAAGAAACAACACAAGGCGCCGGGTGATAGCGATGCATCTGACGACTGAATTGACAACCGGAATAAAGCCTGAACTCGCAACAAAAAAGTATCTTAACTGGTGGTTGTTGCACTGTGTTGGCTTAGTACTTCTCTGTAGTGGCTGTGCAGGCACTGTATCCAACACGAAATCCATCGATAGCGACAACCAACGCTACCGACTTGACAAAGGGATGCTGGCTTCAGCCACCGGGTGCACCATCCACTTCACACATTATCTACCGCGCAATGTTAAGGGCGAGCTTACCTTGATTCTCGGCCATGGTTTTTTGCGCGACCAATCCAACATGGCAGGGCTTGCGCGTGCAGTCGCTGATTTTGGTGTCCCGGTTGTTACGCTCCATTTTTGTAACATGAGCTTAGTAAAAGGTAATCACGAAAAAAACGCACATGATATGACGTTGTTGACAAAACACATAGCCGTGCGTAAACCAGTGTACGCCGGGTTTTCAGCCGGTGCGTTGGCAGCGCTAGTCGCAGCTGAACAAGACGACTCGACAGTTGCAGTTATTTTGCTTGATTTAGTGGATGCAGCTGGGTTGGTACAACGATCGCTTATTAATGCGGAGGACTTAACCGTCTATGCGTTAACTGGTGCGCCTTCCGCTTGCAATCGCCAAGCAGCCGCAACCAAGATCCTTGAGGAATTTAAACAGGTGGAAGTTGCGGATTTTGCCAACGCGAGTCATTGTGATTTTGAATCACCTACCGATTGGCTGTGCAAACAATTGTGCGGTCGCGGAATTACCTTAGCGACTAATAAGTCCAACAGAGAATTGATTATCGACAAGGTGGTTCGTATCGTCGCAGAGTTAAACAATTCGAGTAGTTAATCAAACACGGTATGTTCATTTAGCTTCACTGTTTCGGAGCCATTAATCAGTTTGTCGTAATACGCTTGCAGTGTGTCCGCTCCGAACGAGGGCGTGTTGTCTTCATCGTACTGCCCGGTGGCCTGATTCAGCACCAACATTGATTCTGTCGCATAGTATCGGCCAATGCTTGCCAACTCGGCTTTTGCTGAGCAGGTTTTATTAAAACGCCCAAATAACCGCAGAAGCCGAATCGTGCCATCTAGCACATTGATAGGAACATGACGAAATTGTGGTTCCTTCTGCATTGCTCGAAACAAATACTCTCCTTGTTCGAGTGGGGTAATGGCAGGGCCCGGTCCACCAATCGGCAGGATTTTATTGTGTTTGTCCGTGTCGACAATGCACGATGTGATGTAGTCTCCCAAGTCGTCGTCACTGATGGGTTTGCACGAGGTCAATTTGCCATCGCCAAACACCAGAAAGGGTTTGCCACGACGTACGCGTTCAACTTGACCGGACAATGATTTAAAAAAAGCTGTTGGGCGGACGATCGAGTAGGTGAGATCAGAGCCAATCAGCTCTTTTTCAAACTTGCGCTTCGCATGTTGAAAATCGAGTAATGGTTTTTGCACGCACAAGGCTGACAACAAAATAAACTGTGCAACACCGAATTCCTTTGCAAGCGCCAATGCCTGACTATGAGTTTGATAATCGATTAACCAGGCGTCGTCCGAAGCGCCCGTTCTCGACGCAAGGCACGAAACCAGTACGTCATATTTCCCGGTTTTAAACCCCTTATTACGCAATGACAATGGCTCGGTCACGTTGCATGCATGCACGTTAACGCTGCCGGGAATTGCTGCTCGTTGCCTTATGAGCTCAAGACTTGACTCAGGCTCGCTGGTTCGCACGAGACAAGTCACCGTATAACCAGCGCGTTGCAATGCTCGCACGGTCGCACTGCCTGCAGTCCCGGTTCCACCTAATACGAGCACGCGCAGGTCTGACTTAGTGTCGTTGATTGCGCTAGTATCACTCATAGTGCAATTAAGCGCCTAGGCGCGTATCCCTATTGGCGCTGTGTGCTGTGTCATGCTATTAAAGCATGGTCGGCATTGTCTAAAATCTCTTGTGCTCCTTGCTCCAGCAGATCAATGGCTAATTGGGTTCCCAGTTTTTGTGCGTCATTTAATACGGCTGACTTAGATGCATGCAATAAGCTCGCGCCGTCCAACGAAATCACGCGTGCGCTCATTTCAACCCGGTCACCATCAACGCGCGCGAACGCGGCGATAGGCGCAGAACACCCACCGTTCAATCGGGCGCTAAAGGCACGCTCTGCGATGGTTCTTACCGCAGTGGGTCTATGGTTCAGTGGTTTAAGCAGTGCTTTCATACGTGTATCGTTAGACCGGATTTCTATACCGATTGTGCCTTGGGTTACAGCAGGTAAACACTGTTTTGCTGGAATTGCCTGCGCGATTCGACTTTGCAAACCAAGCCGTTCCAAGCCAGCGCACGCAAGTAAAGTGGCATCAAATTTTCCAGCGTCCAGTTTACTTAAGCGGGTGCCGACATTGCCACGCAACTCCACAATCTTAAACGTCGGATTAAAATGCAATAGCTGAGATTGTCTTCTGGGACTGCAGGTACCAATAACAGCGTGGTCAGGTAGTTGATCAAGTGATGAAAATCGATTGGACACCAGTGCATCTAACGGATTATGTCGTTCAATCAGTGTGCTTATCTCCAAGCCCTTCGGCATGTGCGCGGTTACGTCTTTCATCGAATGCACGGCTAAATCGGCGGAGGTGTCTAGTAGCGCTGTTTCCAGTTCCTTCAGGAATAATCCCTTTCCACCGATTTTTGCCAGAGAGGTTGATTGCTCACGATCACCTTTGGTGGTCATTGGCAGCAGTTCGATGTTTAGTTCAGGATGCAGTGCAAGCAGCCGCTCGCGAACAAAGTTAGCTTGCCACAAGGCCAGTGGACTTTGTCGGGTTGCAATACGAATCGTTTCAGACATAGTGGGTCGTCCAGTTCACGTTATACAGTTATTAATAAACACTGTGCTAGTTTGAGCGTTTTTGCCACCGCAAGCGTGGCATTCTGAATCGCAGCATGGTTTGCACGATGGGGTTGTTAAAACGCGTTAGCGAAACACTTTCATTAATACCGTTGACCGAGTGCTGGTTTACGCCGGTTCTAACAGCTGATCGTGTGTAAAACGGCGTGTCTTCTAATGCGCTGATAATCTTCGGGACGCTCGCGTCACTTCTGGCGTGACGACGCATGCGCCATCCAGAGCGCGGTAGCTCATGCAATGTTGACGGCTTGATTGGCTGTACATCGCTATTGGTACCGATGTGGACTGCAATCGCTTTGTCAGGGTTGCCAGACAACTGAGAATCGGTGTTGAACACATCGTAGTGAATCTGTGTGCCTGATGCGGTTCGAAATCGCGACCAACACCAGTATTGCAGGTCGTTCTCAATAGGTTGATCACCCTGATTCATATCGACATACGCATTACCTGTCCATTGCGTGAACGGGCGCTCCATTTGTACACTGACTTGACTGTTTGGTCCAGCAGGCCACCAATGGTGCCGACCATTGTCGTCCAGGGTGAATTGAGCATCAGTTTGTAATTGGATATCGACAGTGATTTGACCTTTGACTCGTCTTGGTATTGGCGCCGCGCGTTCTTCAATGTTGATCGTCAGACGGCCGGTATGGTTATCGGAGCGTGTATAACTTAAAGAGCTTGGACCAATGCGCATGTAGTCTGGTTGAAGCTCTACATCCTCGCGATGCCGCTCAGTCATACACCAAACGTTGTTCGCGCCGTACAACGCGACATTCAAGGAGCAGTGTTGCAATGGATCAACAGCTGATTTATTTCGGGCACGTTTATAGTATGGCGAAAACACGCTGCCGATAAACGCGATAATGGTTAAACGATGTTGTTGATCTGCGCTTTCCGCATCCATGTACCACCAGCAATAGCCATTGCGCGATACCTCACGGGTAAACATTGGATATTCAGTTTGCAAGGAATCAATTTGCCAGCTGGTATTTCAATTTGTCAGTGATATTCGCAGTAGCGCTTGAGTTCGCGTACCGCGCAGTATCCACGGTTTTTATAAATTGCTTGATTTGCTCGGCGATACCTTGAGTATCCAATTGGCACTCGCGTAATAACTCTTGCTGAGTACCGTGACCGACAAAAGAGTCTGGCAACCCAAGGTTGAGCACCGGCTTAAACACACACAAGCGATTCAATGCTTCGTTTACGGCGCTGCCTGCGCCACCGCTAACCACATTGTTTTCAACCGTGATGAACGTATCGTGATCGGCGGCGAGTTGAACCAAAATCTGTTCATCGATGGGTTTGATGAATCGCATGTTGACAAGGGTCGCGCCAAGAGTATCAGCTGCCATCAGCGCGCTGTGTACCGTACTGCCGAACGCCAATATGGCTGTGCCACGGCCTTTTCTAACAATGTTTGCTTGGCCGATCGGCAACGTGTCAAGGGTCTCTTCAGGTACAGCACCGCAACCACTACCGCGTTCAAAACGCACAGCTGCCGGCCCCGGGTATTCCAGACCGGTTTGCAACATCTGACGGCACTCTCGTTCATCAGCCGGTGCCATCGCAATTAAATTAGGCACACAGCGCAGGAAACTGGCGTCAAAACTGCCGTGGTGAGTTGCCCCATCGTTACCTACAAGACCACTGCGATCTATAGCGAACAGAACATCGAGGTTTTGTAGTGCAACATCATGAATCACCTGATCATATGCACGTTGCAGAAAACTGGAATAGATGGCTACCACGGGTTTTTGGTTTTCACAGGCGAGTCCCGCTGCGAAAGTGACAGCATGCTGTTCTGCAATAGCTACATCATGAAACTGCGATTTGAATCGGCGTTCAAACTCGACCAAGCCCGAGCCTTCTTTCATGGCAGGTGTGATTAACGTCACCCTCGAATCAGCTTCCGCTGCATCGCAAGCCCAGGCACCGAATACCGATGTGTAGGTTTGTTTACTTGGTTTCTTGGCTTTACACACACCGGTAGCAGGGTCGAATACGGGCACCGCATGATACGCCACGGGTTCACGCTCGGCTGCTTCATAGCCTTTGCCTTTTTGCGTTAACACATGCAGAACCTGTACGCCATGGTGCTGTTGTGTCGCTTTTAACGATTCGGTCAGTTGATTGATATCATGGCCGTCAACAGGACCATTGTATTGAACACCAAGTGACGTAAAAAAACGTTCGTAATGTTCTCCACCTGCGTTCGTTAGCGCACCTACATTAGGTGAGATGGACATTTGATTGTCATTGAGCACGATCAGCAGGTTCTCGTTAGTTGCTCCACCGTGATTCAGTGCCTCAAACACCATACCCTCTGTTAACGCGCCGTCACCTAAAACGCACACTACGCGTGGTGCTGGTTCATCGTATGACTGGCTTCGCGCGATTGCGGTGGCCATGCCAAGCCCTGCGCTAATCGAGTTTCCGGCATGCGCTGTGCCAAATGCATCGTATTCGCTCTCGCTCATAACTGGAAAACCGGATAGACCGCCGAGTTGACGAACACCAGCCATACGTTCACGACGTCCTGTCAATATTTTATGTGGGTAGCTTTGGTGCCCGACATCCCAGATCAATTTATCGCGAGGTGTGTCAAAAACAAAATGCAGTGCGACGGTCAATTCAATCACGCCAAGATTTGCGCCAAAATGACCACCGCTTGTAGACACCTGGTTAATCAATTCTTGACGCAACTCAGCGCATATTTCGGGTAGTACGTGTTTTGGTTGCGAGCGCAGATCTGCTGGGGCATGAATCCCAGCTAACCAACCGGTGTGTTCGAGCTTAAGCGGTGGATCGGGGCGATGATCAGTTTCTGTACAGAACGACGAAGTAGCGTTGTCGAAATGATCGATTTGGGTAAGATCCATCGCTTAGGCTCCTGATTTCTGCCGCCAAAGTGTAAATATTAATGGACATTTTACACTGACAATGTAAATTTACAAATTGAAAAACTCAACTCAGGAGATGGCTAAATGAAATCGAGCGTCGACAAAGTGGAAATTGTGTTAGCGCAGGCCCTCGAATTGACCGGAAGCAGCGGCTGCGCGCCAAGGTTGGCGGCGGCGATGCGTTGGGCTGTGTTTCCCGGAGGTGCGCGCATTAGACCCAAGCTGTGTATGGCCGTGGCGACCGCCTGTCAGGGATCGCAGAGTCTGGCAGCTGTACCGGCAGCCGCCCTGGAGTTGGTGCACTGTGCTTCACTGGTTCATGACGATTTACCGTGTTTTGATAATGCACAAGTGCGACGCGGACGCCCGTCGGTACAGGCTGAATTCGGGCAACGCTTGGCAGTATTGGCTGGCGATGCGTTAATCGTTAAGAGTTTTGAGGTGCTGTCTGACGGATTACCCGATAACGCTGGGCTCGCAATGCAATTGTCAAAAGCGATTGCTGAAGGTGTGGGAACACCAGCTGGGATTGCAGCTGGGCAAGCTTGGGAGTGTGAGCAAGAGGTTGATCTGAATGCGTATCATCGGGCCAAGACCGGCGCCTTGTTTGCCGCAGCTACCAAAGCCGGTGCCATTGTTGCGGCAGTTGATGAACCCAGCGCGTGGGGAATGCTGGGGTTAAAATTGGGTGAAGCTTATCAGGTGGCCGATGACATTCTTGACGCAGCGGGTAGCGAGAACGATATGGGCAAGCCCGTCGGTCAGGATAGTCGTCTAGACAGACCCAACTCTGTTAAAAGCTTAGGCTTGGCAGGCGCTGCGCAACGACTGCGAACGCTGGTAGAAAACGCCATAGAGTCGGTGCCCGATTGTGCCGGTAAGAGCGTGTTGTGCGAGCGAATTAAAAGTGAGACCGACAGCTTGCTGCCGGCTCGCTTAGCCAATTTGGCTGCTTAATTAATCGCCGCCTGTTGGTCGCCCGGCTTTTGGTCGGCTGAGAGTCGCTGCTGTGCCAACCGCGGGACAATCTATTTGGCTGGCTCCAGAGAGTTGTAGAAAGCCGCCAGATCGAGCATATCCTGATCTGACAAAGTCATCGCCATTGGCGCCATGAGGGCAGATGATGCACCTTTGCGTTCGCCTGATTTAAACGCCATGAGCTGAGCGACCATGTATTCTGCGTTCTGACCAGCAAGATTTGGGTAGGTCGGGGCAATTGCTACACCGTTGGCACCATGGCACGCAGCACACACGGCTGATTTTTCCTTCCCGGCTGCTGCAGAGCCTTCCGCAGCCAGATTGGTGCTAGCTAGCAGCAGACACGTTCCTGCAATAACCAACTTTCTCATTGTTACTTTCCTCGTTGAACTGTTTGAAAACCGGAAACATCCGACGTTGAACGCAGTGTACCAAAGTTTCGTTTTGGGACGAAATTTCGGTGCATGCAGTGCGCGAAACCGGACAACTCGATTGATTCATAATCGCCGGGATAAATCATTTGTCTATTTTAGTTGACATATTCAATTGTCAATATAAAATGACACAAAGACCAAAAGGACCGTCCATGTCAACCGACTCGACTCAGACAGTGTCAGTGCCAGCAGCATCCGGGTGTGATGCCCGTGCGGTGGTGTTCGATGCTCCTGGTCAGTTATCGGTCCAGACCGTCAGAACCGCCGAGTTGGCACCAGGTGATTTACTGGTTGATGTGCACGCCTCGGGTATCAGCACAGGCACTGAGCGTCTGCTTTGGAATGGCGAAATGCCGGATTTTCCCGGTATGGGCTACCCGCTCATTCCCGGATACGAAGCCGTGGGTGAGATTAAGGCAGTCGGTTCCGCCTGCGATCGCCAATTAGGTGAATTTGTTTTCGTTGGTGGTTCACAAAGCTTTCCAACAATGCGCAGTTTATTTGGCGGTGCAGCCTCACGCCTTGTTGTGCCACAGCAAAAAGCGGTACCGATTGACGCTTCACTGGGAACCAACGGGCTCTTGCTTGCCCTCGCGGCAACCGCTCATCATATATTGTTTACCGATCAACACCCCGACAGTAAAACATTCGTAGCGCCAGATCTAATCATTGGTCACGGAGTACTTGGGCGCCTTTTGGCAAGAATCTGTATAGCACTGGATTTTGCTGCACCAACGGTGTGGGAGATTGAGCGGGTCAGACAGCACGGTGCGGACAACTATCGGGTTATTGATCCACAACAAGATAGTGATTCAACTTATCAACATATCGTTGACGTCAGCGGCAACAGTGACATTCTTGACACCGCAATCCGACATCTGCATCGCAGACAACCAAACTCAGCTCCACCGCAGATCACGCTCGCAGGATTTTATAAAGACTCATTATCGTTTCAATTCGCCGCAGCTTTTATGAAAGAAGTGCGCATTCAGGTTGCGGCAGAGTGGCACGCAAATGATATGCGAGCAGTCAGTCAGCTGGTTAAAACCGGTTTGCTGTCGCTTGATGGATTGATTACTCACACGGCGCACGTAGATGACGCAGCCCAGGCCTATAAGACTGCGTTCAGCGATCAACAATGCTTAAAAAT
This sequence comes from uncultured Granulosicoccaceae bacterium, assembly GCA_964390335.1. GTDB lineage: Bacteria > Pseudomonadota > Gammaproteobacteria > Granulosicoccales > Granulosicoccaceae > Granulosicoccus. The sequence continues at coordinate 155,418 of CAYMHU010000002.1, read as the reverse complement.
GGCACTTGACTGGAGAAAAGTACATGAATGACAACACGACAATCAAAGAGGTGCCGGTCGTTAAGTTTGATCTGCCAAGTCAAAAGGATGCGTTACGCAAAGAGGCATCGATCGACCCGAACCCCGTGTCAACAGGTCCTGTCACAAAAGAGACTCAAGTCATCGCCATTTACGGTAAAGGTGGCATCGGTAAAAGTTTTACGCTGGCCAATTTGTCGTACATGATGGCGCAGATGGGGAAAAAGGTGCTGCTGATCGGTTGTGATCCGAAAAGTGACACTACATCGCTGCTATTTGGTGGGCGAGCCTGCCCAACAATCATTCAAACATCGTCTGCGAAAAAGCTGGCCGGAGAAAAAGTTGAAATTGGCGATGTGTGTTTTAAACGCGACGGTGTGTATGCGATGGAACTGGGTGGCCCGGAAGTGGGACGCGGTTGCGGTGGTCGCGGCATCATTCATGGTTTTGAATTGTTAGAGAGTCTGGGTTTTCACGAGTGGGATTTTGATTATGTGTTGCTCGACTTTCTTGGCGACGTAGTGTGTGGCGGCTTTGGTTTACCGATCGCACGTGATATGTGTCAAAAGGTGATTGTCGTTGGGTCCAATGACTTGCAGTCGCTCTATGTTGCAAACAATGTGTGTTCGGCTGTGGAGTACTTTCGAAAACTCGGTGGCAATGTTGGTGTTGCCGGCATGGTCATTAACAAAGACGATGGTACTGGCGAAGCAGCTGCATTTGCCGAAGCAGCCAATATACCCGTGCTTGCTGCTATTCCGGCTGATGAGGACATTCGTCGAAAAAGTGCGAATTATCAGATCGTGGGTACGCCAGACAGTCAGTGGGGACCATTGTTTCAAACGCTTGCCAGTGAGATAGCAGGCTCAATGCCGTTGCAACCGAACACACTGAGTCAGGATGAATTACTCGGGCTGTTCACTGCTGATGCGGTTGGTCGAGACGTGGTGCTAGAACCTGCCACAATTGACGACTTGTGTGCGGCAAGCGTGCTTGAAAAACCCTCGCTTGAAGTGGTTTACGAGGCAATCTGAGATGGACGCAAACGCACAGCCAATGCACGCAATATCGCCGCATGATTTGCGCGAGAAGCAGTTGCTAGACACCGCGGAGCAAAGCGGCGATGGGTGTCATGGCGGTGCTGATCGACTTCAGGCGGCAGCGCGCGCAGCTGGCAAAACATCGGTGCTTGATCGCTACGCCAAGGATTATCCCAACGGACCACACGATCAGCCACAAAGCATGTGCCCGGCATTTGGTTCTTTGCGTGTGGGTTTGCGTATGAAACGCACAGCAACGGTACTGTCCGGTTCAGCGTGTTGTGTATACGGACTAACCTTCACCTCGCATTTTTATGGTGCTCGCCGTAGCGTCGGTTACGTGCCGTTTAATTCAGAAACGTTGGTTACCGGTAAGCTCTTTGAAGACATCCGCGATGCCGTGCACGAGCTTGCAGACCCGGCACTTTATGACACCATAGTCGTAACGAATTTGTGCGTTCCAACGGCATCCGGTGTGCCATTGCGTTTATTGCCCGATGAAATAAACGGCGTACGCATCATTGGTATTGACGTACCGGGGTTTGGTGTTCCGACACATGCCGAGGCCAAAGATGTTCTGGCTGGTGCGATGCTTGACTATGCGCTTAACGAAGTTAAGGCCGGGCCAGTACTGGCGCCAGATAATCAGCAATCTGCCACGTCACTGCCGGCAATCACGTTGCTCGGCGAAATGTTCCCGGCCGACCCGATGATCATCAACCAGATGATAGAACCGATGGGTTTGCGGGTGGGTAGCACGGTGCCAACCAGAGAATGGCGGGAGCTGTATACCGCATTGGATTGTCAGGCCGTTGCTGCGATTCATCCGTTCTATACCGCGAGCGTTCGTGTGTTTGAAAAAGCTGGCTGTCCGGTGTTCGGTTCTGCACCCGTTGGTGTGAGTGGCACGGCTTCGTGGCTCGATGCTCTGGCATCGCATTGCAACGTACCGGCAAAGTTGGTGGGGCCGGTTAAAGATCAACACATCAGTGCTATTCGTGATGCATTGGCTGCCTCACCGATAAAGCATCGCATTACCTTGTCTGGTTATGAAGGCTCAGAGCTTATCGTTGCCCGCTTGCTGATCGAAAGTGGTGCAGACATTCCCTATGTGGGTACGGCTTGTCCGCAAACCCCGTATTCACAAGACGACCGCGCCTGGCTTGAGAGCAAAGGTGTGACAGTCAATTTTCGCGCATCGCTTGAAGATGATCTCTATGCACTACAAACCTTCAAGCCCGATTTAGCGATTGGTACAACACCGGTGGTGCAAAAGGCCAAAGAACAAACCACACCGGCGTTGTACTTTACGAATCTGATTTCTGCACGACCGCTAATGGGAGTGGCTGGCGCCGGCTCACTCGCACAGGTGGTTAACGCCGCTGTCGGCGGAAAAGACCGGTTTAAAAAGATGGATGCGTTTTTTGGTGCTGTTGGAAAAGAACATGCGGCCGGAATATGGGATAGCGTTCCGGTTGATCGACCTGCCTTTAAGCAGGCAATGAGGCGTAAGCGCGAGAAACAGGAAAAAGCTCGCAACGTGGAAGAGGCAATCTGATGCTGATTACCGATCACGACAGAGCCGGAGGTTATTGGGGCGCAGTATATGTGTTCACTGCGGTTAAAGGCCTGCAGGTGATTATCGACGGTCCTGTTGGATGTGAGAATTTGCCTGTCACGTCGGTTTTGCATTACACCGATGCGTTACCACCGCATGAGCTGCCTATAGTAGTGACCGGTTTAGGTGAAGAAGAATTGGGCCAGGATGGAACCGAAGCCGCGATGCGTAGAGCGCACAATTCCTTAGACCCCGATCTGCCCAGTGTGGTTGTGACCGGTTCCATCGCAGAGATGATCGGTGGCGGTGTAACGCCTGAAGGCACATCCATAAAGCGATTTTTACCGCGAACCATTGATGAAGATCAGTGGCAAAGTGCTGATCGGGCGTTGTCATGGTTATGGACCGAGTTTGGTACTAAACGCATAAAGGCACGCAAGCCCAAAGAAGGCGAAAAACCGCGCGTCAATATCATTGGGCCTGCATACGGGCACTTCAATATGGCGTCTGATCTTGCGGAGATTCGTAGATTGGTCACTGGTCTTGGGGCCGAGATCAACATGGTGTTCCCGTTGGGCACTCACTTGGCAGATATGGCAAAGCTGCCTGACGCTGACGTGAACATCTGTATGTACCGCGAATACGGTAGACAATTGTGCGAAATGCTAGAGCGTCCCTATCTGCAAGCACCGATTGGTCTTGAAAGCACGACCAAGTTCTTACACTCGTTGGGTGAATTGCTGGGCTTGGACCCAGAACCGTTCATTGAACTGGAAAAAAATACGACGGTAAAACCGATCTGGGATCTATGGCGCTCGGTCACTCAAGATTTTTTTGCAACCGCAAGTTTTGGCATCGTTAGTACCGAAACTTATTCGCGCGGAGTGCAAAATTTTTTAGAAAATGAGTTGGGTATGCCATGCCACTTCTCTTATTCACGTTGCGCCGGCAAAAAACCGGATAACTACGCAGTTCAACAGAGCATTAAAACCAATCCGCCGTTAATTGTTTTCGGCAGTGTGAACGAGCGAATTTATTTAGGTGAACAAAAGGGCCCATCGGTTTACATTCCAGCATCGTTACCCGGTGCCATTATCCGCAGGCATACCGGCACTCCATTTATGGGATATTCCGGTGCCAGTTATCTGGTTCAGGAAATTTGCAACGCTTTATTCGATGCTCTGTTTGGCTTGCTGCCTACAACCACACAGCTAGACGCAGTAAGCGCAACCCCTGCGCGGGTAGTTGCGGATTTGCCGTGGGATTCAGACGCGCAGTCTGTATTTGATGAAGCGGTGGAGCAGCAACCGGTGCTGGTAAGAATATCGGCTGCAAAAAAACTCAGGGATGCAGCGGAACGAATTGCTCGAAGTGCGGGACACAAAAAAGTGTTAGCTGAAGATATTGAACAGGCATTAGGGGTTGAAAGTGCCTTAGCTTAATACGTCAACAAACGAAGTCGACTTATTTTAAACGATGTTGCAACAGACACCACAATTGATTAGCGGTGCCGGAGGTTTACATGCAAGAACAACGAACTAACAATGTGAATGAAAAGTCCGTCAAAGGTGAGCATCGATTGCTGTGGCTCTCCAGCTTTATCATGATTCTGCCAACCATACTGGTTACGCGCTTATTGCCAACACAATGGAAATATTGGTCGTCGGGAAAAAGTATTTTTACGGTGGTGCGCGATGCTAAAGCACAAGCCAGCATTATCGCAACGATGGCGTTTACTGCATATTAAATAACATGAACCGTTGCCATTGTTTTTGGCAACCGTATCGATTCGTCATGCACGATAGTGTGTATGGCATTAACAGCCCCTCGGGCAACTACAAGAGGTCATCACGCTATGGATGAACATACACACGCCGGCGGCTCGCTTACCGGCCTGACCGATCAGGAAGCGCAAGAGTTTCATGCGCTGTTCATGAAAGGCTTTTTTATTTTTACGGTGATTGCCATTATTGCCCACATGCTGGTCTGGGCTTGGCGTCCGTGGTTGCCCGGAGAAGACGGTTATGCCGCTATCGATCTGGGTAACAGCATTATAGTTGCTGCGCAAGCAGCACCGTTTATGACATTTATCGGAGGGTAGTTCTATGTGGAGAATCTGGCAGATATTCGATCCTCGACGATCACTGATTGCGCTAGCGACTTTCCTGTTTGCGCTGGCCATAGTGATTCATTTTATTTTGCTCAGCACCAATCGGTTTAACTGGTTGGACGGACCGCGTCCAGCTGCAACCGAGAGCACTGCTATGGCACCGTCACACAGTGACGCTGTGTTGCAGCGAAACCAGCTGAACTCAGCGAACCGGACATTCACTATCGTCTGAATTTTTGGCGCTGTAGATGGGGAATGGCCACAAGGTTAGGAGATCACTCACATGACCATGTTGAACTTTGAAAAGAAATACCGTGTGCGAGGTGGCACGCTGGTTGGTGGGGATCTGTTTGACTTTTGGGTTGGGCCGTTTTACGTCGGATTCTTCGGGATTACGACGGTGTTTTTTTCGTTTATCGGCATCGCGATGATTCTGTACGGTGCCGCAATCGGACCAACCTGGAACGTATGGCAAATCAATATCGCACCTCCCGATCTGAGTTATGGATTAGGCATAGCACCGCTACGTGATGGGGGGCTATGGCAAATCATTACTGTGTGTGCCTTGGGTGCGTTTATCTCTTGGGCATTGCGTGAAGTCGAAATATGCAGAAAGCTCGGCATGGGTTATCACGTGCCGGCAACGTTTGGGGTGGCGATATTTGCATACTTTGCGTTGGTGGTGATTCGCCCGGTCTTACTCGGCGCCTGGGGGCACGGGTTTCCTTATGGCATCTTGAGTCATTTAGATTGGGTATCCAATGTGGGTTATCAGCATTTGCATTTTCATTACAATCCTGCGCATATGCTGGCAATCACATTCTTCTTTACCACTACCTTGGCGCTGTCGATGCACGGTGGTTTGATATTGTCTGCAACGAATCCTCCCAAAGGTGAAGTGGTCAAAACCCCGGAGTACGAAGACACCTTTTTCCGCGATGCAATTGGGTATTCCATCGGTACCCTGGGTATACATCGGCTTGGTGTCTTTCTCGCGGTGTCTGCAGTGTTCTGGAGTGCAGTGTGTATTGTTATCAGTGGACCGTTTTGGACCAAGGGTTGGCCTGAGTGGTGGAACTGGTGGCTACAATTGCCAATATGGAGTTAATGTAAGCCGTGGCTGAATATCAAAATCTGTTTACACAAGTACAGCTCGAGGGGCCCGGAGAAGCGGGCGTGGCACTGCCACCGGCAGATTCACAGCGCAAATTCAGAGTTCCTCGATTCAGTTACCTGATTGGTAAAATCGGAAATGCGCAGTTGGGTCCGTTTTATCTCGGCACGATTGGCTTTTGGTCGTTTGCGTGTGGTTTTATTGCGATAGAGATTATCGGGCTCAACATGCTCGCGTCGGTGAACTGGAATCCGATTGAGTTTGTCCGCCAGTTTTTTTGGCTCGGACTGGAACCGCCACCGGCTAAATACGGTCTCAGTATGCCGCCGCTGCAAGAAGGTGGTTGGTGGTTGATGGCAGGGTTCTTCCTGACTACATCAATACTGTTATGGTGGGTTCGTATTTACCGGCGGGCTCGCGCTCTCAAAATGGGCCCACATGTCGCTTGGGCGTTTGCGGCGGCTATTTGGTTGTATCTGGTATTGGGGTTTATCAGGCCTGTGTTAATGGGCAGTTGGAGTGAGGCAGTACCATTTGGTGTTTTTCCTCATCTTGATTGGACTGCTGCATTCTCCATCCGGTATGGCAACTTGTTTTACAACCCCTTTCATATGTTATCGATTGCGTTTTTGTATGGGTCGGTACTGTTGTTCGGGATGCACGGGGCAACCATTCTGGCCGTCAGTCGCTACGGTGGTGAGCGTGAAATTGAACAAATTGTCGATCGGGGAACAGCATCTGAACGTGCTGCTCTGTTCTGGCGGTGGACAATGGGATTTAACGCGACCATGGAGTCGGTGCATCGTTGGGCATGGTGGTTTGCGGTGCTGTGTCCGCTAACGGGTGGCATCGGAATTTTATTGAGTGGCACCGTAGTCGACAATTGGTATCTGTGGGCGATTAAACACGGCGTGGCGCCGGAATATCCATCCACAGGTGTCGTGGATCCGGGTCAATGATCATGTGGCATTTAATAAATAGTAAGCTAACAAATAGCAAGCAAAGCAGCTGTAACCAGCATCAGCGGCTAGGAGTGTTTAAGTCGTTGTCGGTGTTATTGTTGGGCGTTCTGTGTTTGGTTGGATGTGATTTTCCGCCAATGGACTCAGAGCAACGCGGGTTTCGTGGCACGGGTATGGCTGAAATCGATAATCCAGAAGATATCGCGGTCCTGGCAGCTAAAAATCTAGCACCTGAACAATTGCCTGTAACACCGCCATCGCCTGGTCCTGTGGCCGGTGATGTGTATGAAAATGTACAAGTGCTTGGCGATCTGTCGTTAACCGAATTTGTCGGTGTGATGTCAGCTATAACGCAATGGGTGGCACCTGAACAGGGGTGCACCTATTGTCATTCAGCTGGCAACCTCGCATCCGATGACCTGTACACCAAACGCGTGGCGCGACGCATGATCCAAATGACGCGTGACATAAACGCTGATTGGACTGATCATGTGGGTGACACCGGCGCAACTTGTTATACGTGTCATCGTGGTAAGCCGGTACCTCAGTATATTTGGTTTCAAGGCACCGATATGCCAGAAACCAAAGGCATGGCGGCCAGTCGCATGGGCCAGAACCTGGCGTCTGCGTCTGTCGGCTCGGCATCGCTGCCATACGACCCGTTCACCGCCTTGATTAGCAAGGCTGAGGCTGACGTTAATAATGTGAAAGTTTCATCCAGGACCGCGCTTCCTGCTGGGCCAATCGCTTCCATGGCCGATACTGAAAAAACGTACGCGTTAATGATGCACATGTCAGAATCACTTGGGGTGAACTGCACGTACTGTCATAATTCGCGCGCGTTTGGAGAGTGGGATGAGAGTACATCGGCACGTGTTACTGCATGGCATGGCATTCGAATGGTGCGTGAACTGAATCAGGATTACCTGTCGCCGCTACAAAATGAATACCCGATAGAGCGCTTGGGTCACTCAGGTGATGCACCGAAGGCTAATTGCTCAACGTGTCACCAAGGTGTTGCCAAACCATTGTATGGTCAGAGTACGGTAACCGAGTACCCAGCTTTGCAAGGTAACTAGTTTTTATTTTTGAGTTGTAACAAAACCATGGCAATACAAGACACCAGTATGCAATCGAGTGAATCACTCTCTGCGGTAGATGTTGGGTTACACGACACCATTACTGCCATCGCATCCTCAGATGATCAGTATTACCCTATCGACAAGCTGGATGCGCATGTGATGGATATACCGCATTTAGCGGTGTCCATATTTATATTCCACGAAAACAAATTACTATTGCAACGCAGGGCAGAATCTAAATACCATTCCGGCGGGCTATGGACCAACTCAGTTTGTTCGCATCCGCGTTGGCAAGAAGACATTCACGCCTGTGCCGATAGACGGTTGCGTGAAGAAATTGGCTTACAGTGCAACTTGACTCAATTCGCTACCATATCGTATCAAGCGCAGGTGGGGGAGCTGTACGAGCGTGAGCGGGTCCATTGTTTTGTTGGTTTTATCGACAATCCTGAGTTAGTGGTGCCCAACCCGCAGGAGGTAGATGGCGTTGAATGGTCTAGGTTGTCAACTATCGATGAAATGGTGTCGTCAACGCCTGATCGCTTTACAGAATGGTTTAAAATTTACATGCACAGCCACCGTGAACTTATTAACGATGCTGCCCTGCAATAACCTATCCGTGAAGTCTATCGATACAGGTCTGCTACCGGTCAACCGTGTATGAGTATGCTGTCTGACAATATTTTGTTTGGCATTATTGGCATATTGATCGTTGTGGAAGTGTTGGTATTGCTTGTGTACTGGTTTATATTCAAGCGTGGTATAGCGCCGGTGCATCTACTTGGCAACGTAGCATCTGGTGGCTGTTTAATTGCTGCGCTATGGGTTTCTCAATCCCCTGATTCAAAGCCAATAGTATTGTGCCTTCTGTTACTGTCATTGCTGTTTCATGTATTCGATCTGTTATCTCGATGGCAATCAAGGTCCCTACGCTAATTTACGCTTTGGGTTCGCTTTGCGGAAACTGTGTTGAGTCAAGTTAATACACCCCATGCAATTGTCATAGGCAGCGGATTTGGTGGCCTCGCCGCCGCAGTACGCCTGGGCGCTCGTGGGTATCGGGTAACCGTTGTTGAAAAGCTGGATGCTCCCGGAGGTCGAGGCTATGTGTATCGTCAAGATGGCTTCACGTTTGATGCTGGACCAACCATCATTACAGCCCCTTTTTTACTAGAAGAACTGTGGACATTGTGTGGCAGGAAAATGTCTGATGATATAGATCTTCGAGCCATAGATCCTTATTACCGCATACGCTTTCATGATGGTTCTCACTTTGACTACAACGGCGACACAGCGCACATGCACGCAGAGATCGCGCGATTCAATAAACAGGATATCGCTGGTTACGAAAAGTTTTTGCGCATCAGTCAGCGTGTGTATGGTGTAGGTTTTGATCAACTGTTATCGGTTTCATTTGACTCTTTATGGAAAATGGTTCGGGTATTACCGAAGCTTGCATTCGTGCAGTTCTATCGCTCGGTGTATGGTCTGGTGTCGCGCTGTATCACGGATCCGAAGTTGCGACAGGTATTTAGCTTTCACCCATTGCTTATTGGTGGCAATCCTTTCAGCACGACAGGCGTTTACACCTTGATCGCACACCTTGAGCGAAGCCATGGCGTGCACTTTGCGATGGGTGGTACGGGGCGAATCGTCGAAGGCATTGTGTCGTTAATCGAAGGACAGGGCAGTACCATTCGTTATAACACACCGGTGCAATCTATTCTGGTAGAAAATCAACGCGCTAATGGCGTCCAGCTTGAGAGCGGTGAAGTTATCTATGCTGATGTTGTTATTTCCAACGCAGATTCAGCACAGACTTACCGGCAGTTGGTGCCAGCACAGTACCGTAAGCGATGGACCGACAAAAAGCTTGCACGCGCGAAGTACTCAATGAGTTTGTTTGTCTGGTACTTTGGCACTGACAAACAGTACCCCGACGTACCCCACCATCTGATTATGCTCGGTCCTCGCTATCGTGGATTATTGCAAGATATTTTTAACACCAAAATTCTGGCGGATGATTTTAGTCTGTATTTACATCGCCCGACACACACCGACCCGTCGCTTGCGCCACCCGGCTGTGATGGTTTTTACGTTTTATCACCTGTCCCGCATCTTGAATCGGGAATTGATTGGCGTACAAAAGCTGAAGAGTATCGTCAGGTGATAGAGCAGCATTTATCCGATACTGTTTTACCCGATTTAGCAGAGCATGTCGTGAGCACAAGAATGCTGACACCGCTGGATTTTCAAGATCGATTAAATAGCGTAAACGGAGCGGCTTTTAGTTTGCAACCCACACTACTTCAGACCGGTTGGTTTCGACCGCACAATCGCAGCGAAGACATAGACAATTTGTATTTGGTTGGCGCCGGCACACACCCAGGGGCGGGTATTCCCGGTGTTGTTTCTTCTGCAAAAGTACTTGATGAAGTAGTGCCGGATCCAGCAAGCTTTGCCTCTGTTTAGATTACCGCAAAATCACTCAGTATCCGTTTGGCAGCCAATTGACCGGATAGGCTAACCATCGGTACACCGGCACCTGGGTGCACACCACCACCTGCAAGGTACAGCCTCGGTATCGCACAGGTAGAACCCGATCGTGTGAACGAACCTGTCCAACCATGCGTGGGCGCGCCATACAAAGCTCCCTTGCTGCCATGGAATCGTTGCGCAAAGCTCGCAGGTGATGCCACAACCTGATGATCTGGCTGCGCGTTAATAGTTATTCCATGACGATTCAGTGTGTTTTCAAGCGTTTGCGCATGCTCCCGAGTCCGTTGCGCATTGTACGTTGTGGCCGGTGCATTCATTAAACAGAACAAGGGTTGTTGTGTTGATGCATCGGGAACCTTGGTTTCGGTTTGGTGCGGCGCACAGACGTAAATTGTAGGATCGTTTGTAATGGTTTGATGCTTGAACACAGCATCAAATTCATCGCGGTAATCTGAACCAAAGAACACATTGTGATAACTCAGTGCAGGGCTGTTTACCTGTGCAACGCAGGCTAGTGTAATGGCGGATAACGATGGAGGGGCAGGTTTTGGCACTGCATGTCGAACTGATTCTCCGAGCCAACCTTCGTGTAGTGCGCCTAAATCTCCGTTGTAAATAACAGCATCCGCCGATATCGACGTGCCATCGGCGAGCGTCACGCCATTTACGGAGCCTGATACGCAATTGATACGTTCTACCCGTGTGTTCAAACGAACATCACAACCCTGTTCCCGCACGAGTTCCGCAAGGGCATTGGCCAAGGATTGCATGCCATCTTTGATAGCCCAAACACCTGCGCGCTCGGCATGAGCAATGAGCATGAGTGTGGCCGGCGCGTTAAACGGTGACGAACCGCAGTATGTACTGTATCGTGCGAAAAGCTGTCGCAATCGAGCGTCATCAAACGACCAGCACAATGATTGCCACAACGAGACAAACGGTGGGGATCGCAGAATATGAAACAGCTGTGATAAACCGACATTTGCACCAAGAGACAATACGCTAGGACGCTCTCGCTGCATAAAACTTTTATCCAGTGCATGGAAAATGGCTTCGCTTTTTTTGGCAAACGTTCGGTATTTGTCCGCCTCTTTTACATTGGAAAAATCTGCTATCGCACTGCATGTCTTGTCTACATCGCTATACAGACTCAGTGGGTCACTGCCACACCAAAAATGACGTGCAAGCTCATCGAGCTTGACTAACTGAATACGCTCGTCAAGTTGCGCCCCGGCACGCATGAATAACTGATCAAAAACGTGACGCATGGTAAACACAGTCGGGCCGCTGTCAATCTCGATACCATTAATTCTGGTTTGGTGCATCTTGCCACCAACCTCATCGTGACTCTCGAGCAACGTCACAGCAACACCCCGGCTACCCAAGTCAAGCGCAGCGGATAATCCGCCCATGCCCGCGCCGACGATCACTACCCTGAGATTCTTTTGTGTACCCATGTACTTTTATCGATGTTCAGATTCTTGTTAGAGTTTGCACGCAACCGTGTTGAAAAAGCAACACTCGAATTAGTATGCACTTTTTTACTGTCAGCGAATGTTCAGCATACTAAGCTCGTAATTGCAAATTCACACTAAACACGATAGAGTCGATTGCAACTATTCCATTGCAACGAAGGTGGTGCGAGATGACTAAGTGTTCATGGTTGCAGACCCAGCTAGCCGGGCTTTTATTTATTAGCTTCGTTCTGTCGGTTTCAGTTGCTGTGCAAGCGCAAACGACAACAAAAGATGATAATTTAAAACCCAAAATGCTTGAGCTTTGGTCTCCTGGCGACAGCGGCCAGCGAATGCGTATAAGAGGGCGGGTAACCGGTCCTGATGGCAGTCCTATTCCCAATGTGCATATTCGATTTCGACATGCAGATAGCGCTGGATTAGATAGAAGTTATCATCAAGGTGAACTAGAAACCAACAGTAGGGGTGTATACCAGTTTGGTTCGGTTATCCCGGGTAACAATCATCGACTCAGTCATGTGCATGTTTACATTAACCATCCAGATTATCAGTATGTTGAAACTGAGTTTTATTTTAAAGCTGACCCCAAAGCTAACCCCGATGATCCAAATGCTATTTTTTTGGAAGAAGGCAATGCCGATGGCGAGAAAATAATGTACGGTCGCTGGGATGTTACGCTCAAACCAAAGTAAATTTGACATAAAGCGATTCGATACCCGCGCACCATAAAAAACACTCACATGGTACTTAAGTGCTGCAACTGCTTTTTACTATGTTTTCTAGTATTCCCAGTTACTGTGGCTGCACAAGATGTGATGCAACACGAATTTCAGTTTACTCGCGGCATGTACAGTGATGAATTTAGTGTCGGCGATGAGTTTGGTGGTAGCTGGTCAATTGATTACCCTAAAGCCGATCGACTATTTCTGCATGCACTCGGGCGTTTAAGTTCGATAAACGCATCATCTGAAGAAAACGCGGTAAAACTAACCGACCCTCAGCTGCACGATCTGCCCTTTATCTATGCCTTAGAAGTCGGTTCTATGCAGCTTGTGGGTTCAGAAGTAGACGCATTGCGCGAGTATTTACTGGCTGGAGGGTTTTTATTTATCGATGATTTTTGGGGTAGCTGGGCCTGGAACAATCTTGTCGAGCAGATGCACCAGGTGTTCCCCGATCGAGAAATTGTTGAGATTCCGGCGACGCACCAAATATTTAATCTTGTATACGAGATAGATGAGATTAAACAGGTACCCAATTTACACAATGGAATCGAGTATCACAGGTTGGGTATAACCCACGAAAATGATGGCATGGTTCCGCATGTTCGTGGCATATTTGATGATGAAAACCGGTTGATGGTTCTGATTATCTGGAATTCAGATCTTGGCGATGCTTGGGAGTGGGCTGACCACCCTGAATACCCAGCTCATTTTTCAGATTACGCGGTTAAATTAGGCATTAATTCGGTGGTGTATGCGTTTACTCACTAACCCGCATCACACCTTACCTCCGCCTATTGTGACTATTGATTATCGTCCCATATATTCACGTTTTCGCCTTGTTCAATGATATGATCGGCGCGTGCCGAGAGATAGCGCTGGAAGCTTGGTTGTTCCCGCCATGCATCACTGGCAACGTAGTCCAGAATAGATTGTGTATGAAAGCGTTTGAAATAGGCTTCTGATCGAATGACCTCCGTACCATCAGCGGCATATAAAATGAGCGTAGGTGCGTACGAGACACCCAAATCTTTACTCCACTTACGCCCCGTTGTTTGCTCGCCTTCCGGCGTCATAAACGGGCTATTACCCCACATATCAATTTGGTAGATATCAAACTGCGAAAGTAAACTCTGGCTTTCTGGTTTCGATAAAATCGTGTTATGCAAGGTTTCGCAATTACTGCAAGTACCCTGTTCAAAAAACAGGAGCAACGGTTTGTTGGCATTATTTGATCGCTTTGCGAGCTCTGTAATTGGCGCGGTAAAGTACGCTCTATCAACCAGTTTCTTGTTAGAGCTAATGGTTTTCTGCTGGCTTACATAGTCAGCAAAACTGATGGTGTCTTCTAGCTTGTCGCTGACGTATTCAAGCGCTACGCGAAATCGGTCGGGGTCATAATAGCCATTGAGCCTGAGCGATAATTTGCCTTGTTCGGTTAAAAATAAGATTGTAGGTGTGAACTGCACACCCAAAGCTTCGGCAAATAATTTTTCTGTATAAATTTCGCCGCCCACGCTGACTACTTCGCGGTCACCCCACATATTTAATTCAATGACATCAAATTGTGTTTTCAGCGTATGTTCTATATCTTTTTGAGCAAGGTTACGTTCCACAAATGCATTGCAATACGGGCAGCCGTCTTGGTGAAAAAGTAGCATGAGACGCTTGCCTTCTTCGGCCGCCTCTGCAATGTCTTCTTCAAGTTCCATAAAACTCAATTTAAACCAGTCGGGGTACAGGGTATCGGTAGCTCCTTCAAAATTGCCACGTTGCTTGTTAGTTTCGTCAGCAATCACATTGGTGTGAAATAGCATTGTAAACAACAGAGCGGATAAAAATAGAAATGGATGAATGAGCCGGGATCGAGCGTTTGAGATTGTATGCATGACTGACTCTCCGATAGTTAAAGTGTTTCAATCAACGGATACCGAGACCGGGTTATATAGACGCCCAAAACAGATAATAACAAGAAGCACGATCAAGCAAGCTTGTTGCTTATTATTAGGTCTCTATGGAGCCATAATAGCGGGTTTTTCAGGCAATTTGAAGGTCGAGAAGAACTGGATTCGCGGAGGTGAGAAATGTGCTCGTTCAATTGCTGTTGGATCTATTACTGGACTGGTGATTGGTGTACCGGATAGCATGACCAATCGCATCATTGTCGCTGTGCAACGCCATTTGAAACACCTCAGCCACATGTAAAGCGTTTCTTTGGCTTCCATCAGCAATTTGGTGGCGGCAAGATGTTCCGTTAGCAACGATCAACGTATCCTTTTCAGCATTCCGAACTGCGGGTAATAAATCAAGCTCACCCATGGCAATTGAGACTTCCGCAGTTTCACGGCCATAACCAAATGCGCCCGCCATTCCACAACAACTTGATTCAATAGTTGACACACTAGTATCTGGAATCAGCTTAAGTGCGTCGATTAACGTAGAAAATGTACCCAACGCTTTTTGATGACAATGTCCGTGGACCAGAATGTTTTTGCTGGGCGACGATAATTGCCACGTTAAACGTCCTGCGCTGTGCTCTTGTGTTAAAAATTCCTCGAATAACACCGCCTTGGATGCTATGAGATCGGTTGCGCTGGATGGAACGAGAACTGGGTATTCATCTCGTAACGTCAATAGGCAGCTGGGTTCCAATCCGATAATCGGCACATCTTTTTTTGCCCAAGGGAGTAAGGCCTTAATCATTCTATTGGCTTCTGTACGGGCACGATCGACCATACCAGTAGCTAAATACGTCCTGCCACAGCAAAGACCTCGTTCACCTTTAAGCTGTGCAATGGTGACTTTGTATCCGGCGTGTTCGAGAACAGTTCTTGCGGCGCGCAATTTGGTTGGTTCAAACCACGTGTTGAAGGTATCAGCCAACAGCACAACATCGCGTTTGCTTGTGCTTTGCTGCGTTTCGCGTTTAAACGGCTTTGAAGACCAAACGGGCAGTTGTCTGGTGGCAGTAAATCCGCTTAACGATTCAGTGGCTTTCGCCATCCAGTGTGAGGAGTTACGCGCGTTGAGCAGCCACCGTAATTTGTGTGCAAAAGGTGCGTAGCGTGGCAGGTGTGCAACCAATCGATCGTGCAGAGTGTACCCAAGTTTTTTTGCGCGAGCAGCCTGCACTTCGATTTTCATTTTTGCCATATCGACGCCAGTTGGACATTCGCGTTTACAGGCCTTGCACGACACACATAGCTGCATGGTTTCGTACATAGCATCGGAGCTTAGTGCTTGCTCGCCAAGTTGCCCGGATAGTGCCAGCCTTAGTGTGTTGGCTCTACCTCTGGTAACGTGTTTCTCATCGCGCGTAACGCGATAGGATGGGCACATGACGCCACCCTTGATTTTACGACATGCACCGTTGTTGTTGCACATCTCTATCGCACCTTGCAATCCACCACTCGCACCAGTCCACTGTGACCAATCCAGCTGTTGCTTGATTTCAATCATTTTGTAGTCGGGTGGGTAACGAAACAAAGTTCTATCGTTCATACGAGGTGCGTCGACGATCTTGCCGGGGTTAAAGATGTTGTTCGGATCGAACCATTGTTTGACTGTTTTAAAGTTATCGACTAGCTCATGGCCAAACATTTTTGTGTGGAACTCAGATCGGGATATACCATCGCCATGTTCACCAGAATGTGATCCTTTGTATTTTAAAACGAGATCAAATGCTTCTTCAGCGATCTCGCGCATGGTGTTGGC
The DNA here is from genome assembly GCA_964390335.1 of uncultured Granulosicoccaceae bacterium. Taxonomy (GTDB): domain Bacteria; phylum Pseudomonadota; class Gammaproteobacteria; order Granulosicoccales; family Granulosicoccaceae; genus Granulosicoccus. The sequence continues at coordinate 139,124 of CAYMHU010000002.1, read as the reverse complement.
ATCTTTTTCCAGTTTTAAATTCAGCACGGGCCTAACGTGTAACGTACCCACAGAGGCGTGTGCGTACCATGTTCCCGAAGTACCGTGTTTGTTGAACACCTCGGTTAAACCAGCTGTGAAATCAGCTAAATCAGGTAGATCAACCGCACAATCTTCAACAAATGAAACCGGCTTACCTTCGGATTTCATCGACATCATGATATTGAGGCCGGCTTTTCTTACCTCTCCGATACGCGCTTGCATAGCGGGATTGATAGCATCGACGACGCCGCCCCATTGTTTACCTGAGCCTTGCCAAGTAAAACCCAAATCGCTCATGCGTTCGTGCAACAACGCCAAGTGGTTTTCGTTTTCCTGTTGTGAGTCAAAAGCAAATTCAACCAATAAAATAGCTGCTGGATCTCCTCGCACAAACTCTTCAACAGAGGACTTGTACAAGTCAATATCGCGAGCAAGCGCAATCATGGTGTTGTCCACAAGCTCTACCGCGTGCGGACCTAAGGCCACTAGGTGTTGGGTTGCGTCCATGGCTTGATAGAAACTGGGAAAATGACAAACCCCCAGTACTCGTTGTTGCGGTAGCGGTGAGAGTTTTAATTCAATGGCGGTGGAGTAGGCCAATGTACCTTCAGAGCCGACTAGTAAATGCGATAGATTTTGCGCCCCGTTATAGGTAGTGCTGGCGGGTTTAGGTTCTGGCATCAACGCATCTAGGTTATACCCGCCAACACGACGTAACACGGAAGGAAAGCGCTCGTTAATTAACGATGCACTCGAGCGACCCAGACTCAGCAAGTTCGAAATTAACTCGTCTTCAAACGGGGCTTTTGATTCGAACGGGCCCGAACCGTCACTGTTTAAGGTCTTGGCTGGCCTATTAACCTCACCAAAGTGCATACTGTTGCCGTCAGGCAAAATGGCATCGATAGCATGCACGTTATGCCGCATGGTGCCGTAATGAATAGAGCGCTGGCCACAAGAATTGTTGGCAGCCATGCCCCCGATAGTCGCTCGGGAGGCGGTGGACACATCAACCGGAAACCATAGACCGTGCGGTTTGAGCAGTCGGTTTAATTCATCCAGAACCATACCGGGCTCAACAACGCATCGACGATTGTTCACATCGAGTTCTATTAATTTATTAAGGTATCGAGAGTTATCGATGACTAAACCTGAGTTCACCGTTTGACCACATTGAGACGTACCGCCACCTCGTGGGGTTATCGGCAATTCAAACTCTTGGGCGAAAGCAATCGTTGTTTGGATGTCCTCTATTGTGCGTGGTACGACTACGGATGCGGGCATGATCTGGTAGACAGATGCATCTGTGGCATATCGGCCCCGCGTGAAAAGATCGTCATACACATCGCCTTCCAATTGCTGGCCGAGTCGTTGTCTGATTTCTGCTTGAATATTGATAATCGTTGCGTTTGGTTGGGAATAGAATAATAATGAATACATAATTCTTATTTTGCAACTCCCACGGAGCCATTGAACATGCGTCAAGCTGGCCGCCACTTCCTGCAAATACCTGGCCCCAGTCCGGTGCCAGATAGAATTTTGCGGGCAATCGACATGCCTGTCATTGATCATCGTGGGCCCGGCTTTGCCGATTTAGGACATCGTGTTTTAACGGGCATTCAGGGCATTTTTAAAACAACGCAACCCGTCATCATCTACCCGTCATCGGGTACAGGTGCGTGGGAAGCGGCCTTGGTCAATACCATGAGCACAGGCGACAAGGTATTGATGGTGGAAACAGGGCACTTTGCGTTCCTGTGGCAAGAGCTAGCGAAAAAACTCGGTTTGCAACCAGAACTAATCGAGACCGATTGGCGACGCGGGGCTGACCCGGAACTAGTGCGGCAAGCACTCAGTGCCGACACATCGCACAGTATCAAAGCGGTGTGTGTCGTACACAATGAAACGTCCACCGGAAGCACTTCCCGTATTGCCGATGTCCGAAAAGCCATTGACGACGCGGGGCACCCGGCATTGCTTATGGTCGACACTATTTCTGGACTTGCCTCTGCAGACTTCCGGTTTGATGAGTGGAGAGTGGATGTTGCCGTGTCGGGATCGCAGAAAGGGTTAATGCTACCTCCCGGGCTGTCCTTTAATGCGGTAAGTGAAAAAGCACTTGAGGCTAATCGTAACGCAGGTTTGCCCAATGCCTATTGGCAGTGGACAGAAATGATTGAAGCCAATAAGCGAGGGTACTTTCCATATACGCCATCCACTAATTTGCTGTTTGGATTAGCTGAAGCGATCGATATGCTGAACGAAGAAGGGCTTGAGAATGTATTTGCGCGTCATTTACGGCATGCGGCAGCCGCACGTCAGGCCGTTGAAGCCTGGGGCCTAGAAGTGCAATGCCAAAACGACACTGAACATTCACCCGTGTTAACCGCTGTTCGCGTGCCAGAGGGCACCGATGCTGATTATCTTCGCTCTGTGATCCTCAAAGAGTGTAATACATCGCTGGGTAATGGTTTATCGAAAGTACAGGGCAAAGTATTCCGCATTGGGCACTTGGGTGATATTAATGATGCAACCTTGCTCGGCACATTGGCGGCGGTAGAAATCGGTTTGCATTTGGCTAATGTGCCTCACAAAACAGGCGGAGCACAAGCTGCACTGAATTATTTAAAAACAGCGCGAGAATAATATTGATACCGGATACGTGTGTACTCGCCGTACCACTGTCTCGTCAGAAATTTAATGGATTGCAAGCGTAATGAGTCATGAACTCCAATTTGAACGGCAAGGTGATTGCGGTATCATTACATTTAACCGACCGGAAGCCAGAAATGCTTTGACATTCGATATGTACGAGTCACTGGCGGACATCTGCAACTCAATTCTTAATAAGACGCTGAACATAAAATCATTAATTATCACAGGTAGCGGTGATAAAGCATTTGCAGCAGGCACCGATATCGCCGCATTCAAACACTTTCGCACCGAAACCGATGCGTTGAACTACGAACGCACGATGGATCGTGTGCTTGGAACCCTTGAATCTTTACCCATACCCACTATTGCCGCTATTAGAGGCGCATGTACAGGCGGAGGGGCCGCAATCGCGGCTTGTTGTGATTTGCGTATTGCCAGCGACGATATAAAGTTTGGTTTTCCGATCGCCCGTACGCTGGGTAACTGTTTATCTGTCGGTAATTTATCCCGCCTTGTCGAGTTACTAGGCGATGCTCGAACGCGCGACATCATAATAAGTGCAAGACTCATCACCAATGATGAAGCCCTGGCGATTGGTTTGATCAACGAATCTGTTGCCGACCCTTTGCGCCGGGCGCGAGAATTAGCCGATCAATTCCACGCCCATGCGCCGTTGACCATTGCTGCTACCAAAGAAGGCTTACGCCGCTTACGCGAGCATGCAGCCAATGTTGAAACAGATGACTTGATCATCAAATGTTATACCAGCGATGACTTCCGCGAAGGTATGGACGCTTTTTTAAATAAACGAAAACCGGCGTGGAAAGGCGTTTAAATAAAAAAATCAGGTTGTAGCGCTTGTTACCTACCAGCCCGGCCAGCGGTAACAGGCTGAACGGGAACGCAATTTAATACATGTTTATAAATTTGCTTCCGTAGCGTTTCTTTGTTGGTTTACTAATAGACTGGAAACTTGTCTGTAAGTGCTGTGACTTCGTTGAGCACCGTGGCTTCAAGTTCGGTGTTTCCGTCTTCGCCATTTTTTTGAAGACCATCAAGTACCCTTAGAATAAGTTCACCAGTCAGATTGAATTCTGCTTCACCAAAGCCACGCGTGGTTGCCGCAGGAGAGCCCAAGCGAATACCGCTGGTTACAAATGGCGATTCAGGGTCGAAGGGGATACCGTTTTTATTACAGGTAATGCCGGCTCTACCAAGTGATAACTCAGCTGCCTTACCGGTTAGACCCTTCGCTCGCAAATCTACAAGCAACACATGAGTGTCGGTACCACCGGAAACAAGATCCAATCCGCCGTTTTTTAAAGTGGTACCTAGTACTTGAGCATTTTGTACGACGCTAGAAACGTATTGCTTGAAGTCAGGCTGTAATGCTTCACCGAAAGCGACGGCTTTGGCTGCAATTACATGCATCAAAGGCCCACCTTGCAAACCAGGAAAGACGGCAGAATTGAAACGTTTACCGAGATCTAAATCGTTAGACAAGATCATGCCACCTCTGGGGCCGCGAAGTGTTTTGTGCGTCGTTGTGGTTGCAACATGGGCGTATTCCAGTGGATTCGGGTGCACGCCTCCCGCAACCAATCCGGCAAAGTGAGCCATATCGACCAGTAAAATCGCACCCACAGAATCTGCGATTTCGCGAAAGCGCTTAAAGTCAATAACCCTTGGGTACGCGGATCCTCCAGCTACAATCAACTTTGGTTTATGGGTTTGAGCCAGTTTCTCAACTTCGTCCATGTCAATTAGGTGCGTTGTTGAGTCTACGTTGTAGGGCACGGCATTAAACCATTTGCCCGACTGATTGACTGGTGAGCCGTGAGTCAGGTGACCACCGGCGGCGAGGTCCAGACCCATATAGGTGTCACCCGGTTTCATCAACGCAAAGAATACGGCTTGATTAGCTTGTGAGCCTGAGTGAGGTTGTACATTGGCGTATGAACAGGCGAATAGTTGTTTTGCTCTATCGATAGCGACGTCTTCCGCCATGTCAACAAATTCGCAACCACCATAGTACCGCCGGCTTGGATAGCCTTCAGCGTACTTATTTGTCATAACGGAACCTTGTGCCTCAAGAACAGCCAGTGAGACGATATTTTCAGAAGCGATTAACTCGATTTCATGCCGCTGCCTGCCCAACTCCTGATCGATGGCACCCTGCACAACCGGGTCTTTGTCTTTTAAAGAGGTATGAAAAAATGTCTTACTATTATTTTGTGTCATGGTAGTCACGCGTTTCTTGATTAAATTTTTAGCTATAAATATTTGGATGCCTGCGACTAGCAAACAAGATCTGGTACTTCTTCTTCGTTAAAAAAATGAGTGATGTTTTTTAGAACACGTAAACCCATAGCCTCACGAGTCATTTTGGACGCGCTGCCGAGATGAGGCAGTAGAACGACGTTTTCAATTTGAAGTAGCGACTCATTCACTTTCGGTTCGTTGCAAAAGACGTCCAGGCCTGCACCTGCAATCAGCTTGTTTTTAATGGCAAATACCAACGCTTCTTCATCAACGACTTCGCCTCGTGCAGTATTGATTAGATAGCCACCTCGTTTCATTGCCTTAAGAAAAGCTAGATCGATCAAGTTAGTATTACTTGCCCCACCGGGGCAATGCAACGATACGAAATCAGATGACTCTGCGAGCTCGTGTAGCGTACCGACTTGTACTGCATTGAATTCATTAAGTGTACTGTCATCAATTTTAGAACGATTGTAGACTTTAATTTGCATACCAAAACTGAGCGCTCGTTTTGCCGTCTCTCTGCCAATGCGACCAAAACCGATAATCCCTAAGGTACTGCCGGTGACCTTATGGCCGATCATATGCGTTGGGCACCATCCAGACCAGCTACCAGAGCGCAATTCACGTTCACCTTCTCCGGCGCGTCGGGCTACCATCAGCATCAGCATAATAGCTATATCAGCGGTACACTCGCTAAGTACGTCGGGTGTGTTGGTAACGGTTATGTTTAAATTTTTTGCGGATTCGAGATCAATATGAGAAAACCCGACACCGTAGTTAGCTATGATTCGAGTTTGTACCTCGCTGTCATTTAGGCCTTCAAATACTGAACTATTCAGATTGTCAGTAACAGTCGGTAAAATGGCATCATAGTTTTTCAACGCACTTTGTAACGCATCTGTGGTTAGCGGTACATCATTGGTATTAAAGGTCACATCGAAGTGTTCGTTTAATTTCGCCTCGACGCTCTCTGGCCAGCGACGAGTTACCAGGATTTTTTTATTCATGATTTTATGTTGATTCAAGGACGTGTTTGATCGTTTTACCAATTTTTGTTGGGTCCTCAGCAATCACTGCACCCACATCGCGCAAAAGGCTCGTTTTCTCACCAGCGGCTTCACCGAAGGCTGTAATAATGGCGCCTGCATGACCCAGGCGACGACCGGTTGGCGCAGCTGATCCTGCTATATAGGCAACCACTGGCTTTTCAAAACCGTTGCGAATAAATTCCGCTGCTTGGGCTTCCTGCGATCCGCCACTTTCGCCAAGTAAAACAACACCATCAGTTTCATCGTCTTGCGCAAAAAGTTTGAGAATATCGAGAAAATTGCTTCCGGTTATTGGATCTCCACCTATACCAACACTGGTAGAGATCCCCAAGTTTATTTCTTGCAGTTGAGCTGCAGCTTCGAAACCAAGGGTTCCGGAAAGAGAGATAATGCCGACTCTACCCGGGGTGTGTATATGCGATGGCATAATGCCAACTAACGACTCGCCGGGGCAAATTATTCCAGAACAGTTAGGGCCGATTAAGCGCATACATTCCGATTCACGATAACGTTTCATATATCGCTTAACGCGGATCATGTCTTGAGCAGGTATACCGTCAGTGATCGCTACACACAATTTTATGCCAGCTTCGGCCGACTCCATAATGGCGTCGGCGGCAAACGGCGGAGGTACCATAACGATGACTGTAGACGCATCAGTTGCTGCTACTGCTTCTTTGATAGTGTTGAAAACGGGTAGGCCATGTACCTTAGTACCACCTTTACCTGGCGTAACGCCACCAACAATAGTGGTTCCGTAGTTCAACATGAGCTGACAATGATACGAACCAATTTTGCCACTGATGCCGAGCACCAGAACCCGTGTGTTATTGTTCAACAGGATACTCATGCAGGCCGTTTTTCAAGTGATTGAATTGAGCGCGAAACAACATCAGTGAGTGTATTGGCCCGGATGATGGGTAAGCCACTGCGGGATAGAATTTTTCGACCTTCTTCCACGTTGTTGCCAACCAATCTGACAATAACTGGAAGGCTAGGAGGGTTTTCTGTTAGGGCATTGACAATACCTTGAGCGATCCAGTCGCAACGATTGATACCAGCAAAGACATTAATCAGAAGTACTTTTACGTTTTCGTCAGATCGTACAAGCCTGATTGCCTTTGCAACCCGCTCCGGCGAGGCAGCACCGCCAATATCGACGAAGTTGGCAGGCTTTTCATTGTGTTTAAGGATCAAGTCCATAGTCGCCATCGCAAGACCACCGCCGTTGACGATACACCCGATGTTGCCGGTAAAACCGATGTATCTAAGTCCACGATCCATCGCACGCGTTTCACGAGCATCCTCTTGAGATTTATCCCGAAGTTCGGCTATTTCCGGATGGCGGAATAGTGCGTTGTCATCAAACGTCATTTTTGCGTCTAGAGCATACAGATGACCGTCATCTGCTACGACCAGCGGATTGATTTCAACCATAGTCGCATCGAGCTCTTCAAACGCTCGGTAGGCCGCAAGTATGATGTCAATCATCTCGCTTAAGTTCGTGGGTTCTATACCAAGTTGAAACGCGATTTCCCTTGCTTGAAACATCTGCATTCCAACGGCCGGTTCTACGACGCAACGAATTAAGCTGTCGGGTTGGCTTGCGTTTATTTCTTCTATTTCCACACCTCCGTGGGGGGAGGCCAGCACCATAATTCGCTCAGTTTTGCGATCGAGAACGAGTCCGATGTAAATTTCGCGCTCTATCGATACGGCACCTTCAACATAAACGCGATACACAGCCTTACCTTGACTGCCTGAGTTGCTCGTTTTAAGGCGTGATCCGAACATCTTATCTGCTGCATCGTAGACTTGATGCTCGGTTTTGCACAAATGTACACCGCCGGCCTTGCCTCTTCCGCCGCTGTGCACTTGCGCCTTGACCACCCAGCTGTCACCGCCGATATCGCGGGCACGGTAGGCGGCTTGCTCAGGACTGTAAGCAAGGCCGCCTCGCGGAACACGAATGCCAAATCCGTTCAAAAGCTCCTTAGACTGATATTCGTGTATGTCCACATTATTAAGACTCGGGGAAGCATGTGTATATATTAAGCTGCTTCAGTCTTTCTATCAAAGTAACCATTCAAATAATTGGTCATGGCGGCAATATTATTGTTACCGCCCAATTTGATCATCGAATTTGCAAATCGTAAGGCAATATCTTCAATGGCGGCACGATTCAATTGATTCAATATCCCGATACGAATCTGTACTGGTTCACTCAAAGTAGGCCAGATACCGAAACCATTGCTACGGCAATGTTGTACCAGTTCGGCCTCGCGCCCCGCCATATTTTCGGGTAGATTCAGCACAATCAGACTTGTCATATTGGACGTCACAGTGCAACCCAGTACCTCGACGGCTCCTTTTAATGCTGCTTCATGGAATTGATAAGATTGCGAGCGCTTGGCAATTGTTTCAGTCAGTGTAAGACGAAGCGCTTCGTGAAATGCTGCAACTGCATAGCCCGAGTGGGTTCTGTGATAGGTGCCTTTGTCAGTATCCTTTCCATCAACGATTCCCCAATGTCGTGCTTCCAGAATGGGGTGGTGTACAAAGGTCCTCGCACCGGAACTTTTCAACGTTTCGATATAGGCATCACGAAAGCTGACAGGCGCGTATGTCAGTGGTAAGCAGCAGATGCCTTTTTGAGGACATGATGCCCATGCCGCCACACCGGGAAAATCATCGATGGAAAAGTCATCGACTCCCAATGATGAGACAGCATCAACTAAGCCCATACAGTTGTATTTATCGCAAGCATCTGAAAAACCACGCAGATCGTTAACACGACCCGATCCGGTTTCCCAGTGAGCCATAAAAGCCCATTTTGGTCGGTGCTTTTTCAGTGCCTTATCAATAATATCTGCGGTGACCGATTGGCCGTGAGGAACATCCACTATTGCGACGGATGCTGCCGTCGGGTTCATTGGGTCTTGTGCCAATTCTTCTGCTGTGGCGGCCTTCATTCTCAGTGTTAGGCCATCGATACCGGAGAACGTACCATTAACGAATGCAACAACCGTATCGCCAGGTTGTACTGCACTCATCATGGCATCCAACCCACTCCAACCGGTGCCTGCTACCCCAAACGTGTACAAATTTTGGGTGCCGAACACTTGTCTGAGCATGGTCTTGCACTCAATCATCCCACGCAGGACGTCGGATTGCATGTGATCTGCAACACCGCTTTGAGCAAATCGCTCCAGTACCCGCGGGTCGGTATTGCCGGGGCCGGGGCCTGCTGCGAGCGTTTGCGGAATGTGTAACTGAGGAAAGATTTGTGGTTGCACGGTTCATCTCCTGTTAATGATGTCCTCATTGTGGTTGCAAACTCAACATGTGAAAACATTACAAGGCACTGCTTTTGATTATCCATTGGTATTGAATATATGCCACCCATAAGTGTAGTATGTGTGATTGGGTATATATGGTTCCATTGATTTGGAAAATAATGAGACACGATAGACAAGGTGAAGCATGGACAAGAAAATAGAGGTTGCGATCGCCGAAGGTAATGCTTTGATGCTGACTGCGTTGTCTGAGCTTATCGAAAAAGACGGCCGGTTTAGCCTGGTTAGCACGGTCACTTCTACTGAGTCATGCTTGCAGACTGTGTTAAGTGTATCGAGTGATGTTCTGGTCATTGATTGGGCTTTGCCTACTTTCGGCGCTGAGAAATTAATCAAGGTGCTGCGTGAACAGGGAAGCGCTGTTAGGGTTGTGGTTTGTACGCACACTCATTCGCTGGAGATAGCGAAAAGGTCAATGGGGGCGGGTGCTGCGGGTTTTTTTTGCCATGCTGATCCTTCTGAAGAGCTACTTGACGTGATTGAGGAAATTGCCAAAGGCAACATGTTTTTCCCCTATTTGGATGTGCGCGAGCTAACCGACCCTTTGCAATCGTTGACCAAAACTGAACGCAGCTTGCTGGGTTCACTGTCAAAAGGTTTAAGCAACAAGGAACTCGCTGAAGAGCATTTTATTGCTTTGAATACAGTGAAATTTCATTTGCGAAATCTGTTTGACAAACTCTCTGTTAACAACAGAAGCCAGGCAATAGCATATTATTATTCATTGAGCTTGCCGGAAAGTATTCCCGGTGTTGAAATGAGTACTCCCACAGTGAATCAGACGAAAACCCCATCCGGTAACGATGATTCAGAGAACTGAACCATCGTTACCGTGTTTTTTATCCAGTTCGCCGAATGGCTTCTTGTACAGCTTCGCGTCTGGTTAGCGGTCGATGTACAGATTGAGCTGGTTGAGTTGCCGCCTTCTTACTCAAAGGCATTTTCAAGAGCCGATCACTTGACTCCTTATTCTTACTGCGTTCAACCTGACTTAAGGCTTGCGTGCTAGCTGACATAACATACTCCCGTCGAGTGAAACTGTATAAATGTTCCAATAGGAAGAGCATGACGATAAATCAATAGGATGAGAACACCTCAAAGTAAACTAATGGTCAGACAATGGGGTAGTTTTTATCCCACCCAATAAGTGGGTGCTAAGCTTGTGCACATTTGCAAAATGCAAAAATTAACTTTCCAGCCTGGTATCGCCGCGACGGCTTGGATCAACTGATAATTCGGTGATCAGAGGGTTATGCGCTCGTTGGGCGCAAGACTGCCTGGGGCAGATTCTGCAATTGATACCAATTTTGCCGTAAAGCTGCACGTCGTCTTGGTTAAACGAGTGCGTATACCCTATTTTGTTAATGTATTTGAGTTCGCACCCGAGCGATAAAACCTGCCGCCGAGCTTGTGAATCGCGACTATAAGCCGGCCTTTCCGCGGTGCGATTGATTGTGAAAAAACGGTTTTTATCAGGCAGTTCTACAAATTGAGGTAACACAACACCTGGATTCTCAAATGCCGCATGCAAATCCCAAACGGGGCATGCACCGCCGTATTCGGCGATCGTCAGAAAGCTTGCGTTAAATCGTTTGGTCACATTGCCAGCCCGATCAACGCGAATAAAAAAGAATGGAATGCCTTTGTCACCTTTTCTTTGTAGTGTTGTCAGTCGATGACAAACTTGTTCGAAGGAGACACTAAATGTTTTGCTCAAACGATCAATATCATAGGCCAGAGATTCAGCTGCGCTCTTGAACTGTTTGTAAGGCATTAAATACGCAGCCGCAAAATAATTGGCAAGTTCTACCTGGCATCGCACAGTACTATTCTGATTAACAGCTTTTGCGTTCTCATTCTCGCCTGGCGATAGCTTGGCGGTGAGTGCTGTAATCTGTTCGGCGCATTCAATCCATCCAAGCATGTGTGCTAGTTGAAAGGTGCGGTTGGGAAAGTCGAGTGCTTCTGAAAGCTTTATAATGCCCGATTCTTTGTCGTAGATTCTTAAGGTCTTATTCATTTCTTCGATGGATGCCGTGACAACGGTCAGGTTATGACGCTCAGTAAGTCTGGTTTTCAAGCGATAATAAATGTCATCGGTTTCACACGGATCTTCAGCGCGCATTGCTTCAGCTTTCGTTTCAAGCTCTTCAAAATAATTTGAATTGTTTCTAAAGAAATCATGAACGGTGGCTTCAGGCGTGTTGGTAATTATGCCGTCGGATAGTAGATCGCCGGTCGCCATTAAACGCTCTAACACATTAGAGTGTTGTCTATAAAGTTGCAGAAAATGTTCAACCAACGAGGGTGCGTGATCAACTGCAAGTCTTAGTTCTTGAATATCGGGTTGGTCTGTGTCAAATATCGGATCTTGCACTGCTGAGCGTAAATCCGCTAGCAGTTGGTCGCTACTGTCTTGAATCAGGTCGCGCCAATCAACGCCATACGCATCGCTTATAGACATAAGCACCTTGACCGACAGACTGCGTTGGTTGTTTTCTAACATGTTGATGTAAGCGGTACTTACGCCAACAGACTCGGCCATTGTCGCCTGCGATTGCTTGAGCTGACGGCGAAGTTGCCTAAGTCTGGAGCCAACAAATATTTTAGCCATATGAGAATGAAGTTAACAAATTAACTTATTTAAAATATGTGTAGTAACACAATAACACATTAACCCGATTTGTGTAGATTTAAGGAATTTCAGCCGATAACCTTGCATTATCTTGTTAGAGGAAACCCGTATGGCCGCAAAATACCAAACAAAGTTCGAATTGAATCGCAGTGACCTTGATGTAATCGAACAAGCTTTACGAGATCAAGCAAGCAAGCTGTGCCTGACACGGCTGGAAGAGCAGGACGCAGCCGATAATTCCAATGAGCTGACCACACGAATGTCTGATATCCAGTCTGTACTGGGGAAGTTGCATAACCAGAAAATTTGGTTTGTGCCGAAAGATTTGGTGCCCTTAGGCTAATTACCTTTTGTTGGTCCGCGTGATGCACGCGGCATGCACATGTGTTCGGCTTGAAGATCCAATTTACGGCGTGCGGATTTATCAAAAG
>CAYMHU010000002.1:121955-126612 GCA_964390335.1 uncultured Granulosicoccaceae bacterium | reverse complement strand
ATGCACATGTGTTCGGCTTGAAGATCCAATTTACGGCGTGCGGATTTATCAAAAGTTCGCCGCTAGAAAACCACCAAAAGCAACCGAATAACAACGCAACGTTGTTATAGTGCAACGTATAATGGCTGTGACTACACTGGTATCTCACAGACAATTACACAGCCTATGAACAAGGATTATTCCGCGTTATTCGAACCCTTAGACCTTGGATTTACAACGCTGCCTAACCGCATCTTGATGGGGTCAATGCACACAGGGTTAGAGGACAAAAGCAAAGACTACCCAAAGTTAGCTACATACTTTGCTGAACGTGCCGCCGGAGGCGCTGGTTTGATGGTAACCGGTGGCATAGCGCCCAATATTCGAGGCTGGTTGGCACCGTTAGCTGGAACGCTAAATTCTCGTTGGCAAGTCGCTCGGCATAGGCTGGTAACCGATGCGGTGCATTTAGAAAATGGAAAAATATGCATGCAAATTCTGCATGCGGGTCGCTACGGCTATCATCCGTTTGTTGTGTCCTCTACGAACAAGCAATCGCCAATATCACCATTTAGACCCAAAAAACTCAGCAGCTCTGCAGTTCACAAGCAGATCAAGGACTTTGCCCGATGTGCAGCGCGAGCCCGTGATGCTGGCTACGATGGCGTTGAGATTATGGGTTCTGAAGGTTACCTAATCAATCAATTCCTGTCCGAGCGTGTTAATAGCCGTGATGATGAATGGGGCGGGGATGTACAGCGTAGGCTACGCCTCGCAGAAGCCATTGTGAAACGTGTTCGTGAAGCAGTTGGTCCCGACTTTATTATTCTGTATCGCTTATCGATGCTGGAGCTTGTGGAGCAGGGTAGTGATTGGTCAAGCATCGTGACGCAGGCCAAGGCAATAGAATCCGCCGGTGCCACGATGATTACAACAGGAATTGGATGGCACGAAGCGCGCATTCCCACCATTGCGGCTATGGTTCCAAGAGGTGCGTTTAGTGGCGTCACAGCAAAGCTGAAACCTGAAGTCTCTATTCCATTGGTGGCCACCAACCGTATCAACACTGTCCATGTTGCTAACGACATTATATCCAGCGGTGACGCTGATATGGTTTCAATGGCCAGGCCGTTCCTCGCCGATGCTGAATTTCCCAAAAAAGCACGTGAAGGGCGCATAGATGAAATCAATGTGTGTATAGCGTGCAACCAGGCCTGTTTAGACCACGTGTTTGAGAAGAAAAAGGCGAGCTGTTTAGTTAACCCACGAGCTTGTCACGAGACTGAATTAGTCATCAAACCAACGGCTCAAGCAATCACCGTTTGCGTGGTTGGCGCGGGTCCGGCGGGACTAGCAGCAGCAACCACTGCTGCCGAGCGTGGGCACACGGTTACGTTGATTGATTCGGCAAGTGAAATCGGTGGTCAATTTAATATGGCCAAGCAAGTTCCGGGTAAGGAAGAATTTAATGAAACGCTACGCTATTTTCAAAAGCGTTTGGAATTAACTGGTGTCGACTTGCAACTGAACAGACGGATTAACGAAGCCAGTGAACTTAAACAGTTCGATCACGTGTTATTAGCGACGGGAGTCACACCACGCACACCGAATATACAAGGCGTTCAGCACGAGAAAGTGTTGTCTTATGTGGATGTACTGCGTGGTAACGCGAGTGTTGGCGATAAGGTTGCCATTATTGGCGCGGGTGGTATTGGGTTCGATATCGCTGAGTACCTGTCTCACAATGGCGAGAAATCCAGCGAAGATCATCTGGCTTTTATGCGTGAATGGGGTATCGACCCAAGCTTTGAAGTCTCTGGCGGTGTCATCGATTTTAATCCAACGCAAACATCAGCCCGAGAGATTACGTTGCTACAACGCAAAAGCAGCAAACTAGGAAAGCACTTAGGAAAGTCTACCGGGTGGATTCATCGGCGAGCAATGGGTATGCGCAATGTTCAGATGCTTGGTGGCTGTGAGTATGTCAACATCGATGATGCAGGTTTACATATTAATCATGAGGGCGAAAACAAAATACTGGATGTTGATCATATTATTATTTGTGCAGGGCAAGAACCGTTACGTGAATTGCATGATGGGCTGACACTGCAAGGCACTAAGGTCAAGCTGATCGGTGGTGCTGATGTTGCGGCAGAGCTGGATGCCAAAAGAGCCATCAATCAAGGTACGCAAGTAGCGGCTGCACTTTGAGGAGGAAGGAGCGCCTAAACACTCAAGAAGTTGTATAGTCAATGCTAGTTTTCTTCAACAACGATACTCATGCGTCCGGCACACTTACAAACCATACTTGACAGTGAATTCTCCAGCACAGAAACAGGGCACCATACACCGGTAATGATCTGGGGCCCTCCCGGTGTGGGCAAATCAGAATTGGTGGAGCAGGTTGCCGAGCAACGCAACGTGCCGTTGATCGATATCAGGTTGTCCCAGCTTGAGCCAAGTGATCTCAGAGGAATCCCGTTTAGAGTTGACAATAACGTGGAGTGGGCTATTCCAAAAATGCTACCTGATGCAGAGCGTAACGGGCCGGCAGGGATAATGTTTCTCGATGAGATTACGTCCGCAACACCTGCTGTGTCTGCCGCTGCGTATCAACTTATTCTCGATCGTTGTTTGGGTGAATACACCGTACCGGACGGATGGGTCATATTTGCTGCAGGGAATCGCCAAGGTGATCGCGGTGTTACTTATTCTATGCCAACTCCGTTAGCAAATCGGTTCACGCATTTTGATTTTGATGTTCATCTAGATGACTGGGTGTATTGGGCGCACAAAAATCACATTGATGAGCGTATCATTGCATTTGTTCGTTTCCGTCCCGAGTTGCTACTTGATTTCGACCCGGCAATGGATCCCACCGCTTTTCCAACGCCAAGGTCTTGGGTGTTTGCACATCATGCGTTACAGAAATTTGATAACGATAGCGTTATTCTTGCCAATGCGCTTGAAGCCTGCATAGGAAACGCTGCCGGTATCGAATTAAAAGCCTTTCTTGATAACCTTGATAATCTTGGCGATGTCGATGCCATTATTGCGGGTGCAGATATTCCCGTGCCCGATTCAATAGATCTGCAATACGCATTGGCTTCAGCGCTAGTGGGTCGCGCCGTTACAGCGTTCAATGATAGATCGTTCAATAATGATGACGCTGAAACCGTGGATGAATCCGCTACCAGCTTCATACTGGGGAATATACTTGACTACGCGGCAAAGTTCCCGCAGCGTGAAATGGGTGTGATGCTTGTCTCCGATCTGCATCGTGCTGTCGGAGAATCCATTTTTAACCTGCCACAGTTTGACAAGTGGGCAACAGTGGTTGCTGACGTGTTGCTTTACACCGATCACCAGTAAGTGGAAGCGCGCTTTGATCGCGCAGGCTTAAATAGGGTAAGCCGTTTGCGGGGTCTATATTGATCATGGTTGCTTCAGAGATATTCCGTTACGTTTAGGGTTAGTACTCGGTAGATATTAGGAATATCTCTGCCACGATAAATCTGCTCCCAGCAGCACTAATCCCTCGATAGCTTTTGCCATGGTATCACCACTGGCAATGGTCAATATCGAATCGTTGTTCTATTTCAATGTGAATGCTGGAGATTTGGACCTTAATCGCTGGCTGTATTCTTAAGTTGCCGGTGCCATTAAAAATAACTCCTATAAATTTTGATTTTGGAATCGACAAAAATATGATGTGTAAAAAAATAATGATTGTTAGCGCGACCAGCCTATTGCTTTTAGTTGGCTGCGGCGGTGGAGGCGGCGGAAGCGATACCGATGATATGGACGCTTCAGATGACGATGCAATGGATTTTAATATTTTCAGACAATCACTGGTAGGGGTTCGCGATTATGGCTGCGTATCTATTCCTGATGATAATTTTTCCTACCAGTTCATAGAAGCATATACGGCGGATGGTCAGTACATATCAGACAATTACGTGTATTTCGATACAGTCAATTGCGATAACCGGCCATTGAGTTACAGTAGTACGCTACCAGTTGAGAATTGGAAGCTGGGACAAGCAGTTGTATCGGATGAAGGTGACAATGCGTGGGAGATAGACTACACCGTTGTACAATCAGGTGTGGACAACGGCGAGCCCATTTTAGGTGCCGTTGATTCTATCACTCGAGGCATAATCACAGTCGGTGGTGGTTCAGCACGAATTTCCTTAGTTGAAGATGATCCCAACCAGCCACGGCCAAATAGTATTACTGATGACTCTACAGCGGTACCGTATGCAAGCGTCACAGATCAAGCTTCCAAAGAAGCATTGATGGGTTCATGGGTTAGCGAGTGTTTCCGAGGCAGACGCATCACACGTACATTCAGCGAAACTGAATTCAGAGAAGATCGCGTTGGCTATGTTGAGGACGATTGCTCGGGTACTTCATACTATAACTTGTATGAGATATATGATTTGGAATACGTTGGCGAGACGAGTACCGTTTTTGGCGAATCGGTTTATCGAGTCAATTCTACGTTAAGGGAAACCGCTTTCGATGATTTGACAATCGGTGGTGTGCCAGCCCCACCAACTTTGCGAGATGTGGGCACACGATTCCTCGACATCTGGGGCGTTTCACGCGGAGAATTGGTCATTGGCACCTGTTTAATTCGGGGACAAGGCGGTTGTGGCAACTCAGAAGCCAATAT
>CAYMHU010000002.1:49520-121855 GCA_964390335.1 uncultured Granulosicoccaceae bacterium | reverse complement strand
TTGGCACCTGTTTAATTCGGGGACAAGGCGGTTGTGGCAACTCAGAAGCCAATATCCCGAACGTGTTGAATTTGAATTTAGGTGAGAGCTTCGTTAAGTCGTCACCTTAAGATACCTTTCTGAACGTCTTCTGTGCCGACCGCAGATTCTTGCGGGCGGCGTTTATCAAAAACTATCTCTATCTTATGTCAAGAAAACGCTTGACTACAGATCTCAACCAAAATGATAATCATGCGTTAACTTCGGTTTTAATGCTGGTGCGCCGCGTTATCACATCATGGATCATATCGAACAGAAAATCGTTGCGGCGCGCACGAGGCTTATACTCGATAAGCCGTTCCTGGGGGCACTGGTTCTGCGCTTAACAATGCAGCAAGGCGATCCCAGTTGGTGCCAAACAGTTGCAACGGATGCGCGCTCCTTCTATTTCAATCCTGACTACATAGCACCGCTCACGCTTGATCAGGTGCAATTTGTGTTGGCTCATGAAGCGCTGCATTGTGGTTTGTCGCATTTCGCGCGTCGAGAATATCGTGACCGTCATCGTTGGGATGTTGCATGTGATCACGCAGTCAACCAGCTATTACATCAAGACGGGCTAACCAGGACCCCAGATGCACTTTTTGATGAGTCATATGCAGGTATGAGTGCGGAGGAAATTTATCCATTAATACCTCATAACACCGACGAAGAGCCACAGGACCAACACTTATACGATGGACAAAGCCCCAAGCATGACAGCGGCTCGGAAGATATCTTTAACGGAAACGTCAATACGGATGCATTAGAATCGCAGCCACCGTTACCGTTATCCGCGCTAGAAAGGGATGAATTAAACACGCAATGGCAACAACGTCTTGCAGGCGCTGCTCAACAGGCAATACAAGCCAATAAAATGAACGGCAGTGTCGATCGATTTGTAAAGCGCTTACTGCATTCTACCGTGCCGTGGCGTACTTTATTGGCGAGATTCATGAGCAGTACAACGCGTATGGATTACAACCTAATGCGGCCAACACAACGGCGCGAAGGGGACGCGATACAACCTAGTTTGTCTTCTCCTCAGACTAATATAGCCATAGCACTTGATACGAGTGGTTCAATTGACGAGGAGGAGCTTAACACCTTCGTAACTGAAGTGAGTGCTATTAAGGGCTTATTAAATACAAGAATTACGTTGCTTACTTGTGATTCAGAGTTGGGTCAAGACGGGCCTCGGGAATTTGAGCCTTGGGAAGCTTTAAGCATGCCCAATTCAGTAAAAGGCGATGGCGGTACTGACTTTAGACCGGTTTTTGAGTGGCTGGTCAATCAGCAATTTAAGCCTGAGCTGCTAATTTACTTCACTGACGCCAAGGGTAAATTCCCTGATATCCGGCCTGCTATAGAAACACTTTGGCTGGTTAAAGGTTCTGCCGAGATTCCTTGGGGACAACGCATCCAATTAAATTGAGTGCGATTTCTGGAGTTCGATGACCTAATATAAGTCGATAAACGTAAAACCAAAGTATGTATCAAACTTACTCAAAAAAACTCGGTCCACCATATTCCGGTCAAGTGCAGGTCGTGCAATCAGATACCTATCGAGCCATGACTCTGGATGGCGCGATATGGGAACTGCAGTTTGTCAATCGCGCACATCTTCGCGTGGCAACCATAACAGATGAAGAGATAAGAACACGGTCAAAAAAATCGATTAATGGTGATGAAAATTCAGATCCTGAAATAGACAAACTGATTGATTTTCTTGCTGAGGTTGAACTGCCGTTTCCAGCAAATGATCATTACGAATTCTGGGTGATGGACAAAGATAATCAAACGCCGCTTGCGATGGTGTTTTCATGTACAAGTCCAGAGCACATGTCTAAATTTCCGTCGCGTTCTGAATGGACTGCCTTGCCTGATTCAGTAATGCCTGTCACCAAAACCGAAGCTGAAATTGCAGCGCAAATGCCGCCAGTAAACTATCGATTCGAAAGCATGGTCGCTGAACGAACTGGCATATACGGCAAAGGCCAATGGTTCGATAGACGCGAGCATGATGAAAGTTTGTTTCCCGTCTTGTTGGTTAGCCCGGATTGGGCATCAGATGAGGGAACATCTCTTTACACACGGTATATTGAAAGGCAAGCGCCGCGTTTGTTGATGCTGCAAGGATTGCCATCAGCAGTGCGACAAACACTTGAACAAGCCAGCAGACCGAATGCGGTAGAGGTTGCGAGGTTCTATAAGTTGTATCCAGAGATTATAGATACGGATTTAATCAGTGCGTTGCGAGTGCAGGCCAGAATCAGAGAAGCATCCGATAGTGGTAAGACGCCGGGAATTCAGTCGCGACGTGATGGGGTTTTGTATATCTAGTAATTATCATCCATACGGTAGGAACACATGCGCAATGACTTGTCAGGTAATAGGTTGCTCCTCAAATTGAGGATAGCTATCAGTTATCGAATACCACGACGCTTTAGATGCCGTAAATATATGATATTTATTTTCGCAAGTAAAAGAACTTTTTATTGTCCCGATTCGTAAACGCTTGATATCTGGAAGGTCTTTTCGAGCGCTATATAAAGGGCTACCACAATTTTTGCAGAAGGCTCTAACTTTAACATTGTTAGATTCAAACTCTTTTATGAACTCTTGACCTGTAAACTCTATTTTACGCGCATCAATAGGACTGTTCGTTGCAAACGCTCCACCTTGAGCTTCTCTGCACTGTGAACAATGACACATAGCAATTTCAACTATATTCCCTTCATATTTGTAGCGGACCTTACCGCACATACAGCTACCTTTTATCATGCGTATTTCCTGTGTTATGCCTCTTGCTAGGAAAAGTAGAAAAATAGAAAGACGCTGTTATAAATTGACCAAGGCACCTGTCTTGGTACCTTGGTATTCAATAACATGCCAGCAATAGTCATTACCTACCTAACATTATCTGTAATACTTCTTTCAATCACTAATGCGGCGAGCAATACACATCTTGTTAGCCAAATTGGTTCATCGTGTTGTCCTTACCTGATGCTTTTAGTGCTTGCGCACCAGAGAAGTACTCTTTGTGGTCGTCTCCGATATTTGAACCAGACATGTCTTGGTGCTTAACACAAGCTAGACCATCTCGAATCTCGCGACGTTGAACATCTCTAACGTAGGCCAACATACCTTGTTCACCGAAGTAATCTTTGGCCAGTGAATCGGTAGATTGCGCGGCGGTATGGTAAGTTGGAAGGGTGATCAGGTGATGGAAAACGCCTGCATTGGCAGCTGCATCCGCTTGGAATGCTTGAATCCGCTTATCAGCTTCTAGCGAAAGCTCGCTTTCGTCATAATCAGCACTCATGAGGTTGTCGCGATCGTACTCAGTTACTGAACGGCCTTCCTCTTGCCATGCATCGAAAACCTGCTGGCGAAAATTGAGTGTCCAGTTAAATGACGGGCTGTTGTTATAAATCAGTTTCGCATTTGGAATGACATCGCGAATGCGGTCTACCATTCCTGCAATCTGTCCTACGTGCGGTTTCTCTGTTTCAATCCATAATAAATCTGCACCGTTTCTCAGTGCTGTAACGCAATCTAATACGCAACGATCTTCACCTGTGCCTTCTCTGAATTGTACTAATCCGTTGGGTAGTCTCGCCGCCTTGATTAATTCCCCTGAACGACGTAGGACAAGATCACCTGGGTTTACATCATCTAACGAGGTAACTGCTTCACCCTTTATAAACGCGTTGTATTGGTCTCCAAGGTCACCAGGTTCACGGGAAACTGGGATTTTTTGTGTCAAGCCAGCTCCAAGCGAATCGGTACGTGCGACGATAACGCCGTCATCAACACCCATTTCCAGGAATGCATAGCGTATAGCATTTATTTTTGCGAGAAAATCTTCATGCGGTACAGTTACCTTGCCATCTTGGTGACCGCATTGTTTTACATCAGATACCTGGTTCTCTATCTGTAAGCAACATGCTCCTGCTTCGATCATTTGTTTGGCCAATAGATAGGTTGCTTCTTCGTTACCGAATCCAGCATCAATGTCCGCAATAATGGGAACTACGTGAGTTTGGAAATTGTCTATTTTATCGATGCATGAGGCTTCTTTGATTTGATCATTCTGAGCGCGTGCTTCGTCTAGGTCCGTAAAAAGATGACGCAACTCTCGCGCATCAGCCTGCTTCAAAAAAGTATAGAGCTCTTTAATCAATTCAGGTACCGATGTCTTTTCATGTATTGATTGGTCAGGCAATGGGCCAAACTCAGATCGCAAAGCCGCTATCATCCAACCCGATAAGTACAGGTAGCTTCCCTTAGTTGTGCCAAAGTGCTTTTTTATTGAAATTAATTTCTGTTGGCCGATGAAACCATGCCAGCAACCTAAAGACTGCGTGTATTCAGAGCTGTCCTTATCGTACGCGGCCATATCTTCTCGCATGATGCTGGCTGTGTAACGGGCTATGTCTAATCCTGTGCGGAAACGATTCTGCAGCTGCATTCTCGCCACGTTCTCCGGGTTTATCGCGCTCCAATTGTCGCCATTGCTCGCGATAGTGTTGGCCGAGTCTGAGATAAGGCTTCGGTACTTGTTCATTTTTGTTCCTTAGTCTGAACTGATGTCAGTGTTATTGTTGTAATTTGTGTATGAATAAAACTCGATAGCAGTTCTATTGAATGTGTTTGATTAACTGCAACCACGAAGAGCTTGCTTCATAAGCCAATGCGGCCAGTTACACTAACGCAAGCTATTACGCTTGAAATTGCGTTGACAGCTGAACACGATGTTCCAACTGTTGGTTTGAATTGCCGTGCAGGCACCTTGCAAGCTCTAACTCAACTTTCAGTCCGTGGCTTTCCATTGAGATTGACTGCGGCGATTCATGATTGCCGTTTGCTTCAATAAATTGAGAAGGTTTGCGAAGACCAGTTGCTTTGCCATTGTTGTGTATAGCCAGCAATTTACCGTAGTACATATCGTAAGAGACAACGGTGCTGTGCGAGCCTTCACTGAGCGGGAAGTTGTGGTCTAAAAACTCTATTGTGCGATCACATTCGCTGCTTGATTGAATTTGTTGTGTCGTGCCCATGTGTTTCTCTCTGTTAGATTCCAGTATTGGTTGTGCGACAACCGATCTCGTAGGCATGGTTGTTATGCCAGTAACTACAGTTTACGACTATCTGGTATATAATTTGACAATAGAAATTACACAATGTGAAATTTACAAAATAGGATTACACATGCCGAAGAACACTGCTGAATCACCATCTGACAAGCATTCGATAAGCTCGTCGATCAGGAATGCCCATTTTTTAGGTACAAAAATCAGGAACTTACGTAAGCGCAACAACTTAACACTAGATGATCTTTCAGCTCGTTGTGTGAAATTGGACGCAGAATCAGCGCCTTCGGTCTCTTATTTGTCCATGATCGAAAGGGGTAAACGCCATCCAAGTGAAAAGATGTTGGGTGTGGTCGCAGACGTCTTTCAAAAGGATATTCGATGGTTTCTCGATAATGTGCCTGAAGAATCAGCCATAACTCCGGATAAGGGAAACCGCGGTGGAATTGCCGGTATGACGCTTGAGCCCGGCTTTCTCTTTTCCAAAGAAGTACTGCAAAATGCGATACCTGAAATGTTGTCGCAAACCGGGGTTTCAGGAAAACAGTTTGCTCATCTGCTCATTCGTGCACATCAGGAAAATAACCAAAATAGTTACCCGGAATTAGAGCGAGCTGCTGAAAAAATTGGGCAAAAACAAATGCCTTTGAGTGTTGATGCATTGATGGGAATCTGCAAGGCAATGGGGCTTAAGGTGGAGTGGTTTGAGCGCTTGCCAAAAACTTCAGCCAATAGACTTAACGCTACAGAGTTATCGATAGTGCGCTCTTACTTTGACGCACCATCGACTATATACGTAAATAAAATAATGCAGAAACAACCGGAGCGATTGAAGTACGACCTTGCTTTATACATTGGCCATAAAATTCTTCATGATGGCGACGGCGTAAAAAGCTTAATGACAACAGGCCCATCTGCTGAGGAATCTGTGCGTAGTATTGCATTGGATGTTGATGCGACTAGCGCGCTTAACGCTCAAGACATCGTGCATGCCTGGCGAGATTTCGAATGTAGCTTTTTCGCCGGCGCATTGCTTTGCCCCAAGGTGCCGTTTCGTCGTCTTCTTGAACAACAGGCGCATAATCTAAATGTTGCATCGATGGCAGGTGTAACTATCTCTACAGCAATGCGAAGAATGACGGCTGTGTCCTCGTATCCGTATTGGCATTACTTTGATGCGTATCCACCAGGCAGATTGCATGCGGTTTATCGCGGCAATGGTATCCCGCTGCCTTGGGGCAATATGCGATTGGTACAAGACCCCTGTCAACACTGGTCGGTGTTTCGCCAGATTCATACAGATAGTAAAGAGAGTGCTGCACAAATTTCTGTGCTTGATGTTGGTGGGGCACCTCGTATATATGGCTGTGAGTCTGTCAAGGTCGTCGACCTATCTGGCGCCGCTCATGTTCTCTGTGCTGGCATCGATATAAATCCTGCGCTAGAGGCACAGGGCGCAGATGCAGCAATGGTTGCACAAGCTCTTAAAGAGGCCTGCAATGAAAACGGTGGTTCAGTTAGCGTGCCTGCTGACATTAAAAAAGAATTGAAGCGAACCAGCAAGCTTTTAAATATTGATTGGCTGAGTCGTGGTATTGAGAAAGAAGCGCGGTTAATCTGCCCACGCAGTGGTGCATGCCCGCGTTCGCCAAGTTGTCATCGTTGAAGAGATAAGAACGCGGTCAATAAAATCGATTGCCGGTGATAAAAATTCAGATCCGGAAATAGACAAACTAATTGATTTTCTTGCTGAGGTTGAACTGCCGTTCCAGCGAATGATCATCACGAATTCTGGGTGATGAACAAAAATAATCAAACGCCGCTAGCGATGGTGTTTTGTATATCTAGTATACCTAGAGATCGGGCGCTCATATTGCTTGATGTCAACTAGTCATCACCGCACGCGCTGACGCAAATCAGCAGTACAGGGATACTCTGAATTTTCTTTAAACACTTCGGTAATAAGTACCTCGTTTTCAGCTTCGGTCTCTACAAACCGTGATGCGTTGCTTGTAACTGGTGTCATGACAACAGCCGGTGCTGGTGTATGGCTATCTGGTTCAAAGCGAGCAAGGCGACGCGATTCTGCTACATTTGCATTAACGGGTACATCCTCGTAGTTGCGACCTCCGGGGTCGGCCACATGGTAGGCGCAACCACCCAAACTTCGGTTCGACCAGGTATCAACAACGTCAAACACCAAGGGTGTATCAACCGGTAAATCAGGGTGGAGTGCAAATGTTGGTTGCCAGGCACGGTACCGAACGCCAACCACATACTCTCCTGCAGTGTTGGTTTTGCGTAATGGTAGCTGACAACCATTACACGTAATTTTATAGCGTTCGGACGTTAAGCCGGTCACTTTCAATTGCAAACGTTCCACTGAAGAATCCACATAGCGCGCCATGCCACTACCCGCCGCTTCTTCACCAAGCACATGCCATGGTTCAATAGCAGCCCTAAGCTCTAGGCTGATATTGCCCACTTGTCGTTCCCCATACACTGGAAACCGGAACTCCCAGAACGCATCCAGCCAGTTGGCATCGAATGTCAATCCGTGCTGATTAAGATCGTCAATAATATCGGAAATATCTTCCCACAGATAATGTGGCAACATGAATCGATCGTGCAGTTCTGTGCCCCAACGGATCAGTTTCCCGGTGTAGGCCGAGTCCCAGAATCGAGCAACAAGACACCGAATCAACAAAGCTTGTACGATACTCATGCGTGCATGTGGTGGCATTTCAAACGCACGCAACTCCACAATACCGAGTCGTCCAGCCGGGCCATCGGGAGAATACAGTTTGTCGATACAAATTTCGGCGCGGTGCGTATTGCCGGTAACATCAATCAGCAAATTACGCAGTAAACGGTCTACTAACCAAGGTTGTTGTGCGTCACCGCTGGGTAACCGCGATAAAGCCATTTCTAATTCATACAGTGATTCGTTGCGCGCTTCATCAATTCGCGGGGCCTGGCTGGTAGGACCAATAAATAAACCTGAAAACAGGTACGACAGGCTTGGATGGTGTTGCCAGTATGTGATTAGGCTGCGCAGTAGAGCAGGCCGTCGCAAGAACGGGCTATCTGCTGGTGTTGGTCCACCTAGGGTCACATGATTACCGCCGCCCGTTCCGGTGTGCCGTCCATCTACCATAAACTTCTCTGCACCAAGGCGACATTCGCGAGCCACCTCATAAACGGTTTCAGTCCGTTCTACTAATTCATTGAATGTGTGTGATGGATGAATGTTGACTTCAATCACACCCGGATCGGGTGTAATGCGAAACGATTGTAATCGTGCGTCATTAGGTGGCTCGTAACCCTCGATAACCGGTTGCACGTTCGCTTTAATACACGCACGCTCAACGCAAGACATCAGCAGAACCCAGCTTCGAGCGCTCTGCATAGGTGGCATAAACAGATAAAGTGTACCGTCACGTATTTCAGCACACAGCGTGGTACGTATAACTCGACCGAGTTCAGGCGCAGGTTGCCAGTTATACCCCGTGGCCGACAGTGGTTTGGGCTTTGGCAGTGGCTTGTCGATAACAAAATTATCTTCGAGCATTGACAATGCGTCCCTGTCCGTCGCGGTATCAGTGGGCAATGAATCCAGAGGTAAGCGCAAGCCCGCTGGTGAATCCCCCGGTATAAGAAATACCGTATCTCGACGCAACGGCCATTCGCTCGATACCCAACTGCCTTGATCCTCTCCTGTGATAGGTGGCACGAAGGCCAAGGGCAACATATAACCCACTGGCTCATCGAGCCCTTTGGATAACTTAGCCACCAGTTGTTGACGAGATCGACTGTCTTTCAAATCCAGAGAGTCGAGTGATTTGCTTGAGGGTAGTAGTGCTTCCAGATGTAGATGATGCAGAGGATCTTCGTACAAGGCTTGTACGTATTCTTTTGATACGGCCAGTTCATCACACAGGTGAAACAACACGTTCTGAGCGTCGGTTTTTCCGGCAGCATGGGTTCCGGGCATCGCTAAACGACTGGCCTCGTGCCAAATGGGTTCGCCGTCAGTTCGCCAATAATTAATTAAAGCCCAGCGAGGTGTTGGCTCGCCGGGATACCATTTACCCTGAGCAAACGTTTGTACACCGTTTGGGGAAAACTGTTTGCTGAGTTTGACTAACAACTCACTCGCGCGCTCAAGCTTGTGCTCACCCAACGCCGCGTTGTTCCACTGAGCGCTTTCCATATCGTCAATGGAGACAAAGGTGGGTTCGCCACCCATTGTTAAACGCACATCTTGTGCTGTGAGTCGTTCATCGACTGCATTGCCCAGTGCAAGCACTCGCTGCCACTCGTTATCCGAATAGGGTAATGTAACGCGCGGACGTTCATCAAACCGAGCGACACGGTTATGAAAATAGAAGTCACTGGCAATCTCGCTGGCGGTGCCGGTAATCGGAGCGGCACTGACGGGCTGCGGTGTGCACGCAAGCGGAATATGCCCTTCACCTGCGAACAGACCTGATGTAGGGTCTAGTCCGACCCAACCGGCACCGGGAATATAGGCTTCGGCCCATGCGTGTAAATCGGTAAAATCTTCGGTTGCGCCACTTGGTCCATCGATGGATTTTACATCCGGCTTTAGTTGAACAAGGTAACCAGAAACAAAACGGGCCGCAATTCCAAAGTGACGTAAAATTTCTACCAGCAACCAGCCACTGTCGCGGCAGGAGCCAATTGCCCTTGTGAGTGTTTCTTCGCTGGTTTGTACCCCCGGTTCCATTCGCACTTCGTACGAGATATCGTTATGCACCGCCTGGTTTATTTCTACTAGCGCATCAATGCTTTTTATGTCTTTTGGTTTGTGCTTCTGAAGCCAGTTTTGCAATTGTGGGGATGCTGTTGTGACAGCCAAGTACGGTGCAAGCTCTTGCTGGTTTACGTCGCTGTAGCTGAATGGGAATTGTTCGGCCGATTCTTCTACAAAAAAATCGAACGGGTTGATCACGGTGAGTTCGGCTACCAAGTCTACCTTAATGGACAATTCATTCGTGACTTCCGGAAACACCAGGCGAGCCAAGTAGTTGCCAAACGGGTCTTGTTGCCAATTAATAAAGTGTGTTGCTGGTTCGATCAACAAGCTGTAACTCAGAATGGGCGTTCTGCAGTGAGGTGCTGGTTTTAACCTAACCGTATGTGGCTGTAAACTGACCGGTTTATCGTACCGGTATACCGTTGTATGATCTATCGCTATTTTTATACTCATTCGGTATTTTGCACTGCCTCTTGGGTTGGCGGCTGTTGATCAGGGTCGGCCTCTAACGGTAGCGGCGGGAAGTAGGTGGAGGATATTTCTGATGCCACTTTCAGCATGCCCAACTGCAGTTCATCGAGAAATACATGCAACAGGGTTGGGTCGCTTGCCAAAGCAGTATAGTCTGCTTGTCTCAGCACCTCTTGCAGTTTAAGCACTGCCTTGCGCGAGCTGGCGTTCATCTCGAGCGTTTGCAAGCATTCGTCGAGATGATCAAGACAAAAAGTATAAGACCTGGGCAGTGTTCTATTGGTTAATAGAAAGCGCAGGGTATCCGGCCCATTCACTGTTGTTTTTAAAGACTGCCGGTACATTTGGTTTGCAACCAATGAGCGAAGTACTGCGATCCATCTTTGGGCTGTGATAGCGATAGCTTCATTATTCGATTCCTGTGGTGTCAGCCGGGTTGATTGGACATCTATAATGCGCGATGTCATGTCGGCACGCTCGATATAGCAGCCCATTCGCATGAACATGTAGCCTAAATCGTGATTCATATTGCTATTAAGACCGCCAGCTATGGCTTGCAAACGCTCTTCGACGTTGCGCAGGAAACTGAGTCGTTGTGCGGTGTCATTTGAAGCTTCGCCAATGTGTTTTGCGACAGACCGACACAAGCTGTTCATCGACTCATAGATTAGCTTTGGCAAAATATCGCGCGAACTTCTTAAATTGACTTGTACATTGTAGAAGGCATTGAGCAATGAACCCGCATTGTTCTTATCTGCAAGCAAAAAGTGACTGACGTTGGTTTCGTTTGCTTGCCCGTATTGTTGTTGGAATGCCTCATCGAGTCCGTTAACGGATACCAGTGAAATCCATCCGCGGTGATCATCGATTCCAGGCAGGTCCATTAACAGATTGCCGTGGACGCGCAAGAGGCGCACCGTGTTCTCTGCTCGCTCAAGGTATCGGCTCATCCAGTACAGGTTTTCGGCGACTCGTGCCAGCATAATTACGGTTCCGCGTTAACGACCCATGTGTCTTTACTACCACCTCCTTGCGACGAGTTGACAACCAAAGAGCCTTCCACCATCGCCACACGAGTTAATCCACCAGTGGTTACCGAGATTGACTCGCCTTGCAGAATAAAGGGCCTTAAATCGACGTGACGAGCACGAAACTGGTTGTTGTCAATCGTTGGTGTGGTTGACAGCGTGATAGTGGGTTGTCCGATGTAGTTTCGAGGGTTGCGCTGAATATTGGCGGCCATTGCGGCTTGTTGTTGCTCATTACTCTTTGGGCCGATCAGCATGCCGTAGCCACCGGATTCGTTTGCTGGTTTAACAACGAGTTTGTCCAGGTTGTTCAGCACATACTCTCGATGCTCTTCATTGTCGCAGCGATACGTGGGAACGTTGGGTAGTAAAGCGTCTTCGTTCAAATAATATTTAATGATATCTGGAACGTAGGAATACACCACTTTATCATCAGCCACTCCAGCGCCCGGTGCGTTCGCTATGGCAACTTTCCCCGCGCGCCAGGCTTGCATTAAACCGCGTGCTCCTAACACCGAGTCGGGATTAAAACAGTCGGGATCGATAAACTCGTCATCTACTCGTCGGTAAATAACATCCACGCGCTTTGGTCCACCAACAAAGCGCATGTAAACGAAACCGTCGTCTGCTACAAATAAATCCCGTCCCTCAACTAATTCAGCACCAATCTCCTGGGCGAGAAAACTGTGCTCGAAATATGCCGAGTTATACACTCCAGGTGTTAGTACAACCAGTGTCGGGTCATTCTGGCTAGACAGCGATGAAAGCATACTTTGCAGGTCACTGGTGTAATTGTCTACCGGTAAAACATGACTGTTACGGAAAACTTCCGGCATAGTTCGTTTCATCACTTCGCGGTTTTCAATCATATAGGACACGCCCGACGGCACACGCAGATTGTCCTCCAATACGTATACTGAGCCATCTTCTCCACGAATTAAATCAGAACCGCAAATATGCGCCCACACGTTATGAGGTGGCTGCATACCAATACATTCTGGTCGAAAATTTTGAGACGATGCGATTATATCTGTGGGAATAATCCGATCTTTTAGAATGGCTTGATCATTATAAAGATCATGAATAAACAGGTTCAGCGCTCTTAATCGTTGAACAAGACCGCGTTCAATATTGCACCATTCTTGTGCGTCGATGATTCTTGGCACAATATCAAACGGCCACTCACGATCAATATTACCTTTGTCCGAGTATACGGTGAACGTAATACCCATTTGTTCGATGGCAAGTGTGGCTGCACGGCGCCGGTGGTCGAGGTTGGTATCGGTGAGATTGTTTAGCCAGGTCGTAACCGGCGCTGCGGCAGAGCGTGGGGTGCCGTCGGGTGCAATAAGTTCATCATAACCCGGGCTTTGGTAGTCTTTCCAGCGATCGTTCATAACGTCTCCACTGTTCCAAACCGCGTGACGTGATAAAGCGCTGCTATGCCAACTCCATGGTGGCTTCGCTCATTCGTAGAACATCCACTTCCACATCTAATGCGTGTTCACCACCACCATACACTATTCCTTTTATTGGTGTCACGTCTCCATAATCGCGACCCCATGCAGTGGTAATGTACTGTGAGTCAGGACGCTTATTGTTTGTCGGGTCGAAATCGATCCAGCCACATTGACAATCAAATACCGAGAACCAAGCATGAGATGCGTCTGCGCCCTGCAGTTTTTCTTTTCCCGGGGGCGGTAGAGTTTCAAGATAACCGCTAACGTATCGAGTGGGGATGCTCTGTAAACGCAATGCACCTATGGCCAAATGTGCGAAGTCTTGACAAACACCTTTGCGTGCCTCGTAGATTCGGCTCAATGGTGTGACCACATTAGAAAAACCCGAGGTGTAGTCAAAGGTATTGAAAATGTGCGACATTAATTGCGATGCGTACTCACCAACTGTTTGTGTTTTCAGCGG
Organism: uncultured Granulosicoccaceae bacterium; assembly: GCA_964390335.1. Lineage (GTDB taxonomy): Bacteria > Pseudomonadota > Gammaproteobacteria > Granulosicoccales > Granulosicoccaceae > Granulosicoccus. The sequence goes on along the minus strand of CAYMHU010000002.1, from coordinate 108,539 downwards.
TAGTTCTTCAATAAAGCGCTCAAGCGTATCGGTTAGGGGTATGAAGGGTGAGGGCAGTAAACAATCTTGCGCCATTAATGCATCATCAGTGTGCAGTGTGTTTAGTTTTCTTATGTTCTCATGTACAGCAAGGGTTTGAGGCAGAGGCGAGAGCGTGTCTTGTGTTTCCACTAGCGAAGTAGCGATAATGTCACAATAACTATGGGCTTGACTCAGATTGAAACTTGCAGTCGAGTTGCCGTAAACATCTGTATCTAATTGGATGGTACCGGGGTCTGGTAGCACTTCGAGTCGTGAATCTAGTAAACGCTGTATTGGCGTGTTGCGTGGTTGCAGACAGACATGATTGTGAGACAAGCTGGCAGAGCGCGTGTATCGGTACTGTGTTCGGTGCCGGACTTGCAGTTTCATTTTAATGACTCGTCAATGTTGGTATACAGTTCTGACGACTGCTTTGAAACATCGTTAAGTTGCTTTCTCGATTCTACATGCGTGAAGTAACTTGAATTGAGTACATCTGCCATATCGTTGGGCAGGCTCGCTAATACGTTAAGGAATTTAGGCAAGGTTTGCCGAGAGTGTCGCCCCGACTGGAGAAGTGCATTGATGTCGGCTAGCCTGACTCTGCTTAATCCAGCCATAGCAAGCTTCGATAAGGTATCTGCTTGGTAGAGATTTTGTCTGCCAGGCAAAAATGACAGCATCTGCTCAATTTCGCGTAGCTGAAAAGCCAAGGAGCGTGGATTGAGTTCATCTGCCAGCAACAGTTGTAGCACCAGGCGTACTTTGATTTGACTACGGTACCGACTGCGATACGTCATCGTGCTGTCAAACACCTTAAGTAAATGTTCCAGTGTTTGTGTGTCGCTTGGGTTCTCTTTTAACATGCTGTTGATAATGGTCGCCGTGTGTGACACTCGCTCAAGTTTCAGACCCAACATCATAAAACGCCAACCATCACTGTGAGTAAAGTTCTCGTGCATAAGCCCGGAGAAGGCTGAAATAGTCATTAACATTTCATCTAGTTGATCACTAATGCGTTCCAGCTGATCTGTGTCTTCCAGCGACAGTGGTTCATTTAGCTCGTCAATGAGTAATGAGTTTCGATCATCTAGTCGATTGAAAACATTCAATAGTTCATCGGACACGCGATCACGCACGGAAGCCGCACTGTTGAGCAGCTGTTTTACTGAATTGGGTAAAGTGCCGATGCGCGTGGCGTCGTTCAGTAAGGACTTGAGCTCACGTTGTGGATTGAGCAGGCGTTTTGCAGCGCCACGTCCAACAAAGCCCGGTAACGTGCTGGTTGCCAGCGACGTGGTTCGCAGCAGTGCGCGAATGACCTCAGTATCCAATGGAATGTCGTTGTCTTCGCTTTGCATTGCTTTAAATACTGCGCGTAATAGGCGCACCACATTTTCACTGCGTTGCGCGTTGCGACCCAACCAAAACAGGTTTTCGGCAACACGACTGGGTAATTCACCATCGAGTACCGAGAAATCACTTTCATCTTGCTGTCCAAGTAAAGTAATTGGTTTTTCAGGACCGTCTGCGATGACCCAGGTGTCTTTGCTGCCAATGAGAGAATCAAAAGCAGGGCGGCGACCTCCCTTCGCCGTATCTAATAGACACAAACCGCCTGGCATAGCCATGTATGGTTGATCTTCATTGCTTGCATCGCGAATTAGGAACATGCGCAAGGTGATCTGTCGTTCAACCTGATGTGCGTCTTGAAAACTCGGTGCTGTTGAGCGATCGATTCGCTCCTGAGCAACGTACTTTTCCGGCAACTTGTTAATTGATGAGCGCAGTGTTTGTTTTTCTGAATCGGACATTAACTGTGGGTCGAATAATTGACCTAGTGAATCAATGTCACGGAAAAGCAAATTGTCAAAGTGCTCCATTACATGTGCTTGTTGTTGTTGATTGCCCAGCCAGTAAGTGGGTGCACTGCGAAGCAGTAGCTCCTCACCCAAAAGCAACTGGCATAGGTCGGGTAAGCAGGTGTTCAATGCTGGGTTATCTAGAGCGCCCGCACCAAGCGGGTTTATGACTTTGACACCACCTGTTCGAACTGCCTGGAATAAACCGGTGACTCCTTGTGCATCGGTTTGTCCGTCAGTCATGGGATCAAGTTCAATATCGTTAGTAAACCGCAAGATGACGTACACACGCTTTAAGCCTGCAACGGTTTTTAGAAATGCGCGTTCATCGCGAATGGTCAAATCGCCGGGTTGAACCAAAGTGTAGCCGAGGTACTTTGCCAAGAATGCGTATTCAAAATAATGCGGATGTTCTGGGCCGGGAGCAAGCAATACACATCGACTGTGAGAGTCGGTTAAAGTTTGGATGTAGTTTTGTAGTATTTTAAAATAAGAAGCTATGCGTCGTACTCGAGCCTCTCTGAATACGCCTGGCAGGACTCGAGATAATACTAACCGGTTCTCTAACGAATAACCAATGCCTTCCTGGAACTGACAAATATCATCGACGACGTACCATTGGCCAGAAGGTGAACGAGATACATCAGCACTGAATACTGGCAGCTCCGTAGTTTCATTTACATTCACAGCATTCCGCAAATAACCGCGATGCGCATAAACCATGGCGGGGGGAATATGGCCATCGCGCAATAAGGATTGGTTGCCGTAAATATTGTTGAATATCGCTTGCTTTAATCTGGCACGCTGAACAAGCCCTTGGCTGAGTGTTGCCCAATCTGATGATTCAACCAAAAACGGATACAAATCCAGATGCCAGGGCCGCGGAGCAGCATTGTTCTCCGACAATGCGCTATACGCAATACCATTTGCGCGCAACTGTCTCGCTATGTCGAGTTGGCGACGCTGAATCTGATCCGGGTTGAGCTTATCCAGTGTGTCGTTAATCCGCTTCCAGCCAGGCAACCACGCACCGTCGATCGATCTTCGTTCATCGTGCAAGCCGATACTGCTGTGATCTTGGTTGTTGTTTGATAGTGTGCTCATCGCTTTTTAATGCGTAACGCCGAAGCCGGCATGGGATACAGTTTTTATGGACGCTCGGCAATTGTAACCTTGCGATGTCGATATGAACCATATTGAAGTTTAAAAAAGAGGAAAAAAGTATGCCAAAACGAGCTTCAACGTAGCGTACACACAGTGTGCCGTACCGCATTTCAATACACCATCTTCGCAGTTAAAGCGTGTGCAACGACTTGTACGTATTTCGGTCAAAGTGGACACCGAGCTCTAGTACTTGCTGGCCACTGATACTGAATTTAATTGGTCACGGTGTCTGGATTTAAATGGCTAGCAAAAGCACATTGGCCGGACTGGGTTAGGTGCTCGGATAGGGCCGGAATGCGCGGGTAGGTTAAAGGGTCATTTAGAGTAGAAATTGACGTTTGATAATCGCCAAAAACAGCCACAAATAGGCGCTTATAAACACAACAAAAAACACGTGCATAAGCGCACGATAAACACGTTATATCAGGTTCGAAAATGAGTCCAAAATTTGTGTATAAAATGCACGTCAAACACAAACTAAAAACTCAGTTATAAGATAACAAACAAGTGTAATGCAATTAGCTAAAACAAAGCATTATCACCGTGCATTGGCACAAAGTTGTGCGCGACCTTAAGGGATATATGTTCATTTACAATAGCGCAATAGCGACCCCGTTGAGAAAACTTGGCACACTTTTATTTTACTTCCTGCGAAATATACGTTGAAAACGGGGTGAAAAAAGAGCCATAAAATGAGGCCAAAAAGAGCCACAAAACAGCCCATATTAGACGTGCTTAATAGCACCTAAATCAGGTCAATAAAGACCTAAAAAAACACCTAAAAACAGCACTTTTATCAGTTTATAAGCATAACAATAGGTCAATCCGCTGAGAGCCTATTAAATGGGGCTCTCAGCGCATATTTAATGGTTTAAAATCCCATATACTATTTAACATAATATACATTATGCGCATACTTATAAGGGGTGAAATGGCGTCAAATGGCGCTCTCAGCCAATTTAGTCCACATCGCGATAATTACAGAAAAACACCGTTTTTTGAGGCTATTTCAAACTGTATTTTGGGCTGTTTTGAGCTCTGAAAATGACCTTAAAAACAGGCTTTATTTTGTGGTTTTTTTGATTGGTTTTCTTGACCGTTTTTACTGCTACATCATGCGGCTGTGAGGAGCGCTGCAACGTGATTTGAAATTATCTTTGTACTTTATCTTACACTTGCTCGTATTGTTTAATGTAACTCATCATGCAGTCAAAGCTACAAAGCACGATTTATCTATTAAGTTATGCGAATAAAATGAAAATTATATTGCTCAATTTTGTTGTATTTAAACTCCGTTTTTTGGCGCTATTTATATGCTATTTTTATCATCAATTTTAGCTCTTTAATGCTCGGTATTTTGAGTTCTTTTTCGGCTCCAAATAAGCATTTTCCTAGACATTATTTGAGCTCTCTTTTCTGTCTAACCGGCAAGCTATAATATATATAAGTAATTGATTACAGAATGTTGTTATGTTGCCTGCCTTCACTGCTATAGAACACTATCAGGGTGTTCATTTGAAAATTAAAACGGTATTTGATCGCGGCGATGGGAATACAACACCTTCTCCCCAGCCAACACGCTGCGAGCAACACTGTGTCCGGAGAGCACTGCCGCCTGAACGATACCTGGAACCAAACAATCGCCAACCTTGTGCAAGGCTAGCTTTGGCTTGATGCTGATTAGCTCTGTTGCCAATCTATCATTGGGAGTTCGGGCACCAACAAATACCAGTTCGTCCACGGGCAGTTCAACCTTCTTACCTGTTAACGTATTGGAAAAATGCATATTATCGTGCAACTGAGTATTCGTTAACAGCGTCACATCAAGACTATTCAGCCTCTCGACTATGGCGTCTAATTCAAGCGTGTTGTCTGTCCACGTGGCAATGCTTGGCAGCGGTGTGACATAACTGACCGATTTACCCACTCTTGCCAGCTTCTCTGCAATAACACTAGCCATATAAAAATGATCATCATCGTAAACAACGATATTGCTGCCTGACTTCGGCCCACCACCATTCAGCATATCGTCCACCGAATAAACCTTGGTAGATCCAAAATTCAGCGGTTCAAATTGACTGCAACCCACACCATCTGCACGCCATGTTGCGCCGGTAGCCAGCACCACTGAATCGCAATCAAAGTCAGCGATGTCACGTGCTGTCATTTCACTGTTCAAATACAGATTGGCGTGTTCGTGCTGATTGATTTGATGTAATCGGTAATCACGAACTCGAATCCAGGTAGACAATCCGGGCAATGCACTTTCCTTTGTGACTCGCCCACCGGCAACAGCGGCGCTATCCGCAATGGTGACCCGCTGCCCGGCTTTTAGCAACGTCAAACCACATTCCAATCCAGCTGGTCCTGCACCAATAATCAAGTGATGCGCAAGCTCTGATTTTTTTGAATGCACAGCGGGAGGCTTTTCAGGATGCCAGCCGCGTCGCCACTCTTCAGACACCGTCGGGTTTTGTGTGCAACGGACTGGCAAACCGTAACTGTCCATGCTGACGCAAATGTTGCAACCGATGCATTCCCGTATGTTGTCCAGCTGGCCTGTTTTTATTTTATGGGGTAGAAAAGGATCGGCTATTGACGGCCTGGCTGCACCGATTAAATCAAGATGCCCTTGCGTTACCAACGAAACCATCTTATCTGGCGATGTAAATCGCCCAACACCCACAACTGGTTTGGACGTTATAGACTTTACAAAATCGGTGTAGGGTAATTGATACGCTTCCTCACTGAATCGCGCTGTTGCGCTGTCTTTAGACCAACCTGAGATATTGACATCCCATAAATCGGGAAGCTCTGCCAGCGCCTCGACAACATCGCGTCCTTCACCATCGGATGCTAAGCCGTTATTTCGTCCGGGTTCTGCAACACTAAATCGCAAAGCAACCGCGCAACGGCCGTTTGCCACGTCCAGCGTATCTTCAATAACCTCCGTTAGTAATCGCAATCGGTTGTCAAAACTACCGCCGTATTCATCGGTGCGCTTATTGGTATTAATGGATAAAAAATGGCTAAGGATGGAAATGTCGTGAGCCGCATAGACGTAAAGAATATCGTAACCCGCTTTGATGGCACGCAGTGCTGCAGCTTTGTGTGATTCACGAAAGTCATGGATGTCACTCAACCCCATGGCCGCAGCCTGTACAGGCACCTCTGGCCGCAGCACGGGAAAATTACTGGGGCCTCTTACCGGTAAACCACTGGTGATATTGCGCGCGCGCATGCCACCATGACCCAGCTCGATCGCCGCCAGGCTGCCATGCTGTTTAATTGCATCTACCTGTGCCGCGTGGCGGGGAATATCAGAGTCATCCCAGATACGTTCCATGGGATGATTGGCCATATCCGTATCGGGCGAGATCTCGGTTATTTGTACGGCAACTGTTCCCCAACCACCTTCAGCTTTCATTGCCCTTAATGCAATTGCCCCGTTGGGTTGATGCCAACCGTGGCCGGTGGCATGCGGCACGGCATAAAACCGATTGGGTGCTGTGACCGGGCCAATCTTGACTGGCTCAAAAAGAATATCGTAGCGCGATAGACTCACGATAAGCTCCTAGTGACCGTGCCGTCTTCAACCCAGGCGTCGAACAGGCTCAACACGGTATCGGAGAATGCCTGATCGTTTATATGAGCATCGATCTCTATTAACGTTATCGGTGGCTTAAATACTTTGCGTGATTCATCTATAAACGCATTTAATCCATCCGGATCGTAGACCGGCTCACCTTCCTTGTCCCACTGTTCAATTCCCCTAAGCGGTAACAGAACTTGTACAGGAGCAGTTGAGGCTGATAATCGTTCAGCCATTGCCTGAGCGGTTTTACGCCGCTCATCATTATTCAAAGCAGAACTTTTAATCAAGCGATTATGTGCGTGAAATGGTCGATCGGCATACTGCTCGGGGATCTCCTGCCAACCGGCAAAATCAATCAGATCGAGGCAACCCGGCGCAACGAGCTGCGGAATGCCAGCACGACCTGCATTCAGCAAACGATCTTCACCCGCATTTACCACTGATCCAGCGAGTAAATTACCAAGTTCTGGTAGTGCAAAATCCATAACGCAAACAAAGCTACCCTGTGAAGCCAGCTTCTCAAACGCCATACCGCCCATACCGGTGGCATGAAAAATTGCAACGTCAAACCCACGCGCTTCCAATGCCGGTTTTAAGGTTTTCATATAGGACAAGCAGGAACTACCCAAAGATGTCATGCCGATAACCGGTCGGGATTCCTTTGGTAGCTCGACAGCACGTGCTGCACCCAACACCGCGCCTGCCGCCTGACTTAATGACGCCTTGCAAATTGAATTGAGGCCGTACAAGCCGCCAGCCCACAAAATCATTTGAATATCCGGAGACAACCGATCGGGTGGAATCAACGCTGAAAACGACACGGTTGACACAATGTACTTGGGCACACCCAGTGGTAATGACTGACACACATCCAGGGCCAGATCTGTACCCATAGTGCCTCCCAGTATGATTACGCCCTGGATATCGCCGTTACTATGTAACTCAGCTGTTAGCTTCGATGCGCCCTTAGCCATGATTTGCATGGCTGTGTTTTCATCACCCGATGCTATCGCCTCGTCAATGCTACTACCCGCAGCCTGTGCAACTTGATGCTTGGTGATATCACAAGCAGTAGCGGCCTCGCCCAATACACTGACGTCCATGGTTTTAATCAGGCCGGATAATTTTTTAATGCACTGACCAATGTAGCTCAGCTCATCCTGCTTGGTATCGTAGGTCCCCACAACAAGAATCGTTGGGTTGTTCATAGTAACTCCTCCGGAATTGGTACACGGGTACAGCATGCTGCGTTACACACATGCCAAAGCTGCCACGGTCATGGACCACTACGAAATATTTTTCTGCCGAATAAAGATTGTCATGTTAAATAAATTCTGTCAAATTGTTTGTTGCCTCAATTGCGCAGTTAGGGTGCATATCCTCAGGAACGAATATGACAATGGCTAGACCCAATATCTTGTTTATCATGTCGGATGATCATGCTTCAAAAGCGATCTCTACTTATGGACATGAGCTCAACCACACACCGAATATCGATCGAATCGCCAGCGGCGGTGCACGGTTAGATCATTGTTACGTTACCAACTCAATCTGTACGCCCAGCCGGGCCGCGATTCTGACGGGTACGTATAACCACATCAATGGTGTCACCACGCTCGACACGCACATAGACAATCGTTGGCCGAACGTAGCCAAGCATCTACAACACGCGGGCTATCAAACAGCGATGATCGGCAAATGGCATTTGGGTGAAGGTACCTCGCACGAACCAACAGGCTTTGACTACTGGTCGGTTTTGCCGGGACAAGGTGAATATTTTGATCCGGTGATGATCGAGATGGGCAAGCAGATTACCGAGAACGGTTATGCAACTGACATCATTACGGACAAGTGCCTTAACTGGTTGCAAGATCGCAATCCCGACCGCCCATTTTTTATGATGTGTCACCACAAAGCACCGCATCGGAATTTCGAGCCTCACCCGAGAGACCGCAACATGTTCGATGGTCAGAATATTAAGGTGCCTGAAACGTATGGCGACGACTACATCAATCGCGCGCGTGCAGCGAAAGCTGCAAGAATGCGTGTACGAACGGATATGAAATACGCCGATCTTGGTTTAACCCAACCCGAAGGCGGAATGGAAGTTGGCAAGCTTTGCGTGCCGCATTCTACAGACAGGTGTGTACCCCATCCTGCCGACCCGCGCGGACTTGTTTTAATCGACCGACACACTGGTGAGAATTTCACTTTCGACACTGAAGAAGAACTGGCGCAGTTTAAATACCAGCGATACATGAAACGCTACCTTGCCACGATTCACGCGGTTGATGAGAACGTTGGAAGGATGCTCGACTGGTTGGACGAACAGGGTTTGGCTGAAAATACTATTGTCGTTTATACATCCGACCAAGGTTTTTTCCTTGGTGAACACGGATGGTTTGACAAACGATTCATGTATGAGGAATCTCTGCAGATGCCGTTCCTCATTCGTTATCCAGCGGCGATTCGCCCCGGGACGATCACAACCGATATTGCCACCAATGTCGATTTCGCACCCACATTCCTGGACTATGCAGGCGTTCCAATACCATCCTATATGCAAGGTGCTTCTATTCGCCCAATACTCGAAGAAGCGACACCGGAAGATTGGCAACAAAGCGCTTATCATCGTTATTGGATGAATAAGGACATAGACCATAATGCATGGGCACACTATGGATTGAGAACACACCGTTTCAAGTTGATCTATTGGTACAATGCCGACCTCGGGCAACCGGGTGCACATGGCCCGAGTGAATCACCTGAGTGGGAATTGTTCGACTGCGAAAAAGATCCTCTGGAACTTGTCAATGTGGCCGACGACCCGGCTTATGCCGATATCTTCACAGAAATGCTGTCCTTGCTTGATGCAAAAATGACTGAGATAGGAGATGTCCCGGAACATGACAGTGCCGCGGTACTCGACGCTATTGCGATTTAAAGCGGCGCTAAACCAAGAGTCTATATGCATGCAACCGATCATAGTGAGGCTTCATGCGTTTATACACTTGTTGCACTCTTGGCGGCGTTGAATCAATCTCAACATAGCGTCGCGTTTGTTTAGTGAGCCCCGTTGATTTTGCCAAATTATGATGGAAAGAGCCACCGTCCCACCAACTGTGCTCCGATGGATTACCACCGATTTCCCAGCTGAGCGCTTCTGGGATAAAAGGTATCCCCACTGCCCTGCAAAATGCGTCGGTCATATCGTGAGGATTCTCAAGCAGATCATCACTGTCGATCACAGGCGGAGCAACTCCGTTGAGTGCTGTTAACAAATCGAATAGTGCCCGTTGTTCTGGAAACCCCACTTCTGTGTCGTGGAAATCAGGCCACTTGTCGTACATGGATGTGATGGTCTTGGCTGGATCTCGAATAAGAAACGCATGTGTGAAGTGAGATAGAAACTCAGCATCCCACATATGATTGATGTAGTGCGGAAAGTCTTTAAGAAAAACAGGGCCTTTGCGCGAGCGTGCCTGAATATCGTGCCAAACACTTTCAAGCGTTAGACCCGGGGTTGTTTTTTCACCAACTTGAAAGCGAGGCCATAAAGGTTCGGCCCCTTGATACCACGCTTCGCCAAATGGCTCGTGCAAACAATCGAGATCTCCTCTTTGTCGCATCATCCATTCAAATGCAGTCGAAGTTGAACGTGGTACGGCCCAGAGGGCAATGATCTTATGCATCGAGACTTTCCAATAGTTGGCCTCGCTTCATGGTGGGTGCAAGTCCAAGAGACTTAAACATTCTCCAATACAAGGCGGAGTCGTGCCCTACCACGGGCTTGCCTAGACGTTGCTCAAGGTCTTTGATTAAATGCACTGGTCTTAAGGGCAATCCGTCTGGCCCAGTGCGAAAGTTGCACATGCCATTAATCAAATAAGCATCGGCGTTGGGTGCTTGATCGGCTACAAACTCAAACGATTTCACGGCCAAATCGCCATCGAATACCCACCGACAATCATTGATGGCTTCTTGGGAGTCGAACCATCCTTGATCGTGAAAATTGCCAGCCCACAAAACATCGAACCCGGCTTCCCTTAAGAAACCTACCGTACCTTGCCACCAGTCTGGCCAGTGATACGCAGCATTAAGAGCAACTTTTTCAACGTTCATTTCCCGCAGCGCCTCCACCATGGCATAACCAGCCATATGAAACTCTGTGCCATAGGTATCTGATAATTGTTCGCAGTGCGTTCTAACGCCTTCAACACCCAAGCCGCAGGCGTGCACCCAGTTCGAACCAACTTGTCCGCACACATCCACACCGTTACGAGACATGCAGTGAACAAAGTCTTCCATCATGCCGAAGTTTTGCTTGCGTTGATCCAGGCCGTGTTGATAGTCGGGTACATGCAGCATCCATCCATGCACACCAACGGAGTCTGGAGCCATACGTAAAAAGTCGCTTGGTGCAGCGTCGAAATCAAATGGTGGACACGTAAATCCTACTTGATAGGGGAATAATTTGTGTTCCTGTTGCCAACTTTGCGGCATCTGCATATAGGTGATTCTCTAGTTATTGAGTTTTGTTAGTTGATAGCAGATTTAACGTCATTGTTCAATTGGAATAACTATTGACGCAACTAAATGTTAATAGACGCTTTTAAACGCTTGCCTGTAATTTTAATAAATGCAAAGCCACATCAGGATCTCTGCGGCCTAATCCACATTCGGTTGAAATGCCATACCCTTTGCAAAAGCGATCGGCGGCATCCATTCGTTTTTTCGCTCCATCAACACCATCCTGTTCGTGTATTAGGCCCAAAAACAGTTGCTGCAAATTGCCAGTGTTTAAGTCCTGTAACGGCCTAAAGTAATCATCATCAGTCCGATCAATCGGTACTGGCATGTGAATCCATTGTCCGGTGCTAATTTAATACCAGTGTTATCACTTGGGATACCCGGTAATGCGGCAGCCGTGTTTTTGATTCTTGCAACCGATTCAATCGGGGGTTTTAATCCTGGTCCATCGGTATTCCGTTTGACTGAAGGGAGCATCAACTCAGAGCTGGTCATAGCTTTTGGTATTTTTACTATTATGATGATCGCCAACCTACTTAACTGGATTATTGGCGGGCGCGTTATGCGCGCCATGGGCATCATGACCAGAATTCCGAAACACTACCTATTGCCCATCATATTGCTGGTAACGCTCACTGCTGTGTATATACAGGAAACTCGTCTCGCGGCAGTTTGGTTTACGATTGGTTTTGGTCTGCTCGGCTACTTCATGCGCCGCATAGGTATGTCACCGCTTCCGTTTGTGATTGCTTATATTCTCGGTGGTCGACTTGAAGAGACGGCTCGTCAGGCGTTTTCTGCAACCGGTAATGATCCCTGGTTTCTATTTAGTTCTTATACAGCAACTACTTTAATGTTGTTGAGTATAGTGGTAATTGTACTTGCTATGAGTCGAAAGAGTGGTAGCGAGTAATCTATGTGACTTCGCATGATGAACTTTACCTATCAATCTGTCATTGATGGCGATGCTACTGGTGAATTACTGGTTTCCGACACGAGCTTAAGCTTTTGGGGCGGTATTAATCCTGCAAACGGATTAATCATAGATCAACATCATCCACTTCATAACCATCAAGTTGGTGGAAAAATTCTGGCACTACCAAGTGGCCGAGGTTCTAGTTCGGGAAGCGGCGTTGTGCTTGAGTTACTGCTTAATAACGTTGCACCTGCTGCACTGATCTTTATTGAACCTGAAGACATACTAACACTTGGTGTGCTCGTGTCAGACGTTATGTTTGGTAAAAGCATTCCGGTTTGCAGAATCTCTGCTGAAGATTTTAAGCAGTTAGAATCGGGGGTAGTTGCTCGAATTGAACACGGCGTCCTTTGTACGAGCGCAGCATTATCTGAACTACCACCAATCGATGTGGCAAACAATGAAGTACACGAAGCTGAGCAACATGTTCATTCGCTCGATTTATCAGAATCTGATCTGCAATTACTGAATGGACACGATGGCAAAGCGGCTCAGTTGGCCATGCAAATCGTTGTACGCATGGCGCAGCTACAAAATGCTGAGAAACTCGTTAGCGTAACGCAAGCCCATATCGACGCATGCGTTTACAATGGCCCGTCAAGTTTACTGTTTGCACAGCAACTAGCGTCTTTGGGTGGAAAAGTAAAAATTCCAACCACACTAAATTCCTTGTCTGTTGATAAGCGCCGTTGGAAGCAGCAAGGTGTGAACGATGAATTTGGAACGCCGGCCAGCGAATTGGGTGATGCCTATATCGCTATGGGCGCTAAACCCAGTTACACTTGCGCACCGTACTTGTTAGACGGTGCTCCTAAACTCGGTCAGCAGATTGTTTGGGCAGAGTCAAATGCCGTGATATTCGCCAACAGCGTTATCGGTGCCAGAACACAAAAATACCCCGATTTTCTGGATGCATGCATCGCACTAACAGCAAGAGCGCCAGCTGCTGGTGCTCATCTGGATGATGGAAGAGCCCCTTCTCTAAAGGTTAGTGTAATTAATATCGACAAAGATCGTATTGATGATGCGTTTTGGCCATTACTCGGTTATCACATTGGTGCAGTCAGTAAAAACGACATCCCCGTTATCTTCGGTTTAGAAGAGTTCACGCCAACACTTGATGATCTTAAAGGTTTTAGCGCCGCTTTTGCCACTACGTCGTCGGTACCCATGTATCACATGATAGGTATCACACCCGAGTCACACAACGTATTGAGTTCGGTGCAATCTTCCATAAAAGCAATCGATGTTGATATTCCCGATCTGTTAACAAGCTGGAAAGAACTAAACAGTGCTAAGGACGATTGTGTCGATATGATTTGCCTTGGTAATCCGCATTTCTCCATTACTGAGTGTGCCACCTTAGCTTCGCTGTGCATTAATCGAAAAAAACACCCCTGTGTAACAATGATTGTTACCTTAGGTCGAGATGTTTATGCACGTGCTTCTGCTGATGGGTACATAGACACGCTCGAAGCGTTTGGTGTTCAGTTCATTAATGACACTTGTTGGTGCATGATTGAAGAACCCATCATACCTGTAGACACAAAGGTGCTGATGACTAATTCGGGAAAATACGCGCACTACGGCCCAGGCTTGGTCAACCGGCCCATGCACTTCGGCAGCCTAGAACAATGTGTTGCTGCCGCGTGCAGTGCGAAGCGTGCCCATACGCTGCCCGATTGGGGACTGCCTAGGGGATAGCATCGAGAGCGGGAGTACGTTCCGGGCACAGATAGGTCAAGTGTCAAACCCGCTCCGCTTCAAGCCTTTCTGTATTTCATAGATAGAGATTGGCACGTCTGGTTGTGGCTGAGGAATTCTTATCGGTATGTCTTTTAAGCGCGGCGTAATTGTAGATTCACCACACAGCAGCCGAGTGTTGTAATCTTCCAACCCGTCCCACTTAGTCAATGAACCAACAATTGGAAATGCATCCGCGGCCATCATCTCAAAGAATAAAATACGTCTTTGGTGCGCCGATGTATTTTGTGCAGACCCATGCGCAATGCGACCGTGATGTATGGAGATTGAACCTGCACGCCCTGTGAGTTCAACTGCATCTGCAGGATTAAGTCCAACTTCTTGTGGAACAAATGCACCGGCAAAAACCCCATCAACATGATGATCGTAAACCGGGCCTTTGTGACTACCTGGATACACCATAAGCGGGCCGTTTTCGCTTTCCATATCATCGATAATAACGCCAATGGCAAGAATGTCGTCATTGGTATGCGGATAAAAAGCGTAATCTTGATGCCATTCGATAGCAGCACCGTTGCCTGCAGATTTCATATTGAGTTTCGTTGTATGCAGACGAATATTTGGCCCGATTAGATCGCGTGCCGGTGCAAGTATCAAGTCTGAATACATGAGGTCTCGCATAACGTCGCTAATAGTGTGAGGCAAACGAATTCGTCTAATTCTAGGGTGTTCCGATGTGTGCCCGTCCTCCAGTTCCAAGCGATCGTTAGACTCAGTCATACCCGCCGCCTCGGCCTCGAATCTCGCAATTTCTGTGCGTATGTTTTCTAAAACACTGATGGGCAAATGGCTATCCAGTACAAGATAACCCGTATCTTCGTAAGCTTTGATTTGAGATTCGTTTAAAAATTCAGGCATTGTGATATCTCCTGCTTTCTTTTCTTACATTACTGACCTTGGCCCGCCCACCATAACCGATATTTATACTTGCTGGTTGATCAAGTCGTTTTGGCCACGCCGATCATGTGCGGCTTTGGATGCTAACCACCGTTTTGTTCTGAAAATAATGAAAAGCCAGTAGTGCCAAAGCGGCAGCAAAGCCTGGTAAGTGTATGGCACTGGGCTTCGCCAGAATAAGCAACATCAAGCCGATCCTCAATGCAATCTCTATGGCAGTTAATGATCGACGGTCAAAGCCTGCTAAGGCGCTAGCTAGCAAGTACAACGCTAACACCAGGCGTAACAATAACCAGAAAAGCTCGGGATAGTGCCGTTCACCATCATAGCCTGGGAGATATTGTGCTGCTGAAGGTAACGAAGACGGGTCAAGCACCGCTGCCGGTATCAACAGTAACTCTGGATAGAATGCAAAAACAAACGGAATAACAAACATAACAATGCCTGATCGAACCGCCGAAAATGCAGTAGCCATAGGCTCGGCTTTTGTTATCGTTGCCGCGGTAAAGGCCGCTATTGCAACAGGCGGTGTAATAGCAGAGGCAACAGCGAAATAGAAAATAAACATATGAGCTGTAAATATGGACAAACCTAAACCTGCCAGCATGGGGCCCATTAACAGCGCAACATTAATATAAGCAGGCACGGCGGGCATGCCCATGCCTAGCAACACAGCCAAGGCCATAGTGGTGAACAACGCAAACATTTGAAGCGTCACTGAGCCGCTACCCACTAGATCGAATGAACGCAGCCAGCCCAGCACATCGAGCGCAATAAAATCAGAAAGACCGGTAAAGTTAAGACAAAAATCTATTATCGAAACCGCCAAAAACATTAGATACAGCGTAGAGATCAAAACACCTGATTCTGAAAATGCATCCAACAAACGCTTTGGCTTCGCACGCATATCTTTATCGAGAAACAATAAAAAGCACAACACAAAAACTGCCCACCAGCCGGCGCTACCTGCATCTCCAGCGGAATTTTGCACTAGCTCTAAAAACCAAGGTAAATCGGTGGCAATGCAATCAGCCCCAACACCAGTGCTTTGTACCCCCAGCCAAGAAGAAATCAACCCACAACCAATTGCTTCTTTTGGCGTGAGAAGTAAAAATAGGATGAGCAAGATAGGCCCGAATATCATGACGAGGTTGAGTTTGTCGGCGCGAGTTAACTTCATGTCTTCGGTGACTTCACCGATGGCTTCTATTCCTTGTTTTCTCGACTGAAACACCGCCGATAAGAACATACAAAAAAAGTAAGCTACAGCCGGTATAGCGGCCGCAATAATCACCTCTCTGTAAGGTACGGCCGTGAGCGCCGCCAAAACGAATGCCGCAACTCCCATCACTGGCGGCATGATAGAACCACCAGATGACGCAGCGGCTTCCATACCACCAGCAAATACTTTTGAGAATCCGCGCTTCATCATCATGGGAATTGTTAGTACGCCAGTAGACAACACGTTCACGACTGGCCCGCCGGAGATAGTACCGAAGAGAGCAGACGATACAATAGCAGCGTGAGCTGGCCCACCGCGCAGTTTCCGCGTCCATAAAAACGCCAGTTTGATTAGGGAGCGGCCACCTGCGGATGCACCAAATAATCCGCCCAACACGATATACGGGAAAACCGTGTTGAGTATGATGTCCATAAACCGACCCAACAATCCCGATGCATTATTTACCAGTGCATCGTGCAAACGTGGACGCCCGTCTGATAGTAAGCGCGGTTCGCCACCAAGCTTTGTCATCAAGTATTTATTAATATCGTCGGGGCCATGAAAATACCAAACCATAACAGTCGCGACCGTGTAGACAGCAACAGCAATAGCAACCAACACTAACGGCAGCCCCCATACCTTCACGTTGTAGGCAAGAAATACCGCAACAGCAAAAAATATGATGGCGGCCAACCATGCACCAGTGGTGTTGATGCACTGCGGGTCATCTACTGAGTCGGGTACGGGTAAGCCAAAATCTTCGGCAAATTGAATTTCCGCAGCCAGACTTTTTGCAATCAATTCTGCGCGTTCGCCGGTTACTTGATCAACCAGACACACCGCTTCAATTTCCACCAAGTAGGTGAGCGAAATGGCTATAGCCGCTACCACTAAAGCAATGTCGAGCAGTAAACCAAGCCGGCGCTTGATCGGGGTGCGATCGGCAAAGTCTCGCCAAAGCGAATGTTTTAACGCAACAATGATCATCATCGCGCCAAACGCAATTGGGTAGAAGTATTCGTAAGGGTATTTTCGAATACTGAAATTATCGAAGCCAAACATGCCCGAGAACATATCGTCTAAACCCGGTATACCGGGCATAGCATTGAGCAAGCCGATAATAACCAACAGTAGCGCCAAACAATAAAGCAGTTTCTGGCCTAAATCAGGTTTTCGTTCGTTACTGGGTGCATTGTTTGCCATAGAGAGGAGTCATAAGCATGGGATAGTCATAACAACGGCCGGGCGATAGAATCACCCGGCCGCTGCTCTGTACAACTTATGCCTAATACTATCTGCGCTTAGGGTTTAGCACAATCGTCAATGGTATAACCGGCTTCTTCCCATGCAGCAACGGCGCCTGCGTGATACTTAAGCGGGTTAGCACCACACATACCGGATTTAACGCTATCAACTACACCATAACCTGCATATCGCGCAAATGGTGCTTTAGCCATGAGTTGATCAAGCGTATCGATATGTGCTTTTGTCAAAGCTTTGGCTAATTCGAAAGACATGTTCTTGTTTACGATGTCACCTCCGATTGTTGCCAGTCCTCGGAATACACCATCTTCGGCTACTAGAGTGACACCTTCTCCTAGTCCGGCTTCAGACGCATCAAGGGTAAAAGGTGCAGATCCAGGTGCTCTTAGGTATTTTTGCCAGGATTCAGTGTCCCATTTTTCTTTAGGAACGGACCAGACAGTCATATTTCCAGAAGCCAACGACTGCGTGATTCGGCTGTCTGGGAATAAAATGGGTAACACGACTGCATCGGCTGAGCCGTCCGTAATGGTTTTTACCGCTTGCCCCCAATTCACTTGTACGCCTTTGTAGCCATCGCCCTCTTTAAGGCCGGTGGTCAGTTGGATGATGGAGCGAGCATTTGACAGAGCTGCACCGCGTGGTGGGCCATTATAGATTGTTCGGCCTTCTAGATCGTCCCATCCTTTTAAACCTTTTGAATCGAATGCATACAGTGCAAAGATACCTAGCGTTACCGGATATAACGCGCGTAAATTGGATGCTAATTCAGCCCCCTTTTCTTCGCCCAATTTTGAGTAAGGACCTCGCCCTTTTGATAGCAGAAACGGCAATATATAGGGCGTGCCTGCTATATCGGTCTTGCCTTCCGCAACATTCTGGATGGAGTTAGTCAGTGTCTGGCCATCGGCTACTTGAATATTAGCGACACCAGCGGCGGCGGCGGCTTCTGCTAAGTGCGCCATAGATAAATGAATAGAGCCACCGGGCGATGCTGTCTCGCCTGTCAGGTTCTCAATCGCCTGTACTGACGTTGATAAACCTGCGGCGATACCTAAAGCCAGCAGTGATTTTTTTAATGTCGAGCGGGTCGTACGCATTCGTTCTCTCCAAAGTGGTGTGGTACTGATTTACAGATTGATTATGTGATCTTATAAGTCTTTGAATTTTGCACATATACCAAGTGGAAGCTTGCCAGATAGCGGCAAGTTTGGCAAATATGTGTTGCTACAATGGGTCCTGAGGCCATAGTAATTAATATGAGAGTGCTTTTCTTTCGATTATCTAAGTAGTTGTCGAATACACAACAAGCTGTGGTAAATAGCTATTATATTAAGTCGAATTAATAAATCTTTGCCAAATGGATAGCAGTATGACGTATCAACCAAATCCAAACCGTTATGACACCATGGTGTATCGTCGTTGTGGAAACTCAGGCCTCAAATTACCCGCAATATCGTTCGGTTTATGGCACAACTTTGGTCATGATGTAGCTGAAAATACTCATCGAGAATTGTGCCGCACTGCTTTCGATCAAGGCATTACGCATTTCGATCTAGCAAACAATTATGGTCCGCCTCCTGGTTCAGCAGAAGAAAGTTTTGGTCGGGTACTGAAAACCGATTTCGCGGGCTATCGTGATGAGTTAATTATTTCATCTAAGGCAGGTTATTTGATGTGGCCGGGACCTTACGGCTCTATGAGTTCTCGTAAGTATTTGATTGCATCTTGCGACCAAAGCCTGAAACGTATGGGGCTGGATTACGTCGATATATTCTATTCACATAGGTACGACCCCAATACACCGCTTGAAGAAACTATGGGTGCGTTAGATACCATTGTGCGCTCAGGCCGCGCGTTGTATGCAGGCATCTCTTCTTACAATTCTGAGAAAACGAAGGAAGCCGTGGCAATACTCAATGATTTGGGTACACCCTGCCTTATTCATCAGCCAAGCTACAATATGTTCAATCGATGGGTAGAAACTGATGGCTTAAAAGACACACTTGCAGAGCTTGGTGTGGGTTCCATTGCGTTCACTCCGTTAGCGCAAGGGATGCTAACCAGTCGCTACCTGAACGGCGTGCCTCAAGACAGCCGCGCCTCGCAGGGAAAGTCTTTGCTGCCCGAGTTTCTTAATGAAAATTCATTGGCATCATTGCGTTCGCTAAATGCCATAGCCGAAAAGCGTGGACAAACATTAGCGCAAATGGCCATAGCTTGGGTTTTAAGAAATAATGGCATTACAACAGCGCTTATCGGAGCCTCAAAACCGGAGCAGATTATCGAGTGCGCCGGCTGTGTTAACAATCTCGAATTCACGGAAGCTGAACTAAACGAAATTGACGAATACGCGAAAGATCAAGATATCAATCTATGGGCAAAATCATCCGAAGCCTAATAGCTACATAAATTATGTGTGCGTGTGCTGGACTCATTAATGTTGCTACTCCAAGCTGATTGGGCGCCTCGACGACTTGGTTTTCGTATACTTGTTAAACACATACCAAGCTAATAATAAAAATGTGGTTAATCCAATCGCTGTGAAAATCGCAGGTTGTGGATTAGCTACTGAGCTGATTGAATTGGCGATAAAAAAGAAAACGAGAATACGAGTTTCTTTGTCTTAGCGCATCTGAGCGTTATGCACTACTGCAACAGCGCTCTGCAAAATTGGTGGAGCGCATTGCACAGAACGATATAGTCAGATATCTGGGTATCACTCCGGTGGCATTGAGCAGAATAAACAAACGATCAGTTAGCGTTGATCCTTTATAATTGTTGATCGCCACGCTATGCAGCTTTGGCGCCGGTACCACGAATGTCCTCCAACATAATTCGCAATTCTGCAACATCGATGTCGCTAAGCCCTAGTGCCAGTGTTTCTGGCAATGTCTCAAGCGTAATCGTTGAGTCAGGGAAATCACTAATACCTTCTAATGCGCTGGCCTTATCTGCTAGTCTAACAATCATTAAGTTGACATTACTTTCATCGGGTTCCTCATCGGCTTGCTGCCGGATGAGCTCGGCAAAAGATTCAGGCAAACTCCAATGTTTAACCAGCTGAGCACCGTGCTCGCAATATAAGTGTTTCAGAGTCATATCCACCAATTCGTCTGACAGTGGAATGTTATGTTCCGCCTGTAACTCTTCTATGATTCTAAGCAATGACAATTTACCAACATCGTGAATTAAACCAGCTACGAATGCTTCATCTGCAAGGTTCTTATAACCTGCGGTATTAGCAATCCATCGAGCGGCCATGGATACAGCGGAGCCGTGCAGCCATAGTTTGACCATCCGGGCCCGGAATCGGCCGGACGATGCGCTATACATCCGCTTTTGACTCACTGACATGACCACTGATGCTAGTTGCTTTACGCCAAGACGCACAGCGGCGGCCCGCAAGTCTTTAACCTCGGCTAGTCCCGAAAAGAAAGTCGAATTGGACATGCGCAAGACTTCTGACACCAGTACAGGGTCTGCTTCAAGTATTTTGCATATTTCATCTGCGTTCAACTTGTTCTCACGGGCTTCGCGATGAATATTTGTCGCGATATTGTCAAACACTGGCAGTTCGACTTTATCTTCTTCCAGAGCCTGCTTGATCGAGTCAATTAAAGAGAGCTCAGTAGTCATAAAGTTTTTCCATTCAATCGTTTAATTTCAGCAAAGGATCTCGGTTTGCTGAGTCTTGGTAACATTCTTCGTACTTCTTTTAATGTTGTTAGACCGCGTCCGGCTTTTTCCAAACCATCTTCGAGCAGTGTAACGAGCCCCGAGGACTCAACACTGATTTTACGAATCTGCGCAGAAGTTTTACGTTGTAATATAGCCTCCTTTACGGCTTCCGTTAGCATCAAAGACTCAAAAACCGCAACGCGTCCCTTGTAACCGGTGAAATGACATTCACTACAACCCGCTCCTTCCATAAAGCGGCCTCCGCCAGCCATGTCTTTATCCCAACCTAATGGCAGTAGATCCTGTGCATCAGGCTCCACCTCTTGACCACAGTTGGAACAGGTGCGTCGAATCAAACGTTGTGCTACTACGCAAACAACAGTTGATGAGATTAGAAACGCTTCGATGTTCATATTCATTAATCGCAGCAAACCACCAATACTGTCTTCAGTATGAAAAGTTGTAAGTACTTTGTGTCCCGTGAGTGCTGCCTGAATAGCACTTTCCGCCGTGGAGGAGTCTCGAATCTCTCCTAGTACAATAACGTCCGGGTCTTGTCGCACGATTGATCGCAATGAATCTTCAAAGGTTCTACCCGATTTACTGTTGATGGAGCACTGTGAAATACCGTCAACTTGAAACTCGACGGGATCTTCTACAGTAATGATGCTCGTTGAATCATTGTTTAGCGCTTGTATACAGCTATAGAGCGTCGAGGTTTTACCGGAACCAGTCGGTCCAGTGACGATAATGACCCCACTTGGAGCCTCCAAAGCATGTTGCTTAAAGCGCTCCAACATGTTTGGGGCCATACCAATCTGTGAAATATCCAGTATTTTGCTGTTCTGATTTAACACTCGAATAACAACGCACTCGCCATGCACTGTCACGTAAAACGAGACCCGTAAATCACTCATTGCGCCGCTGAACGGGTCTTCAAACTCTATGCGTCCATCCTGGTGTCGTCGCCTTTCCGCGATATCTGCTTCTGCCATGATCTTCATACGAGAAACCACGGCGTCCAGTTCGCTGTGGTCAAACACAGAGTGCTCTCTTAGAATCCCATCTATTCGAAATCGCACTCTGACTTGATCACGCAGCGGTTCAATGTGAATGTCACTTGCCCCTTCTTTAATGGCAGCGCTAAGCATAACGTTAACTTTGCCCGCTGCGGTGCCAAGATCGCTACCCCGGGTTTCATCTTTGTTTTTTGGTATGCGACGCCGTTCAAGGGCGCTTACAGCTCGCTGCAGTGTTGATATTGACGTCATTACGGGCTTAATTGGCGATTTCAGTGCCCGTGCAGCTTCGGTTCGCGCCTCTTGATCATTTGGGTTTGAAAAAGCTACAACCACGTTATCGCCAGCGATTCTAATTGGAATAAAATTAAATTGCTTAGCTAGCTTTGTACTGACCAGATTAAGCAGCTCATCGTCACAATCATCAATATCTGGTTCTTCGGACGAGTACCCCAATTGGCTCGCCAGTACCCGCGTTAGATCGGTAGGTTTGATCATCCGGCGGGCTATTAGTACTTCGCCAATTTTTACCGGTTCAAGTTCCTTTGACTGAACCATCAACGCCTGACGCAATTGCGCCGCCGTGATATAGCCCAACTCAACAAGAAGCTCGCCAATCTTAATTTCAGGCTGCCACCGCTTAACAATACCAAGCATGGTTTTCTCATCCGTGATGCCCATTTTAAGTAGCACACTAAACAAACTATTATCGTTGTCGAGCTTAGAGTGCACACGAGTGGCGCGAGACAGCGTCTGTTCGTCTACGATATCAGCGCGAAGCAAGAGCTCAGCTAGCTTTGCACCAGTCCCCGGTTGTTCGGGCTGGGATGATTCATTAGGTAAAGCTTGCGCCGACATAAGATAACAAAGATGAGATAACCTATTACCTGTAACGGTAATTGGTTTGAATGTTTTAGTAATCTACGTGTAAAAGCACCGTGTAACCGTTACTTGACAAAATTAAGTAACGGTTATCTATTAAACGGCTATAAACAAATCATTGTTTAATTCATAACTATCAGGCAGCTTATGGATACCCTCCGTGGTACTTGAATTCCACTAGTCGTTGGGTCTGTTTTCATGTGCTCATCGGTCCGGAACGTGACATCCGGATCGATAAACGTTGTTAGTTGCTCGAACAGCAGATGCCTTTGATATGGTTGCCGTTACGCACCACCGAGGCGCTGCCGGCTGGTCAGTTGGGGCATGGTAGGTTCATTCCTTGTAAGCTATTTAATTTGAATTGAGATTTAACTATACATGAGAATCACATGAGTAGCGTTGTGGGCCAGTATTGTAGCGC
The DNA here is from genome assembly GCA_964390335.1 of uncultured Granulosicoccaceae bacterium. Taxonomy (GTDB): domain Bacteria; phylum Pseudomonadota; class Gammaproteobacteria; order Granulosicoccales; family Granulosicoccaceae; genus Granulosicoccus. The sequence goes on along the minus strand of CAYMHU010000002.1, from coordinate 85,242 downwards.
TGCGGACCAGTATTAGCAGTCTAAGCTGCGTCCGGCAGCTCTTTGCTTTCGCTATCAATCTCAATCACAGGCAACTGGATAGTAAACGTAGTCCCTTTACCCAACTCACTGTCCACAACGATCGTACCACCATGGTCGGTAATGATACCGTAAGAGATCGATAGCCCTAAACCTGTGCCCTCGCCAACAGCTTTTGTGGTGAAAAATGGATCGAATAGTTTACTTAGGTTTTCTTCATCAATACCGGAGCCCGTATCTGAGATTGATAAATGGACTACGCCATCCTTAACACCTGACTTAACGACTATCTCGCCAAACTCTTCCATAGCCTGGCCTGCATTCATGAGTATGTTCATGATCACTTGATTTAATTCGCCGCGATTGCCTAATACGTCAGGGATGGATTCAAGCTCTGAACGCACAGTACATTTGGTTTTCAATTCTGAATTGGCTATTCTTAGTGTGGATTCCGCGCACTCCACCAGGTTGCATGCACTTTTTGTGTCGAAGTTTGTATGCGAGAAGTCGCGCAGTCCTTTAACAATCTCTTGTACGCGGACGCTGCCTTCGACTGTGTCATCAATAAGTGTTTTTATATCTTCATTAACAAATTCGATATCCTCATCGGACTCGTATTCGTGGATTGCTAACTTACTCGCTTCCAATTCTTCGGGTTTGGCCTGTAGTGCACTGCGATACATATCAATCAGTTCTTGATAAATCGAGATATATTCTGATAGAGATTTTGCGTTGCTAAGTACGAAAGAAATCGGATTATTGATCTCATGTGCAATTCCTGCAGATAGTTGACCAATTGATGCTAATTTTTCTGATTGCAGTAATTTTGTTTGGGTTTCTGACAGTAATTGGTGGGTTGCGTGAAGCTCTGCAAATTGCTGGTTTATTTTTGCGGTTCTTCTAACCACCCGTTGTTCCAGTGTTTTGTTGAGTTCTTCTAAATCGTGTTCGTATTTATCTCTGGCCTCTTGAGCTTCTTTGAGGACATGTGCCATCTGGTCGATTGCTCGGGCTACGTCCCCAACTTCGTCGTTAGATTCTACATCTAGATCTAACGCGTAATCACCCTCAGAAACTTGCTTGGCCGCTCGTCTCAGTACCAGCAGCTTTCTGGTGAGATAGGTGCCCAGTAAAAACGAAAAGATACCAACTAAAGCCATCTCCACCAGGGCTATGAATGTAGATAGCTGTCTGGTTTCAACTAAGCTAGATTCGATGCTGTTGATATCAAAGCCAATTTCAATCCGACCATACTCCTCACCGCCTTCCATAATAGTGGCGGAAACATCAAACACACCGTCGGTAATGCCATCGAGTGTTGTGTCGGGGGTAAATTCTGTGGTGGCACTTTCTGGCGCCCCGGCATTTGCTAGCACAATGCCATCGGGCGTAAGGGTTCGAACATAAACAATATCCTGATTGCTCGCGAGTTCTGAGCCGAATGCATCCAGCGACGCCAGATCATATGAAAGAACAGGGTCTTTCGCCGTGGATGCAAACAATGTTGCCGTTGTTGTGGCTCGCTTAACAAGCGCATCCTCCAAGTTATTATGCATGTACGTCATAGCCGTGTAAATCAGCAATGCCAACAGTAGCCCTTCTATCAGTGCTACACCAAGAACTGTTTTTAATCGAAGAGACATGAAGATGCGCTTATAATTACAGGTTTATTGGGTTTGTTCGGCTACAGTATTTGATTTACCTGCTAGGTTTTGAATATTCAATTCTCTAACATCATCCCAGGCTGGGTCTTCTGCACGTTGTATGTTTTTAAACCCTAGCGATGCCAATAATTCGCGACCTTGTTCAGTATCTGCGATACTCACGAGTGCTTTAGTCAGCTGTTCACGTTCTATATTGGAGATACCCGGATGGGCTGCAAATGCGTGCGGTGTGTATCCCGATGATGTCCATAAAATGCGTAAAGTGTCTCTAACAGCAGGGTCCGTCTTATTAAACGTGCGAACTATGCCGCCACCAGCAGGAAGTAATCCTCGCGACACGGCCATATAAACAGAATCGTGTGAGGAGACGTACTTAGCATTCACATCGATGCCCATCTTGGACATATTTGCGCTCGGTAAAATGGTTGCTGCAAATGCCGCTGGTGATGGAAACGCCATGCGTTGACCGTCTAGTGCATTTAGATCCTGGGTGTTGCTATCCTTTCGGACAACCACAATGCCTTTTATACGCTTGTCGCTTTGATGAGCCATTGCTTTATAACCGGGCTGTTCATTGTATACCGTAAAGTGATACGGATTCATGTATGCAAAATCGTATTCTCCATCAGCAAGGCGTTTTTCAAAAGTAGGGATATCTTTTGCGGTCGCAAATTTTAGTTCCATTCCTGCTTCTTGGCTTAGATGCTGTAAAACGGGCGTCCAGATGCGGGCAAGCTTTTTCGCTGACTGTTGTGGAACAATCCCGAAGGTATATTCTTTGGCAATAGAAGTAGAGCTAAAACCAACAAGTAGTGCTAGTGCTAGTATTAATCGTGTAGTCATAATGCCACCTCGTGATTTAATGTTGAATTCAGTGTTTTCTATGGTTTTATACGCATTAGCTACGCAGCGTTTGCCGCAAGAGTGTTAATGGACGGTGGGAAACAGTTTTGAATCTCGCAAGATTTTTCGATAAATGCATTTGAAGGTACCGGCGGACTAAAATAATATCCCTGAGCTATGTCGCAACCGAGTTCTTACAAAACTAGAAATTGGTCCACATCCCCTACTCCCTCTGCAACCAGTTGCATACCCAAGTCATGACCAAGCCGAATCATGTTTCTGACCTTAGCCAGTTTCGTTGCGCTCTGTTACCGGTATGAACTCAAATGGCGGCACTTGGCCCAGACTTGTGCTATTCCAGCGTATCAGTGCTTCAGCGCCTGTCGGTTCTGGCACCGAATAGTCGGATACCATAACGGAAAAACACGCTTGTTTAACGATTTGAGAGATTTCTGCCTTGAAGTTCATTCGGCCCTTTTCCACAATGAAACGGTACTGTGTTAACTAATTGGCTAGTCGTGCAGCGTTATTTTGTGAAGAATGCAATAGTTTCAATCTCATGTATGTACCCTTACGAGTCACCCTTTATGTAGACTGGTAAAGGTTCTGGAAATGTGGTGCTCAGTCGTCGTAGTTTCATGAGTAAAGACTGCGTAATCAGTTTATTACTCGCAATCACCAATACACCATTAGGATCAAAAAAGTCGCGAGATAATCGATGTCCAGCCTCAAGCGTGTCGAGCGTCAGTTTTCGTTCAGCTACATCACTCTCTTTTCTAGCAGGGTTACCAAGCCAAGCTATAAATTGCTCAACTACGGTTTTATCGTATCGTTTCCCAGATTCTGACTGTAGGTATTTTTTAGCTTCAGCCGCAGTCATATTTTCATCAACTATGCGACGCTCTTGCAGATCGACATACGCTTTAGCAACTGCCAGAATTCTGGATGGAGGTGGGATATCTGCACCGTCCATTCGATCAGGAAAACCGGTGCCATCTATACGTTCGCAGTGATGTCGGATTATCTCAGCTGCATCACTCAGTGGTTCAAGACTCAATAGCACTGATTCCGCATTGATTGGATGCTGCTGATATTCACGTTGTGCCGTGACATCAAGTTTCGTGTACGGCATCGTTACCGATTCGTCTGAAAGGCTTAACTTTCCGATATCACATAACAGCGCTGCGTTATAAAGAGATTCGCACGTGTCGGTTCGTAGACCCATAATCTCTCCCAGCGCCTTTGCATCATTTGCTACGGATGCTCTCGAGCTCAATCCATTTCGGGATTGTATTATCCAAGAGAAGGTTTCGATTGTTGCAGCATACCCAGCCTGCAATGCCTCATGGGACTTCTCGATCTCTTCGCGCGCTGTTTCTATTTCTTTGGTGCGTAAGGCTACCTTCTCTTCAAGGCTTTCATTTAGCTCTTTAAGTTCTTCGTTTTGTTGTATTGTGAGCTGCTCAAGTCGTTCTTTTTCTTCTATCAGCTGCTTGTTCTTCAGCGCTTGTTCTACGCTGAACAAAATGTCAGAGTCGTCCCACGGTTTTGTCAGATACCGAGAGATCTTTCCTTGATTTACAGCTTTAATAGCCGAGGAAACCTCCGCAAAGCCAGTTAACAGCATACGTACCGTGCATGGCCACTGATCTGCAACGGCTGACAAAAAAGCTGCGCCGTCCATCTCCGGCATGCGCATATCGCTAATCACTAAATCGATTGCATGTTGTTCGAGTAACGCAAGTCCCTCCGCACCCGAATTGGCTACATGAACTTTATAACCAGAGGATCTAAATAGACGCCGCAAGGAACTTAATATTGCACGTTCATCATCAACAAATAGAATCTGTTGTTGTGGGCGGTCCTGTAATACCGCACTCATCTGATGGACTCTCTAGTTTCTGAGAGGTGTAACATAGGCGTGTAGCAATTTCTCTCGAATGACTATCGCAATATCGGATGATGGGCAACGAAAATTAGGTAACGTGCGGGGTAAAACCGATAATAATTTCAGATGTTTGAAATGTCTCTTAAGATTACATTGTTATTATCACGATTACGGATGTTTTACTTAACGTGTGTACAAACATGTGAGTAACGTAGGCAGTGAGCCATGAAACATGTTATTTGCAATTAAGCAATGCAATCTTGTATATGAGTTACTTCATAAAACACTCCCGAAGTCAAACAAACACACCCATGACAAAATTTGCCGGCTCTACGTTGCATTCCATCATCATGAAAGAGCCACGCGGTAGTCGCAAAGAACCTATTAGCCATTACGGCGAAGAGATGTTCTTTGTTGTTCTCGAAGAAATCACCGTGGAGTTGGATGGCGTTAGATATGTGTTACGTGAGGGTGATTCAATTCATTTTAATAGTCAACGCGTACATTCAGTCTGCAATCACTCATCTAAGAAAGCGTCAGTGGTGTGGGACCACCGATATATTTTCTGAATCAACCACCCAATCCACAACAGTATCTCCGACGCGTTATCAGCCGGTAGCGCATAGAGCCAAAGAGCAGCTCCATCGGTATTATCGAGTTTGAACACAATTTGCGAATGACGGGTAGTGGCGAAATAATGCTTTTCGCGTTACTATCAAACCTATGAAAAATCTCGAACCAACAGCCGCAAAAACGTTTTTAGACGATAATCCTGATGCCTTATTTATTGATTGTCGTAGTGATGCCGAACATTTTTTTGTCGGTCACCCGGTAGGTGCTATTCATGTGGCTTGGCAAGACGGTGAAGATTGGGAAGTAAACCCAAATTTCGTTGGCGAGGTACAACGTCTCGCTGGTCATTCAAAACAACGCGCAGTTGTGCTGATATGTCGCAGTGGAAATCGGTCTTTGGATGCCGGAGCCGCTTTAGAGTCAGCAGGGTTTTCGCTTGTGTACAACGTATTGCATGGCTTCGAAGGCGAGCTTGATGATAATCATCATCGCAGCGCTCACAACGGATGGCGCCACGATGGTTTACCGTGGCAGCAATTGTAGTTTTACCGATCCACGTGTGACGGTAAGAAGCGATCGTCCTTCTCTAGTTCTTCTTTAGTTGCATAGCCAATCAAAATGCCTGGCGGTTCTTTACCGTCGGTCATTTTTTCTATTATTTCTCGGCTAACTGTCAGTCGATTATGGTGCTGTCGACTCCAATCAAAATGAAAATTGCTCAGTCTTGTTATATGCTCCGCGTATGCAGGGTCGGCCCCCAAGTCCATATTTTCATTTGGGTCGCTTTGAAGATCAAACAACATAGGACGCATGGTTTCCACATGTATGTACTTCCACCGTCCATCGAAAATCATAACCAGCCGTGCATCACTCACATCAACACCTAATGCACGCCGGGCGTCACGGGTGGAATAGTCGTATTCTGAAACGCAGTAACTGCGCCACTCTGTGGTTTCATTGTGCAATAGCGGTTGAAGCGTTCTACCTTCAATGATATGTGGTTTTGCAGGTACATCATAGTACTGCATAAACGTGGGCGCAAGGTCTACTCCTTCGACGAGTTTGTCCGACACACTGCCCCGGGTGGCGTCAGCTTCTGGTCGTGGATCATAGATAATGAGTGGCATACGTGCGGAACAATCATGAAACAGATCTTTCTCTCCCATCCAGTGATCACCCATGTTGTCTCCGTGATCAGAGCAAAAGACTATCATCGTATCGTCCATTCGACCGCTGTTTTCCAAATACTCAAACAAACGACCCATTTGATCATCAAGTTCTTTTATGAGCCCCATGTAGACCGGCGCTACTAAATCGCGGTACTCGTCTCTTGAGAAACTTTTACAAACTCGTTGATTCATCCAGGCTTGCATCAGCGGATGATCTGTTTCGCGTTCGGCTTGCGTGCGATTGACCGGCGGTAAATCACTGGCCGAATACATGTTGTTATACGGCGCTGGCGCTAAATAGGGCCAATGAGGCTTAATGTAACTCAGATGGCACAGCCATGGCTCATCGCCTTGCTGCTCTATATACTCGATACCTCGAGTTGTTAACCAAGCGGTTTCAGAATGTTCTTTGGGCACCCTTGCCGCAAAAGGTGCGTTTTCTAACATCCATCCTGATCGTAACTCACCATTGGGGCCGACCGCGGTGTTAGCCCACTCTTCCCACGGATTCTCTCCGTCCATACCATGGGAACGCAAATATTCATCGTAATCTTCAGAATGTCGAAACGGATATTGGCTTGGGTTAAGTCCGTCGTCTCTGACATAAGCATCAAATCCACATTCACTGACCAAAGCGCCAATCACGCTGTCGGGTTCAATGCCTAAACGCTTCATACCTTCAACATCGGGAGTCATGTGTGTTTTACCCACCAAGGAACATTTAACGCCAGACTCGCGCAGATGGTCGCCGAGCGTGGGCTCGCCGACACGCAGAGGAAAGCCGTTCCAGGTAGAGCCGTGGCTACGCGCATACCGCCCCGTATAAAAGCTCATTCGACTGGGGCCGCAAATCGGCGTTTGCACATAAGCGCGATTAAAACGGACACTTTTCTGGGCAAGTGCGTCTAAATGTGGTGTGTGAATGTGTTGTGCGCCATAACAACTAAGATAATCCCACCGAAGTTGATCGGCCATAATCCACAGTACGTTCACTTAACTATAACTCCTGCTTTTGACTTTAATTGATAAACCGACCCGCAAGACGATGACCTCGGCCGCCGTGATGACATTGAATATTGTGTCCTATAACTCATAGTAAGTTGGGCCAATATAAATCGCTGCTCATATTTACACTTTGATAGTGTTGGTTATTTAACTTAGCGGCGCGTTTAATTTGGTTCCTTTCATAATAATACCGCCACGATTTCCGATTTCAATGGAGCCATACCGCTGTTTGAAGCACTCGGGTAATGGTCGGTCATTTTGCATCGACAACCAAAGCCTAAGCATATGCCTTCGCTTGTTTTTTTCTGGCCAGTCCAGAAACCCTGTTCTGTCATGCAACTGATTATGATTGTATACAAACTGCATATCGCCTGGCTCCAACTGCATCCCGAAATGCAAAGTGCTGTCGTTGGCTAGTTCGTCGAGTTTATCTAATGCTTGCACATGAATATCGGTCAGACGCATGGCATCCGGAAAACGTTGGGCACTATCGATGTACTGTCGTTGATAGAAAATAGTTAAAAACTCGGCGTGCCAATTAAAAACAGGGATTTCCATAAAAGGTTTAGCGCCATCGGGTATTTCTCCGCGTCTGTCCGTTGCGATAGAGTCAAACAACGCCGTAAGCAGCTCGGGAAAATCGGTCCTCATCCGATTGTAAATAGACTCTGCACTAACCAACAAAGACTCCCCGCCCTGTTTTGCCGCATTGACACACAATAATCCAACAACATCTGCGCTGTCTGTGTGAAATGTTTGTCGTTCATTGGTTTGGTAAATACGACTATTTGGATCGTTTGCATCCGCACCGAGATCTTTTACATGCCCTAAAATATGACCTTGAGCGTTCTGTGATCGAGCGGCGCCCAAATGTGCCCCGATTCCACAAAACACTGTGGCAATCATTTCTTGTGAATAGTTTTTGATTGGTAAGCCACGTAAAACCTCTACCCCACATCCGCGTAATAACTTTTCTTTAAGTTTCTCTAAATGCTTGTTGAAGACTGTAAGCGGAAATGATGCCTTGCTAATTTCTCCGATATCTTCATTGAGCGACAAATACGCTTGTGCGGCAGTTTCTAAATCATGGATATCCTGATCCGTCAACGTATATAACCATCGATCTTGCTGTGAAGCCATATCAATGCCAAGCCATGCTGATTCTCCCGTAAAAACAGGTGGTAGTTCTTGTATAGACATTGTTGGTTTATTCATCTGTAAGAAATCTCTCAGTTAGTAGCTTTACTTCTTGTACGACTATTTTTCCTAACGCGTTTCGAGGAAGCTCATTCACAAAAATAATTTCCCGTGGCTGTTTAAATTTCGCAATTTGCGAACATACTTGCTGTATTGATTGCTCGTTCAACTGGCTTGAATCCGCTGTTGCTATTACCGCGACTGGCACCTCGCCCCACTTTTCATCATGAAGGCCCACTACACTTACTGCATCCACACCAGCCACCTGACTGATTATCCGTTCTAACTCAGCCGGATAAATGTTTTCCCCGCCAGAAATAATGACATGCTTAATTCTGTCGATAAACCAGTAGAAGCCACTGGAGTCGAGCTGGGCAACATCGCCCGTTTTAAACCAGCCGTCTTCTAACGCAGCGGCTGTGCCTTGCTCATCTTGCCAATAGCAGTTCAGGATATTGCTTCCCTTAACCTGAATTTCACCTGGCTGATCTACGTCAACCACATGGCCATCCTTATTCACCAGACGAATTTCGCAAAATTTTCCCGCTCGTCCGATTGAACCTTCAATCTTCGCTGTCTCTCGTGTTTGATAAATAGCAACGGGTGAAGTTTCGGTAGCGCCGTATACCTGCAACATAGGAATACCGCGTTTGTGAACGTTTCTAATAATTTGAACAGGTACGTCTGTAGAGCCTATGGCCATGGCTTTTAGTGAGGATAAGTCGCTGGTTAGCCAGTCAGGGCACGACATCATGGCTTTTATGACCGTCGGCACCACGGTAATCAGACTTATATTATCGTTGGCGATTGAGTTTAGCGTTGCCTGAGGGTCGAAGCCTTGAGGTAGTACCAGAGTTGCACCAATTAATAAAGCTGGTAATGGCTGGATATTCAAACCACCAACGTGAAACAACGGCAGTACATTAAGTACTCTGTCAGTCTTGTTCATATCGTGCATGTGCACGCTCATTTCTGCACTGCACATCAATGCTTGCTGGCTCAATACGGCGCCCTTCGGCCGTCCGGTCGTTCCGGATGTATACACTATTAGCAAGGCTCGTCTAAGTTCATCAGAATTGGTGTCATTGTTGATCGATCCGCCTGTATTTGGATTCGTGGTCGGCCTGGTCAGTGCGTTAGCCGTATGCGATTCGGACTTAAGGTTCAATGTCGATTGCGAGTCTGCAGCATAAGCTTCCGGCGGGAAATCTGTTGAGCAGAATGCCTGTAGACGCATCCCACTATTGTTTGATTGAATTTTTGCAGCAGTATCAGCAAATTGCGTATCGTGCAGTAGCACGCTCGGGCCACAATTCTGCACGACATATTGCAGTTCATCTACGCTAAGGCGCCAGTTCATTGGGACTAAAACGACACCATGATGCGCAGCGGCAAAAAGACAGATAAACCAATCGGGATGATTAAACCCCAGCATCGCAACTCTATCGCCTGTATGTAAACCAAGCGATTCAAAGTTGACAATGCAGTGATCTACCAACACGATCAGCTGCTGGTAAGTTATCTGTCCGTCCTCACACTCGATAGCGGTTTTGTCAGGTTGGGTACGCGCATGGTGCGTCAGCCGATCATAAAGCGTCATTCGTCGGTTTCACCGGGTTCATACAATGCGGCTTTACCAATCATATCGAGGCACAATTCTGCGGTCCAAGGCAGCATCAAAGCACCACAACGGCTATCGCGAAACAGTCGCTCCAGTGGCAGTGTACGCAACATGGCTTGTCCGCCACATGTTCTTATGGCTAGCTGAGCAATCTCATTGGCATTTTCCATAACAGTATATTGCGCCGACCAAGCGCGTATAAGCGATTCTCTATCGGGGTTTGGTTTTGCTTCGCTAATACTTTGAAACCATAATGATTTGGTTTGCTCAAGCATAATGCGCATTTGCGCAACGGCAATTTGCTTGGTTGGATACATGCGTCTTTTAATGGGCGGTGTGTTTGGCACTTCTCCACGCAAATAAGATACGGTGAAATCATAAGCGGCCTGCGCAATACCCATATAGCTGGGTGTTAAAGTCATAAACATATGCGGCCACTGTGTGGCGGCGCTGAAATAGACACCTCGCGGCATTAAAAGATCTTCATGTGAAACAAATACATTTTTAAAAATCAATGTGCGTGATACAGTGCCTCGCATGCCAAGTGGGTCCCAATCACCTTCGACACTGACGCCTTCAGCGTCAGCTGGTACGGCTACATACATGGTGTTTCGTCGAGAGGGCTTGTCATCGGGATTGCTTAGCTCTGTGCACAGAGCGCCGTAATAGTTTGCATGGCCTGATAACGATGCAAATATCTTTTTGCCATTAATAAGCCAGCCGCCGTCTGTCTTGAGCGCTGTTGTAGAAAAAGCTGCTTTGCCCGCTGCAGCGTCACCGCCTTCCGAGAAAGGTTGCGCATAAATGGCTCCACTATCAATAATGCGTTTATAGTGAACCTGCCGCCCGGTTTCTAATGCTTGCTTTAGCGAAGGCTCAATATCCAGGTCATCTGCCAGAGGGCCCGTCCATAAGCATGAGCTTACGTGCATATTAAAGGTGAGTGCAGTTGCTCCGCAGTAACGACCAATCTCTGCGCCGGCCAACATGTACGTTTTAAGATCCGCACCATACCCGCCCAGGTTTTCTGGAATACAAATACCTAATAGACCAGAGGCGTGCAAATCGGTGTAATTCTTGGTAGGAAATGTAGCTTGCCTATCGTACGTTGACGCCCTAGCTGCAAATTTGACTTGTCCGAGCGTTCGCGCCAGCGTGCATAGTTCGTTTTGCTTGTCCGTTAACTGCCACTGGTTCGGATCGAAAATAGGGTTATCGATGTCTGTATTAACCGTGGTACCCGTTTCCGATAGCAAGTCGGATATAAATTCTTTATTCATGCGTACTATTTTGAGATAGAAATTGATCGATTATCTGATTCACTTCTGCGCCTTTCTCCAGATTGACCAAGTGTCCTGCACCGTGAATTTCATGGTATTGCGAATTTGGTAGTTTGGTCGCCATTTTTTTCATTGTGTTCGCGGGTGCATTGGTATCTTCACTACCCGAAATCAAGCACACAGGATGTTGAATCTGAGTAAACTCGTTCCGCCTATTGAACGTAACCAGGCATTCCAGTATGTCCCGATATGACGATTCTTGCACGTTAGCCATGGAAGTGATAGCGGCCTCTTTGACAGCAATGGAACATTGGCTACCAACTATTTGATGAATTGACTGTTCGGCAAGGGTGCTCATCGATATACCTTTGTCCAACGGCGCTAAGCGAGCCTTTAAAAATGCCTGTTTAAATCTGTCATCTTTGCCGCCAAACGCGGAGGTGGTTGCAATTAGCACCAATGACGATACGCGTTTTGGATACCGGTAAACGAATTCTTGGGCTAACATGCCCCCGATAGATTGTCCGATTAGATGCACTTGAGAGAGCTCTAGTGCATCTACTAAGCGTTTCAATGCCTCTGTTAGTTGGTCAAATGAAACCGTCTTCAGTTTTAAGGAGTCCCGATATCCCGGCATATTCCATGCGAAGACTCGAAACCGTTCTGAAAGGGCTTTCGATTGCGGTAGGAAACTTTGATCATCGCCGCCAATACCATGCAGACAAATGACCGCCGGTGTTCGAGCAGTAGCGTTGCCGGGCTGCGCAATTGTAAATTCTATGCCAGCTTGATTAACCCGTTTAACCTCATTCACTCTATTGGTACACCTTTGTCTACCACCACTGCACCGTCAAGTGAAATAGTGCTACCCATAACAGGCAGGTCGAAATGGCCCCGTGTAAAGCGTCCAGCAAATTCATTTGCACCCGTTGAATATAAAAAATTGCCCGCAACAGCCCGTAGCTCTGTGCCGTTAGTATCTGCTTTATCATACATAGTTAAAGCTTCGTATCTCGCTAACGGATTCAGCCCCCAACCCACATGACTTGTGGCATAAGCAGCTTTATCATGGAAATCGGCGAGATATTTACGCATTAATACGCAATCTGCGCCCAAGCCTTGCAGGTCAACAACGTAGTCGTTCTCTATGGTTAACGTCACTGCAGATTCTAGGTAGCGCTTAAACGTTAAGTTGACGTCGCCAGGTGCTAGCACCAACTGCCCATTGACGGAGTTGGCAGCAGGGAAACTGACAACCAATCCACCAGGCCAATGCGCGAGCGTGCCTGGCCTGTCAGTCCAGCCCCAAATTCCGACAGTGCTAGCATCCGTCATATTAATTGACAGCTGTGTACCAGCTTCCGATTCAACATGCATCGTTTTAGCTTGCTTTAGTTTCCGAACAGCTGCTTTTACGGTGTCTTTTAAATCGAGATCTGGCACAAGTCGACTCAATGCTTCAGGGTGTTCGTTTGACACATTTAAAATTCGTGCGCCAGATTGTAATAAACGCGGGGTTTCTTTTGCATGCATCAAACCCTCTACCGTCAAGTCGATAATGACATCCGCCTGACAAAGTTCTTCGACTGCCTGACTCTGTCCGGTTAACGCAAGTGACGCCCCGGAAGATCGTATAATTGGACCGGCCTCAGCTGGGGGTGTAGGCACAGCCATGGTTGTGTGCTGCGCATTCATATGATTCAACGCATGTTGTGCAAGTTGGATTAATATCGGCTTACTGTGCGTTTCAGCTAGCACGATGACAGTTTCAGATGGCAAGATGGCGCATCGACTAAAAATCTCGATAAACGCATTCAGCCAATCAGGCTTAACAGACTCTGGAGCCATTGGTAGATTGATACCCTAAAATCAATGAATAACGATTCGTTGTCACTAAATCCACTAAGATTCGCTCAGATTCAGTCGCAAATCAAATACTATTTCCCTCTGCAAGCTAGATTGGTCGTGGCTTCAGCGATTATTGTCCGATTTAGCTAATTTAAACTAATACAGCCATTATTGTATGATAAGCATAGCCGCGTTGAACGGTATTTTATTGTTGCCAGCGCCACGACTTGTCAGAGGCCAACATGTTCTCAAATAAAACGATCAAATTCTTAAATGAACTAGCCAAGAATAACAACAGAGATTGGTTTGAAGTCAATCGTCAACGCTACGAGGATGAAGTCCGGGAGCCTGCATTTGACTACATACGATCGATGGAGTCGCGCATAGCAAAGATATCGCCTTGTTTTAAAGTGGAAGCGAAAAAAACAGGTGGCTCCCTAATGCGGGTTTTCAGAGATGTTCGGTTCAGTAAGGACAAATCACCCTACAAAACAAACATTGGCATTCAGTTTCGTCACATGGCCGGAAAAGATGTGCATGCCCCCGGATTCTACTTACATATTGAACCAAAAGATATGTTTTTGGCTGCTGGTATTTGGAGTCCTGACAATCCTACACTACATAAAGTTCGTACGCTCATTGATGAATACCCAGATGAATGGAAAAAAATAAAACGCAATCTAATTAATAAAAAGACCGGCTTCGAATTACACGGTGAGTCCTTAAAAAAAGCACCAAAGGGATTTCCAGCCGATCACGCACTGATAGAAGACTTAAGACGGAAACATTTTATTGCAGTGGTTAAGCTGGATGCTAAAACGGTGCTGGGCAAAGCTTCGCCGACCAATACAGCTAAGCTATTCATGAAAACCGCGCCGATGGTTAAATTCATTTGCGAAGCTACAGACCTGGGTTTTTAATACAAGGAACATCAATGCAACAGCGTTTTCTAACAGAATATTTCTCTGTGTCCAGCCTTGGACTTGGGTGTATGGGTCTAAGCGAGTTTTATGGTCCTAAAGTGGATGAAAAAGAGTCGCTCAGTTTATTAAACCACGCTGTTGATCTTGGCGTTAACTTCTTGGATACCGCTGACGCGTATGGACCGCACCACAATGAACAGCTGATTGGGAAATTCTTAACACAAACAAAATCCCGCCCTTACATTGCAAGTAAGTTTGGCATTGTTAGAAAACCGGGTGAGTATGCTCGTACCATCAATAACAAACCGGACTATGTAGAAAGCGCCTGTAACGAATCATTGCAACGTCTGGGAGTTGACTGTATCGATCTCTATTACGCGCACCGGATCAATCCCGACCAGCCAATCGAAGAGATGATGCATGCGTTATCTGAGCTGGTCCGTGCTGGCAAAATCCGACACATTGGCTTATGCGAGGTCAGCGCCAGTACTTTACGACGTGCACATGCAGTTCATAAAGTAAGCGCGGTACAAAGCGAATACTCGCTCTGGGAGCGCTCCGTTGAATCCAGTGTACTGCCTACTTGTAACGAATTAGGGATCGGTTTTGTACCCTACTCTCCGTTAGGGCGCGGGTACTTAACAGGGACATATAACGCCGACACAACATTCGAACAAGGCGATTTCAGAGCAAGCTTACCGCGATTTTCTGCGCAAAATATTGTGAGAAACCGGCCAATGGTGGATGAAATTGAAAAAGTAGCAAAGGCCAATAACTGTACCGCCTCGCAAGTAGCACTGGCTTGGGTACTTTCCAAAGGCGACAACATTGTGCCGATACCAGGAACAAAACGAGCGCGATATTTGGAATTAAACGTAGCAAGCACAGAAATCAACTTAGCACCCGAAGAGCTGAATAAGTTGGACATGGCGTGTGCCGACATAACCATTGTTGGTGAGCGATACACTGAAGAGGGTATGAAGGGGCTGAATGCCTAATGCAACGGATATTTCAACAGCTTTAATTGATGCAAAAACCAGTAACCAGTAGCAGACATCATTGAATAATAGAAAATGCCCAGCGTACTCAATATCACCAACGGCGATTCATCAGTGCACATTATGCGTCAGGCAAAAGTCGCTGGAGATTGTTTACCGTGGCGCGATGTTTTACACGAAGGCCCTGTTCCCGGACTGCTATCCCTTTCTGAATTATCCGCAGTTCGCGCAGAGTTTATCAGCGACCGTGGCTGGGGACAACTAGCAACCATTTTAGACGGATTTACAGAGCGAGATAACAAACTAGCATCTTGTTCTGAATACGATGAAGTTATCTTATGGTTTGAACATGACCTTTACGATCAGTTACAGATACTTCAAATTCTAGATTGGTTTGCGACTGAAGGCCCACCAATTAACAATCTGTTTATCATCTGTAACAATCAGTATTTAGGGCTGTTGTCGCCTGAACAAATGCGTCAGCTGCTAGTCAAGAAAGTTCCTGTGACTAAGAACATGTTGTCATTGGCTTCGCGTGCATGGCTCGCTTATCGAAAAAATTCGCCACAGGCTTGGTCTGATTTATTGCACTCTGATTTATCGGCACTGCCCTACCTCAAAGAGGCCGTTATCAGAGTACAACAGGAGTATCCAAGCTCGGCAAACGGTCTGTCCAGAACTGCATGTCAGGTACTCAACATTTTAAGCAATGAGCCATTGCGTGCGCACGAAGTGTTCCAACAGAATCAGAGTATGGAAGAAAGTATTTTTATGGGAGACAGCAGTTTCCGGGTAGTATTGCAAGAACTAATTAACAGTAACCCATCGTTAATAGCCACGCATGACAACAAACCTCTGGCATTTCCAAAAGCATCCAAGCAGCAACTCACTATCACCGATACCGGTAGAAAAGTGTTGGCTAACGATCAGGATTTCTTATCGCTAAGCGTGATCGATCGATGGGTAGGCGGTGTACATCTGCAAGCACATAGTCCCTGGCGTTGGGACGCTGGTTCGCAAACTATAATCTCAGCGAGCGTCAATCATGAGTAGCCGTACTCGGCAAGTAAATCCACTTTTTTGTATCCAGCACATAACGCTCTTGCTGGGGCCACTTCCTGCATGTAGCGAACTGGCTATGAATTGAAGTTAAGTTGCACCTTCATCGCCGCGCTGCGATCTGACGCCATTTCAAATGCGGCGACGGCCTGATCTAAATTGAACGTGTGCGATATGAGCGGCTTAACATCAACTTTGCCATTTTGCATTTGTTCTACTGCGGTGGCGAACTCTTCGTGAAATCTGAACGAACCGCGAAGGTCCAGCTCTTTTGCTGTTAATGCTTGCATTGGTATATGCATATCGCCACCAAGGCCAAGTTGCATGATAACGCCGCGGGGGCGCAAAGCCTGGATACCGGAGGCCAGTGCAGACGCTACACCAGTACATTCAAATAAAATGTCGAAATAACCTTTGCCGGCTTGATATTGGGCGAGCCCGTCAGGCTCCGCCATTATGTTAATTGTTTTGTCGGCTCCAACCCTTTGGGCATATTCAAGCGCAGCGGTTGCTAAGTCTGTGATGACAATTTCCTTTGCGCCAGCCGCCCTAGCGGCTAACAAAGATAATGTTCCGATGGGTCCACTGCCGGTGATAAGAACGCGTTTACCGTCAAGATCGCCTGCGCGCTTTGCTGCATGCAAACACACCGCTAACGGTTCAGCCATTGCAGCCTCGGCAGAGCTTAACCCACTGGCTTTTACACACTGCGATGCGACGGCAACCAGCTCTTCACGAAACGCACCTTGAATATGCGGAAACGGCATGGCAGATCCATAAAATCGCATATTCTCACAATGATTGAAGTAAGCATTCTCACAAAACTGACATGCATTACAGGGCCTAGACGGTGATACCGCCACGAGGTCTCCCACCGATAACCCGGATACATTATCGCCGACGACTGTTACATAGCCCGAGACCTCATGACCTAAGATCATTGGCTCTTTCAGTCGAATCGAATCGCCGATTCCGCCATGCTGGTAGTAATGTAAATCCGATCCGCAGATACCGCCATTTGCCAATGCAATCTTGACTTCACCCGGTGCTGGTAAGGATGTTGTTGATGATTCGATTCTTAAATCTTTCGCTTTATGAATTACAAGAGTTCGCATCGTTAGTTATATGTGCTCTGGATTTGTTTAAGTGTATGACTTTTACTTCAGCCATGACGCTAGTCAATCTATATTGCTTCTATCTAATTTGTTTGGAAAGTACTTTTTTCCAATCGCTGAACATTTATTAATGTCCAAAAATGATATCGATAACATTAATTCGTTGTTTTGATGATTGATTTTCTTAAATAGATTTTGCGCTGATAAAAAATTTAAAGGAAAATAATTATATATATGTTATTGATATATATGCCTTTAATTCGTTTTTCATTTAAATATAATGATATAGTTGAATATATAGTCTTGCTGCGTAACCGAAAATATGGTTTCATTGTTTGCGATAAATGTTACCGGTAACATTTGGCGAATGTCAACAACATAAATCATTAAGCACGCAGTCGCCAAGAAAGTACACAGTCCATAAAAACGTATTTTTAATATGCCAAGAATAAAACTTGACAACCTAACCAAACGCTACGGCAGTGTTGAAGTCTTGCACGCAATCAACTTGGACATGGAAGACGCCGAGTTTACTGTGCTGGTTGGCCCCTCTGGCTGCGGCAAATCAACCACGTTAAGGATGATAGCGGGTCTAGAAACGGTAACCAGTGGCGAAATATACATAAATGATAAACCGGTTAGCGGACTGGAACCCAAAGAGCGCGACTTAGCCATGGTATTTCAGGACTATGCGCTCTACCCCCATATGGATGTTGCGAAGAATATGTCTTTCGCATTGCGTCTACAGAAAACGCCCAAGAAAGAGATCAATAAAAAAGTAAATGAGGTCGCTGAGATTCTCGGGCTCACAGAGTATTTGCATAGAAAACCAGCCGAACTGTCAGGTGGTCAACGGCAACGCGTTGCAATGGGACGGGCGCTCACACGTGATAGCTCAACATTTCTCTTCGACGAGCCGTTGTCGAATCTCGATGCGAAGCTACGTACCCAGATGCGTGCAGAATTGGCCATGATGCGGCAGCGGGTCCAAAAAAATATGATTTACGTGACTCACGATCAAATAGAAGCCATGACTCTGGCTGATCGTATTGTTGTTATGCATGGTGGTCATGTCCAGCAACAAGGTACGCCTGAGGAACTTTATAAAAAACCATCAAACAAATTCGTCGCTGGTTTTCTAGGTACCCCTCCCATGAATTTCCTTGACGCAACCGTTTCAACCGTTGGCGGCAAAACACACTTTACAGGCAACGGATTCAATTTGTTGTGTGACGATCGAATGGCTCAGCGTTTAAACAGCTTGAGTACTCCCGAAGTGACTTTAGGTATACGGCCAGCTGATCTTAATTTCAACGCATCAGCATCAGCTGATCACGCACTTGATGTCAATATAGTGCTGTCGGAGTATATCGGTGCTCAATCAGTGTTAATCGGAGAGTGCGGATCTCAAAAAGTACTCGTTGAACTTAAATCTGACACACCAATAGCATTGGGCAACGTCCTTCGATTCGAAGTTGATCTAAACCACATCCATATTTTTGACAAAAGTACAGATCTGGCTGTTAGCTAGAAACGGACTTTTTCCATTGTAGTAACCCTTTGAGGAGAGGAGTAGATGTTTAAATTTAGCAAAGTATTAACCGGTATAGCTACCGCATCAATGTTGATGTGTAGCCAAGTGTTTGCCGGTCCCTATGATGAGTATGCAGGCACTACGCTTGTTGTGAATTTTCCAGCGCATCCCCACTACGATGCGGTGATGAAAATTTTGCCTGAATTTACAAAAGCGACTGGCATTGAAGTTGAAGTTGATCAGCTACCGTATTTAAAAATGCGGGAACGCCAAACGTTGGAACTAGGCCAAGACGAAGGTGACTATGATTTAGTTGCTTACGTTGTTTTTTCTAAAGCCGACTATGTGTACGCGGATCAGCTTGAAAACCTTGCACGCTACTTTATGAACCCTAAGCTTGCAGATCCAAGTTACGATGCGGATGATTTAATTGATGGCTATGTCTACAACATCGGTTTTGCTGGTGGTAACAAAGGCTATTTAGAAGGTAAGACAGGGTCGCTGTTCGGCATACCTTACGGTTCAGAGACGTCCATTCTGGGCTACCGCAAAGATATCTTTGAAAAGCACGGTTTAAGCGTGCCTGAAACCTACGAACAGATGTTAGACATCGCGTGCAAAATTCCTGAATTAGAGCCTGGCATGGGCGGGTTGAGTTCACGCGCAGCATCAGGTCACCATGCCAGTCATGCATTTCTACTGCATTTGGCTCCGCTAGGTGGTCGTATTTTCGACGATAGCTGGAACCCCATCATGAATAATGAAGCCGGTGTCCAGGCAGCAAATGCACTGAAAAGCATAGTTGATTGTGGTCCCGAAGGCGCATCAAGCTTTGGTTTTGGTGAAGCCCTAGGTTCATTTTTGTCAGGCGATACCGCCATGTTTCTTGACACGACCGTTGTAGCAGGACAGATCAACGATCCAAGCAAGTCAAAAGTAGTTGGTAAAGTGGGCTGGGCAATGCACCCCATGGGCGTGCGTCGCGGCAGTCAAACCGGTGGCTTCGGTATCGGTATTCCTAAAAACGCTGAGCACAAGGAGGCGGCATTTTTACTGATGCAGTGGTTAACGTCCAAAACCGGTGACAAACTCGTTGCGTTAGCAGGCGGTAATCCATCGCGTTTTTCAACGCATGCCGATGCAGAAGTTAATGCGAAATTTCCGCATATGTCAGTCTTTGGTGAAGCGCTTAAACATGCAGACCCAGATTGGCGACCAATTATTCCTGTTTGGGGAAAAATTAATGCGGATTTAGGTACCACACTGTCTAAAGTATTAACCGAAGATCTTGATGTCCAAACAGCTTTGGATGGCGTTGCGGAGCGCACCAAGGCTGTAATGGAAGAAGCTGGTTACTACACCTGGCAATAAGCAAGCCTAGTTAAATCCCATACGCGCGCACTCAGCACAAGGACATGCTGAGTGTCTGCGCAACAGCTGCGTACAGACCAAAATATGCGAGTTCAACATTTTAATCGACTAACACCGTATGTGTTTCTAGCGCCGGCCGCGATCATTATGGTGCTCGCGTTGCTCTACCCGCTTGGGTATATGATTTTCGGTAGCTTTCGCGACTGGGACCCAAGCGAAAGCCTCGGAGAGTCAACCTTCGTTGGGTTTGCCAACTACATAACCTTGTGGAACGACCCCAACTTTCGAGAAAGTGTTGGTGTCACCCTGAAGTTCGCGTTTTGGGTTGTCAGTATCGAGATGATTATCGGCGTAGGTTTGGCGTTGTTGCTGGACCGGAATTTACGCGGTATGTCATTACTACGCACCCTGTTTATATTACCCATGATGATTGCCCCCGTTGTGGTCGGGTTAATCTGGCGGTATATGTATCACCCTACAGTGGGCGTATTTAATAAAACACTGAAGTCCTGGGGCTTTGAGTCTGTAGATTGGTTAGGCCAACATGCGCTTTTCTCGGTGATAGTAGCCGACATATGGCAATGGACCCCGTTTATTTTTATCCTCTCGTTGGCTGCTTTGCAATCGTTACCGCGATCGGCACTGGAGGCCGCTCGTATCGATGGCGCAACCGGGCTACAACAGATTATCTATATAAAACTGCCGCTGATGATGCCAGTGCTCATCGTCACCGGGTTGCTGCGACTAATAGATGCATTCAAAGTGCTGGAAGTTATTTTGGTGATGACCGAAGGCGGTCCGGGTTTGTCTACTGAAATTCTAGCGTTACGAATCTCACGTACAGCAACTGAGTTTAGAGAGCTGGGTGTTGCTGCTGCAATGTCTAATTACCTGTTAATGCTACTACTCGTATTCACCATTGGCATGCTCTCATATAACAAATGGCAAGAGATGCGGGCTGCGAAAGCACGGCGTTTAATCGAGGAAGAAAGCTAATGAGCGCATCATTGGAAAATAAACAGCATCCGGCTTTCTATGCAGTATTGGTGATGCTGATCATTATGGCGGTTGGACCGATTGCCTTAATGCTGATTAATTCTTTTAAGTTAGATGTGGACATTATTTCCGGAACTAGTGGACTGTTGTTTATGCCCACCATCCAAAACTACGAAACAGCGCTTTGCGATATCCTGCCATACGAGTTAGATCATTTGGATTTCTGTGCGTTGAAATTCGGTGGTGCGTTTATTAACTCCCTAATTATTGCATTAGTGTCCACAGTACTCACCCTTGTCATAGGCTGTATGGCTGCCTACGCACTGGTACGTTTTGATTTCATGGGACGTGACACAGCATCCGGCACCACCTTGTTAGTTCGTATGGTTCCGCCGGCTGTATTACTCGTGCCTGTTTTCGGTTTGTGGAACAACGAATTTTGTATCGATAAAACATCATGGCTTGGCTCGATTATTCGCGATACTTTCGGGGGCCGCGGGGATGTGTGCTTGGCCGGAACGCATTCGGGCATAATTTTGATATATATCGCTATGAATCTGCCTTTTGTTATCTGGATTCTGCAAAGTTTTATTGTGCAAGTACCGCGACAACTCGAAGAAGCTGCGCGTATGGATGGGGCCGGTCCGTTTCAAGTGTTTTTTAAGGTGGTTCTGCCGCTTATTAAACCCGGATTAGCTGCTGCGGCTATATTTACTTTCAGAATTGCATGGAACGAATATCTGCTTGCTTCCGCGCTATCAGATCGCGATACAAAAACAGTACCTATTTTAATTGTAAACAATATGTCTGAATTCAATGTTGAATGGGGCGTCATTATGGCGACGGGCATGTTGCTGGCTATACCACCCATTATATTTACGCTGTTTGCATCCAGACAGATTATTACCGGGATGACGGCCGGCGCTGTAAAGGGTTAAGTCTAGCTATCTACTGATGAACAAATATTAATAATCACAAGGAAATAAAAATGAGTCGTGTTGCAGTAATAACGGGTGGTGGCGCAGGCATTGGTAAAGCAGTGGCCGGTGCATTAAACAAAGATGGTTGGAGCGTTGTTATCGCCGGACGAGATCAAAATAAATTGGATGAAACCTTGAGTGGATTGAACGACAATGCATTAGCCGTTGTGTGCGATGTTAGTCTCCCCGATAACGTTGAGAATTTGTTTGCTCAAACCGTACAAAAATTTGGTTCGGTCGATTTGTTATTTAATAATGCCGGGATCGCAGCTTCAGCGGTACCTGTCGATGAGCTTGAGTTAGAAGAATGGAACAATATAATTGCGATTAATTTAACGGGTGCATTTATGTGTGCTCGCGCGGCATTTGGACAAATGCGCAAGCAGCAATCGGGTGGCCGTATCATCAATAACGGTTCAATCTCTGCAACCACTCCACGGCCTTTTTCTGCTCCATACACTTGTACCAAGCATGCTATTTCAGGATTAACAAAGTCCTTATCGCTAGACGGACGTCAGTATGGCATTTCTTGCAGCCAAATAGACCTTGGCAACATTAGCTCCAGCATGGGAGATGTTATGGCTCAGGGAGTTTTGCAACCCAATGGCACCAAATTAAGTGAGCCAACAATCAGCGTTGATCCCGTATGTGATGCGGTACTTTTAATGGCCAATATGCCAGCGGGCGCTAATGTTTTAAATGTGACTGTGATGGCAAATGATATGCCCTTTGTTGGTCGCGGATAATTCGACACCACTTTATCAGAACAATACGGAAAATAAGCTATGAGCAACCCCACTATTTCACTTCAACAAGATTATCCAATGTTGATCGGAACATACACCGATTTAGATGCACTTGCTCATCAACCCCACGCTCCAACATCGGGTGTAGGTATCTACGGATTGACAATAAAACAAAATGGCGAATTAGTTGAGACTTCAAAAACGGAAGCATTGAATCCGGCTGTTTTAATCCCGCATAGTAATGGCAACATGATGTACGCCATTGTGGAGACGATTCAGAATAATGGCGAAGTACTGCAATACAAAATAGCCCCCGACGCCTCTTTGTCCTTAGAAAGTTCATTCACCGCATCAGGGAAATCGACTTGCTATATTTCATTATCTCCAAAAAGAGATTTAGCCATAGTTATTAATTATTGGGATGCAATAATTGATGTGGTCGAGGTTAACCAACAAGGAATACTCGGAGACACAATCCAAAGCTTTAAACAGTTGTACCGCAAAGAGGGTGAATGGAGGCAAGTGCAATACCGCGAAGACCATTGGGAAAACCGTCAGGTGGGACCGCATGCGCATTGTGCGCATTTTTGGCGTGACTGGGTTTTTATTCCTGACTTGGGAGAAAATGCAGTATTTCAATATCGTTTTGACGAATCATCCAAAAAGCTTGTTGCCGATACTCACATCAAATTTGAAGCAGGGTCTGGCCCGCGGCATATGGCAATGCACCCTTCCCTGGACATTTGCTATGTATCCAATGAGTTATTTAACACTGTGTGTGTTGCTAAACTGGACGCTAGCGAGCCCGAGGCTCAAAAGGAACGCTTGGTTCCAATTCAATATGTGTCCACGCTAGAAAATCGTGAACAAGTGTCTTATGTATCTGAGATCAAACTATCTCCAGATGCGCGTTTTCTCTATGTATCTAACCGCGGTGATAACTCTCTGGCTATTTTTAAAGTACTTGAAGACGGACAACTAGAACGCATCGATATTGTATCAACCGAGGGGAAGTTTCCTCGTCATTTTGCGTTAACCCCTTGCGGAAATGC
Source organism: uncultured Granulosicoccaceae bacterium (assembly GCA_964390335.1). Taxonomy (GTDB): domain Bacteria; phylum Pseudomonadota; class Gammaproteobacteria; order Granulosicoccales; family Granulosicoccaceae; genus Granulosicoccus. Next base: position 61,362 of record CAYMHU010000002.1, on the reverse strand, counting down.
GGTCATTGTGGCCAATCAAGACTCATCTAATTTAACGCTGTTTACCCGCGATGTAGAAACCGGTCTGATCAAGGCAACGGGTGATCAGTATGAAATACCGGCGCCTAATTATATTCGATTTCTGTCTTAATCCGTTTTTATAAAGTACAAGTGAGTTCGATGAACTTTAAATATTCTGCTAACGTCGGATTTCTGTGGGATTATCTGGAACTCCCTGAGCGCGTATTGGCCGCTCACAAGGCGGGATTTGATGCGGTTGAATTTCATTTTCCGTACGATTATCCGGCAGACTCCATTCGCAATGTGTTAGACAAAACTAACTTGTCCGTTGTTGGTATCAATACGAAGTTAGGCGACGGTAAAAACGAATTTGGTGTGGCCTCACTGCATGGTCGACAGCAGGATGCACAGAATTACATTGATCAGGCAATTGAGTATGCGGTTGTTATTGGTGCTCAAAATATCAATGTTGTAGCTGGATTAACTAATCAAGACCCCGCCGCTCAAGCAATTTACATTGAGAATCTGCAATATGCATGCGATGCAGCTGTAAAAGCGGATAAAAACATTGTTATTGAGCCCCTTAACCCCCGCTCTGTACCGCATTACCATTTCAGTACTGTAGAACAAGCGATGTCTATTATTAATGGTGTAAACCGAGACAACATAAAAATGATGTTCGATGTGTTTCATGCGCAGATAGTGGAAGGCGATATTGCTACGTTATTGCAAACGTACGTTAACCAGATTGGTCATGTGCAAATATCGGCAGTTCATGATCGGGGTGAGCCGGATGCCGGGGAAATAAACTACAAGTTTATTCTGGAGACACTCGACACAGTGGGTTACACGGGGTACATCGGCGCAGAATACAAGCCACGAGGTAAAACTGTGGAGTCTGGCTTATCGTGGTTAGATAGCTTTCGAAACACAAATTTAAACTAAAATTAGTACTTATAACTTTTTATTAGTAGAAGTATTTAGAAACGCAGAATGAACCGTCGAGTCAAGTCCAATCTGGTCACAATGGAAGATGTTGCACAAGCGGCAGGTGTGTCGCGTATGACAGTATCGCGCGCGCTAAGATCCGAAGGCTCAGTTTCTAAAAGAACTCGCGAAAAAATCCTCGACATTGTTTCCGAAATGAACTACGTGCCGGATCAAATGGCCGGCAGTTTATCCTCTAAACGCTCAGGCTTTGTTGGCGCATTGGTACCGTCGCTGAACAATCTTCACTATGCCGACATGGTTCAAACCTTAACTCAGACAATCGGCAACACTGGGCTTCAAATACTGCTCGGCCATACAGACTATTCAATGGCAAGAGAAGAAGAGCTGGTAGAGGGAATGCTGAAGCGACGACCAGAAGCAATAGCACTGCCTTTCGATGGTCACACAAAACGCACCATCCAACTTTTAAAACAAGCACAAATTCCGGTTATCGAATTGTGGGAAATCCCGTCTAAACCTATTGCGTACACAGTAGGCTATTCTAACGAGCAGGCTTCATACGACATGACAAAGAAGCTAATCCAGTTGGGTTGCGAGAAAATTGCCTTCCTGTGCGAAACAAACGACGAATGGACGCGTGGCGCTTCTCGTAGAGCGGGTTTCAAAAAGGCCATGGAAGAAGCAGGATTGTCCGCGCATCGTATGATTAGATTTGGTAGCCCTCCAATGTCAATCAAGGATGGCTATTTTGTTGGTAGTAATCTGCATCAATACTACGATGATGTAGATTGTGTTTTCTGTGTATCCGACTCCCCTGCATTTGGTGTGATCACAGCATTACGCGAAAAAGGTGTTAATGTACCTGAAGACATCAGCGTTGCGGGTTTTGGCGATTTCGAAGTCGGTAGATATTCTAATCCCAGTATCTCCACCGTATCAATCGACTCAAACGCGGTCGGCCGCATCACTTCTGAGTTAGTATTGCAGTTGTTGGATCAAGATAAGGCCAGTCATCGACTCAAGAAAAAGCATGTTATTAAAACTGAGCTAATCATGCGCGATAGCACACGTCAAAATTAAGTTGCGCAATACCAATTATCCACACAATGAATTTATCGATCACATACTGTGGTGAGTCTGACAAATGCAGGCTTACCATTATCGCAATTGACTCAATAAGGAAAAATCTGTGAGCATTGGAATAGAAATGTTTAATTTAACCGGCAAACGCGCGTTAATTACCGGTTCTTCACAGGGAATTGGACGAGCCTTAGCCGAAGGACTCGCGCAAGCAGGGGCCGAAATTATTTTAAATGGACGAGATACTGGTAAGTTATCTAGCGCGGCTTCCGAGCTGCAAAATATGGGGGCTACGGTTTATGAGTTACCTTTCGACGCTACCGATCATGATGCCGTGCAATCTGCTATCAACACCTTCGAAAAGGAACATGGCGCTATTGATATTGCCGTTAATAATGCAGGCATGCAATTTCGAACCGAACTGGAGAACTTCCCCAGCGATAAGTTCGAGGCATTATTGAAAACGAATGTGTATAGCGTGTTTTGTGTCGGACAGGCAGTTGCTACACACATGATTGCCCGAGGAGCGGGTAAGATAATCAATATAGCTTCCGTGCAAAGCGCATTAGCCAGACCAAGCATTGCACCATACACTGCAACCAAAGGCGCTGTGGCGAACCTTACCAAGGGCATGGCAACCGACTGGGCTAAACACGGTCTGCAGTGCAATGCAATTGCCCCCGGCTACTTTGATACACCATTGAATGCGGCACTGGTAGCCGATCCTGAATTTACCACGTGGTTGGAAAAACGCACTCCTGCTGGTCGCTGGGGCAACGTTGACGAATTGGTTGGGGCGTGCATCTTTTTGGCGTCAAACGCCTCCAGCTTTGTTAATGGGCATACCCTGTATGTGGATGGTGGAATTACTGCTTCGTTATAAATCTATGTCGCGAAATACGGGACAAAACAAGGCATCTATAGGATAGTTTCAAATTGCGCCGATAGCACCAAAAATGATAATTTTGGGCTTGATTGCAGTTTTTTACTCAAAAATACCGGTTGTCGAGCATGAATATCCCATCCATAGATGCACGCATACTTTTCGATCAGAGCCACGAATTGCATACCGATGCGCTGGGATCTGTGAAAACGGCCGTCACCGATATTGGCTTTATGACAATCCATAATACGGAAATCGACAGTCAAACGATAATCGATTTAATCGATACCTATAAAGCATTTTTTCTGCTGCCTGACGACGTTAAAAGTAAGGTTGATATGGCGACCACCGGCTCCAACAGAGGCTGGGGTGGAACTTCTGCCGAGCAAGTATCGCAAGATGCTAATCCGGACTATAAGCAGGTTTTTGATTGTGGGACCGAACTGGAACCCAACGATCCACTAAGCCATTTGACCTACTATGCGCCCAACCAATGGCCAGACACTCCAGCTGATTTTGCGCAAAAAGTACAGAGTTACTACGTACAATCTACCAAGGTGGCATTAAAGCTCTTATCTGCTGTTGCGGTAGCGATAAACGAACCAGCCGATCATTTTGCTGAAGCATTTGATAAACCAATGGCGTTATTGCGTGGTAACTACTACCCCAGCCGCCCTAGCGATGCAACGGATAAAGACTTCGGTATTGCGCCGCACACCGATTATGGATGCCTGACGTTATTGGCAACCGATGGTACCCCCGGTTTAGAGGTGCAGGTTCGTGATGGTACGTGGCAACCCATTTGTGTTCCTCCAGGTGAATTCGTTATAAATTTTGGCGAAATGTTAGAGTTTTGGTCGGTCGGCCAAGTGGTAGCCACACCGCATCGGGTGGTTGGCAGCAACAATGAACGAGTGTCGATACCGTTGTTTTTTAACCCTCGCTATAACACCGATATATCTCCCAAAAATGCCGACGGCCCCATTCTGGCAGGCGATCATTTAAGCCGGCGGTATGATGAAACCTATGTACATCGACAGAAAAACCGAGCGTAGCGTCGTTTTTCCAGCTCTGGATAAGCGCTAAATACGGCCTCATTATCGTTAGAACCTTAAATTGGTCAATAAGCACCAAAATATTTTCACGACCAGTTCAAATAATCTCAGTCATAACCGTTTGGCATAAACAAGCCCTGCCGCTACCGTTGTTAACTAATATCTGTAGCCATATACATGTCCAGCCCCAACGATTTCATGCAGAAATTGATTCGCGTGACGATGCGTCCGTTGATACGGATCATGATCCGCTATGGTATTGGTTACGGTGATTTCTCAGCTGTTGTTAAACGCATATTTATTGAAGTCGCCGAAAACGATTTTAAAATTGATGGGCGTAAGCAAACAATATCCCGCGTATCAGTACTAACTGGTATCACCCGCCGCGAAATAAAAAAAATTCTGGATAACTCATCGACCAAACGTGAAGAGGAGGTATTCGTCTACAACCATGCGGCTCGCATTATAAGTTGTTGGTTACACGACGAAGAATTCCAATTACCAGACGGAACGGCCGCAGCGCTTTCTACTAAGCAAGATGGCGAAGGTACATTCAACAATCTTGTTTATAAATACGGGAATAATACGCCATCCCGCGCTATTCTCGATGAGCTAGTTCGCGTCGGAGCGGTAGAGTTAGATGAAATTGGTATGGCCAGAATGGTATCGCTAGGCTACGTACCAAGTGAAGATACGCAAGAATTACTGTCAGTGTCGTTTCAAAGTGTTGCCGATCTTATCTCAACGATAGATTACAACGATCGAAATCGTAATGCAGATACAAGACTACAACTGACAGTAAATTATGACAATGTAAGTGATGAAGGTGTAGAGGTTTTCCGGCATGTAAGCCGTGAAAAATCGAAGGAAGTGTTGCTGTTTTTAGATCGATTTCTCGCAACTCAAGATAAGGACAATAATCCAGCGATAGCCGGTAAAGGAGCTAATAGAACAGGACTGGGAATATTTTTCTTTGAAGAGCGTAAAAACGAGAAATAGAATGATGAAAACCGCGAATGAACGAAGTTTTAAGCGCTTTTTTCTGTTGCTAGCGTTCTGGATCCTGCCATTAATAAGTGCCTGTGGTGGCGGTATGGGTGGCAGCGGTGATGGCGGATCCAGCAGTCGAACCGTGATATTGCCCCCCGAACTCAGCGCTGATCCGCTGATGTTCCGGTCTATTCCGGAAACTGTCTTGGTAGATCTACCCGATAGCTTATTCGACGTTTCAGACTCAATGGCATCATCAGGGTCCACATTACATGAGTTAGGCAATGCGGTATCTGATGTTAATAACTACAAAACCGAAACTGCATTACTACAGCTGCTTGCGGAATCAAGCTGGTTAGCTTTACAAACTCATTGCGATAGCACACCTATTGATACAGCCTGTGTATTCTCGGCAGATCAAATTTTGACAACCTATACCAACGAGATGGCATCATGGGAGTACGTGACCAAGTACGAACGCTATCAAGAGTCGTTAGGTGGTGAGTCTGTCTCAAATGCGGATGTTGCTGAACTGACCCGCCTAATCATGGCGAAAATTAACACTGAGCGAACGCTCGGTAACGGCACATTCACCGCATTCAGTACCGGTAGCTACCAGTTCGAATTAGTCACGAACCTGGATTTAGGGTATGGCAATAATATTTATACACTGCGTTGGACTGAAAACCTGGATGATGGGTTTCTATCGATAGTGTCAGCCGATGAAGGCAACCTGCGTGCTATGCAAGTATCCAAAACGCAAACATCGTCAGGACTTCGTAACGCCATTTTATTAACGAACATCGACAAAGGCATAAGACAGGAAACCCAGCTAAATTTTAAACGTAGCGCTAACGAAGAAGAACTGCAGATAGAGGCACAAATTACCGAATTTGGAACGAACGATAAAACCGACATTTATCTGCTAGGTACAGCAGATGACACAGGTGGCTACGTTGCGTCGGAGCAGGTTTATCGAAGTGTAAACGATACCGTTACCCACCGGTTTACTCGCCAGGGCTTTGACAATGATGCACAATTACAGTCGTTAGCTGTTTGTGACAACAATTTGAATGTCAGTGACTGCACAATGAACAATAGCTGGCAGGTAGTTCTAGGCGACAACCCGGTGAATTGGCCTTTTTATCAATCGGACGAAGCGCTTTTAGCTCTTCAATCCCAGTTAACACCATTCACCATCGATTTTCAGAATGTCGCTGCAGATATGGACAGTTTCATGTTGATTCGTCGCGAACACCTATCGATCTCTGTGACGACAAACGGTGTTGTGGTGTTTGTACCCGGTTTGGGAGAACTTGATGTGTCAGGCGAGTTACCCAATCAGGACGAAACTTCTGCTGCCGGTACCGATGAAATAGATGAATATTCTGATTTGGTTGACTCGGTGTTATGCAGGGTTATACCGTCCCATCAGAATAACGGAGCTCCTTACCGCTCCTTCTGTGCAGGAACCATTAACGAAATTGAAAACGCCGTGGTTATTGGCGAATCGTTCCGCGAAGGCAAATTAAGAGTTGAATGGCAGTCAAACGCGGTTATTGATGTTATCGGCCGGTAATTAATCTCCGCTCTTCATATAGTGAATGAAGAACGGAGAACGCAGACGCAGTCTACGCAAATGCAATCTCGGCTGATCCGAAGTCTCCAAAATCTGCAACAACATGAGTGCCCGCTGGACACTCTACCGGACGGATAAAGCTCCCGGACAGAATAATCTGGCCCGGTTCGATCTGTTGTCCGTACTGAGCCATACGACGCGCAAGCCAGACTACGCTCTCCACCGGATCATTGAGCACACCTGCTCCTAGGCCCGTTTCTTCCACTTCCCCGTTACGTGAGGTTATTGCACCTACCCAACGCAGGTCGAAGGCATCAACCGCATGTTTTTTTGTACCTAATACGACTCCCGCGTTGGCAGCATTATCGCTAATGGTGTCGAAGATTTTTCGGGTTTCACCAGTAGCTGCATCCACCCGCTCAATCCGAGTGTCCAGAATTTCAATAGACGGCGCTACGTAATCCGTTGCTGCTAACACATCATCTCGACTAATATTTGCTCCACCGATTGACGCTTTCATGACAAACGCAATTTCTGCTTCAACGCGTGGTTGAATAAAATGCGACTTTGGAACCGTGCTACCATGATCGAAGGCCATGTCATCAAACAATATACCGCTGTCCGGGATATCAATATTTAAAACATACTGCATTGCTTTCGAGGTTAGTCCGATTTTCCAACCGATGACCGATCGACCTTGTTCTAACTTTGCGCGGTAAATGGCGTTTTGGATTTCGTAGGCGTCATCCATATCCATCTCTGGAAAACGCTTTGTTAACAATCCAATTTGGCTTCGGTTAGCTTCGGCTGCCAACAACTCGGCAGCGACCGTTGCATGATCATCTGGGGTCATACGGCTTCGTCCTCAATAGTGTTTCGTAAAGTGCCGATGGTGTTCACTTCAACTTCGACTACATCGCCCGGCTTTAGGTATTGCGGTGGGTCTAGTCGGGCACCGGACCCGGTGGGTGTGCCGGTAACAATCATATCGCCGGGTTGAAGTGTCATGAATGTTGAAATATATTCAATCTCCCGGCGAATCGGGTGCATCATTCGAGACAACACATCGTCTTGACGAACCTCGCCATTAACTCGAGTCACAATGCGTGCATCATCAAGTTGCGAAGCGTCTGTGAACGGAACTAACCACGGTCCGATGGCCGCAGAGTTGTCCCAGTTTTTACCTTGCGTAACATTGAATTTTGCATGCCGTACCCAGTCACGTATCGTACCTTCGTTGCAGATCGTTAGTGCAGCAATATGATCATAAGCATCGGCTTGAGAAATGCGTCTACCGGCTTTCCCGATGACTATGGTTACCTCGCCCTCATAATCCAGCTTATCGCTTTCTGGTGGGCGGATTAAAGGGCGATTGTGACCGGTGAACCCAGATGCGAAACGCGGAAAGAGTGACATGTATTTAGGCTGCTCTGAACCGTCTTTATACTCTGCGTTGCGATCAGGAAAATTCACGCCAACACACAAAATTCGTCTGGCATGAGGTAGCACCATGTCGAATTCATATTCTGTATGCGATACCGTACCTCCTTCGGCAGCAGCAGCAAGCTTGCCCAAGTCATTTGCCTGAACAGCGTCGAATAGTGTTGGGTACTGAGGAAACGCATCATTCAACGCAATCATTCCAGCGTCTGTTACGGCGCCATAGTACTGTTGCCCTGAAGCGGTATAAGTGGCAAGTTTCATAAGAGGGTCTCCTAAACTTCGTGGATAACAGCATTTATCCAACGACCACCAACTAAGGCGGCTTCTCGTAGCAAGTCAGTATTGTTCAGATTTAGGTTCATGGTGCGATAATTGGGCTGGCAGTAATCTGTGAGTCTTTGGTATCCACACCAACGAAGGTCGTGCCGTGCTTGAACCAACTTTCAGGTGCAGCAGCACCCCACAACGTTTGTCGTTGAGGGTCAGTAAGATCCCATTTGATTGGTTCAAGATCAGGATCAACGGTTTGATAGTCAGAACAATAAATTTCTATGCGATGACCATCAGGATCAAGAATATATAAAAAGAATGCGTTGGAAATACCGTGACGACCAGGACCGCGTTCAATGTTGTTAACATAACCTGTCGTTGCCATTAGATCGAGCAAGTCAATGATATTTAACGGTGTTGGTACCCAGAATGCGACATGGTGCATACGTGGCCCGGTACCGTTGGTAAAGGCCATATCGTGAACTCCACCTTTACGGTGCATCCATGCGGCCCATAATTTTTTACTCTCTTCGTCTTCTGTGTACTCGGTTACTCGAAACCCGAATTCAGAATAAAAAGCAACAGATGCATCGACATCATGACTAAAAACGTTGAAGTGATCGATTCGCAGTGGTTTTACGCCGCGGTACAGCGCGTATTGTTGATGAATCGGCTCCAGGCGATCCATCTTGTGATAAAACTCCAGCGGAATACCCATGTTGTCTGACGTTAGCAGGGTTCTTCCTTGATACGCGCGTTCTACCCATTGTGTAGGCCGGCCTTTACTTTTGAAAAACACTTCGGCTTTATCGAGATCATCCTCATCGAAGGTTTTAAACCCCATGACCTCTACCGTGCCGGGTTGATCGGATTTTTGCAAAATCATGCAGTGATGACCGCGCTCTTCCATTGCGCGCAAATAAATATGGGTATCGGATTCGTCCGTCACCTGCATCCCCAGGATATCCGTATAGAACGTTTTTGACACGCCAAGGTCTTTCACATTCAAGCACACATGGCTCAGGCGGATGGTATTGAAATCGGGATACAGGTTTGGTGCTGGTACAGGCATCTAAAGCGCTCCCAGTTTGGTAATTTTGTGTTGGCCAGTGGCAAAACCGATGTGCTTTTGTTCCATATAGAACTCAAACGACCAATCGCCACCATCTCGGCCAATGCCGGATGCTTTCACACCGCCAAACGGCGTGGGCAAGTGACGCACGTTTTCTGAATTAACCCAAATCATCCCTGCTTCAAGTTTGTCAGTGACTCGTAAAGCCCGAGTTAAGTCGTTAGTCCAGACATAGCCAGTTAACCCATAAGCGGTGTCATTGGCAATTTGCAATGCTTCGTCTTCGGTACTGAACGGTATAGACGTTAAAACGGGGCCAAAGATTTCTTCTTGCGAAATGCGCATTTGATTGTTGGCCTGCGTAAACAGCGTTGGGCGAACAAAGTAACCTTCGTCACCGACAACGTCACCGCCTGCGGCTATCGTAGCGCCATCTTTTTTCGCGATATCAAAATAGCTTGTAACCTTGTTGAAATGCTCTTCGGTGACCAAGGGCCCAACCTCGGTTGTTGGATCGAGAGGATGACCAACTTTAATATTATTGACTCGTTCAATTAACTTGGCTTCAAATGCTTCGCGCACTGTATCTTGAATCAATAATCTTGAAGACGATGTGCAACGTTCGCCGTTAATCGAATAAATCATGAAAATAGCTGCGTCCAACGCACGATCAAGATCGGCATCATCGAAGACAATAACCGGGTTCTTACCACCCAACTCTAGATGGTTACGCTTAAGTGTATCGGCGCCCTGCTTTGTGATGAGACTGCCAGTTCGAGACTCCCCTACAAAAGCAATAGCTTTGATTTTTGGGTGCTCACACAAAGCCTTGCCTGCATCTTCGCCAAAACCATTCACGGTATTTAACACCCCGGGTGGTAATCCTGCTGCTTCTGCAATTTCCACTAACAAACGGGCGGTAAGCGGCGATGCTTCTGCGGGTTTGTGCACCACTGTACATCCGGCTGCTAGTGCCGGAGCGATTTTCCAGGTAGACAACATGAACGGTGTGTTCCACGGTGTTATCACGCCCACTGGCCCAATAGGTACCCGCGTGGTGATATTCATCAATGTGGGTGATTTCAGGTGTTGGCCATCTCTGGCTTGCACAACTTGATCTGCAAAATACCGAAAGTTTTCAGCACCCCGTAATGCCGCTTTTGACATAAATTTGTAAGCTTGCCCAGTGTCCCAGCATTCACATAGCGCAATTTCTTCTGCACGGGCTTCAATTCCCTCAGCAATGCGGATGAGGATTTTTTTGCGTTCGGTTGCAGGTAAATCTCGCCATGCCGCAAAAGCGTCATGAGCGGCGATAGCGGCTGTATCGATATCAGCCGCGGTTCCATGCGCTACATCGCAGATGACCGATTTATCGACCGGTGAAACAGATTGAAAAACACCTGCTGCACCCGGTGTATCTTTGCCGGCAATTCGGTTTTGAATACCAGCAGATTGAAAGCGCTCCAAAAAGCCGGATAACTTACCAATGTTGTCATTAAGAACACTCATTTTAATTAGACTCCAAGTGGTCACGAACATTACCGAATTTTGGTGACAAGCTAGCATCGATGTCACGCATCTCTGCCGATAATGCGATAGAGTGAGTTTGCATTGCAGGCGCCATAAATACTTTTAATACATCAAATATGCGAGTCACTGCATCTTCTTTTACATCCTGCGCTCGACCTTCGCGCAAACGTATCGAAAGATCGATAAAACCATGTTTGGGATTACCATCAGCCATGGCAACATGATCTACACGCGTAGCACGAACACGAATGCCTGGTGTTGGGAAAGCATCGTTATCTGCAGCCGCAGCGCGAATGGTCTCGCACAACTCGGCCACGTCAATAATACTTTCTATATTGGCGGAATATTCGATGTGAAAATGGGGCATGCAAATTCCTTAACATGTTAACTCTTACCATGTTAAATAATATAATGATAGAGTGTCAACCGGCTATAGATTAACTTCAGAACAGGCCTAACAATCACGAATGAATAACCCAAAGAAAAGCTAGCGGTTAACTACACTAACGTTTTAAGGTCGAAGTCGGTATCAGCCGCCTGCGCTCGCGAGATGTTCTTGCCCGCCTCGATCATGCGTTTTCCTACCATATACACTCGCGGCATATTCAAAGCGTCTACAGCCACCAGCTGGTCGTCCGCATAATAAAAATGTGCAACCGATTGCGGTTTCTCACCGGGTCGTACAACCACGTTTGTGTACCCTCTGTTCAGACCCGCGATCTGCAATTTAACGTTGTACTGATCTGACCAAAACCAAGGTTTTGCAATGTAGTTCGCGACATCACCGGTTGCTGCATGGTGGCCCGCAACACTCGCTTGATCATTTGCATTGGGAACCGATTCAAGTCGTGTCGGTAGTCCTTTGAAGTCGGTTATGGCGCAATCACCTGCAGCGTAAATATCGGGGTCGCTCGTTTGGCATTGCCCATTTACAACGATTCCGTTGTCAACAGTTAGCCCGCAATCAGCGGCCAGTTCCGTGTTGG
>CAYMHU010000002.1:0-49420 GCA_964390335.1 uncultured Granulosicoccaceae bacterium | reverse complement strand
CCGTTCTGGCCTTCAAAATGCGACAGCCCCAAACCTTCGCGGATATCAACGCCATGCTCTGTGTGCAGCGTACGAAACCAATCGGAGGTTTCAGCACATGCAACTCGTTGCAGAATCCGGTCTGAGGCTTCAATTAACGTAACTTGCATACCTTTCGCTGCACACACGGCTGCAGCTTCCAAACCGATATACCCACCACCAATAATGATGACCCGACGACCTGGCTGCAACGCCATACCGAACCCATCTGCATCAGCCAAAGTACGTATATAGTGGATACCTGACAAACCCTTCGTTACAGTATCGGGCAGCTTACGAACTCGAGACCCTGTGGTAATTGCAAGCTTAGTCCAAGGTATGCTGCGTCCATCTGACAATTGAATGGTGTGCGCACCTCGGTCAATCGACGTAACAGAGACACCTGTTTGCACATCAATGTGTTTATCGGTGTACCAACTTTCAGGGCGCAAGAAGAGTTGCGATTTTTCCATATCGCCAGTTGCGTACTTTTTCGATAATGGTGGGCGCTGGTATGGAATAACAGACTCATCACCATAAATACTCAAGGGAGTGTCTGCATCAAACTTACGGAACTTTGCCACGAATGACGTAGCCGCTTGACCCGCACCGATCACAACAACACCAGTCATGCTCACCTCTTACTATACAAACGGTAGATAAAAATCGCGCACATCATCGACGCTTTTACCTTGCAGGCGTTTGAATTCATCTCGCTTTAAATACAGCAACGCATCGCAGTAAGCTTCGCCCACTGCGTTACGCAGCACCGGATCTTTATCTAACGCATTGAGTGATTTATCCAGACTCGATGGAATGTGTCGCTTTTCGCGTACATTCTCTACACCATCAAGATCTTCCGGGGGCTGTAAAGGTAACTTGTTTTCAAAACCGAGTCGAGCGGCCTGAAGCACTGCTGCAACAGCTTGATAAGGGTTCGTTGCACAATCGGCCATGCGGTGCTCAAGTCTTGCAGACTTTGCGGACTTGGTTGAGCAACGTGTGGTAACCAAACGATGATCCTCTGCCCAGTTGGCCCAGTATCCCGCCAGGCTACCAGCAGTTAAACGATCATAACTATTGACAGTGGTAGCCAGTAAGCCAGCCAATGCACGATGATGGTGAATCAGTCCCGCCATACAGTGGTTGGCAAGATCAGATAGTTCGCCTGTAGGTGCAATTGCGTTATTGCCCTCGTTGTCTGAAAAGCTGAAATTCACGTGCAAACCGGAACCACCGCGGTCCGGAATGGGTTTTGGCAGGAACGTTAATAGCAGGCCTTTTTTTAACCCGATTTCTCGCGCCATGGTTCTCATTAGAAACGCATCATCGCAAGCTTTTAGCGCATGATCGAATTTCAAGGTCAATTCAAACTGCCCGTTGTCGAACTCGCCGTTCATGCTTTCGATAGGAATGTTTGCGGTATGCGCGGCTTCCCAGATCTCATCCATGACGCCTTTGGGATCGTTTTCAGGACCAGTGCCATACACGAATGCACCCGGTGTATCGTAGGGACGCCAAACGCCGTCCTCATCGCGTTGAAAAATAAAGGCTTCGGTTTCTAAGCCGATCATCGGGCTGTAACCTATATCGGTCCAGCTTTTGATTGCGCGTTTTAGTGTAGAACGTGGGCATAAACCAAACGGCGCACCGTCAACATACAGATCGCCCATCGCTATCTCGGTGCCAGCTTGCCAACCGGTACGACGGACATCGTCCAGCTCCAACTCCATGTCGGGTAATCCATCATAAACACCACAACCCGGCACTGGAATAAGATCACGATCGTAAGAAACCGCAAATGCGCCACGTGCAAAACCAATTGAGCCACCTGCCGCTATATCAACCGGTACGTATTTACCGCGAGGCAGATTTAGCATGTCGCAAAACATGGCGCGCGTTCGGGTGATGTTGCTCATAATTTAAGCTGCTCGTGTTGCCCGCACATGCAACTTTTTCACACCGCAAATAAAATTTGAGCGTGTCCACGTTGGCGCTTCGATGGCTTCAAATTTATCAATACGTTTGACTAGCTCTTCCAGTGCTATTCGTACTTCTAGCCTCGCCAAGTGCATACCAAGGCATACATGAGGCCCGCCTTGCCCAAACGCAACATGACGGTTGGGCGAGCGACCTAGCATGCAATCGTTCGGGTTTTCAAACACCTCTGCATCCCTACTGCCAGATACAAACCACAACAATACTTTATCGCCCTCCCGGATCGTTTTGCCGTGCAACTCGTAATTCTGTGTTGCTGTGCGACGAAAGTGCATGGTGGGCGACGCAAGTCGGACAAATTCATCGGCGCATGTACCCCAAAATTCGCCTGTTTTAAGTTGAGCAATGAGTTCAGGGTTATGCGCCAACAGGTTCAATGCCATTGCGATGGAGTAACGTGTGGTGTCATTGCCTGCGGCAACCAACAAACAGAAAAAGTTTTTAAATTCTAAGTCTCGTAAACCATTTTCGTCACTTAACATCTTCGCAAGAATGCCTTCTTCAGCTACCGCCCGACGATTATGCAGTAGGTCTTCTGCGTAGTCGTAGAGCTCTACTCCGGCCGGGCTGCGAAAAGGCATCATGCGATACGCGCTGGTATCCATCTTATCCACGACATGGTCAGTAAAGTCAGGGTCAGAGTTACCGATTAATGCATCGCCTTTTTCAATCAGCCAATCAAGGTCTTCATCGGGTACGCCCAGAATTCGACCTAGCATCATCATCGGTAATTGTTTTGCAATGCTGTCTACGGCATCAAACTCAGCATTTGCCAGCGCGGACTCACAGATACCGGAAGCCAATTCACGGATAAGCGTTTCAAATTTTGTAACGGTTGGTTTTGAAAAATTCGGGTTTACTGCGCGCCGCACAATGGCATGTTCGGGTTGGTCGGTTTCTTGGAATGTTCGACGCGCAAGATATTCTTCGCGGCTTTGATCCTCAAGACGAATACCTTGAGCGGAGCTGAAAATAAGGTTTTCTTTATTGGCTAACGCAATGTCAGCATGACGCACTAGGCTCCAGAAACCTTTGGTATCTTCATCGCCCTCATTCCATGACAGTGGGTCCTCTTTACGCAACCTCGCGAAAGTATTATGTGGAACCCCATTAGCAAAGCTATCGTGATTTAACAGGTTTGCATATCCATCATCACGCATGGCTAATCGCCTTTTTTAAAAAAGTTTGTGGCCCATGTGCCAAACACATGCCCATCTTGTGTTGAGTTCAAGCTGCTCCAAGCGTTCTTTACGTCCTCAGGCGGCATTTTACTCTCGGTGAATCGAAGCACACACGACATGAATTCATTCGTAAATTCCGGGTGAGCTTGTGTTGTAAAAATATGATCATCCTTTGCAAAGCTTGCAATGTTGCAGTTAGCACTTGAGCCTAACAAAGTGCAGTCGTCCGGTAACTGCGTGACTTGATCTTCATGAAATACATACAGCGGCAGGCTGTCTCGTTCAGGCGTCATCCAGTCTTTGCGATGATGAAACTGAGTTTCTTCTATACCAACATTGTATCCAGCATCTGAGCGCTCCACTTTTCCACCTAGCGCCAATGCTATGGCTTGATGACCAAAACAGGCACCCAACAAGGGCTTTCTGGCTTGATCACATTGGCGTATAAATGCCATCAGGTCGTCAGTGAATACGTGCTCATCTAACACACTTAGCGGGCTGCCCGTAATCATGAAAGCATCCTGCTCATCAAGTTCTTGTGGGACTTCGCCGCCGATGGTCATATACACCCGATACTGGAACCGATCATCTTGCGCATCAAAGAGATCCCGAAAGCGATGGGCGTCATCGGGAAACG
The DNA here is from genome assembly GCA_964390335.1 of uncultured Granulosicoccaceae bacterium. Classification (GTDB taxonomy): domain Bacteria; phylum Pseudomonadota; class Gammaproteobacteria; order Granulosicoccales; family Granulosicoccaceae; genus Granulosicoccus. The sequence goes on along the minus strand of CAYMHU010000002.1, from coordinate 45,586 downwards.
CATCGCCAACCTCAACACTTTTGTCGTGATTGGTTTGCAGGATTCCAAGTTTAATACGGTTCATCTGTTTCCCTGAGTCAAAGTGGCCGGTGATACCGGCCACCTTGAAAAACAACATTACTGATCGATGATGGAACCGAGCTCAGCGTTCTTGCCACGATCTGCTTCAATGCGAGCGGCGGATTCTTCCATACCTTGCCAATACACTCGGGCACCTGTTTCGGCCATGAGCTGTTGTGCCTCATCACCAGCCATCACACTACTGGCCACGTTAGCCAGTACGTCTATCACTTCTTGTGATGTGCCTTTTTTCACAAACAGTCCATTCCACAACTCGATGTCGTTTACGCCCGATTGCGCGGCCAGTGTTTCCACTCCGTCAAGTTTGGAAATAGGATCGGTACCGATGTTAGCCAACACGTTAACGTCATCCAAGCAAGGTTCAATCAACGCTAACGTAGTGTTTATTACATCAGCATCGCCAGAAGACAAGGTATTACAATCGAGCATGTCGAACGCAGAGTCGTCTGCGAATTCAAAGTCCATCAGTTTCGCTGCGGCAAACGATGCGCGCGTTGGCGTCAAGCCTGCGCCGAAGTGTCCCAGAACCACATCGTTGTCCTGAGCGTGAGCAGCAAGTTCAGCCATGTTGGAATAGCTCGCATCACCGGAGGCTGCAAGCACAAACGGGTATGTTAGGAAGATACCAACAGGTGTGAAGCTGTCTTTCTCAATGCCAATATCAATCATTGGTCCTACAACGGGAACACCAATGACAAACGAACCGACAACGGAACCATCAGTTGGACCGTTCAGCACTTCAAGCGCGCCGGGAAAAGGTCCATCGCCGCCACCTGGTCGGTTTACAACGGAAGCTGATTGTCCGGTTTGTTCTTCAAATTCTGCTGCAATCATGCGGGTCAGAATATCTTCGAAATCACCCGGAGGCCACGGCACGATAAATTGCACGGGACCATCAGGATAGTCAGCATAGGCAGGCGCCGTACTGGCTATAAATGAAGCTGCCGCTAGCAGGGCAACGGATGCGATCTTTTTCATATGGAAACTCCTCTCTTTTATAGTTGGTCAAGTTTGATAATCAGTTCGTCTGTTTGTAACAGACGTCCAAATGATGAATCCGACGACCATAAGGATCATCACTGATAAGGCACCCGAAACCGGGCGATTAATCAGGTCAACTGCCGATTTGATTTGACCGGCCCCGGCGGTTAACCGCTCAAGAATAATCGAACCAAGAACAAGACCCAATACAATCGGCACCAACGGCCAGTCCAGGCGCCGAAGAACATAACCGATAAATCCGAAGCCCACAGCAAAGACACAATCGGTCAAGCTATTGCGAATCGAATAAACACCGACGAAAGCCAAGATCATAATGAATGCACCCAAGAATCGATTGGGAATATGAATCATTTTGGCTATGTATTTCGTTGATATCAGTAACGTTGCCAGCACCAGTATATTGATGATGAGCAACGCAGAAAACAGGCTAAACAAAAAATCAGGATTGTTTTCGAATATATCAGGTCCGGGTTTAATGCCGGCGTCGAAAAATACAACCATCATCATCGCGGTCAGTGCCTCTCCGGGAACGCCCAGCGCGAGCAACGGAATCATTGCCGCCGCCGGTACTGAGTTGTTTGATGTCTCTGACGCTATTAGTCCTTCGGAAGATCCGTGTCCGAACCGAGCTGCATCGTTTGAAAGTGCACGAGCAGTCGAATAGCTAAAGAACTGAGCCACAAACTCACCTACACCGGGGATTATTCCCATGATCGTGCCGTAGCAGGCAGAACACAGCGCAACGATCTTGTTTTTAGCGAGCTCTTTAAACCCGCTCAGCAATCCACCTGTGATTCGCGCTTCAGGTGGGTCATCATCTTTGCCAACCATTAAATTCAAGGCCTGACTCAGAGCGAATATACCCACAATAACTACAATCAAGTTGAAGCCTGAATACAGATAGTCCATGCCAAACGTATATCGGTCGATTCCCCGCGTGGACTGTCGGCCAACCATGGCTATCAGAAAACCAAAACCAAACAGCATAGCAGCGATACCCATTGTTTGACGGTGCGCAGCGATAAGCAGCACTGAACCTAAAATTGCTGCCATCAAGATATCGCGCTGACCAAACAGTGCGCCTAAGTCACGTAAATAAGGCCCAAACATAAATAAGGCAATGAGCGCCATGCTGATGGAGAAGAGTCCTCCAATAAAGGATGACGAGTAAGCCAGTGATAAGGCGCGTGATGCCTCGCCACGGCGAGTCATTGCATAGCCATCGTAAGTGGTTAGCGCGTTTACCGGCGTCCCCGGTGTGTTGATCAGGATAGCCGGGATAGCCCCGCCGTACATCGATGAACCATACACACCCAGCAGCAAGACCAAACTCACCAAATCATCTAAAAAAACCGTTGCTGGTAACAAAATCGCTATTGCTATGGCAGGCCCTATTCCAGGCACAGCACCAATAATCACACCGCCGACCGAGCCGATGACTATCGCTATTAAAACAGCAGGGTCCATTAAACTTTGTATGCCGGCTATAAATGCGTCCATGTCACTACCTAAAAGTACGTCAGCATGAAACCGCGCATCGCAGTTGGAAGCTGATCGTAAAGCCAGATGGAGACGGGTGTTTTTATTTGCAGAAAAGTACGAAAAACAATGACAACTGCTAAGCTTGACAGCAAACTACGTACAAACCAAACGCGTCCGCGATACCCTAATCGCCATGGTAGCAATGTACCCATTAGTAGCGTAGAAACCAGATACCCAAGCCACGGAATTAGCAAGGTATAAACTATAAAATAAGCCACAAACTCCAATGCTGCGACATACTTAGTTAATTCGAAGTAAGCACTAGTGGGAAGCAGGAAGCGCTTACGCCAATTGTGCTCCTTTAGAGATGATCGCAAATTCCACAGAGCTGCCGGGACCAATACCAGCAAACACAGCATGGGTGCTACCCAAGATTGTTTCAAAATACGGCCAAGGCGAGTAACACGACCCTCGAGCTCAATAAGGCCAAATTGATGCGCGAAATAGGCGCCTAATTCGTCTGGTAATTTACGATTGTCCCAACCTGTCTGCGTCCAAAAGAAAATCAGGAAAAACACAGCAATGCCCGCAGCTACCCAAGACACTTGCACATCACCGCGACCGCGCGAGAATTTGAACAGATCTTCTACCTTGACCTTTTTATCCGGCGGGCACTCACTTTTGAAACCTTCTTTTTCGATATCTGGCTGCGCTTCGTCAAACAGATACAAATCAGTTTTAGATGAGAGCGGCGTGTTCAAAGTTTTATCCACGCCGTTTTCTTGTTTATATATTTTTCGATCGCGTGCAACGATTTATCGTGCCCGTTGCCCGACTGTTTGAAACCGCCCAGGGGCACAGTGTTGTCCGCACCACCGTAAGTATTAACATGCACTACACCAGCACGCAGTTTCGATACCATACGGTGCGCGCGACCCAGATTCGATGTCCATACACCAGAGGCTAAACCCAGGTCGCTATCATTGGATTGGGTGACTGCATCGGTTTCATCAGTAAACCGTGAGACTGTTAGCACAGGGCCAAATACTTCATCACGAATTAACGGGTCATCGGTTGATAGGTTGGTAACAATAGTTGGCTGCATGTAGCTTCCACCGGATTCCTGTAACAGGCGTTTGCCGCCAGTCGCAATGGACTTTACCCCGTTTATCGCAGACAACACCTGTTCAAGATGAGCAGCCGAACTGACAGCACCAATTTGGGTATTCAAATTAAGTGGATCGCCAACACGCAGACTATCTGTCAACGTAACCAGCTTTTCGACGAACGCATCATGAATGCTCTCCTGAACCAATAGGCGCGAACCAGCAATACAAACTTGGCCTGAGTTTCTGAAAATGCCATTCACTACCGCCTGCGCCGCCTGATCAAGATCGTGTGTGTCGTCAAAAACGATGTGCGGCGATTTTCCGCCAAGCTCCAGAAACACGCGCTTTAAATTGGATTGGGCAGCATATTCCATTAACTTTCGACCCACATTACCTGAACCTGTGAAAACCAAAGCGTCGACGTCCATGGACTGTGCCAACGCCTGGCCAGCCACAGGCCCTGAACCAGTAACAACATTTAACACGCCCTCCGGCAAGCCAGCTTCAAGTGCTAGCGCTACCATACGCAGCACAGACAATGATGCAACTTCAGATGGTTTGATGACGACACTATTGCCCATCGCCAAAGCGGGTGCAATTTTCCACGCGGAAATCATTAACGGAAAATTCCACGGCACAATTGCACCGACAACACCAACTGGCTCTTTGTGGACTAGCGCTAAAATGGATGAATCGGTCGGAGCGATTTCGCCATAGATTTTATCGATACTCTCGGCGTAATAGCGAATTGTGCCGGCTGCAGACAACGGTTCTGCTTTTAGCGCCATTGACAGCTCGGTGCCGTTATCACGCACACCAAGCACGGCAAGCTCCAGCGCATGCGCTTCGATAAGATCAGCCCACTTGTACAACACCCGCTTGCGCGCAGCAGGTGCCATGTGTGCCCAGACACCCGTATCAAAACTGGTGCGCGACGCCGCCACAGCGGCGATTACATCGTCCTGACCGGCGTTGGGTAAATCCGCAATCTTTTGGCCATCAATAGGCGAAATTACATCCAGTGTTTGGCCGGTTGACGCGCCCACAGACGCACCACCGATGATCATTTTGGGCACTCCTACAGGTTGCGCCCTGAAATGATCGACCTGATCTTGAGTCACGCATTTTCTCCGCTAAGGTCGGTTCAAATAGTGTACCATCGTGTCATATTGTGATACTGACGAACAAAACTTTGCTTGTCAAGAATTAAGTCACAGGAGGTTATGACTGCATGTCGACGATTGAGAAAGCGCTGGGACTGTTGGAGCACTTCTCTGCCGCACACCCCGAAATCGGTCTCAGCGAATTTAAGGTGCTAACTGGCGTTGATAAGGGAACGTTACATCGACATTTAACCGCCTTGCGTAATTGCGGATACCTCGAACAACATCACGCAACACGAGCTTATCGGTTGGGGCCAGCCATAATCCGGTTGGCCATTGTTCGAGAAAAAACAGTACCGTTAGTAAAGACCGTGCAGTCCTATATCGATAGAATTTCAAATAATGTTCAAGAACTGACTCATGCGGCGTTGCCAGAAAAAAAAGGTATGAGTGCAATTTATTCAAAAGATGCGGGCTCTCATGGCACGCGAGTTAGTTTCGATGAAGCGGAGATTCTTCCATATCACGCAACATCTTCGGGTATTGCCATGCTTGCATTCAGCAGTGAAGCCTTTGTAGAAAGCGTGTTATCCGATCAGCTTCAGCGTTATACCGAAACCACAGCCACTGACATAAGTGCTGTGCGAGCACTCATGGAGAAAGCACGTACCAGCGGTGTCGCATCTGTCAACCAATCGTATGAGTCGGAGGTTGTATCTTATGCGGCACCTTTTTTTGGTCCAGACGGTGAGACTATGGGCACAATCGCAATAGCAACACCCGCGTCGCGCATGGACGCAACACTTACAGCAAAATGCACTAGAGCATTGATCACCGCCGGGCAACAACTTAGTCACGACATCGGCGGACAAATCCAACCTGATATCGCCACCATTTGGGCGAAACAATTAGAGAACTAACGATATGCGAGATTCCAACTTTCTCAAAGCCCATAATGCTGAGCACCTGTGGCATCCCATGGCGCATCCGGCAGAAATGAAGGCAAAACCACCCGCTATCATCACAAGCGGTGAAGGATGCATGATCAGGGATATGGATGGAGCTGAATTGGTTGATGCTGTCGGGGGATTGTGGAATGTGAATCTTGGCTACTCATGTGATGTCGTAAAACAAGCTATAAACGATCAGTTAAATGAGTTGCCTTATTACTCAATATTCCGTGGCACGACCAATGATAAGGTCATTGAACTCAGTGAAATGCTGCGCGATTTCTTTAAACCTGAAGGCATGGTGCGATCTTTCTTTACGTCGGGTGGTTCAGACAGCATTGAAATTGCGCTTCGATTAGCGCGACAGTACCACAAAGTGCGAGGCGAACCTGGTCGCTTTAAGTATATAAGTTTAAAAAAGGGCTATCACGGCACGCACACAGGTGGCGCTTCAATTAACGGAAACGCAAATTTTCGAACGCAATATGAACCATTAATGCCTGGGTGTTTCCACATCCCTGCACCCTACCCGTACCGCAATCCGTTTAACGAAACCAACCCAGAAAAACTGGCAGCACATTGTGTTGCGGCGCTTGAAGATGAAATTGCGTTCCAAGGTGGGGATACCATTGCAGCCTTTATTATGGAGCCCATTCTAGGCGCTGGTGGCGTTATTCCACCGCACAAATCGTTCATGCCCGCCGTGCGTGAAATTTGCGATAAACATGGCATCTTACTGATTGCGGATGAGGTTATTACGGCCTATGGTCGTACCGGTGCATGGTCGGGCTCACGCCTATGGAATGTGCAGCCCGATATGATGTGTACCGCGAAAGCGATTACTAACGGATACTTTCCGTTTGGCGCCGTAATGCTAAATGCACAAGTCGCTGAAGTATTCGAGAACGATACATCTGGTGCCGGCGCAATCGGTTCAGGCTACACTTACTCTGGCCATCCGGTTGGCGCGGCTGCGGCAGTGGCTTGCGTCAACGAAACACAAAGACTGGCCGTCAATGAAAACGCGGCGGCCCGCGGCAAGCAATTGTATGAAGGCTTGCAATCATTGGCAAATAAACACGAAATTATCGGCGATGTACGTGGCGGACACGGATTAATGACCGCTATTGAGCTGACATCGAACCGTGCAACCAAAGCAGCGCCTGAAAAGACCATTGCAGGCGCAATATATAATGACACCTACGCCAATGGCGTCATGATCAGAGTATCCGGGCCTAATATCATCTTGTCACCGCCACTGATCATATCGCAAGATGAAACAGCCAAAATTATAGCGGCCCTTGATGCGGCCATGGCAAGCAACCCGCTGTAATGATGAATGACGAGTTAATCCTGCTGGGTACAAAAGGTGGACCCTCTTTACGCAAGGGCAGCCCATCACCCAGCTCATCTTTTCTAAGATTAAACGGCAATACCATACTCATTGATTGTGGTTTCGGTGCAGCTCGTTCTCTGGTAGAGGCAGACATTCCATTAAGCACATTGGATGCAATATTTATTACGCACCTACATTCGGACCATTTGCTGGATTTAGGGCCTTTGATTTACACCGCCTGGACAACAGATCTTGTAGAGCCGCTAACCGTGTACGGTCCACCGGGTATAGAAAACTATTGGACGCATTTTCTAGCGGCAATGTCTTTCGATCATGGCATTCGCACAATAGACGACAAGCGTCAATCGCTCGATCAAATGATTAAGATCAAGGTGTACGGCGAAGGTCATGTCGCGACCATTAGCGGAGTTGATGTGGACGCGCTGCGAGTCGAGCACCCACCCGTGACCGATTGCTTTGCGTTGCGATTCTCATCTAACGCACACAATGTCGTGTTCTCTGCCGATACTTGCTATTTTCCGCCGCTGGCGCAATTCGCCAAAAGGGCAACTGTGCTGGTACATGAAGCTATGCTGGGTAAAGGCATCGATGCATTAGTAGAGCGCTTAAAAAGTGCACCGGGTTTACGAGCACATCTATTGGCCAGTCATACGATGGCTGAAGATGTAGGTCGAATAGCGGCTGAAGCCGACATTGGTCAACTGGTGCTTAATCACCTTGTACCTGCCGACGACCCAGCCTGTAGCGAAAGCGATTGGATAGATGCAGTGGCAACTCACTGGGCTGGTCCTGTTACTGTCGGCAAAGACGGTTTGCGTATTGCGCTGGATTAAAGCGACAACCAATTACATCGATCATTTCACCGAGTGCGTGCAACTCATCTACTTCTTCTTGTTCTCATTAATGCAGCATGGGGTTTAAATTACATAGCAGGTAAAATTGGTACGGCCGACTTTGGTCCGCTGTTGTATTTGCGATTATTTTCAGCATCCTGATTTTTAATGATCAAATAACATGGAATATCATTGTCGGTGGCTTGTTAACCTTGGTGGGCGTTACCACAATCGCTATCCGAAACGCACCCCGGGAAACACCCAGTAGAATCCGGGTGCCTGGATAATCTTTTGACGGTTATATCGGACGATTAGATTGGCAAGCGCTTGTTTCGAACCCTCCATTCGATTACCCGTTCACATTGATGTACATTCAGCACGCCATTCGGTTTGGGGATGAGCTATTATTCAGCCTTTACTGTTTCCAGACAGCTCTAGCCGATTGAACGCACTGAAATACTACTTCCGCGGAACCCATATCAGCATGACACCGGCAGTATCGCCCCGGGAGTGGTTTAGCAGCATGTTGGGCCTGGGTGCAAGCACGGCAAGTGCATTTCCTATGACGCTGCCGGAAACCCAGCTCACCTATACTTACAATGGCAGTGCTGCGCTGTATCAAGCCACGCAGAGTCTCGGCTTAAGTCACGCAGACGTTGTACTGCTGCCCGCTTATTGCTGTGGCGCTGAAATTGGCCCGTTTGAGCAACTTGCATGTGAGTTACTTTTTTATGATGTCGATCAGCAGCTAAACGTTGACACTCAGCGAATTGCACAATTGATTGCTCAGCGATTCGATATAAAAGCGGTTCTGATTACCCATTATTTCGGGTTTGCGCAGCGCGATATTTTACGCATCAAGCAGCTATGCTTTGATGCCAATATTGCGTTAATAGAAGATTGTGCGCATAGCCTCTACAGTTCGCACAACAATAAACCATTGGGTAGCTATGGCACTCACGCTATTTTCAGCCCGCGCAAAAGTTTACCCTTAACCGAAGGCGGACTTTTTATTACGAACAATCCTGCATCCGGTAATTCAGCTGTGCCTGTGCCGACGAAACCGGATTTATTACCATGGTTACAGCGGGCGTTGTACTCCATTCAGCAGTTTTACCGAAGCGATAAAACCCACGGTGTTAACAACGTGCCCAGACTACTGAATATAGGCTTTTGGTGCGTCCCGGCTGTTGTCGTCAAAGTGTTAAAGCGCGTGGGGGTTTTTAAAAACGCCATCTGGCTAACGGCGGATGCCGAAGGTGACGCTGCAACACCGATTTATAACGTTGGTATGTCCCAAAGTATGCAAACGCTATTACACCGGGTACGCGCCCAAGATGTTGTCAGGCAGCGGCGTGATAACTATCAATGCTGGTTAAACGAGCTTACTAACAGTCATCACAATACGCACGCTAATCCGCTGTTCAAGCAACTGCCTGATGAGTGCTGCCCTTTATATTTCCCTCTGTTAGTTAACAACCCCCCCGAAATAGTGGAAGCCCTCAAGTTAGCTGATATTGAGTCGTTTAATTGGTGGCAACACATGCACAGCGCTATCGATTGGGAGCAGTTTCCGGTAGCTAGAAAAATGAAACAAAGTATTGTTGCGTTGCCCGTGCATCAAAAACTTGATCGTATACAAATACGACGAATGGCAGATCGTATCAACGCCGTTCTAGAGCAATAACTAATCTGTTAAAAGTAGAGATACCCTTCTGTTACCCGTAATCAGACATTTTAGAAACTACCTGTCAGCCGGCCTGCTCGGTTCCATGTTGGGATTAGTCAGTTTCCCGCTGCTCACCAGGTCCTTGAGCGTGGAGGAATATGGGCTGCTTGGTTTGGTGACTGCAACAGTCACCATTTTCGTGTCGTTCGCCAAGTTGGGCTTGCAAAGTTCTATGCTTCGTTTTTACAGCGAAGCCAAAACACAAGGTTCGGAGGCGTTAAAACACTTACTCAATAATGTAGCTGGTGCAGTTTGTGTGTTAGCGATGATCGGCGCGGTTCTATGGTTGTTATACGCGCATTTCGTTGTTCCGCTGATTAATGACTCTGCTCTACCCTATAAACGGCTGTTTCTAATTGGCACGGCCCTGGTTCCGATAAAAATTGCGCATAGTTTGCTCGCAAATTTACTGCAGGCTGATCAACAAAGCGGCATCTTATCGACCATCACTGTGTCGGAAAAATTCTTTCGATTAGTTTGCCTTGTAGCGATAGTCATCACGATTGGCCTGAGTTCCGAAAGGGCCTTAATTCTGATAATCATCAGTGAACTTATTTTCTTAGTCGTCATTTTCTATCACTGCCGTCATTACCTGACCGAGATTAGTCCCAGACTTCAATATGCAACGCTTGCTCCGTTGGTTGCATTCGGCGCTCCTGCTATGATGGGTGAACTCACGGCGGTGCTGCTAGAAACCGGTGATCGGTATGTCATTCAAGCCTATTTAGGCGGCGAGCCATTAGGCCAGTACGCCGCAGCCGTGAATATATGTATGTATTTGGAATGGGTTCTGATATTGGCTTTGCAAAGTGCAATTGTGCCCCATTACGTCAAGCTGTACGAAGAAAGCGGACGGGAAAAAACCATTGAATTTTTGAATGGCGCGTTTAATTTATACGTTGCTGTTGCGGTGGGTGTGTTTGCGGTGTTCTGTGTTGCGGCCCCTCAGCTGGTGTTGTTCTTAGCTGGCGAGAAATACCGCGATGGTTTAATAGTTATTCCCTGGTTTGCAGCGGGTTATATGTTGGTAGGTGCAATCAGTATTGCCGCAGCGGGCGTATTTATTGATAAACGAACCGTATTGCTGGTTAAGTGGACGGTCATTGCTTTTGTTATCAATATGATGTTGAATTTAGTTGCGATACCGCGCTATGGGCTCATTGCTGCAGCTATGGCCACGTTTATCGCCATGTGCATCAGATCTATAGGGGTTTATTATGACGCGTCAAAAACGCTGCCTGTTGCCGTACCCTGGCGCACCACTGCCCAGGCTCTGATCTGTGCCATACCGGCATATTATTTAGGTTCCCTAGTCGACACAAATATCACTATTTTTAACCTGCTTTTTGGCAGTGCTGTAGCCGGAATAGTGTACGTTTTGCTGATGCTGTCGCTAAACATGACGCTGCGAGTTTGGGTATTTGACAAGCTTCACAGTTTCCGTTCGAAATAGCGGTATGCTGCCGTTACCCGATGCGATAAAGATGGTCTCGCAATGTGCCGATCATTCTCTGATGTGGCCGCTCTCGCTTCAAAGCTAACCACTGCGTAGTCAGGTTCTGTTACTGCGGCAGTTATAACGGGTGAGAATCAGGTTTGTATCAACGCCGGTAGCATTAAATTGGCTAACACTAAAACGCCAATTGACAACAACAATAATGAGGAATTCACTCTAGTGTCTAACGACCCAAATCAATTTGAATCAATCTACCGATTGGAATCAAACGTGCGCGGCTATAGTCGTTCTTTTCCTGCTGTTTTTCATACTGCTAAAAACGCAAAAGTCACAGACGCTAACGGACGCGAGTTTATTGATTTCTTTGCTGGTGCTGGCACGTTGAATTATGGACACAACAATCCACGTGTAAAAGAAGCGCTAATCCATTACTTAAATAACGATGGGCTGATGCACGGGCTTGATCTGGCCACTACAGCTAAAATAGAATTCCTCGAAACTTTAGAATCAGTTATTTTAAAGCCACGTAAACTTGATTATCGAATTCAGTTCACTGGCCCTACCGGAACCAATGCGGTGGAAGCTGCAATTAAGCTTGCGCGTAAAGCCAAAAAACGTTCGCACATTATTAGTTTTACAAATGCTTACCACGGACACAGCTTGGGTTCTTTGGCGCTAACCGGCAACCAGTATTATCATGACGAGCACTACGGTTCGCGTAGTAACGTTAGTTTTCTGCCGTTTGATAACTATTTCGGAGATGGTGCCAACACTGCGTTGCAGTTACGTAAGTTGCTAGAAGATGGTAGCAGTGGCCTGCCCATACCGGCAGCGATTATTCTTGAAACCGTGCAAGCCGAAGGCGGAATAAACGTAGCCAGTAGCAGCTGGTTGCAGGAAATCAGCAGCATCTGTAACGATTACAATATTGCGTTAATTGTCGATGATATTCAGTCAGGTAATGGCCGTACCGGAGACTTCTTCAGTTTTGAGGAAGCCAATCTAACTCCCGATATTGTGTGCGTGTCTAAATCGATCGGCGGCGGCCTCCCTCTATCCATCATCCTGATTGGCTCAAAACTGGATATCTGGCAGCCCGGTGAACACACCGGCACCTTTCGTGGCAACCAGCTGGCGTTCGTTGCCGCAAATGAACTACTGAAACTATGGCTGGACGATGACTTTAAAGCCAACTTACGAGCAAACTGCGTCGCTGCTGAATCCACACTGCAGTCCATCGCGAACGAATTCGAAGGTATTAGCATGCGAGGTCGCGGCATGCTTCGCGGTTTAGAATTAGGGTCTGGTGAACTCGCTTCTGCTGTTTGCGAACGTTGTTTCAATAATGGCCTGATTGCCGAAACAGCCGGTGCAGACGGTCAGGTAGTTAAATTCCTGGCTCCGCTAACCATTGAGAAAGACACGCTTGAACAAGGTTTTGATATTCTAAAAGCCAGTATCGGTGAAGTATACGATTCGCGGCACAACGTAAAATCCAGTCTGGGCTCATAACTCAGGCTGCTTACAACTCTAAAGAGCCTGCCAAAATCAATGAGTGTTCATCACACCACTATTACTGGTGCCATTTCCGGCGTGGCTGCACAACAGCCACAATCCATTGCGTTAGTACACGATGAACAGAGCTACACTTACAAGCAACTAGAATGCTATAGCGCGCAAATCGCAGCCCAACTATTAGCTGAGGATGTGCAGGCGGGAGAAAGCGTCGCCCTGTGCGTTGATCGATCCATCCATGCTGTTGCAGCTATGTTGGGGGTATTTAAAGCCGGCGCGGTATTCGTACCACTCGATCCGTCTTTCCCCGAAGATCGCCTGTCGTACATGGTGGAAGATGCTGGTATTCGTACAGTGCTATGCGCCCCGCACTACCAACAAAAATTTAACTTTGGCAATTTGTCTGTTTTAACACTTGCAGCACTGCCGCTTGAAGTTATCCAGACTTCCAGCATACTTAGAACGCCAGAGGCAGAAGATCGTGCTTACATCATGTATACCTCTGGCTCAACCGGTAAGCCAAAGGGTGTTCCTATATCGCATAGAGCATTAATGAATTACTGCATTGCTGATGCGCAAGTGTATGAGCTGCAGCCGGATGATCGCACTCTACAATTCTCTACATTGAGTTTTGACATTGCCATCGAAGAGATCTTCCCACCGCTATTAGTGGGCAGTACGGTCGTTATGCGTCCCAGTGAACGCAGTACCGCACAAATCGAACTAAGCGACATCGTAGAAACATTTGGTATTACTGCGTTGCATATGGCTACTGGCTATTGGCATGAGTGGGTAGATTTAATGAATGCGGCAAACGTGCGGGTGCCAGCAACCATTCGATTAATGGTCGTAACAGGAGAGAAAGTGTCTCCTGAACACTACCACCGTTGGCAATCGCTGACCGATCAACCTGTATTGTGGGCCAACGCATACGGCCCTACCGAAGCAACGGTAACTGCTACGGTGTTTATTCCACCAGAAGGTTGGCAAGGTAAGGCGCTGCCCATCGGCAAACCATTGCTTAACTACACGGCCTATATTTTAAACGATAAAAAAGAACTGGTTGAACCCGGAGAAACAGGTGAACTCTTTATCGGAGGTCCAAGTCTGGCAGAGGGTTACCTGAACAGACCGGACCTGACAGCCAATGCATTCTTCCCTGACCCGTTTTCTGCTGAACCAGATGCACAGATGTATCGCACTGGTGATTTAGCGCGTTGGATGGATGATGGCAATATCGATTATGCCGGGCGCATCGATCATCAAATAAAAGTGGGCAGTTATCGTATCGAGCCCGGTGAAATAGAAAATGCCATTAATGAGCATGACGATGTAAAAGAAGTCATTGTTACTGCCGACGAAATTGCTGGCAAAAAAATGCTGTTGGCATATGTTGCCTCTGACAACGCAGACTTGTCGGCCGCAGACATCTCCAACTACTTAAAAGCCAGTTTACCTATCTATATGGTGCCGGCGCGCTACGTGCTGTTGCAGAATTTGCCTAAAACGTTGAACGGTAAAATTGACAGAAAAGCACTACCTGATAGCTCGGAAGCCGTTGCACCAAAAAGTCACGACTACAAAGCACCTGAAGGTGAAGTGCAAGAGAAGTTATGTCAAATATGGAGCGATATTCTCGGTGTTCCAGAGGTAGGCTCTGAAGACAGCTTTATTAGCATGGGTGGTGATTCATTGCTCGCCGTTAGAACCATTTCGCGTATCCAAAGCGATCTGGATTTCACGATCTCCACTCGGGACTTCTTTTACTTGGATACGGTCGCTTTACTTGCGGGTTATATCGAAGGCAAAGCGGTAGAAAGAGTTGTCCCCGCACCCATACCAGGAATTATTAATAAACGAGGCAGGCAAGTTTATACCGTTTTACAAACCGCCAAACAGGAGATAGCAAACGGAATTGGTGTACTGATTGTACCGCCACTTGGCAATGAACAACGAAGAACACAGCGGCCATTTCGCCTATTGATGCAAAACCTGGCTCGTCAAGGCTTCACCACCTTGCGTTTTGACTGGACCGGCACCGCAAATTCCAGCGGCAATGCAGAACAAATAAGTCGTATTGATGAGTGGTGTAACGATATCAAAGATGCTGCGGCCGAGCTTGCTAAAACGTGCAATACCGTGGATGTTATCTCCATACGAGCTGGTGCTTTAATTGCTGCGCAAACCGACTTAAGCCCATTACCTATCAGGCAACGCTACTACTGGGACCCTGTGATCAGTGGCGAACGTTGGTTAGAAGAAATGACACAACTGCAAACCGGCATTTTGAACGACGCTTATCGCTTTCTACAACGTCGCAAGAAAAATACCGGACCACATGCCGAGTTTGCTGGCATAAGCATTAGTCAATCTATGCAAACCAGCCTTCGATCTGCAGACTTTATGACGTCATTATCACAACATGCTTGGAATCGAGACACGCATGTTGTGTTAGCTGACGCACGTGATAAAGATCAATACGAACAAACATCGTGCACGGTTCATACTGTCACAGAAGACAGTGATAATGACTGGACAGACGAACGTAAAACCACAATTGATATGCAGATCAATAAGGCGGCGAGCACCTTAGCAGACTTACTAGTGGCCGAACCAATAACCAATCCTAGCGCCGTAGATGCTGCTTCTGCCCCTATATCTAATGCGGGCCATGCGTCGTCAATACACCAAGACACTTCAGCGAAAGATCTCATTACAGAGCATGCAATAAGTTTTGGAGACGAGAGTCAGTTGCTTGGCGTATATACACCTGCAATGGATAGCAGTAACGATGATATCTGCGTATTGTATTTGACCGCAGGCCTACTCCATCATGTTGGGCCTACACGGGTTCATGTGGAAATAGCACGTGCATTGTCAAATCAACAGGTTGCCGGATTTCGATTCGACCTGTCTGGTATAGGTGACAGTGAAACCAGTAGTCTGGGCGGCTATTTTGCCGAAAGGTCGGTGGCTGAGGTTCGCGCAGCCATGGATTTTATGCAATCCGAATACGGCCACAAACGTTTCGTGCTGTTGGGCCTATGCTCAGGGGCCGATGATGCACTTGCAACAGCGCAAAAGGACTCACGGGTAACCGGCGTTGTTTTACTTAACGGGTATGCCTATCAAGCCGGTAAATACAAGTTGTATCGGATAAAAGAATTTTACTTACCGCGATTGTTAATGCTCGATAAGTGGAAAAACAAACTGAAAAAACTTATGTCTGGTGAAAAACCTGAACAAGCACCGCTTGAGACGACTGCTTCAGACAACATGAGTGACGAAGAAAGAGCTGCCGTTATTGCGCTGGATGATGACTATCGGTACATACCTCCCAAGGCAGAAACCGGAAGAATCCTCGATACGCTGACCTCAGACAATGTACATTTGTATTTTATTTATAACGGTAGTGAGCACGATGTTTATACCTACGAAGGGCAACTCGTTGACACCTTTCCAGAGCAACGCAGCAATTCTCGATTGAAAGAAGGCTACATTAAGGAAGCAGACCACACGTTCATCCTGCAACAGGATCGCGATAAGTTAACGCAGTGGCTCATGCAATGGTTTGATCAAACTGAATTCAATCGACGCTAGCGCAAACGGCGGTATAGTTTACGCGGCCAGATCATCGTTTTGATTGTTATCAATATCATTATCTGGCCCCTTATCAAACCACATTATGTACGCACAGTACAGGCAAACGAACATCATCGCCGCAAGCGCTCATTTGGCTTGTAAACGATATATCGGCATAAGGTTAGCCCTGCTGCAACCGTTTCAATTTGCATATTCATGACGATTTCCGCAATTCTAGCTACATATTATGTGGTTTTAGCCGATGTTTGCCCTAGAACAGCGTTCCATTTCGAATGCCAGATTCTCGCTAGGAAAGCAACAAAGGTGAATTAATGAAGTTTCATGCTTATAGGCCTTACCGCGTAGTCGCGTTAGCGATAACGCTTTTAATTGCAGCCTGTGCGAATAACCCGCCTGCCCCGGCACCTGCATTAGCAGCAGCAGAACCTGCAGCATGGTCCATAAACAGGGTTGTTAACACTGATAACTCAATGATCACCCTGTTCGACCCGTTCGATCTTGCACATCATGAGTCCGATCCAGACGATTGGTATCTGCATGATTTTGCGTTTGCGGACGACATCGAAACCGGACGATTTGCTGCTGTATTAACAGATCGCTCTGGCCAGTTTGATGTTCGGATAACCACTGGTGAGCTGTATCCAGAGGAAGCTGCGGAAGCAGGTCCGAAAGCCACTGTGCGCTTGCGCGTGGTGAATCATCGACTGCTGTTATCAGGCGGCGAAGCCTGGCCTTCAGTTACCACTAGCGCTCGTAAATTCGCCTATGATAATCGTTGGATTGGTTTTCCCAACGGGGATTATGGTGTGATTATTACTGCGCTAAATCCAGCAGCTACTTCAATGGCAGATTATGTTATCCAACTGATAAAAGTGGATGAAATGGCGCAAGTGAAATTTGCTCCCGGTATTCCACAATTGATCTATGGTGACAAAGCAGCCGTGGTAGGGGTTAATGCAACGGGATTTCACTTCAACGAGAATTGCGCTGATGTTCCCGGCATTGTCGAGTGGGTGCCGCTTGTTTCGCGGCACATGCCAATACCGGGTGCAATAGACACGGTTGAAATACCGAGGTCGATGCATCAATGGGCCATGTCTCAGCAGCGTGCTGGCAGTATTACGCCAATGCCAATGGTGCTGGCGAGAAATCCCCAAGTTGGTGGCTATGGCGTTTATATCCGACCGGATTCCTGGAACGAGTCGCAGTTACCAGGCTCTGGACAGGCTCTGGTAAAAACACGCATTCGATGCGCAGTGCAAATAACCAGCATTGTTGGCGATAGTCAAACATTCAAAGTTAAAGTAAAACCGATTCCAACGCCAAGAGACAGATTACAACCAATGGCTCGTCGCGATCTCAAACAACAGTTTGAACGTTGGAGTGTGTACAACAACGACCCGGCATGGCGATTTAAAACCGCTAAAATAATGCGCACGCAATCTGACTCGGCGCTGATTCTTGGCATCGTAGATTACTTGGACTTGATCTCTAAAGACACTGAAACACTATTGCCACTGAGTAATAGACAACGCTTGGAATACGTTAAAGACCGTATTCAAGTACAAACTTTCGAATAAGTTTCTGGCTGTGCCGGTAATGCCGGTACAGCCTCCTAAAACCTGCGCATACGCGATCAAATCCGCATTTAGCGGGCCCGCATCCCGCATTCATTGATTAGGCCTTGGTCTGAGGTACAATAAGCGTATCTATCAGAAGGACTAAAAGCACATGAATGAACTGGCGAACTTGCTTAATCTAATAGGCTCTTCAGGCATCGTTGCCATCGTATTTGTATTACTGGCACTGTATGCCATAAAAAGTACAGTAATTTTAGTTCCGCAGGGAATGGAGTATACAGTTGAACGATTTGGTCGTTACACACGGACCTTGAGACCAGGACTCAGCTTCATCATTCCGTTTTTTGATGATATTGGCAATAAAATTAATATGATGGAACAAGTCAAGGATGTGCCGTCGCAAGAAATCATTACCAAAGATAATGCAATGGTCACAGTTGATGGCGTTGTGTTTTATCAAATAGTAGACGCAGCTAAAGCCGCGTATGAAGTCACTGGATTGCCCAACGCTATATTGAATCTGGTCATGACGAACATCAGAACCGTTATGGGCTCGATGGATCTTGATGAACTATTATCGCAACGAGATAAAATCAACGCGATGTTGCTGGGTGTGGTAGATGACGCCACTACTCCATGGGGCACCAAAGTGACCCGAATAGAAATTAAAGATATTAATCCTCCGGCAGACCTTGTTGAGTCAATGGGACGGCAAATGAAAGCTGAACGAGATAAACGCGCCGCGATTCTCGAAGCAGACGGTGTCAGACAATCAGAAATTCTTCGTGCAGAGGGTGCAAAGCAATCGACCATCTTACACGCTGAGGGTCGGCGAGATGCTGCATTTCGTGATGCTGAAGCACGTGAGCGCGAGGCTGAAGCGGAGGCTAATGCTACCCGGATGCTTTCTGAAGCCAT
Source organism: uncultured Granulosicoccaceae bacterium (assembly GCA_964390335.1). Lineage (GTDB taxonomy): Bacteria > Pseudomonadota > Gammaproteobacteria > Granulosicoccales > Granulosicoccaceae > Granulosicoccus. The sequence continues at coordinate 26,868 of CAYMHU010000002.1, read as the reverse complement.
TTCTAAGGGTAATGTTCAAGCAATAAATTACTTTATAGCCACTAACTACACAGAAGCACTCAAAGACATTGCCAGTGCACCAAACCAGAAAACGCTGTTTATGCCGTTAGAGGCAGCCAGTCTCATCGGCGCCATCGGTGGTATTGCTGAAATTGCTAAAGAAGCGGGGTTAGGTACGGCTGACAAAACGCCTGCGGGTAATGAGTAGTCTTTACTAATTAGCGAAGGATATTGATATGGAAAATCTGGTAAGCCAACTCGTATGGTGGCACTGGTTAGTGTTGGCAATGTTGCTTCTCATTGTTGAGATACTAGCCCCTGCTTCGTTTTTTATCTGGATTGCATTTGCAGCTGGTGCAGTCAGTTTAGTCACATTGTTTGCCGACTCCTTAAGTTGGCAAATGCAGTTCATATTATTTGGGGTGCTCAGTATTGTTAGTGTGCTTGCAGGTAGAAGCTGGTTTAAACACCGACCCATTAAATCTGACGAGCCACAGTTAAACCAACGTGGTGAACAGTATGTGGGACGTACATTAACCCTGCATGAGGCCATCAGCGATGGATTTGGCAGTGTAAACGTCGACGACACTCGCTGGCGTGTACAGGGTCCAGATTTACCCTCTGGAGCATCCGTGAAAGTCATTAGTGTTGATGGCACCGTATTCACTGTAGAACCCGTATAAAGCCGATCCAGCACCGTAAAATTGGGCTGATACCTGCATATTAATGGCATTGACCGTTAAAATACACTCAACAACAAATCAGAACTATTTGATGTTATGAACACGCAATTTGGATTTGTCAGAGTAAGCACTGCAGTACCGAAAGTGGTTGTTGGTGACCCGGCTGCCAATACTCGCGAAATTCTGAGTATGCTCGAGGGTCTGCCCGATTCAGATATTATTGTATTTCCTGAACTGTGCATCACATCTTATTCATGTGGTCAGCTGTTCCATCAAACTGAGCTGCTTAATACAACTGAAATCCAATTAGCTCGTTTAGCTGCTGAAGCACCCAAGAAAAAGCAATTAATTATTGTGGGAGCACCGCTGCGTTTGGGTACCGCGCTCTATAACTGTTCTGTGTTAATTAACGATGGAAAAATTATTGGCGTAACACCCAAACAGTTCATTCCCAATTACAACGAGTTTTATGAAGGTCGTTGGTTTGCTTCTGCCGATGAATACACCCCAGAAACAATTAGTATAGACGGCGATGATATTCCCTTTGGCACTCAGTTGTTGTTCACCTCGGGCGCTGAAAACCAGAACAATGAAGTGGTGTTGTACACAGAAATTTGTGAAGCCATGTGGATGCCAATCCCCCCATCCAGTCTGGCGTCAGTTGCTGGCGCAAATATAATTTGCAATGTATCGGCCTCACCGGAAACCATCGGCAAAGCGGATTATCGACGTAACCTGGTTATAGGTCAGTCTGGACGCTGTATCTCGGCCTACGCGTATTCCAGCTGCGGACCAACCGAGAGCACTGCCGACTTAGTGTACGGCGGGCATGCGATGATTGCGCAGGCAGGGCACCTTTTGGTGGAATCCAATCGGGTAGGTGACACCACACCAACGCGTCGCGATTCGTACTCAGTTACAGCTGATATCGATGTTGAGATGCTCAATCGCGAACGCCGCGTGACCACTAGTTACAAAGACAGCGAGCGATACCTAGTGTCCGATTACTACCGCATCCCATTCAAGCTGCGTGAATCAAAGCCTGATTTAGTCAAACCCGTTGTAGCGAACCCATTCGTGCCGGCTAATCCGGACACACTGGCGTCACGATGCAGCGAAGTGTTCGGTATTCAAACCGCCGCACTGGCAAAACGGCTGGAATGTTTGGGTAACAATCCAAAAATGGTTATTGGTGTTTCGGGCGGGCTAGACTCAACACTGGCTTTATTGGTTGCCACAAAAACCTGTGATCTACTGAACATACCACGAACCAATATTCGAGGTGTTACCATGCCAGGTTTTGGAACAACCGACCACACATATACGAATGCGCATAATCTCATGCGGCATTTGGGCGTTACAGTGACTGAACTCGATATCCGAGAGGCGTGTTTACTCGAATATCATGAACTCGCTGAAGCAACTGGTTATAAGCCATTTGGCCAAATAGAGTTGGATATTAATAATAGAACGCCACTACAAGCGTTCACAGATCATCTCATGGCCATTTCCGATGCTCAGCGCCACGATCTCGTGTTTGAAAACGTCCAGGCGCGCAGACGTACCGAGCTATTAATGAATATGGGCTTTGTGTTGGGCACGGGAGATATGTCTGAAATGTGGCTCGGTTGGTGTACTTATAACGCCGACCACCAAAGTATGTATAACGTTAATTGTTCGGTGCCTAAAACCCTGGTGCGTTTTCTAGTCGAGTATGTAGCAAACACTGAGTTTGACGGCGATGTCCGGCGAACACTGATGTCCATTGCACAAACCGAAATCTCACCAGAATTGCTTCCGGTCAGTTCAGAAACACAGGAAGCTCAAAGTACCGAAGATACGGTAGGACCGTATGAGCTGCATGACTTCTTTATGTTTAATATTGCTCGATACGGATTCAGCCCGCAAAAAATACTGTTTTTAGCCAGTCAGGCTGAAGGCTGGTCGCAAGACTATTCGGCCGAAGAAATTAAAAAATGGTTGACCGTTAATATTAAACGGGCCTTTGCACAGCAATACAAACGTGACGACGTGCCTAACGGACCCAAAGTCGGTTCACTTAGCTTGTCTCCACGCGGCGATTGGCGCATGCCCAGTGACGCATCAGCACAAGCCTGGTTGGAATCGCTGAACGATAGTTAGTTTTTGCTTGTCAGCTTGTTTTCTCGCAAGCCATCATATTTAACATAATCTGAAAGACGCATTCGCATAATGCGCTGGATTTACCATAATCTAAGACACGCCCAACAATATCCACAACCACGTACTCACACTGAACACCGCCAATATGGTGCTCAACAAGACGGTATTTGCAGCAGTGCCTTTACCACGCGAGTACATATCGGCAAACAAAAATGCATTGAGTCCGGGCGGCATCGCCGCTAACAGTACAACTGTGTTGCGAATCAGCGTATCAACCCCCAGCAACGTGCAAATCATATAAGCCAATATGGGATGCAGTAACAACGAAATCGTGGCAATACTCGCTGCCTCGTTTAATTCTTTTGTAAATGAATACCTGGTTAAAATGCCGCCTAAACCAAATAAAGCGGCTGGCAACGCTGCGCTTTTTAATGTATCAATTGCCGCTACTAAAAACTCAGGTAAATTGATCTCCGATAAATTGACCATAAAGCCCAATGCTATGCCGATCATCAAGCTGTTTTTAAACATGGTCGTGATCACAACCCGGGTTGTTTCCTGAACAGATCGAGAATCTGCTCGGACCATTTCCATTGCGGTTATGCCGACAAAATAACAAATAGGTGCATTTACCGACACGAGTGCCACGGCTATATAAAATAGGTCCTCTCCCAGTGCGCGCTCAACAATGGGAAATCCAATTAATACTAAATTGGAAAATAAAGCACCGAAAGACACCGCGACGGCTTGCCCCGGCCTTCTAGAGAACAATTTCCACGTAACGATGCAGGTAATTGAAAAGCACAGTATGGCGGCGCCGAAATACGATAACAACACCTTCCAATCATAGGCTGAGCTTAGATCAATCGTTGAAGTTGCTCTAAACAGCAGACATGGAATAGCGATCTGGACAGCAAACTTCATCAGTCCATCTATCATTTCATCGCTTAGCACTTTCAGTTTTACAGACAGGTAACCTGATAGTAAAACCATGAAAACGGGTGCAACAATATTAAGGATATAAAACAGCACGTACGCGGCTTAGCTACTCAATAGATTTTGTGATTGAGGATTGTGCGAAAAAGGATTGTTGATAAGCAACACCCTGAGTCCTGGCTTGGGTCATAATTGCCTCTGCACTTCGCTGTTGCTTATTCGTTAAGCCAGCTTACACAGAGTCTCCGGAATCTGCAAAAAACACCATCCGCGATGCTTCAAAGATCAAACCGACCTTATCGCCAACCGCAAGCTCAGATTCGCCAGTAACCCGTACAGAAACAAACCCGGCAGCACCACAATCCAAAACAACAAAAGTGTCTGCACCAAGATACTCAACCACATCCACAACCCCGTCGCATGAACCCTCACCCGCAACACCTATGCGAATATGCTCGGGGCGAATACCTAACTGCGTTGCCGTGGATATCGATCTGTCAATCGAGCATTGTCTGCCACCAGTTACCTGATATTCATTGTTTGCACTGGTACATGCCAACACGTTCATTTTAGGGCTACCGATAAACTGCGCCACGAACGTATTTGCAGGTTTGTTGTATAGCTCGTGTGGGGTTCCAACTTGCACTATGCGTCCGGCATCCAGTACAACGATACGATCAGCCAAAGTCATGGCTTCGACTTGATCATGTGTCACATAAATCATCGTAGTGGCTAATGATTGATGTAGTTTTGAGATTTCATAGCGCATCTGAACGCGCAATGCGGCATCTAAATTCGATAAAGGTTCATCGAATAAAAAGGCAGTTGGGTCGCGTACGATTGAGCGTCCGATTGCGACGCGTTGACGTTGACCGCCTGAGAGCTCCTTTGGTTTACGATGCAAGTATTCTTCGAGTTTTAAGGTCTGAGCTGCCGCATCCACCTTTTCATCAATTTCGCTTTGCGGGGCGCCAGCCGTTTTTAATGAGAAACCCATGTTTTCCTTCACAGACATATGCGGATATAACGCATAGGACTGAAACACCATTGAAAGCCCTCTTTTCGATGGGGGTTGATCGGTTACATCTTCGCCGTCTATCTCAATAGCGCCTCGCGAGCAATCCTCCAAACCACCAATCATTCGAAGTAACGTGGACTTGCCGCAACCTGAGGGCCCAACGAACACGATAAACTCACCGTTGAAGATTTCTAGGTCAATTCCCTTAATGACTTGTACATCGCCAAACCATTTTTCAACTTTGTCGAGTTTTATTGATCCCATTAATCTGCCCCTGCACTTGGTGATGCCCAGCCCAGCCATACCGCCGCTGTCCAAGTAAAGGTGCCGCCGCCAGCCGGACTACCATCACGTGGATCGAAATACTCAGCAAACCCATGTTCTGCAATCAAATCTGCCGTGGTTTGGCGAAGCGGCATGGCTTCCGGCATTTGCATTTCTTCCATGCCCATACCCACAAGCATATTCATAATGCCCCACACTGGTCCGCGCCAGTATCGCTTACCGTCGAATTTATCATCGCGCGGGTCATACGAAGGAATGCCATATTTTACGCAGGCTGTGACTTCTCGATAACGATCAAACATGGGTTCGGATTTGATGCCAGCATACCAACACAAAAACGATGCGTTTGTAATTGCGCCAGACCACTCACCGGTTTTGGCATTACGTGAGTCATAACACTGCAAAGATTCATTCCACAAACTTGCAGCACCGGATTCCAAATTCGCAATGTCAGCTTCAATATCGCTAACGTCTTTACCCAGTGCCATACCAATCTTGGCCAAATCTCTGTGTGCTCTGAGTAGAGTAAATGTCATGGTCGGGTCTGCAACGCGAAATGGGTTGCGCTCAACTAGCGCCTTATCGTCCCATTTCAAAGATCTTCCTAAATTGACCAACCATAGGTAACGGTCGTAATCGTATTTTGTTGGCCGCATGCTGCTGTCTACGTGAGCAGTGTCACGACGAGTATACTCACCCACTCCTACGGGATTGATGTCTGCCATTGCACCGTCCCAGTCAGGTGCATTATCGCGCCCTGCTTCCCATGGGTGGGTGACACACACTGCGCCATTGTCTAAACGCCAATCCATAAACCAGCGATGCCAAGCCTTTAACTTATCGTACAACGGTGCAATGCGACGAGCACCTTCCACTGGATCTTTATCGAAAATCATTCTGGCCATGGTGGCCGCTATTGGTGGTTGCGAGATACCAGATGATGCAATTGGTCCTGCACCACCCCAAACATCAGGACCAGGAAAATACGAGGGGTCGACAGTATGGAACACAATATGCGGCACCATACCACTGTCCCATTGAGCACTGAGTAAGGTTTCAATCTCGGTCCATGCCCGATCGATATTGAATTGAGCAAACCCCATTGCAGCGAATGCACTATCCCAATTCCACTGATAGGGGTAGAGACCTTTCGTGGGAATGGTATAGTTACCCTTGTCGTTAGTAGCCAGGATATTGCGAGCAGTCGCATCCAACTCGTTAACGTCTTTCATTTCGATTACCATGAAATCAACCTTTGACCGACCCAGCCGTTAATCCTTTAGTCATAAAACGTTCCATCGCTAAAAACAATGCCATGATCGGCACAGTAGCAATAACGGCTCCTGCCATTAGATGCTGGCGCGGAATCTCGGATGTATTTAACATGGATACGCCTCGAGTCAACGTGAACTTTGATGGGTCGTCCAGCAGCATAAAGGCCAGCAGGAATTCATTCCATGCAATCATGAACACATACAATGAGACTGATACCATCGCTGGTAATGCCAACGGCAAGGTGATCTTTCTAATGACCTGCAGTCGCGATAACCCATCCATTAATCCCGCCTCTTCTACTTCTTCTGGCAGGCCGCGGAAATAACCCTGCAGCATGTATAAGGCTACTGGTATGGTTGTGACCGGATAAATCATGATGATGCCCGGAATGGTATTACGCAAACCCAACATGGAATACACAATATAAATCGGTAGCGCCAGGACTATCATCGGCACCATATAAATAAGCAGTATCGAGCGGGAAAAAAGTGCGCGACCACGAAACTCTAACCGCGCTACCGCATAAGCACCCGGCACAGAGAACAATAAGGTTATAAACACCGTTAACACTGAGACATAGAAACTGGTCCAGAGATACCAACCAAAATTAAAATCTCTGAATAGTTCAATATAGCTACGAAACAAATCGAGCCCACGACCAATATCTATGGAAAAATCCAGCGGGTTTTGCAGCAAGGCTTGCTGCGATTTAAGACTTGTCATAACCATGACGTAAAACGGCACGATGACTATGGCAGTAAAGAACACATAGCCAAACGCGGTTAGGAATCGAATAATGGCATCTTCATACGCGTGGCGCGACAAATACCCTGGCGCAATCTCAGTCACCATGTTAATTATGGCGATAATCGTTAAAAAGCCGATGGCAAGCGCTGTTCCTAACTTCAACCATTGGCTGGTTTGATCATCAACAATAATAGGGCTTAAACCTGTAAAAACGGCAGCGGCGACAACGAGCATCACACTTGCCATTAAATATTTTTCATGCTTAAAGTAAATTGCACTTAATCCAGCAATGCCACCCAGAATCAGACTGCCGCTTAGGCTGGGCTTAAACGCGTTACCGGTAGCAAACGACATCACGATGGCAATGGTTAAGGCCACAATGAAACACCATAGCGCGCCGATCAAAAAGCTGAGTACACTGCCTCGTCGCAGAATATTCATAAGCCTTCCTCCTGCGAGATATACCGCAAGAACAACACACTAAAGCTTAGCAAAACGGCAAAAATCACTACCGCTACTGCAGCACCCGCCCCGATATTGGAAATAGCAAATGCTTGTTCGTAGACGTTAACGGTGAGTGTTCTGGTGCCGGCGTTTCCTCCGGTTAACAAGAAAATGTCATCAAACTTATTAAACGTCCAAATAAAACGCAGCAAGAACAATACGCTTAATATCCCCAGCAACATAGGTAATGATAAATACCAAAACTTTTGAAATGGGCTTGCGCCATCCATGTCTGCAGCTTCGTACATATCTGAGTCTATAGACTGCATACGCGCCAAAATAAACAGAAATGACAACGGAAAATATCGCCAGATTTCAAACACCGTTACCATGATCAGTGCTTGAGGACGTTCACCGAAAAAGTTGATTGGTCCGTCACTGACACCCATTTGCACTATGAGGGCATTGATCGAACCTGAAAAGGGATCAAATAGCGTTACCCAGGTAAATGCCACGGCGATAACTGGCGATATGTAGGGAAACAGGTATAAGCCCCTCAGTATTCCCTGGCCTTTGAAACTTTTATTCAGTAGCATGGCCGCGAACAAACCGACGAGCAATGCACCTATAGTGCCGACTACCGTATAAAACGTAGTAGCCCAAAGTACCTGCGAAAATTCTTTGCTATCAAAAATTCGTTTAAAGTTATCGAGTGTAAACTCGGCATTCGTTAAACTATTTTCACCTCGACCAAACACCTCGGGTTCCGTCGATTCCAATGCTGTTTCAACAGCATCCGCATCTTCTGTAAACTTTATCGGGATTCGAATACGTTCACTGAATCCGGCTTCTAGTTCGCCAAAATCACAACTAAACTGTGTGCCACTCAATGAGCAATTTTCCGGCAGCTCAGGCATTGTGACGTTTTCAGGAACCGTGTCTTCAAATTTTGCGTTGTTAACTACTTTGGACTGTGATGAATTTCGCACTCGATATTCAATAAAAGATTCACCCTGACGTGTCCGCATCGATTCGCGCACAATGGGCGTAACCGCGCGTAAATCGGCTAAACCAACGGGTTTAAAGCTTATCCAGAAAATTGCCAATAACGGCAAAACAATAATTAAACTAACGATGAATAAGGTGGGAAACAGCAACCCCCAGGCAAGTCGCGCTTCGCGTTTGGCTAATGCACCACGAGTTTTAGGAGGGGTTGCGATACTCATCTAAGGAAAGTTGGTGTGAGCCAAAGGTTGTAAAAGTGGGTAGCTTACATCGGCTACCCACTTTATCTTACGAACGTTAACTAACTTAGTTAACCTTAGACAGCTCGTCGTTTAATGCAGCAACCGCAGCGGCAGCATCAACTTCACCATCAATGTACTGACGTACTACTCGGTTGATAGCTTGCGAGTTAATGATCTTTGAGGCCAGAGACAATTGCCCTTCAGCAACACCCCAACGCTGAGCGACTTTTAAGCCGCCAACAATTTCATCAATCATTTCTTGTGCATATAGATCCGACAGTGGTGCTTTGCGATCAATACCTACAGGCAACTTAGACCAGCCAGCGGTGAACTTACCAGGCTCGTCAGCTGTACCGGTTCTTACAGGGAACTTACCTTCAGGTGCAATTGACAGAGTTTGCATATAGCCCTCGTCCATTGCGAATTTAACAAAGTCCATGGCCACATCGGTGTTGGCATCAGCGGTAATACCGAAGTATCGAACATCACCCCATGCAGCGCCGTCTGGGTTAGACGGACCGGCAAAGTTAGTAACGATTCCTGTCATCGCAGCCAATTCTTTGGTAGTTGGATCGTCATTGATAGTTGGAGGTGCGCTGTCGCGTAATCCAGCTAATTCATCAAGGATGAACGGAGACCAGATAATCATCGCAGCTTTGCCAGCAAAGTATAATTCACGCGATTGCTTCCAATACAGTTCACCTGGAGGTGATGCCTCAGCCACTGCTTTGTAGAAGTCGAGTACTTCAGTCGTAGGACCTTCTTCTAAAGCTTTGAAACCGTCGGCACCAACCGGTGAAACACCGTTCGCCAGGAATACGTGCTCAAGTACTTGGCTCATGAAGTTTTCGTCGACTTTCGTCGCTGCAACAAACCCATACATGTCTGGTGGATTGTGCAGAGCTTCGAGCGCCGCAACCACATTCGCATATGAATTAGGTGGCTCTAAACCTTTTTCTTTAAAAAGGTCAGCGCGATAAACAACCATTTGCGTCCAGCCATCTACTGGTACTGAGGCAACATCGCCATCGTAGGCTGCCATGTCAAGTGGGCCAGCTGCAAACGTATCCATGCCTAATGCTTCTACAACTTCAGTTGCAGCACCGGTATCCAATATACCGGCCTCAGCCCAAGGCAAGGTGTACTGCAGTGGGTGATAAATGATATCCGGCAAGTCGCCCGCAGCAAATGCGGCGGTGGCGCGAGTACCGTATTCAGATTCGGTCACCGGAATAATTTCAACTGTATTGCCAGTTGCCGCCTTGAATTGGTCGGCCATGGCCTGCTGTTTTGCTACACGCTCTGGCTGCTCTTCTGTGGTCCAGAACCGTATAGTGTCTGCTGCTGACGCAGCTCCCATCATTAATGTTGCTCCGAGCGCCGTGCTCAGAACTGAGAGGCCTTTCAGGCTCTTTTTACGAATAATCAACTGCATCTCCTCTTGGCGATTACACAAATAAATAGGGATTCCGATAGACATCGGAATCTAGTGTAGATTGGTTCAACTGTTCAAATACTACAATTGCAACGATGCAATAAATTTGATAATTTTGCAACTAGATCTTAAATCTTTGTGTAAATTCAAGCGCTTATCTTTTAAATAATGTCCAACCCTGACCCCCACAAGCGTCCCACCCTTAAAACCATCGCCGACATCACTGGCTTGAGTTTGTCGACCGTATCGTTAGCACTGCGCAGTGGTAACAATTTAAAGCAGGAAACCAATGACAAGGTGGCTCAGGCGGCAAGACAAATTGGTTATGTCCCGAATCGTGCTGGCGTGCGCTTACGCACTGGCCGCACAAACGTGCTTGCTTTGGTGTTGGCTACGAATGATAAATCGCTCGACTTTACTCAGCGTCTGGTGCAAGGCATCGGCGCTTACATTAAATCGACACAATTTCACCTAAACGTTATTCCGGAATTTGAAACAGAGAATCCAGCAGCTGCGGTTCGATATATATTGGAAAATCGCGTTGCCGATGGCGTCATACTCACACACACCAGTGCGAACGACCCGCGTGTAAAACTATTGTTGGAACACAACTTTCCGTTTGTGTCCCATGGCAGAACTGAATTCGACACGCCGCACGCATACCATGACTATGACATTGCGCAGTATGTTGAACTTGCCATTAGCAGACTTGCAAACAAAAACAGAAAACACCTATTGCTCGCAGCTGTGGATAAGGAATCTACCAATTATCAAATTATCGTGGATAACTTTGAACGATGCATGGCTAAATTAAATTTGACGGGTGAAGTTGTGAGCAACCCAGAGAACTTAGCCAGCACAAGCAATGCGCGCGCGTTCGGTCAAACGCTGGCTAAACTTGCTCAACCCTTTGACGGCATTATTTGTAATAGTGAGCTTATCTCGTTATCCATAATGAGCGGACTCCAGGATTGCGGAATAATACTCGGCACAGACTACGATTTAATTTGCCGACAAACAACCGAAATATTGCCCATTTTGTATCCCAAAATGGACACGATTTCAGATGACTTGATTGCTACAGGCAGCGCGCTGGCTCGATTACTTATTGAGCAGCTAAACGGCGCTGAAATTTCAACACTACAAACATTGCAACGCCCAACTACGAACTGGCGTAGTTGAGCTTACTATTATTGCAGCAACGCGTCTATTTTGTGCAGTACGCCATTGTCACCAGTTATATCATTCTGAAAAACAGTAGCACCGCCCAGAACAATCGTTACACCGTTCTCTGCAACAGTTACTGCTTGAGTAGAGCTGTCAGTCATCGGCAGATCGCTGCCAACCAGACCGGTTAAATTAGGTGTCCGTAATGCGCCGCTGGATATGTACTTTAGTACGCCCTGTCGATCAAGCTCTACGTCGCCCAATGCATCATCAGATGGTGCGAATACAGTCCAGGTATTGTTGGGGTCATTCAAGGTTTCTGCAAGAAAGCCTTCAGCCGCTAAAACGGCCGTTTCAAATTTCTCTAAATCGGGCTGCGCGGCAATAATTGCCATGACGCTGTTGCCCCAATCCGTGGAGTTGTTCGGCCTTACATTGTCCTGCCCCGAATTATCTGTGTTGTCCGAATTGTCCGTGTTGTCGTTGTTGTTTTCGGTATTTTCTGAATTATCAGTGTTCGACTGATCTGTGTCGTCGGCAGAATCATCACTTGCACACGCGCTGAAGATCAAGCAGGCGGCGATTAGGCTTGCTCTAATATATTTGTTTATCATTTGCTAAACCCCTCAACTATTCAACTGAATTCCGGCTGTTTCCGAATAGTTTAGTAGGAGAATGGTTTAATGCCAGCAAAAATGCCTGCTTATTGACACTTTCTTGAACAGTATTGGGTCGGTATTATTGATTAGCTGCACCTGCTCTAGGGTGCGCCGCTAGAAGCCACTTCCTCTAGCAACCAATTTTTAAATACTTGTACATGAGGGTTCGGCTGGGGTGCATCCAGACTCACGAGTCGATACGCATGCTCAACTTCCATTGGCAACTCGAATAGCCGCACTAGCAAACCTTTGTCGATATCGTTCTGCGCCAACTGTTCAATTGTGAGCACAATTCCCTGCCCCTCGATTGCAGCCGTTAGCGCGAGCAGAGCACTATTGAAGTAGAGATTATGGTCACATTGGATGTCAGTTAGCCCAGCACTTTCAAACCATGAGCTCCATTTAGGCCGACCTTCGTACGGTGAATCATCGTGCAGCAATGTGTAGTTCACTAAGTCTTTGGGCGAGTTCAGTGGCGGGCGGTCTTTCTTCTCCAGCAGCGATGGACTACAGAGCGTGACCGCATCAACGTCAACCAAGTGTTCGACAACACATCCGGGATAGTTGCCACTGCCAAAACGGATGGCCAAATCGATGTTGTGCGCTTTGAGTATTTCTGCACTTAACGACGGCGCCGCTGACGCCGAATCAATCAAACTGGCACTACCGGAGATGTGTAACTCAATTGATGGATATTGCTCAATAAACCGATGCATTCGCGGCATAAGCCATTTATTGGCGAATGACGGAGAGGTCCAAATCGATAACTGGGTTTTTTGTGGCTCCGATTTCATCATTGAAACCGCATTGTGTAGGTGCTTAAACCCGGTATCCATGGTGGCCAAGCCTGCATTGCCAGCAGCTGTGAGCGTTAAACCCCGATTCATGCGGTGAAACAGCTGCACACCAAGCAAGTCTTCTAATTGCCTGATTTGTTGGCTGATGGCGGCCGGCGTAACGTGTAACTCATCCGCGGCCTTACTAAAACTGCCGTGTTTAGCCGCCACAACAAAGGCATGAAGTGCATTGTAAGGCAGTGTTGCCGCCATTATTTCCAGCCTTTAGTTTTGCTTAACATGGGGTAAAGAAAGTATCGTTTGTTGGGGTCTTCAGATAAGCCTATCTTATCCGCATACTTACAAAAGGCGGCACAAATAGTCGCTTCAATTGATTGTACCAGTACGCGATAAAAGGAGCGTCAAATGACCACTAAGTTTACCAAAATAAAAAACGCTTATATTAATTACATGACTCATCGTGCTCAAGTTGAGGTGCATAGAGTTCTATTAACCCAAAGCGATCGGGCCCTTGAAGACATGGGCATTTCACGAGCATTACTCGAAGGCGGCGTAAGCAATTGGCCGTGGACTGTGCCAGCAGAAGATAACTTCTCATTGCACACAGGTAAGAATGCAGAAAAGAAGGCTGCGAACAACAACAACGTTACGCAGACAGAAGTCGCTCGTAAATCAAACCGACAGCAAATCGCTGCGGCCATTAAAGAGCTGAATGCTTTTTCCGATCATCAGTTACGTGATCTCGGTATTCATCGTGGCATGATCAAAGATGCAGTAATGAATGGCCGTTACGGCATTGATAACATTAAACCGGTTAAAGCAAGTACTGAGTTAGCCCACGCGAGCGACGAAGTCTCTGTGGCAACACCGAAGGTTGCTAATGTTGGCTTTACGCAATTGTCAGCTAACGACACTGATTTACCGCAGCCACCAATGACTCCACCCAATTCTGGCGGTGGTTCTCGAGAAGCTGCATAATGCACACCAACAAGCTGGTGCTACGTTCAGTAGCACCGGTCTGTTGCGTAAGACTTAATTTAGAATAAGTTACCGTAGTACGGATTGCCAAGATCAACCTCAGTTGAACGATCATCAGCACTGGCTCCGGATAGTGCACCAAAGTAAATAGCGTGCGTAGCGCTTTCGTTGCTATCGGTTTCTGATACCGAATACACGTTGTACTCTTCATACGGTACGTTGCTTAACGGTACAAACGAACAACCGACCACATCATAGCTAACATTGATTTGCCAATCGGTGATACCACACAGCGCCGATGCTTGATGTATCGACACTTGTTCTTGCGATAACGTGGTCATTGACACGCCATCAAATCGCACATCTATAGCAGCAGCAACAGAGCCGGGATCGTTACTGAGCGCCTCTAACTCCCTATTGATTATGGTGCCACTGTAGGCGACTTGATAAATCGCAGAAGCACATTGTGGATCGGCGTACCGGGTAACGAATAGCTCGAATGCATCTTGCGTAACATCGTATCGATAACGGGTAAATGGGCTATTTATTCCGTTATTTTGACATCCGTTTTCCCAACGACCATCCAGCGATTCAACAGCTTGCAGTTTTTTGGAGCTATTAGAGCTGCAACCAAAGACAAACAATGAGCACACAGCAATCAGCGCTGGTTTGCTAATCGAGCTACCTATCATTGGCTTCATTTTGCGCCCTCTTCTGAAAATATAAGCAAGTCTGCCAATTGTGACGCGTCGGTTTCAATGGTGCTTAGCAAATAGGGTGGTGAAACACTGTAGTCGTATTGTTGCAGACTGGTGTCGGTTATTACGTAAAGAATACCGTTAACCGCTATAACATCATTGCAATCAACTCTCGGTATGTTGTCAATGATAACTGGGTCTGCAGGATTACTTAGGTCGTAGTGTTTAATTCCTGCCACCCCATCACACACAAACAATTCGTTACCAACCACCGTCAAACCTTCGGGCGCCTGCATGGGAATGGTTTTAACCAAGTTTGTATTCGATACATCTGAGATATCAACCACATTCATTTGGTCATCAATAAAGCCGTTGGGCCGTGAAAAATCACTTTTGAGGGTTACGTATGCATAACCTTCTTGAGCCACCACTGGGTCAAGCACGGTAGCATGGGTAAATTCGCCAACCAGGTACGGAGCAGCTTGGTCGGTGTTGTCGAGAATATATACCCCATCTGCGGCGCCTATTAACAGATAGTTTTGATACGGAAATATAGTTTGTATATCCCATGCAACGTTAACGTTTGTCCACGGATTCGGTGTTGCTGGATTAGATACATCAAACAACTGAATCCCGGTGCCGGCTATGGCATACAAATAATTGTTGACGATCGTCATGCGTGCGGTTGAGCCACCACGCCCAGTACCGCCCCCACCGCCATCACCAGAGCTACTTGAAGATGACCCGGATTCATTGCATGCGACCAGCACAAGGGAGCAACACAACACGATCGACAGTAAATATGCTTTTGAATGATTAAATAGCATTTTCATGATTACTTGTACCCCACTACTACACCGTTACTGCTATCGACTACACCAAAATCAAAGTCGACGTTGTACGGAATATTCTGAAATGCATCGTATGGAAAGATGTCCTGCTCACGTGCCACTTCCACTATGTTGTCGGTATCGGCAAGGTTAAGTGTAACCAGATCAACGTAACTGTCTGCGTATAAATAATCATCCTTTACACTGATCTCTGTATTCCCGGGAATTTCGATGAATGCAATTTGTTGCGGAGACGCAGGGAAACGATTATCAATAATGTGAATACCTTCGTTACGCTCGTTAATCAGGATGAGGCTCTTGTATAGATAAATACGATTAACCGCGCTTAACTCGCGAATCGGACCCATGCGTACACTGGAGCGTAATTCGGCATAGCTCATGTAAACGGGAGATTTAAACGTCTTGAACTCAACACAAGTATTACCTTCGTAAACCGCGCAGTCCGGACCATAATAGGAGCCTGCGGCTAAAGAGAAGCTTGCAATCCAAAGGAATACGATTCGAGTGTTTAATCGATGATCTTTTTTGTATTCGATTAATGCTGACGAGGAATTAGCGTCATCTGCAACTACCACTTTAAAGTTAGACAGCGCAATTGATGTTCCTAATATCGCTGCGATGACATCCGACCAAGCGAATGTGCCCATTAACGCCTCCAGCGTTAACGTAATTGCTAGCACACCAATCATGCCCCAATAAACGTGTTTACGAGAAGGCCACAAAGTAGCGATACAAAACAAACTTGCGCTGAGACAAAATGCAAAGCTGGGATACGAACCAGCAGTCACATCCAGTGGCACAGTGAGCGCTGTTAAGGACAGATGATTTCTAAAAATGAAGTAATAAGCAAACGCGCTAACTAGTAGTGCCAGGCCCACGACAGCGCATTGTTTGCGGTATCGCTGAGCGGACTGATGAGATGCAACCATCCTGATTCTCTGTGTTACTTATGATCAATGAGTTTTAGCTTAGCAGTCTTCAAGCCGATCACTGTATCGCTGTGTAACCACAACGGTATTTGTGGGCTGTAATCGAGGTGTTTAATCCTATGCAAATCACAGTTTTTGATAGGAATGGTCGCTTCACCGAAAATGAGCGACGTACTGAGTTTGGTCAGTCAGAAATTGAGCGCTTACCGAGCGTTACACTGCTCATGTAGAATAACGCACGTCACATAAACCCATATTCAGAACAAGGCTTGTTTAATGGCTAAATTCCCTAGCAACGCAAAAGTCGTCATTATTGGCCAAGGCGGCATCGTTGGCGCATCGGTCGCTCATCATCTCATCGAGCGTGGGTGGACCGACATTGTTGGTATAGATAAGTCTGCCATCCCCACTGATATTGGGTCCACCGCCCACGCTTCTGACTTCTGCTATGCCACCGCGCACGACCACATGACGTGCCATACCACCATGTACAGCATCGACTTTTACAAAAAAATGGGACGCTACGAACAAGTGGGCGGATTGGAAGTGGCGCGTATCGATGATGATGAGCGCATGGGCGAGCTTAAACGTAAAGTTGCGTCAGGCAAGGCCTTTGGTACCAATGCCAGAATGATTAGCGCTGCAGAAGCAAAAGAAGTCATGCCACTGCTCGAAGAGAGTTTGATTCAAGGCGCGTTATGGGATCCAGACGCAGGCTTAGTAACACCGCGCTCCCAGGTGGTAGCCGGCGAAATCGTAGAGCAGGCTGAGAAAACAGGCAATCTAACAACCTTCGCCAACACCTCTGCAACCGGCTTAGACATAAAAGAAGGCCGCATTGTGGGTGTGGAAACCACGCGCGGTTATATTGCGGCTGAACATGTTGTGGTCTGTGCCGGATTATGGGGCAGACTCATCGCCGAAATGGCTGGTGAAGATTTACCGGTGATGCCCGTTGACCACCCACTGCTGTGGTTTGGGCCGTATAACGAGTTTGCAGGCACAGGTAAAGACATCGGCTACCCATTACTCAGAGACCAAGGAAACTCTGCGTACTTGCGCGATACCGGCGACCCAAACACTTCAGAGGGCGGCATGATTGAGTGGGGTTACTACGAGGAATCAGAACCTCGTATGTGCCATCCACGCGATTTACTGGAAAAAGAGGAAGCCAGATTATCGCCTTCCCAACGCGATCTTGAGATGGAACAAATCATGGAGCCATTAGAGCGCGCGATGGAACTAACACCCATACTGGGTGAGCTTGGTTATGATGAAAAACGCTCGTTCAACGGATTGCTGCAAGTCACAGCCGATGGCGGCCCATCGGTGGGTGAATCCGCCAAAGTCCGCGGCCTTTGGTATGCGGTATCCGTATGGGTTAAAGATGGTCCTGGTACCGGGAAACTGATAGCCGACTGGATGACTGATGGAGTTACGGAGTTGGATCACAGCAGCGTTGATGTCGCACGCTACTACCCGTTCCAACAAGAAGAACAATACATCCACGATCGTTGCTACGAAACGGCATTCAAAATTTATAACCCAGCCGTGCATAATCGAGAGCCTTATACCAAGGGCCGAGGATTGCGCAGAAGCCCTTTTTATGAACGAGAAAAAGCACTGGGTGGATATTTTATGGAAGCCGCCGGATGGGAACGCGCACACGGGTACGCCAGCAATGAACACTTGCTGGATAAGTTTGGTGATCAGGTGCCTGTGCGAGAGTCTGAATGGGATAACCGACACTTCTGGCGAGTATCCAATGCAGAGCATTTACAATTATCTGAAGATGTCGGCATGGTTAATCTGTCGCACTTCGCGATCATCGATGTAACAGGTTCTGATGCAGAAGCACTCATGGAATACGTGTGCGTGGCGAAAGTCGGTGGTGATACACCGGTAGGCAAAGGCATTTATACCCATTTTCTTGACCACAAAGGCGGCGTTCGAGCCGACCTGACCGTTGTGCGTCTAAGTGATGATCACTACAGAGTCATGGACGGCGGTGACTCAGGTGCAAGAGACCTTGTGTGGCTAGAACGTATGAGCGAAAGCCAGAACCTGACGAATCTGAGCATTGAAGATAGAACAACTGAGTTCGCATGCCTTGGGCTTTGGGGGCCAAATGCCCGCACAACACTGCAAAAAGTGGTCGACGATCCTGATGCGCTCAGTCTTGATAATTTTCCGTTTGTCGCCGTTCGCAATATTCAAATTAATGGCGTAACCGTTTCTGCATTTCGCATTTCTTATGTAGGCGAGCAAGGCTGGGAGCTGCATTTTAAGTACGACGACGGTTTGGCGGTTTGGGATGCATTGGCAAACGAAGGTGTTACACCCATAGGCGTGGAAACCTACGCGAATAGCCGTAGGCTCGAAAAAAGTCTGCGACTACAAAACGCTGACTTACTAACGCATTACAACTTATATGAAAGTGATTTAGCTCGACCAAAAGTTAAAGCGGCTGATTTTCATGGCAAGCAGGCTCATTTAGCGTTTAAGGCAAAAGAACAACAAGATGCGTATCTATGCACTTTGACGATGAACAGCAATATTGATTCTATGGGCGTAGCTCGTTACCCGGTCGGCACCTGCCCTATCCTTGACTTCACAACGGGTGAAACTTTAATTGATTCTCAAGGCCGACGCTCGTATACAACCAGTATTGCCTACGGCCCAACTATTGGTAAAAACATTGCGCTAGCGTATCTTCCAGTTGAACATTGTCAGGAAGGCAATGAGTTTTTGCTTGAATACTTCGGCGAGCATTATATGGTGACCGTAGAAGCAGTGGGCTATAAAGGACTTTACGACCCTGATAATGAAAAACCTAAATCGTGATGAAGACTTAGGGTATACAAACACAAGTAAGAGAGTTGAAAATTCAATTGAGTACAGATTAACTTCATACCCTTACGCTGTGTACAAAATACAGTAGCACGAAATAATGTGGTCTAAAACCTAAGGTCCTGTATGGCTTTTTTTGCAGCAGCGCTTTTTTCGCGCTACTATAGGGCTATGCTGAAAAAATATAGATGGATTCTTTTAACCTCATTATTGGTTAGTTCGAGCACAATTCTAGCTGATAACACGAATGAGAAGCATGAGCCTCCTAACGCTCGGACTCAAATAGACTTGGCCCTGAAGTCAATACAGGACGCTACCAGCGTTGAAGGCCAAATTGACTGGACACCCTACAATGATGCGCTCGCATCCGCGCAAAACCAGCAATATGAAATAGCTGCTGACTTGCTGAAATCGCTTCTACAAAGAAACAGTAATAGCAACAGTGACGAACAGAATCGGATGTATACGGCAGCCTGGGCATTAGCCAAACAAATTGGCATTGTAGAACCCAGTCAAGATCCATTACCAACAGTACGAGCAAATTTGGCGCGAAGGGTGCTCCCGGAAAACATACTCGACGAAATTTACAGTATTAAAGACGACCAAGATCCAACTATTGTCATACTAAGCTCCCAAGACAGTCGGTGCGTGTATTGTGTTCCAGCAGACAAAGCCCTAATTAAATTTGCTAGAGAGTCCAAAAGAAGTGGAAATCGGTACAACTTCCTATACGTTGGCAGCGAGCCCTATATCGACGCATTAAACGAGCCCACCAAGTCGATGGAAGCAATGGGTGTAAAAGGATTACCAATGTATCTGTTAATCCACAATGGAGAATATGTCTACGCTTGGGAAGGATATAACGAGAAACAGTTTACCTATCTTTTAAATAATATCGATACGGTTAAAACGGGTGCTGATCGACGCAAGTTAGTTTTTTCGAAGCAAGACACCTTACTTGACTTCGTTCAGACCAAATACAGCGCCTATACAGACAGCACAGACAATTTTAAAGCCATGGCTTTTGCTTTAAACCAAAATGCATTAGAAGTGTTCTATGCATATGATTTGCCGAACCAGAAATCCGCAAATCAATCCGCTCTTAACAAATGTATGAGCAACGAGATTGTCCTTAAGTACAATATTCGCTGTGAGTTATACGCCGAAGGCGACAACATAGTGAGTACAAAAGCACTTGAGCGAGCAAAAAATAAAGCAGTGCAAATTCATGCAGACAGTGAAGCTCAAGCAATCGCCAAAGAAAAACTCGAGCAAGAAAAAGCAACTGGCAGTGCTGCAACTAAGAATAGCAACAACATGGTAGCTAAGTCATCGCAAAAAAAACCAAAACAACAATTAACAATTAACGATGCAGACTTAAAAAACGCTTTGTCCAAC
Source organism: uncultured Granulosicoccaceae bacterium (assembly GCA_964390335.1). GTDB lineage: Bacteria > Pseudomonadota > Gammaproteobacteria > Granulosicoccales > Granulosicoccaceae > Granulosicoccus. The sequence continues at coordinate 6,329 of CAYMHU010000002.1, read as the reverse complement.
TATAAAAATTCGAAGGAACATTTCAAATCGTTTGCCTCTTCCGGAACAGATGCTAATTCTGCATTTGCAGCTGCCGTTAAGGCACCAACGCAAACCGTAGCGAACTCTCGCGCACTTTTAAAATGTCAACAGTTTGCAGAGGCACTGGGTACACCCCGGCGATGTACGCTGAACTATATTGGTGATACCGAGGTTCTGGAGTACGACGAAGCGTCGATCGCTAGACAAACTTTAAAAGTACAGCGCAAAGCCATTAAAAAAAGCTCGCTTAAATCGAGCTATTCAAAATACAGACGACTTAGCGAAGATAAGGCATACGCAATTAGTCATGATGATAGCAATGGCTTGGTTTATGCAATCGCATTCGGAAAACGGGGTGAGGACAAAGCCACAGAAGCAGCGTTGGCGCAATGCGAGGATAAACGCCAACAAAAATCGCTGGAGCGTCCGTGCCGGCTGCTCATAATAAATGGCGAATTCCAGGAATGATGCCCCTAATGATGATCTGAGGCAGACTTTTAGGTAGTTCTACCGACAGATACGACTACTATTTACTGGCTCAGATGAGTTAATATAACCAACACAGTGTTCATCCAGTAGTCACAAAAACTCGCAACACAATCTGTACGATGCAATTAAAGGAGTTACAGTATGAAGAAGCACAACACAAAACGTAACAGCCTAGTATTAAATACATTGGGCGCCACTATCCTTCTAACTGGTTTAACCCCTCACATTGCAACGGCCAATGCGGTTGATGATGCAGCCGATGCGTGTATCGAAGCTGCCCGACTTATTCGTGAAGAAGACGACATCAACGGTGCAATCGAAGAAGCCCAATGGTGCCTTGAAGGTATGACGCAACTGAAAGAGGAAATCAAACTTTCTTTATTGCCGGACGAAATCGAAGGTTTTGTCGGTGGCGAAATAAGCAATCAAAATGTGCTGGGTATGTCCGTTATAGAACGTGATTACACACGTGACGACGAAGCCCTAAAACTGTCCATTACAACGTCGGGCAGCGGTGGCTCTGGTGCTGCTGGGTTGGGCGCCCTTGGCGAACTTGGAAAGTTGTTTGAAAGCGCTGGGTCATTAGGAGGCTCTGCAACTGGCAGGAAAGTCCGCATACAAAAACGCACGGTGTTGGCTTCCGACGATGCAGGTGAAGGCTCTCTAAACGTAACATTAAAGAGCGGTGGCACCCTCAATATCACCTCGCAACAGTTAGACTCTGAAGAATTGCTGGATTTTTTACGCGCATTTCCATTAGCTGACTTGGATGATGCGTTAGAGGACTGATGACTTGACAGGGCACGCCGGCAACCTAGCCTAGGCATGCCAATAACTTAAAGTCGTTAATCAGATTTATTGCGATGCAGCTCAGCACCCACTATATCTTCAACAACGCGTGTAACAATCCAGTTGTCGCCTTGTGGGTGCTTTGTTTTCCCCGCATGAAATAACTGCATTGCTGTTGCAGCAGTGTGCATAGGTACACCAAGTTCGCATGCAAGATCCAGCGATATAGTGAGGTCTTTGTGCATGGTTCGAATATGACTACCGGTACCTTCAAACTGGCGGTCAATGATATTTTCAAGTGATCCGCTAGTAACACCACAACCAACACTCGAAGTTGAGACAACTTTGTAAAAAGCTTCCCCATCAACGCCTGCTTTCGCAGCCAACACGGAAGCCTCGAAGGTGGCTGAAAAAACGGAACCTATTAGCGATTGTAAACAAGCTTTGACTGTTTGCCCCATGCCAACTTCCGTGCCTACATGATGAATTGAACCCGATACAGCTTCCATAACCGGTTTGAATTTACTAAGTACATCGTCAGAGGCCGAAGACATTAATGTGAGTGTGCCATTTTGCGCGCCGGGATAACCGCCCGAAACCGGTGAGTCAATTAAATGCACTCCCGAACCTTGCATTGCTTCGCCTAACTTCTTCGCCTCGGCAGGTTTAATGGTCGCTGTCAACAATATTGCACTGCCAGGTTTCATTGTGGTTAACAAGCCATCCTCACCCAAAACAACATCGTTAACCTCCTGACCATTCATAACCATGACAAAAACAGCATCGGCATGGCGACCTACTTCAGCTGGCGAATTTGCAGCTATCCCACCCATGTTCGTGAATGCAGACATTCGGTCAGGTAGTAAATCGACTCCACTCGTACTAAAGCCGTTTTTAATAAGATTCAGAGCCAGGCCGCTGCCCATATCTCCGATGCCGATTACCCCTGCTTTGAGCATGCCTACCTCCAGATTGAAACCAAGGTAAGCACTATACAACTAAATTCGGGGTTGAAAAGCGATAGTGTTTATTGCTCAAAGCTGATGCAACATTGTGCATCCAAACGTGTCGCGTGCGTGTTGGTTGGTGCAGCGATTTAGGCGGGAATGTGTAAAGGCTGGTAGCTGCCGGCGGTAAAGCAAACCGCCGGCAAACTGTTTTTTACAGACTACGGAAGTAGCACTGCGTCTATCAAGTGAATAACACCATTAGCAGCATGAATATCAGTAGCAATAATTTTCGCTCCATTGATCAGCAGGTCATCACCTTCATGTGTCAGCGTTAACGTTGAACCGTTACCGGCCTGCACATCAAAACCCACGAGTGATTGCGCGGTAGCTGCGTCAACAACTGTACCTGGAATAACGTGTAGCAACAGAATATTGCGCAGTGCGTCTGGGTCGGCAATTACCGCGTTAAGTGTATCCGCACCTAAAGCTTCGAACGCTGCATTCGTTGGAGCAAACACAGTGTACGTATCGCCAGGATGGCCAAGCGCACCGTCTAAACCAGCTACACCGATCGCAGTAACCAATGTTGATAGGTCTGCAGTGTTCTGCGCAATCTCTAAAATGGTACCCATTGGAGTTTCTACCGGATCTTCTGATGCTGGCTCGTCTGAACTCGGTTCGTCAGTCGGTGGTAACAACACAGTATCAATCACGTGAATAACACCGTTGCTTGCGTTTACATCAGCAGCAGTTACAACAGAATCATTAATGAGTAGTTGACCGTCTACCAACGAAATGGCAACTGTGTCACCGTTCGCTACAGCAACGCTTTGTCCCGCTAAGCTAATTGCAGTAGTTGAGTCTACAGAAGAACCACCAATCACGTGATACAACAGAATGTCGGTCAGTGCTTCAGGGTTTGCTAACAAGCTTTCCAATGTACCTTCAGGTAGCTTAGCAAACGCGTCATCAGTTGGCGCGAACACGGTGAATTGATCATCTGGGTTGCTTAATGTGTCTACCAAACCAGTCGCAACAAGCGCTTGGGCTAATGTGTTGAATGAGCCGGCAGCAACCGCTGTTTCAACAATGTTCATTGACGGACTTTCTGCGTCAACTGGCATATCTTCTGGCGGTAGCAGAACGGTATCGATTACATGTATCACACCATTACTGGCTTCAATGTCAGTCACAGACACTTCAGATTGGTTGATAAACAGTTTTCCTTCAGATAAAACCACAGCGACTTCATCACCATTGGCCATTTCAATCATGCTGCCGGCTAAGCCGATTGCAGTGGTTGAATCTACAGCTGCATCAGGGAATACGTGGTAAAGCAAGATGTCAGACAGCGTGTCTGTGTCGCCCAACAGCGCGTTGATGGTATCTTGTCCCAGCTTTTCAAAAGCAGCATCAGTCGGTGCAAATACCGTGTAGGTCTTTGAATCATCGGCCAGTACGGCATCCAAACCAGTTGCTTGTAGCGCCGCAACCAATGTGGTGAAAGTTTCAGCGGCAACCGCGGTATCGACTATATTAGCGGTTGCAGAGCTCGCTTCTGTACTGGTACCAACAGCTTGTGCTGTTTCATCCAGAATGACAACTCCCCCTTCGTCACTGCAACCTACTAAAGTTAATATAGCCGCTGCGATAGACGCACGACCGATCGATTTAAAGCTCATTTTAATATCTCCGTTTGTAATTGTTGATTTGTGCATGCTTCAAACTACGTTGAATACATGCCCTGCTTACGCCGGAGAATTACATGCAGATCTGCTCGATATGACAAAAAATTGATGTTGTTGTAAATTTTGACGACAAGGACAAAATCAGTGATCTAAAAAAAATTGATAACCGTAGGTGATTGTGGCTAGTCACGAAGATGCGCCAAAACCCGCTTCACACTAGGTCTTTCAATCATGCGCTGGTAGTGTTTAGTGCAGTGTTCAAAACCATCCAATGCAAACTGTTCTCCTAAAGCGCGATCGTATATCCAGAAAAAATACGAATCGCATACTGTGTAGTGATTGAAGAACCAGGTTTTACCTTCCAACTCGGCGTTTAGCAACGCGAGCTGATCCATATACATCGCTTTGGCTTTTATTTTTATATCGTCATGGGATGATTCATCGGCACTGAATATGCCAGTTTTAAAGTGACGGGTAATATGCGGATGTATAGCTGATCCAAACCAACCCATATACGACAGCGCTTTACAATGCTCCCAACTATCAGATGGAATTAAATTGGCCTGCGGAAACGTTGTGGCTATCCAATGCTGAATCGCTACGTTCTCACTTAACCCTTTTCCATCGACGAGCAGATAAGGCACTTTTTTTCTTGGGTTTACTGTCGCATATTTCGGCTTTTTATGATCGCCGTTTTTTAGGCTAATAATTTTAACGTCAAAATCGGCGCCCGCTTCTATCAGCGAAATATACACCGCCATAGAGCATGCGCCTGGAGAGTGGTACAAAGTGATATCCATTTAAAAGCTCCAATCAATCTAAACAATACGACTCGACACAAATAAAAACGGGCCTTCCCAGTAGCTGAGAAAGCCCGATTTAACTTACTACAGTCGTCTGTCTTTGTCGATTAAACGATAGACTTCATACCTGTCATGTGGCCACGCAGTTCAGCACCGACTTGCTCAATCGGATGGTTGCGCAAAGCCGCATTAATCTCTACCAACTGACGGTTATCAACAGACATATCATTCAATTGCAAACCCTTACCGATAACGTCCGTTTTAATGCTGGGCATAAATTCTTTTTCAAGCAAAGGTCTGGCAGCTTGATCGAATAGGTAGCAACCGTATTCCGCTGTATCAGAGATGACTACGTTCATTTCGTACAACTTACGACGAGCAATTAAGTTGGCGATTAGCGGTGTTTCGTGCAAAGACTCATAGTACGCAGACTCAGCAATGATGCCGGCATCAACCATTGTTTCAAAAGCCAGCTCAACACCGGTTCGAATCATAGCGACCATTAAAATTCCGTTATCAAAAAACTCTTGCTCGGTAATCTCGTCTTCGGTAACCGGCTGTTTCTCAAATGCGGTTTCAGCCGTTTCTGCACGCCACTTTAGAAGGTTCACATCATCATTCGCCCAGTCTGCCATCATGGTGCTGGAGAAGTGTCCTGACATGATGTCGTCCTGATGCTTTTGAAATAGAGGACGCAGCAAATCTTTCATTTGCTCTGATAATTCGTATGCGCGGACTTTCGCAGGATTCGAGAGCCTGTCCATCATATTGGTGATACCACCATGTTTCAGCGCCTCGGTTACCACTTCCCAGCCATATTGCATCAGTTTGGCTGCATAACCGGCTTCGATACCCTCTTCGACCATCTTGTTATAACAAAGCAGCGAGCCAGTTTGAAGCACACCGCAAAGAATGGTTTGTTCGCCCATTAAATCGGATTTAACTTCGGCGATTGGAGACGACTCAAGCACACCTGCGCGATGCCCGCCTGTGCCCACAGCTAGCGCTTTGGCTATTTTCATACCATCGCCATTGGGGTCGTTCTCACGGTGAACTGCGATTAGTGTTGGTACGCCAAAACCTCGAACATACTCTGCACGCACTTCTGAGCCAGGGCATTTGGGGCACATCATAACGACGGTGATGTCGTTATTAATCTTCATACCTTCTTCAACTAAATTGAAGCCATGCGCGTAATCAAGTGTTGCGCCTTTTTTCATCATTGGCATCACCGTTGAAACAACATCTGTGTGCTGTTTATCAGGCGTTAGGTTCATCACGATGTCGGCGTTCGGAATAAGCTCTTCGTAGGTACCAACAGTGAAGCCATTATCGGTTGCGTTTTTCCACGACTGACGCTTTTCTGCAATAGCCGCGGCGCGCAATGCGTAACTCACATCCAAGCCAGAATCACGCAAGTTCAAACCTTGGTTCAAACCTTGAGCGCCGCAGCCCACAATGACGATTTTCTTGCCTTTGATGTAATCAACACCATCCGCAAATTCATCGGCCCCCATGAAACGACATTTGCCCAACTCCTCGAGCTGTAAGCGTAATGGCAATGAATTGAAGTAATTTTGTCCCATGAT
>CAYMHU010000001.1:133878-265765 GCA_964390335.1 uncultured Granulosicoccaceae bacterium | reverse complement strand
CTGGGGTAGTTGTACCCAGGATATCAATGGCTTTGCGAAAACAAGTCAGCTCAGAACGCTAACAGATCTTGTGCTTGAACCCTATGCTGTAGTTTGCCTTAGCGCTCCTTAGCGAAATCAGCCTCGTCAGGCTTTTGAAAAAATAAAGAACACAGTTACTAACTGGTATGACCGGCATTGCTGGGAAATCAAACTAACGCAAAATGGGTTTCCGATTAGTATAGAGTTGAGAGTCGATCCTATTCACCTTGGCGTTAATTTGGTAGTGAATTTAATATGGTAGTGAATATGGAAATGGTAAAGATTACACCACCGGTTGGGTTTAACCTATTTGGGACTCCCGGGGTTGCTTGTATCTGTTGCGTTGTATTACCAAAGATTTTCTGCAATTAATGTAAGTGAATGAAAGCCGTTGCCTCTTAGCATGTTTAGTACTGAAAGTCACTAATCGGTATTGAATGCTTTCATTGCTGATTTTTTCTTCCAAGATATAGTGATCACCTATTGACTTGCGACTGACTTCTCCAATAGTCTTGTTCTGCAGTCTCGTCTTGTCCGGGTATGCACATCTAATCCACACATGCACATCTTGGTCGTAGAGTGCTGGTTTAGTTGTAATAATAATTAAATAATTTCAGAGTAATGTAGTTTCCGTTGGCAGCGCGAGAAATGTTCCCTTACCTATACAACTCTGGTGCGAATCAATGTAGTTTAATGCCGATGAATACAGCTATTCATCAATATCAATAGTGAGTAGCAAGTGCTTACAGACTGTTGGTAGGCTGCTCACACAGAACAATATTCTAATGGAGGAAATATCTTGAAACTTATATCAAAGACTTTAGCTGGAACCACGTTAGGCATGTCGCTTCTGTGGAGTCAATCAGTACTTGCGGCAACTGAAGTGCAGTTTTGGCACGCGTTTACGGGGCGACTAGGTGAACTGGTAGCTGAACAAATAGAAACTTTTAATTCATCTCAAAGCGACTACACGGTTGTTGGTAGTCATAAAGGTAACTATTCCGAAACGCTAAATGCAGGCATAGCCGCTTTCCGGGCAAAAGAACAGCCACACGTGTTAATGGTATTTGAAGTTGGTACCGCAACCATGATGGGCGCTAAAGGTGCAATTAAACCAGTTTATGAAGTCATGGCAGATGCAGGTGCTGAGTTTGATGCCGATGCGTATATCGGTTCGGTTAAAGGCTATTACACAACAACAGATGGCGAAATGTTGTCATTGCCGTTTAACTCTTCTACGCCGGTGCTCTGGGTTAATAAAGATGCGCTTAAGGAGGCCGGTGTCGATCCCGACGTCGATTTATCTACTTGGCAAAAGGTGGGTGACGTGCTCGATAAAGTGAAAGCTTCTGGTAACGATTGCCCCTTAACCACTGCATGGCAAAGCTGGATACATCTTGAGAATCTATCGGCTTATCACAACACGCCATTTGCTACTAAAGACAATGGATTTGCCGGTCTTGATACCGAGTTGGCTTTCAATAGTTCGCTGCAAGTTCAACACATTCAGGCAATGGGTGATTGGGCAAAAGAAGGCAAGTTCTTTTATGCTGGACGGCGAAATGAGGGAGGTGCCAATTTCCGCGCTGGTGAGTGTGCACTGTTCACCGAGAGTTCAGCAGGCTATGCCGGTATTAAGAAAGAGGCTCAATTTGATTTTGCTGTACGACCTTTACCGTATTGGGAGGGTGTAGATGGTGCGCCACAGAATACGATTATCGGTGGAGCGTCATTATGGGTAATGCAAGGCCATTCAGATGAAGAATACAAAGGTGTTGCTGCCTTTTTGAATTTTCTGTCAACCGAAGAAATCCAGGCGAAATGGCATCAAGACACCGGCTACTTACCCATAACGACTGCGGCAGGTGAGAAAACCAAAGCCGATGGTTTTTATGACGCTAATCCAGGTACTGATATAGCTGTAATCCAGATGACTGCAAAAGAGCCAACGGCAAATTCTAAAGGATTGCGTTTAGGTTCTTTCGATCAAATCCGCGGCATCATCGATGAAGAGCTTGAGGCTGTGTGGTCTGGTGATAAATCTGCACAGGAAGCCATGGACAGTGCGGTTGAACGCGGTAACAAGCTGTTACGTCGGTTCGAGCAAGCAAGCAAATAAGTTCTCGCTAGAGAGCGATTGAAATGGAAAGGCGGGTAACATTCAAAGGTTGGCTATTGCCAATGTTGCTCGTCTTTCCGCAACTGCTAATATCAGTCGTCTTTTTCTTTTATCCTGCCGGCCAAGCCGTTTGGCAGTCAATGTACATACCCGATCCATTCGGATTGTCATCGCAATTCGTTGGTTTGGGTAATTTCGAATTTTTACTATCCGATAAATATTACCGAGCGTCTTTTTTAACCACAGCGATTTTCTCCACGTTGGTTACGCTTGCGTCAATGATCCCAGCGCTGTTACTGGCAGTAATAGCTGATCGGTTAGTCAAAAGTGCTGGTGTGTATCGAACATTGCTGATTTGGCCCTATGCCGTAGCCCCTGCAATAGCTGGCGTGCTTTGGCTGTTTATGTTTAACACGCGTGTGGGGCTGGTATCGTGGTATTTGGGGCAGTTTGGATACGATTGGAATCATGTATTAAACGACAACGAGGCCATGGGGTTGGTGGTGGTTGCATCCGCATGGGGTCGTATCAGTTATAACTTTTTATTCTTTTTCGCGGCGTTGCAATCGGTACCACGATCGGTCATCGAAGCAGCAGCCATAGACGGTGCTCGATTCTGGCGTCGGTTTTTAACCATCATATTGCCACTGATTTCACCAACCACCTTTTTCTTGCTAGTAGTAAATGTGGTGTATGCCTTTTTTGAAACGTTTGGCGTAATTCATACCATCACCTCAGGTGGACCACAGCAGGCCACTACCATACTGGTATATAAGGTGTTTTCTGATGGGTTTGTGGGTCAGGATCTGGGTTCGTCTGCAGCGCAGTCGGTCATACTGCTTGTAGTTGTTGGTGCTCTAACGGTATTACAGTTTAAGTACATCGAAAAGAAGGTGCACTACTGATGGCAGCAACCACCGACAAAAATTACGATGGCATGGTTGAGAAACGCGGTGCGGCGTTATGGTTAAGTCATTGCCTGATGATCCTTGGTGTATTAGTCATATTTTTCCCGATATGGTTAGCCTTTGTTGCATCAACTGTAACGCAGCCGGAAATCACCAGTCCGCCCATGCCGCTGTGGCCTGGTGAGCACTTTCTAGAGAATTACAAGCGAGCGCTATTTTCAGGTGTGAATGTGGCTGTATCAACCATGTTAGTAAATTCCCTAATTATGGCGATTGGTATTGCGGTAGGAAAAATCATCATTTCATTGTTGTCTGCGTATGCCATTGTGTACTTCCGGTTTCCGGGTCGAGGTTTTTTCTTCTGGTTAATCTTTTTAACGCTAATGTTGCCAGTGGAAGTTCGTATCGTGCCCACATACGAAGTGGTAGCCGGATTTGGTCTGCTCAATTCGTATTCTGGTTTGATCTTTCCACTTATCGCTTCTGCTACCGCAACCTTTCTGTTCAGACAGTTCTTTATGACCATACCGGACGAGCTGGCTGAAGCCGCGCGGGTGGATGGCGCGAGACCGATGCGATTTTTTATCGACATTGTTGTGCCAATGAGCCGAACCAACATTGCCGCTTTGTTTGTTATTCTGTTTATTTATGGCTGGAATCAATACCTTTGGCCATTGCTGATTACCACTGACCCCGAGATGAATACAATTGTTATGGGTATAAAGCAAATGTTTCCATCGGGGGACGACACTGCCGATTGGCCAGTGATTATGGCCACCGCCATACTTGCAATGATTCCACCGGTACTGGTTGTTATATCAATGCAAAAACTGTTTATTCGAGGCCTGGTGGACAGCGAGAAATAATATGGCTGCAGTAACGCTTGAAAATGTGCGTAAAAGCTTTGGTTCCGTTGAAGTCATTAAAGGAATCAATATGTTGGTGGAAGATGGTGAGTTTATAGTCATCGTTGGTCCGTCTGGCTGTGGCAAATCCACCTTGCTGCGAATGGTTGCCGGGCTTGAAACTGTAACGGAAGGTACGATCAGTATTGCCGGTGAAATGGTGAACGATAAGGAACCCATGGACCGGGATATCGCTATGGTGTTTCAAAACTATGCGCTGTATCCGCATATGTCGGTGCGCAACAATATGGCATATGGGCTTAAGATTGCGAAAGTACCTAAAGCAGAGCAAAAGCGCAAAGTAGAGGAGGCGGCAAAACTATTACAGCTTGAAGGCTATCTTGAGCGTAAACCCAAGCAGCTATCTGGTGGACAAAGGCAGCGCGTTGCAATGGGTCGTGCCATCGTCAGAGAACCTGCGGTATTTTTATTTGATGAGCCATTGTCTAATTTGGATGCTAAATTGCGCGTGCAAATGCGGCTTGAAATAAAGCAGCTGCAGGCACGGCTTGGGGTTACATCGTTGTATGTGACTCATGATCAAGTTGAGGCCATGACTATGGCAGATCGCATGATTGTGATGAACGAAGGTAAGGCTGAACAAATTGGGTCTCCGCTAGATGTGTATCAAACTCCTGCTTCCTTATTTGCAGCTCAGTTTATTGGTAGTCCTGCAATGAATGTATTTGATGGTGTCGTATCGGGCGGGGTAGTAAAGCTGGGGGATTCAATTAGCTTGCCGTGTCACACCCAGCATGAAGGAGCGGTGTCGGTTGGGATACGGCCAGAACATTTAGTGCTTGATTCAGCTGGCCCCATGCAGTTGGATGTGGATTACGCGGAACCATTGGGTTCTACCACATTGCTGTATGGAGCCATGGCTAATGGCACCGTTGCGTTAACAGCGTGCTTAACCGGTGTGCATAATCAGGAACAACAAAAAATTAGCTTAAATGTTGCCCCAGAAAATATTCATTTTTTTGATAAGCTGACGGGATTGCGTATAAATTGATTTGTAGGAATTCCCATGTCTGTCACCATCCTTCCCTTGTCTGCGAGTGATAAAGACGACTGGCGTAGTCTATGGCATGACTATCTAGCTTTTTACGAGACGGATGTCGCGGATGAAGTTTACGAAAACACGTTTAGCCGACTAACAGACCCAAGCAATCACCAGCAACACGCCTTAATCGCGCGCCAAGATACAGGCCCCGTAGGTTTAGTGCATTACATTTATCATCCTCACAATTGGCGTATCGAGAACGTGTGTTATTTACAAGATTTGTACGTCAGCGCCGATGTGCGTAATCAGGGTTTAGGCAGGGCGTTGATAGAGGCGGTTTACACTGAGGCGCAAAATCAAGGCGTTGATAATGTTTACTGGTTAACGCAGGACTTTAATCATTCAGCCCGTAAACTCTACGATAAAGTGGCTGAGCTTACACCGTTTATTAAATATCAAAAAAGCTGATTGCACTAGCAATTGAACCAGATGCAATACACATGATTCGACTAAGAGGCTTCTTGCATTGCCAATGCGACTACCGAACAGCCTTTAACCTGCATCGAATAGGCAGAGTCGAGAACTTGAATTCCGCTAGAAATTTCATCACCAACAACGGAAGTATCAATTTCCTTTACCCACTGATAGCCACGGTCGATAGGTGGCAATTTCACCAGAGTTGACGCATCATCGCGATTGAACACGATAAAAACGCAGTCGTTGTCGGCATCGTGTTCAGGCGCTTCAGCCGAGCATCTGATAGTCACACATAAACAAGACAAACCCGGATCGCGCCATTGCAAGGGTCGTCCTTTAAAATCACTCCATTGAACATCCGGCTTGCCGTCGCGTTTTCTTTGCGCGCCGTGTAGGAACCTTGTTTGTCGCAGCGCAATATGAGCTTTGCGAAAGGCACTGAGTGCCTGCACAAATTGCAGCATCTCCGGGTCAGACTTATCCCAATTCAACCAGCCAATGTCGTTATCCTGACAATAAGCATTGTTGTTGCCTTGCTGTGAATTAGATATTTCGTCTCCTCCCAGTAGCATAGGGGTACCTTGGGATAGAAACAGGGTTGCAAACATATTGCGCTGACGCCGGACTCTGCGTTCTATAATATCTTTGTTATCGGTATCGCCTTCCACGCCACAGTTATCGCTGTAGTTAGCATGGTGACCGTCGCGGTTGTCTTCGCCGTTGGCTTCGTTATGTCGCTCGTTATATCGGGTGGTATCGGCTAGAGTAAAACCGTCATGCGAAGTCAGAAAGTTGATCGACGACCACGCGCGTTTGCCATCTCGATCAAAGCGATCCGCTGATGCAAGCAAACGTGCGCCGAGTTCTTGCGCAGAATGCACATCGCCACGCCAGTATCTGCGCACGGTATCGCGGTACGCATCATTCCATTCTGAGAACTCGGCAGGAAATTCACCTAATCGATACCCACCGGGACCAATATCCCATGGTTCGGCAATGAGTCTCACCTTTGAGAGCACTGGGTCTTGTCGTAGTGCATCGAAAAAACCACCGCGCCGATCAAATCCATAGTCTTCGCGGCCCAGTGTGGTTGCAAGATCGAACCGAAAACCTTGCACACCCATACATTGTACCCAGAAGCGCAAACTGTCAGTAACCATACGCAACACGTATGGGTGTGAAACGTTGACTGTATTGCCGCAACCTGTATCGTTGACGTAGTATCGCGGTTGACCTGCAAGGAGTCGATAATAGGACGCGTTATCCAAACCTCGAAAACAGATGGTTGGGCCGCGATGATCGCCTTCGGCTGTGTGGTTGTAAACAACGTCCAGGATAACGGAAATTCCCGCGGCTTTGAATTTATCAACCATCGCCCGAAATCCCAAAATACCTGATGGTCCAAAATAACGCGGTTCGGGTGCAAAAAAGCCGATAGTGTTATAGCCCCAGTAGTTTTTTAAGTTTTGCTCTAAGAGAAATCCGTCATCGACAAAAGCGTGCACCGGTAACAACTCGATAGACGACACACCCAGTTTCAATAAGTGTTCAATAATGGCGTCTGAGGCAAGGCCTTCATAGGTCCCACGTATATCGTCCGGTACGTCTGGGTGGGTTTGAGTCAATCCTTTTACATGCGCTTCATAAATAAGTTCTTCATTCAGTTGCCAGCCTGTTGTTGTGCCGGTGTTTGAGAACAATGCTGGATCGGAAACAACGGACTTCGGCACGAACGGCGCGCTATCGTGTTCATCGAATGATAAATCCAGTTGTGAGGCTTTTTTTCGATAGCCAAGCAGCGCATTATTCTGTATCCAGTTGCCGGCGTATTCACGGGTGTAGGGGTCAAGTAATAATTTATGTGGGTTAAAACGATGACCCTGCTCAGGGGCATAACTTCCATGAGCCCGCAGCCCGTATTTTGCACCCGGTCGTAGTCCGGGAACATAGCCGTGCCAAACTGAACCGGTTTTCTCTGGCAATGGAATTCGCTGTAGTTCGGTTTGCCCGTCTTCAGAAAACAGGCACAGGTCTATTCCAGTGGCATTTTCTGAAAAAACGGCAAAATTAACTCCGTTGCCGTCTGCCACTGCACCTAGTTGAAAAGGTGTACCAAAGCTTATGGAAAATTGAGTATTCACGAATAGTTGAAATTGTAGTACAGCTCGGTTAGCCGTTGCGGAAGAACTGTTATCCGCCTAACTTACGGTGCGGTTACTTGTTGATATAGCGACAAATAGGCTGCTGCAGATTGGTCCCAGTCAACGGTTTGTTGCATTGCTTGTTTGATCAGAGTGTCCCACGCTGGCTTGTTTCTATAGACTTCGCAAACGCGTCCAATAGTTACATCTAATGATTGTGCGGTAATAGGTGAAAACTGAAACCCGGTGGCATATCCTTGTGTCAGTGCAACCTCGTTAGCATCAATAACGGTATCGGCAAGTCCGCCGGTTCTTGCAACAACTGGAATAGTGCCATAGCGTAGACCGTATAGTTGCGTTAAACCGCAGGGTTCGAACCGCGATGGAATAAGAATAGCATCGCTGCCGCCTTGCATCAGATGCGACAATGCTTCGTCGTAACCAATAGTTACGCTGACATAGCCCGGGTACTGTTTTGCAGCGTCGAGATAAGCCTGTTCCAAAGCCTGCTCGCCAGACCCCAGAAGTGCAAGTCGCGCCCCGGAATTTACCAGCGTCGGCAAGCAATTAAGTAATAAATCAAGTCCTTTTTGTTCTGTCAGTCGGCTAACCACACAAAATAAAGGTGCGTCTGTACTGGATTCCAAGCCAAATTTTGACTCAACAGCATGTCGATTAATCCGCTTGCCGCTCATATCGTCGATGGAATAGGATGCGACTAAATTAGGGTCAGTTGCCGGATTCCAAACGTCGGTATCGATGCCGTTCAGAATGCCAGTTAAATCGTTTGTACGTGCGCGCAGTAAACCCTCGAATCCCATACCAAACTCTGGGCTGAGGAGTTCTCTTGCGTAAGTCGGGCTTACTGTTGTGACTTTATCGGCCAATGCCAAACCCGCTTTTAAAAAACCGATATGCCCAAAGTACTCGATGCCTTCCGGGTGAAATAATGATTGGCTCAATGCTAATTGATCGAGATACCGTTGATCAAACAATCCTTGAAATGCAATGTTGTGCACTGTCATGACTACGGGAGGCATTGTTCGTGATAGTTGTTGTTCTTCTTGCTTTAGGTAAGCGGGAACCAAACCTGCCTGCCAGTCGTGCGCATTTACAACATCGGGTGTCCAGCCATCAACGCCATGTGCTGCAACCTTGGCTCCAATCATTGATAGTGCGCCGAAACGAAAATGATTGTCTGCCCAGTCCTGTTGTTGATCGTTTACATAGATATTGCCAGGTCGATCATATAGATGCGGTGCGTTAAGCAGCAGTAAGTCGAGCCCTTCAGCACTCACAGCCACAAGCTGTGCTCCAGCGCCAAACAAATCAGGAATATCCAGTACTGATTCGCCGTCGGATAACATATGAGCCAGAGCCGGATAGGCTGGCAGCAGAATTTTTACGTTGTTATTTGCCGAGGCAAGTGCCTTGGGCACCGCACCGATAACATCTGCCAGCCCACCCGTTTTTACAAATGGCGCGCATTCAGATGCAACAAAAAGGACATTCATGTGCTTTACAAATTGTTTACCATGGGTTGTGTTATCAGACATACACCGCCTTCAGTTCTTCTGAAGCGTTGTGCATCATGTTCTGGATCTTCACCAACAACAAGCCCTTCAGGAATTTTTACCCCACGATCTATAACGACATTTTTGAGCTTAGACTTGCGTCCAATTTCGACATATGGCATGGCGATCACACCCTCGAGTCGCGTATACGAATGCGTGCGCACACCTGTATACATGAGACAACGAATTAGGCGAGAACCGGAAATAATACAACCGCCGGATACCATCGACGAAACAGCCAGGCCTCTTCTGCCTTTTTCATTGTGGATAAACTTGGCGGGTGGTGTTAGCTCTGAGTATGTCCAAATTGGCCATTCGTTGCTGTAAAGATCAAGCTCTGGTTCAAAATCGGTTAAATCGATATTAGCTTGCCAGAATGCATCGATAGTACCAACATCGCGCCAATAAGGTTTTTGCTCTATGCCAGAGCGAACACAAGAGCGACTAAACGGATGGGCCACTGCTTTGCCGTTTTTAACAATGGCAGGAATTATATCGCCGCCGAAATCATGTTTTGACTCTGGTGTATGGGCATCTTGCTCGAGCAAACCCAATAAATAGTTGGTCTCAAAAACATAGATACCCATGCTGGCAAGCGATTGATCCCGGTGCCCGGGCATAGCGGGAGGGTCGGCAGGTTTTTCAAAAAATTGGATGATGTTGTCATGTTCATCAACCTGCATTACGCCAAACTCTGACGCGTCAGCTCGAGGTACTTCAACACAACCGACTGTGACATCAGCACCACTATTAATGTGATGCTCGATCATGACAGAGTAGTCTTGTTTATACACGTGATCGCCGGCAAGAACGATGACGTAAGGTGGTTTATGATCGCGAATAATATCGGTATTTTGGTAGACCGCATCTGCAGTGCCGTTGTACCAGTTTTCTTCGTCCATGCGTTGCGATGCAGGCAGAATGTCGAGTGATTCGTTGCGCTCTTCTCGAAAATGATCCCAACCACGTTGCAAGTGACGAATTAAGCTGTGCGCTTTGTATTGCGTGGCAACACCAATTCGATTGATACCTGAATTGACTGCATTTGATAGTGGAAAATCGATTATTCGGGATTTTCCCCCGAAGAACATGGCTGGTTTTGCCCGAATATCAGTTAATTCATAAAGTCTACTGCCACGCCCACCAGCTAGTATGAAGGCCATAGACTGCTGTACTGTACGTTGTAGCTCTCTATCCATAATACATCCCTAATTTGTTCTTATATTAGATGATTAGTCACCTCTTTCTAATTCAAACACCAGAGTTGAGAGCGCCGGCACCGTCATTACTACCGAGTGGCCCCGATAATCCGATGCACCAGATTCACTGGTGATGTGACCCAGATTACCATTACCGCCGCCTCCATAAAAGGGGGCATCGGTATTTAATTTTTCAATCCAGCGTCCGGGTTCTGGCACCGAGATGCGACGAGCTTCGCGTTGTACAGGGGTAAAGTTGCTAACCACGAGTATTGGAGGTGCGTTTTCTGTGCCTCTGCGAACCCAAGCAAACAATGATTCTTCGGCGCTGTTTTCTTCAATCCATTGGAATCCGTCCGCCTTGGAGTCTTTCTCATAGAGTGCAGGGGTTGAGGTATACAACTGATTTAAATCACCAATGAGTTTTTGTATGCCAGCGTGAAAAGCGTACTCCAGTAAATGCCAATCCAGACTTTGTTGATGACTCCATTCAGACGATTGCGCAAATTCACTGCCCATAAACAGTAATTTTTTTCCGGGGTGGCACCACATAAAGCCATAGTATGCTCGAAGATTGGCAAAACGTTGCCATTCATCACCCGGCATCCGATTAAGCATGGAGCCTTTTCCATGTACCACTTCATCATGGCTGATGGGTAGTACAAAGTTTTCAGAGAATGCGTAGTGCAAACCAAACGCTATTTTTTGATGATGGTACTTACGGTGAACGGGATCTTCACTAATGTAATTCAGGGTGTCATTCATCCAACCCATATTCCACTTATAGCCGAAACCCAAGCCACCATTGCTGGTCATACCGCACACAGCGGGAAACGCTGTTGACTCTTCAGCAATGGTCATAATGCCCGGGTGTTCCTGATAGCAGGTTTCATTCAAACGTTGTAAGAACGCGATAGCCTCTAAGTTTTCTCGTCCACCGAACTGATTTGGAATCCATTCGCCCTCTTTACGTGAATAGTCGCGGTATAGCATGGACGCGACTGCATCAACGCGAATACCATCGATATGAAATTCACGTAACCAATACAAAGCATTTGAAATAAGATAGTTAGCAACCTCGCGACGCCCATAGTTGAATACCATGGTGTTCCAGTCGGGATGGAACCCTTCGCGACGATCGGCATGCTCGTACAACGCAGTGCCATCAAAGTTCGCAAGCCCGTGCGCATCTTCGGGAAAATGACCGGGAACCCAGTCGATAATGACACCGATGTTTGCGTTGTGACATGCATTAACAAATGCTCGAAATTCATTAGGAGTACCAAAACGAATTGTTGGCGCAAACAAACCAACCGGTTGGTAGCCCCAGGAACCATCAAACGGGAATTCTGAAATCGGCATTAGCTCGATATGAGTAAAGCCTAATGACTTAACATAATTGACCAGTTGATCCGCCAGCTCAAGATAGGATAGCGGTCGTGGTGTTTGCTCTTGAACCGTACGCCAGGAACCAGCATGCACTTCATAAATACTGATAGGACTATCAACGCTATGCCTGTTGGCCCGGTTTTCCATCCAATCGTTATCAGACCATGCAAACTGATCGATATTGCGCACAATGGATGCGGTTCCCGGTGGATGCTCCGAGCCAAAGCCGACAGGATCCGCTTTAAGCGGTAACACATTACCGCTGCTGTCGAGTAACTCATACTTATAGTGTTCGCCTTCGCCAAGGCCGGGTATAAATATCTCCCACACACCGGTTGCTCCGCGCCTGCGCATACAATGTCGGCGGCCGTCCCAGTGGTTAAAGTTTCCAACCACGGAAACACGGCTAGCGTTGGGTGCCCAAACGGCAAAATGGACTCCATCAATAGACTCATGATTAATTGAGTGAGCGCCAAGTACTTCCCACAAGTTTAAGTGTGCACCCTCACTGATGAGGTGCTCATCGAGTTCACCCAGTGCGGGTCCGAACTGGTATGGGTCGCCCTCAATCCATGTTTCTTCGCCGCGTGTCATGCGTAATCGATAGCGTATGCGGGAGGCAGGCGATTTACAGCTGGCTTCAAACAGTCCGTTGTAGTTAGGTAGGGGCTTGAGCTCTAGAAACGTTTGTTCGGAATCGAATGGTATAACATCAATGGCATTGATGCCCGGCGCGAAAACCCTAATGGTAGTGAGTTTGTCTGTCTCATGATGGCCGAGCACGGAGAATGGATCGGGGTGTGTTCCTGCTACAAGCCTTTGTGCATCTGTGTCGCTCAGTGGTTTCATACCGACCCCGTCATCCGCTCAGTTTCTTACTCAGCTGAATTTCGTAATCAAGTCAGCTGGCTAGATTAGAGTGTACTCCCCATATATCATTAGCGTAACCCTGAATTGTTCGATCTGATGAGAACCAGCCAAGTCGCGCAGTATTAAGTAGTGACATTTTCGCCCACTTTTGTGAATCCACGTACACACTATCAATCTCGCGCTGCTTTGCGTAATAAGCATCAAAGTCAGAACAAACCAGGAAATAGTCTTGCTCGTACAAGTTCGCAATAAGCGATACATACCGATGAGTGTCGCCTTCTGAAAACAACCCGCTGGCGATCTGGCCTAGTACTCTGGTTAAGATCGGGCTCGCTTCAATTGCTTTTCGGGAGTGATCATGTTGTTCTCTGACCTTGTCCGCTTCAGTGACGGTTAGTCCGAATTGAAAGAAATTTTCATCGCCGACGCGCTCTCGAATTTCTACGTTTGCGCCATCCAATGTGCCAATGGTTAGTGCACCGTTAAGAGAGAGCTTCATGTTGCCAGTGCCTGACGCCTCTTTGCCTGCAGTGGAAATTTGCTCTGATAAATCCGTTGCCGGAATTAAGATTTCTGCCATGGATACGTTATAGTTTTCTGGGAAAACCACTTGCAAGTACTTTTGTGTGATGGGATCACTGTTGATAACACGCGCGACATCATTGATTAAATGAATGATCGATTTCGCCATACGATAACCAGGCGCTGCCTTGCCACCAAAAATTTTTACTCGTGGTACCCAACTAGCGTTCGGGTTGTCACGTATTGCGTTCCAAAGCGCGATCACTTCCAGGATATTCATTAATTGCCGTTTGTACTCATGCACACGCTTAATTTGAACATCAAACATTGATGCGGAATCAATTACAACACCATGTCGTTGTTGAATCCAGTTTGCTAAACGGTTTTTGTTTTGTGTTTTCACATCCATGAATGCATCAAGAAATGCTTTGTCGTTCTCGTATTTCTCTAAAGTCTGCAATTGTTCCAGATCTGCCGGCCAGTCGGTCCCGATACTGTCGTTAAGTAGATTTCTAAGCGCCGGATTGCAGGTGTAGAGCCAACGTCGAGGTGTGATGCCATTTGTTTGATTGACGATTCTATTCGGATATATCTCATGCAACTCCGTGAACACGGTAGTTTTAACCAGTTCTGAATGCATGGCAGACACACCGTTAACACGATGTGCCATTAAGAAAGCCAACTCGCCCATCTTGATTGAACCATCTTCGATAATGTTAACTTTATGTCCATCAGCAGCATGACTGCGGGCCTGAATGATTTCGATAATTTGATAATGTCTTGGCAGAACTTTGCAAAAGAGTCCCTCAGGCCAACGTTCCAATGCTTCAGGTAGCAATGTGTGATTAGTGTAATTTAAGCAGTCACGCGCAATGGCGATAGCGCGGTCCATCGCCATACCATGCTCATCGACTAACTGTCGAACCATTTCTGGCCCGGCAATTGCCGGATGGGTGTCGTTTAATTGAATGGCCACTTTGGACGGAAGCGTATCGAGCTCGTACCCCTCAGCTAATAAGCGCTTTACAATATCCATGATGGATGCGGCCGTAAAAAAGTACTCTTGCTTGAGTCTTAATTCCTTGCCTTTATCTGTTGTGTCGTCTGGGTACAGCACGCGTGAGATTGTGCGTGCCAGTGCTTCAGGTTCGGTTGCACCCAGATAATCCCCATCGTTAAATCGATCAAGGTCAAAGGCCAGATTTGGCTGCGCAGACCACAAGCGTAATGTATTCGCCCATTTTCCTTGCCAGCCAACAATGGGGGTATCGAAAGCCGTAGCGATCACGGTTTCTTGAGGCTTCCAAACAGCTGCCTCCTTAACGTCTATGACTTCACCACCAAAACTGATTTCATGTGAAGCTTCTGGCCGTTTGAATTCCCACGCGGTGCGTTGGGCTAACCACGTCTCCGCTTTTTCAATTTGTCGGCCGTGTTCGAAATGTTGTTCGAACAAGCCATGTTCGTATCGAATACCATAACCGAAAGCCGGTATTTCCAACGTAGACATGCTATCCAAAAAGCATGCGGCTAATCGTCCCAAGCCGCCATTACCTAATGCAGCATCAGGTTCAGCAGCGACAACCTTTGCGTAATCTTGGCCCAATGCTTCTAACGCAGTTTTAGCGAGTTGCTCCGCACCCAGATTGACGGCCGCATCTTCTATCAAGCGACCAATCAAGAATTCCATGGACAGGTAATACACCCGTTTGCCTTTCTGTTTTTGAGTTTGCCGATCACTCTCTAACCACGGGTCGATAATGAGGTCGCGTAGGCTTAACGACAGCGCCATTCTCCAATCACCAATGGTAGCGTTAGCAGGTTGCTTCGCCAAGCTGCTGCCAAGATGGTGCAAAATGCTTTTTTGAAAATCCGAGGGCGTCATGTTTAGTGGGGCTGCTGTAGTCATGCTAATTTGAAGTTATTGATAGGCAGGAATTAGTCACAGATCGACGTGTGATCGCCTGGAATAGCGCGGCGCTTTGGCCACATTTTGACCTTATGGTTCTACTAGTTGATCGTTGTAATTATACTACAAGATTAGTTGTTATCGACCAACTTGCCAGGCAAAGACAACACAGTGTTGTTAACTCTGAATTTGGTCACAATGAACTTGAACAGTGGTTCAAAAAAAGTGATTAAGTGCGTTGCAATTTATATTTGTACATAACGCAATTCAGTGGCTACCGATCGAGATACATTAATGCGTATTGCTGTCTGTTCATTGGTGTGATGAACAACGAGGTATAAAGTGCCCGCTCAGAGCCTTTGTTTGACTGCCCTGAGTATGGCGACTTCTTCGTTATTTTCAACTGGTGTTAGGGTATCGCAAAGTGTGTTCAGACTATCCAGTTGTGGTTCGGACAGACCCACAAATCGAATCACCATGCCTATGAATTTCTGTCCTGGTGTGAAATGTAGAAAACGAGCGTCGATATGTCCAAGTCTGACTTCGGGGTGCTCTGGTGGATACAAAACAACGTTTTTCAATGTGGCCGCTTCGTCTCCATTAAACACCTTGTTAATGGTTAATGGCGTAAATTGTTGCCCCATATAGAGCGCGCCGCCTCTGGTGTTGAACGATAGATAGCCTTGCCTTTCAGTTCGAAAATTGCTGAATGCATCTACTTTAGGTAGTTCCAATGAGCATCGACAGATCACTCGATTGCCACTGATCAACCTGTTGTTTCTTTGTGCCGACACCGCTTGCAACTCAATCTTTTTCAATACTATCGAATTACAATAAGTATGCCGAATAACCTGCAGCGGGTTATTTTGGACGTTTTTGAGGCCAATTTAAGCAATATTGGCGCTCGACCTTCGGAAATTGATCGCCCCCGATAACCCTAATCCGTGAGGAAGTTCAACTCTGCGCAACCGTGGCTGCACCAATCATTGAATACGCCGATACTTAGGTAGTGCACGGTTTCAGTGCAATTCGTTACCGTTCGGAGCAGTAAGGTCGGCGTGAATAGTGTCTATGACAAACGAAAGTACTTGATCTCTTTCTCAGTGATCTCGGTATTGCTCATCGTCTGGCTGACAGCTAGCTTCTGGTGGAATGCCTATGTTCAACGATCTGATGCTCGTCAAGTACAAGCGCTGAGCTCAATCGAAGACAAGCTGTTTGTTCTTGCCAATAAGCTGAGTCAGGAACGTAAGTATCTTTTAGATTTGTTAAGTATTGGCGTAGCAGAGGCGCAAACGCAACAGCAGTACACTAACGCTATCCATGAATCTGATAAGGCTTTTCAAGAAGCGCTGCAAGCTATGTCCACCACTTCTGTGTCGCTTGTGCCGGGATTGCGAGGTAATCAAATAAGTCACAATATTGGATTGAGTAGCGCTACGCTAAAGCAATTACAGGTAGATTTGTTAAGTCAGCGGGATGCGTTTAATGGTCGTTCCACTGGTACGATGAACCCATTGCAATCCGATATTGCCGTTGGTCATTTTGATCGCTACTCGAAATTAATTAACGCAATTGGCATCGTGCGCAGAGATGTGCAATCCGCAACAACAATTGACAGTCAAGAAGTACAATATCATGCACGTTTTATAGATTCTATTTGGGTCCTGCAAGAAGCTAATTTACAGATAGCGTCGTTATTGGAAAACATACTGGTAAACGCTGAACACGGCAACGCAGGTTTTGATGCACAGCTCCACCATATGCTGCTGCAAAAATTAAATTACCGCACTGCATTGGCTTTTGAAGAGATCAGATTGCTCGGACGACGCTACCAGTTCAGCGATTCAATAGAACAGAAAAAAGAGCAGGTGAGTGAGCAATACCTCAATGAATACCTCGAAATAAATGAATCGCTAATTGAGCGATTGCTATATGGCTCTGTTGCCAATGATGATCTTAAACGTTGGGTTAACTCTGCGAATGAACTGTACGCGCTTGCGCTCGAACTAAGATCAGACTCCACGCAAAATATTCTTGCAGAAATCAGTGGCATGGAAAAGAGAGCCACTACCAACCTGATAATCGATAGCTTTCTATTAGTGCTGTGCGCAGCAATGATTTTGTTTTCGGTCAGGTATTTTAAGCGATTGCATCATTTGGCAAACCATGATGAGCTAACAGGATTAAGTAATAGAAGAAGTTTCTCCGTCGTTGCTGAATCAATGATGGAGTCTGTCAATGTTGCCAATCAGAACCTCGCCATCCTACTGATTGATTTGGACAAATTTAAATACATTAACGACAGCATGGGCCACACCGTTGGCGATCAACTGCTTCAAGCGTTTTCCAAGCGATTGGTCAGTTTTTGTCGTCACGAAAATCATCTGGCAAGAATCGGAGGCGATGAATTTGCTGTGTTGAAAAAATATACTCATACAAGCGAATTGGAGAGTTTCGCGGAGTCTCTTAGTACGCATCTTTGTGAGCCCTATAGCGTTGACAGAGGATTCTTGCAGATAGGTGCAAGCATAGGGCTTAGCCATTATCCTGCGCATGCCAGTGATGTTAGCGAGTTGATGAAGAATGCCGACCTCGCAATGTATTGTGCTAAAGCCCAGGGAAGAAGCAAAATTATGACGTTCAATGCCGATTTACGCGCAGACTATGAGCATAAGGTCAGGGTGGAAACCGATTTGCAACTCGCATTACGCGACAATCAATTTGAATTGTATTATCAGCCCAAGTTTAATATTGCAGCTGGCTGTATCGATTCTGTGGAGGCATTAATACGATGGAATCATCCTGATCGCGGCATGATCCCGCCGGATCACTTTATTCCGGTAGCTGAAGAATGTGGTTTGCTTCAGCAGATGGGTATGTGGGTTTTAAAAGAGGCTTGCCGGCAAGCAGCTGAGTGGGTTCAAACTGGAGAGTATCCGCTTAGAGTTGCGGTTAATGTATCTGCAGATCAATTCCTGCAACCTGATTTTGTGTCTGACGTACGCGATTGCTTACAGCAATATAATTTGCCGGCACATTATCTGGAGCTGGAGCTTACGGAGAGTGTGGTCATGAATGATGTTGATCTTGTGGTGCAATCTCTGAGTGCTTTACGTAACGCAGGTATAAAAATCGCTTTAGATGATTTCGGTACGGGCTATTCATCGTTGAGTTATTTACAAAACCTGCCAATCGATACATTAAAGATTGACAAGTCATTTATCCAGGCCATGGAAATAGACAATGATCATCAAAGCTCAATTGCGCAAACCGTCGCGGTACTAGCGGAGTCTTTGGCGCTGGACACTGTTGCCGAAGGTGTGGAAACTGACGATCAGTTAAATGCCGTGGTCAGCATGGGTATATCCGCTGTTCAAGGCTACTATTATTCTAAACCGCTTGGTGCTACGGAGCTGCAGAAAACGGTTGCTGAGATCAATCAGATTGCCAATGGTCAGAAGCTCGCTGCTAAGTAACACAAAATGACATCACCGGGTTTAGGGCCGATTTTAATTGCTCGCAGTCAACGCCTATTTGATGTAATAATCAGCGTTCATCACTCAGTTAAGCCGCTATGCGGATGTGAACAATGACGCTACGAGTTGCATTCATTATATTTTCAATTGTTGCCCCACTGGTCATTTTGGCTATCGCCTATTTATGGCCACCCATTTTGTGCTTGTTCATTATTGTGTTACCGATTATCGGATTGGGGTTTATCGATCTATTACAAACCAGGCACACTATTCGACGTTTATATCCGTTTCTTGGCCGCTTTCGTTACATGCTTGAAGCAGTCAGGCCGGAAATTCAACAGTACTTCGTAGAGTCGGATACCAGTGGCTCACCGGTACCGCGTGAGTTTCGTTCGCTGGTATATCAGCGCGCCAAGGATGTGCGAGATACCCGTCCGTTTGGTACCATTTTCGATGTGAATCGAGCCGGTTATGAATGGATGAATCATTCCCTCGCGCCGAAGCATGTGCATGAAGTTAATCCCAGAGTAAAGTTTGGTGGTCCCGATTGCACACAGCCCTATATGGCGTCGCCATTAAATATATCTGCCATGAGTTATGGCGCCATCAGCAAGAACGCTATTCGAGCGCTGAATAAAGGTGCCAAGATCGGTGGCTTTGCTCAGAATACCGGCGAAGGCAGTTTGAGTCCTTATCATTTAGAGCATGGTGGTGATATCATCTGGCAAATTGGTACAGGCTACTTCGGTTGCCGGGATGATCATGGCAATTTTGATGCTGAGAAATTTGCCGCCGCTGCGTCAGCCGATGTAGTGAAAATGATTGAAGTAAAACTTTCACAAGGTGCAAAACCAGGCCACGGTGGGATTCTTCCAGCTGCCAAACTAACATCCGAAATAGCACAAATCAGACAAGTGCCAATGGGACAAGATGTTATATCTCCAGCAGCCCATACCGCATTTGATACGCCCGAGGGGTTGCTGGAATTTCTAAAAGAGCTTCGTACTTTATCGGGCGGCAAACCAGTGGGTTTCAAGTTATGCCTTGGTCGGCGCGATGAATTTTTAGGCATTTGCAAGGCAATGCTATCAACCGGGATAACGCCAGACTTTATTTCCGTAGACGGTGGGGAAGGCGGAACCGGTGCAGCGCCAACTGAGATGACCAATTCTGTTGGCACACCGCTACGGGATGCATTGATTTTTATAAACCGTGCGTTAATTGGTATTGGAGTCAGAGAAAAAATAAAAATTATAGCGGCGGGCAAGATATTTTCCGCATTCCATTTGTTGCGTGCCATTGCGCTAGGCGCTGACAGCGTGAATTCTGCACGAGGTATGATGCTAGCCTTAGGCTGTATCCAGGCTCGTAGTTGTAATACGGATCATTGCCCCACGGGTATCGCAACACAAGACCCGGTTCGTTCAAATGGTCTGGTGGTAACAGACAAAGCCCAGCGTGTCGCTAATTATCATGCAGCAACCATTGCGCAATTAACCGAGCTTGTAGCAGCGGCCGGTCTTGATAGCTTGGATAAGCTTGAACCCAAACATATCAATAGACGAGTGCAGGGCACTGAAATTAAAACCTATGCGCAGCTGTATCCAACAATTGAAGCAGGATGTTTGTTAGATGCATCTAACATTCCTGATAATTGGAAGGAAGACTGGAATGCCGCCAGTGCAACATCCTGGTAGTGGTATCCGCGGTCGATTCAAACGTAAAAATGGTTTTTTATAAGGAGGAATCCGTGTTCCTCGTATCGGAACGATTAGTCATTCTGGTGATGTAGCCGATAAGTCAAACAACGGATTCTGAGCGGGACGTAAAGCAAAGCTTTAGCGATAAAAATAGAGTGTCAAAAAACTGTTTAGCTTGTCTCCGTAACTGTACTGTGGAATATTGTTGAGGTGACAATCGTTTACAGAATTCACGTCTATTAGCCAGATAGTTTACAAAAAGATTAGCTGTTTATATCTAGTATGAGTACACCTTATTGCCACGGGAGTACTAATCATGAACGAAACAGCTGCAAATATTGCGGGTAATGCGCCCGCTTTCTTAAATTCTATTCCTATGGGTAAGCAGCTATGGCCAGTGCTTGTTGCGCTTGCAATACTGATTATCGGGATGATCATTGCAAAAATTGTTAAAAGTCTTGTTCTTAAAGCACTAGGCAAAGTAAGTGTTTTAAAGCGTGAAGCTGCAGATGGTTCCGTAACTGATCTGGCTTCTCCGATAGCAAGTCTAGTGTATTTTGTTCTTGTGCTGTTTGTGTTGATAGCAGCATTGGGTGCAATGGGGCTTACTGATGTACTAGAGCCACTGAAAGGTATGGTCTCGCAGTTTATGGCATACATCCCAAAGATAATCGGTGCAGGTATTGTTGGATATATAGGTTGGATACTGGCTAATATTATTTCCGAGTTTGTTGGTGTTGCTTTGTTAAAAGCAGATGAGCAATTGGCGTTGCGAACCGGCAATTCAGATATGAAAGTATCGAAGATTGGTAGTGCTTTCGTTTTTGCCGCTATATTGCTACCAATAGTAGTTGCGGCACTTGGTATTTTGGACATTGAAGCGATTTCTGCTCCGGCAACTGCAATGATTCATAAGCTAATGGCGGCAATACCTAGTATTATTGCGGCCGCAATAATACTGGCTGTTACTTACTTTGTCGCACGCTTCGTCATCATTATCCTTAATGGTATTTTCGAAGGTATGAATATCGATAGCATGCCTGAGAAGATGGGTATGCAAGGTTTATTTACGCCTACTTTTACACCTACAAAACTGATTGGCAATGCCATCATGTTTTTCTCGATGTTAACGGCAGCAACGGCTGCAGTTGAGAAACTTAACATCGAGATCATTTCGCAGATAATGGCGAAAGTATTGGAGTTCGGTGGTGGCATATTGGTTGGTGGAGTTATTTTAATTATTGGTAACTTCTTAAGTAACTTAGCTTACAAGCACCTGTCGAGCAGTGCTCCCAGCCTTGCCAATATTGCTCGCATTGCCATTTTAGGCTTGGTGTTGGCCATGGGCCTTCGTGCAATGGGCTTGGCCGACAATATCGTGAATATGGCTTTCGGTTTTACTCTGGCTGCCGTTGCAGTATCTGCCGCATTAGCGTTTGGTTTAGGTGGTCGCGATGCTGCTAAAAAAGTGGCTGACAAATGGGCCTCAAAAATCGACTAAGGCATCTCAAAATACAGCTTTCCAGCCACACCGTTTGGTGTGGCTGGAGTTGTATGCAGCTAATGTAAAACCAACGTAGAAGATTAAGAGCATGAGTACTGTAGATTCGGTGTTTGCCAATGATGAGGAACGCACAGATTTTTATATTGCGCTTCCGGTTATAGCGTTGTTTGGAGTGTTGTCCTACATTTTTATATTTGCGCCCGACGATCAACATACTGTGAGTTCAGTTGCTGATTCGATGGTATCGGAAGTTGAACACAGCGAAGTTGGTGCTACTTACTCTAGTGAAGCCTCCAACAGGCCTGTTCGATCGGACGCGAATCTGACTTCAACGGCAGCCGTCGCCAAATCAAACAAGAGTACACGATTCAGCGAGCCAAGCATTCGAAGCACAGCAACGTCTGCTTTGGCGACAGACACAATACCAGCTGATTCATCTATTGCCGTAGCTTTAGAGAAAGGGAGCGATATCGTCCCTACTGGTTCTCAATCGGATGTAGAGATCGCAAAGCCTGACACTGCTCCAATGGCCGTGGCTACGGCTACCAGTGCGGCTACAAAGGATGCTGAGCTGACGCCAGGGAAGTTGGTTTCGGAACACAATGTTCAGGCAGCGGCTTCGCATAGCGATTCGACAAACAAGGAACTATCGATGCAAGCAAATGTTCTTGCGAAAGCTGAAAGCAATTCGGAACCGGAGACCATCAGTACACCGGACACTGTCACTGTGAGCAATATGAGTGGTGCTGATGAGCAAACCATCAAGGATGCCGGGTTTAATATTTTGTTTAATCAAGGTACAGCGGAGCTTACAAGCAATTCGCGCTCACTACTGCTAAAAGTTGCGGAAACACTCAAACGATATCCCGATATTAAACTCGAAGCACATGGCTTCACCGACTCCTTAGGCTCCCCACTAATAAATAAGCAAATTTCCCAAAGTAGAGCTCAGGCCTGTATCGATATTATCGCTGGAGCGGGAATCGATCCAAGCCGACTGAAAGCAATAGGGTTTGGTGAGGAACGGGCAATTGCCTCGAACGAAACGCCTGACGGGCGTCGGGCAAATCGCAGAGTCGAGTTTAAGCTAATTCAATAATCGGTTGGATTGCTTAAGACCAGCTTCGAACCGGACCGGTATCAAGGTGTATGAAACGGGAAGAAGGATAATAGCCAACTCCGCCTGCTTTCATTTTTAGAGCTGCTTTTTGTAGCGCACTGATTTTAGTGCCGCGTAAGCGGACATCGATGGCGCGTCCTTTCATATGAAAACTTTTCTTCGCAACTCCGGACGAGTTCCTGCGTAGTTTGCGATTAGTTTTTGGAGAGCGGTATCCAGAGATAACTTCAAATATTTCGTGGCCACCAACGCTCTGTTGCAATTCCCATAATTGCTCGTACAGGCCAACATCCATATCGATCCATTCGTTTTCGCGGTGGTCGCGCAAAAAGTACTTAAGTTTGTTTAACTCGTTTGCCTCGTAATTGCCATCTCTAAAAAACACGGTATCGATTGATTCTCTCGTGTGTGTGTTCCAGAAACGAAGCTTCTTTTCACTGACTGTGGCTTTAGCGCTTGATTGAAAGCCGATTAATGCAGAGCCAGTAACTATAGAGGTTTTGGCAGCTGTTTCTAGAAATGTACGTCTGCTGAAAGTTTTATTGATTGTCATATCAGTTAAGTCGCCCGCTCCTGCGTTTGTTTTTTGAGGCTACTTTAAATCCGCAACTTAGAAGTCGCTGGTATTTTTCGTGAGACCCCATTCACGATCTGCCAACCGAAGTTTACTTAATTAACAGAAAATGTGAACCTGGTTTTTTGCGTCAATTGCAGCAATACCACTTAAGTGACTGTATATTAGGCAGATTGTCGTGCTGATGGTGCGATAATAGGCAGACACTGTAATGTGTATCGGACAGGTTCGCGCTAACTGTACGTATGATTGCGGTATCAAGGGAGACACGGTTGTCAAATCTGGGAGAGCATAAGTGGCGTTAAGCCATCTTCATCCTATGTATTCAATTAAATGAGCTTTTATGCACATTTTTATTTTACTGATACTTCTACTGGCAGTATTCGTTGGTCCTCAATTATGGATTCGATGGGTGTTTTATCGATACAGTGCAGATCTATCAGATATTCCAGGCACCGGTTCAGAATTGGCTGTTCATCTGGCCAAACAGTTCGAAATTCAAGGCTTAATCGTTGAAGAAACTCAACCTAATAAGGACCATTTTGATAGCTCCGCTCCGGCAGTTCGGTTGTCGCCAAACAATTTTCATGGTCGTTCTTTAACCGCTGTAGCGGTTGCTGCCCATGAAGTTGGGCACGCCATTCAGTGGCACCGCAATGAAACCATTTTTAAATTACGTAGCCGATACATTCCGTTGGCTATTCGATTGCAACGAATTGGGATAGCGTTGATGTCGCTTGCGCCCATCATTGGATTACTAACCAGGCATCCCGGCGGAGTCGGGTTGCCCATTGTGGGTGGCATTGTTGTGGCGGTTTGCGGTGCGGCAACATATTTAATCGTGTTGCCTGAAGAGTGGGATGCAAGTTTTAATAAAGCGATGCCAATACTGATTAATGGTAATTACATAACTGAAGAACAGCAGCCGGCGGTACAGCGTATTTTAAGAGCTGCGGCACTAACTTATGCCGCAGCCGCGTTGGCTTCGATACTGCAAATTTGGCGTTGGCTACCGTTTATCCTGCGTCGATAGAGTAAGAGCCATTGCCAACCAAGAAGCGGTACTCGTTACTCTGATCTTTGCCAGCTTTGTGATCTGCAAATAAAGGCAATACAGCCCGACACGTTTAATGTGTCACCGCTCAAGCTCATTTTAGATTTGTACGTTTTGTCTTTTGAGGGATCCCAGATTTTGCCTTTCGACCATTTACCTTCCCCGCTAGGCACCATATCCCAAATCATTTGCTTGCCTTTGTGTTCGTAGTCAACCATTGGCTCGCCTTCCAGATCATAAGCATCTTTAATAGTGCCGCAAATTTTGTCGCCGCAAGGTTCCACGTTAACCAACAAATACCCTTTGTCGGATGATTCGGTTTTAAAAACACCGGATACTTCATTGGCTGTGGCAATGCCTGTTAATAGTAGGGTGCTGGCAGCAATAAGCGCTGTGAGTTGTTTTTTGTTTGTTTTTTGGTGCTGCATTAGATATCTCTCCAATTTCGTTCTGGCTATGAGTACGGTAATTGTACCGCTGTTGTTATCGCGGCACACTGTCAAAGATTAAAAACTGTACACCTAGTAAATAATGCGCAACGTTGGCTGCAACACCACGCACAAAATTGATGGCAAGTCGGCAATTACGCAGAGTGGTTTACAAGGTGTAAAGCCAATGGCCAACGCCAGCGCTGAGCATAAATACCACCAAAAACCTTATCCGAAGAGTTTGCCCAAAATCAGGCTGCGACAGAGATTCGTTTGCTTGAACCCATTTATTACCACTGATCATTGGGCCGATAAGGTTTATTTTGTTCTTCAGCAAATAGAATAAAATAGCGAGAATATGCATTGCGATCAGTATTTGCAATACGACAGAGTTTAAATCGTGTACCTTTATGGCTAGATCAATGAGGTCTTGACTGGCAAATTGATTGAGTGGCCCTGTGGTGAAGATCTCGTCATCCATAAACAGGCCTACCGTAGTAATTTTGATGGTGTTGGTACGAAAGACCAGAACCTTGCGGTTGATGAACCGATAAACCCCCAGATGATTCGAAAAACCAACAATGCACACACAACGATGCCGCTAATAACGTGTGCATCGATAGCCTCGAATACTTCCACGGATAAAAATGAGGTAACGACGGCGACCAGTAACGTCCAATGAAATAGTCGTATGGGTAAATCCCAAACCTTAATTTTTTGCGCCATGACACCAAGCTGCAGAATTCATCTGACATCAGTGTAACGTAGATTGAAACGGTAACCGTATGGCTTAGGAATCGCTGGCACCGGCGTCAATGCCGGTGGCGATGGGGCGTGGTCGCATTAATGCGATGTTGGTTTTTCAATTAGTGGCCCAGCTAAACTGAGCTCCGCAAATGTGTGATCAGCGAGTGCCGTTGGCCGCGATCACACCATTAACCAGCGCGATGCGAGTTGCTTCGGCAATCGTGCTGATGTTCAGCTTGCGATATATGCTGGACACATGCTTCGCTGCAGTGTTTGGGGTAATCTCTAGCGTTTCGCCGATTTCCCGGCGCGAGTAGCCGGCAGCCACCAGGGTCAGCACGTCCAGTTCTCGTCTGGACAACACTCTGACGCACAAGTTATCCAAATTTAGGCGTTGCTCAGCGGTTTTTTGTTTATAAAGCTGATCAGCGTTCAGCGTATCTCTTAGCGCCTGAAGCTCGTAGTTCGACAAAGCATTGATCTCGGCATGGAGGCGGGCAACTTTCTCGTTGGGAACGACATTGTGTTTGAAAGTGTTTGATTTGTAGGACATCTGGCTCTACTCCGTGGTTTCACGGATTCACAATGCGGTTCGCCGGCTAATTTGTATGTGAGAATTCACACACTTTGTGTCCAAACGTTGCTGTTTGTCCACCTGTTAGGTGACAGCTGCTCTGCTTCAGCCCCATGCAGAGTCCGAAATTTGACAATCAACGGCTTACTACCCTAATCAGGCTATCCATTAGTACAGTCGTGGATAACGGTGAGCGCTTTATGTAACAATGCTGGCATAAACGGGTTCGTCCGTCGAGACGGCAAGAGCGTCTAGATTATTCATAATTGAACCATTATCCAGACCGGGACCGGATGAAATTACGCGATAGCGCAGAACGTCGGCTGATTACAATCCTGCATTGTGATTTGGTGAACTCAACCGGAATGGTTGAGCGCCTGGATGCTGAAGATGTCATGTCTGTGGTTGAAACGTTTCTGAAAACCACCAGTGACATTGTAAAGGAATATCATGGCTCAGTAGCAGGGTTTACGGGTGATGGTTTCGAAGCGTATTTCGGATACCCGGTAACCACTGAAACTCCCGCAGCGGACGCTATTCGTGCAGCATTGCATATCCGCGATGCTCTGTTAACCAATCAACTTGAATTACCCATTCGCTTGCATTGTCGTATTGGTGTAGCGACAGGCGTGGCTGTTGTTGCTAATCCACGTCGCGACAACTTCGGTAGACATTTATTCGCGTTTGGCGCAGTAGCGCACCTTGCCGAAAGGCTTCAGTCTGTTGCACAAAGTGATCAGGTATTTGTCGACTATGAAACTCGAAAACTGGCCAGCAAATATTTTGTGTACGGCGACGTTGGCCGATCCCAATTAAAAGGATTTGAGTCGGATGTTGACATTTCGGAGGTCATCTCAACGAAAACGCCACGTGCTCGTTTTGATTTTTCAGAGCGCTATGATGTACCCATCACGGGTCGCGGACACATCATCGATCTATTGGCCGATCGTTGGTCCGTTGTTGAAGATGGTGAGGGTCAAGTTGTATTTCTAACGGGCGAGGCGGGCATGGGAAAGTCCAGGTCTGTTTATGAATTCGAAAATCGAATTGCCAATACGCAGCTACGGACGTTCCGATACCAGTGCTCGAGTCAACACACGTCGTCCGCGTTGCACCCTTGGCTGCATAATCTTGAGGGCCTTGCCAATTTTCGGCAAGCCGATAGTCCGGAACAGCGAAGTGAAAAGTGCAAAGTCTATTTAAGCGAGCAGCTGCGTTTCCCAGATCACTTGGTCGAATTGTGTTTGTCGTTGTTGGGTATCTCGGAATCCGAACAACCGGCTGCGCTGAGTGCCTCGCCAAGTGCAATGTTATCCGAGCTGCAAAGCTATCTGCTCGAAATGTTATTTGAACAAGCACGCAAGAGCCCTGTGTTAGTTATTTTCGAGGATGTGCAGTGGATCGACGCATCCACGAAATCCAGCCTTGAATCCCTAATCGAAAGCGCTCCGGGGGAATCTGTATTCGTATGTATTACCTCGCGACCGACAGAACAAGCATTTTCTAATAACTCACACGTAATGCAACTATCACTCGTTAAGTTAAGTCAATCTGAAGTACGGCAACTGATACATCAGCGAGTGACGTTATCTGGTGGGCAACTAAACGATCAGCAGATTGAGCAGATCGTTAGTCGTTGCGATGGAAATCCGTTGTATATAGAAGAACTGACGACCATGTTTCTGGACAGTTCTTCAAATACCAGTGACGTACAGACAAACCAACGTGTTCAAGTTCCTTCAACGCTTCAAATGTCCCTGTTGTCCAGATTGGATCGAATCAATAAAGGTCGGGAGTTAGCACAAATTGCCGCTGTGATTGGCATGCCTTTCGATGTGCATCAGATCCAAACAATCGCCGATATGGAAGCAGCCGATGCGTTAGAGGGTCTTGAGACGTTAGTAGAATCTAATATTTTAAGAAGTATCAGAAAGCGCGATAGAATTCTCTATGAGTTCAGGCATTCATTACTGCAAGATGCTGTTTACGAAAGTTTGTTAAAAGCAAACCGTGAAGGTATACATGGCAGTATTGGTGTTTACTTGCAGGATTCAGCCAATGTTGGCGACCTTGTCAATGCACCAGAATTACTGGCTAACCATTTTGAATTGGCAGCGGACTTTGGAAACGCATTTGACTACTGGGTACTCGCCGGAGAAAAAGCGCTGCGAACCGGTGCCACTTCAGAAGCCATCAACTTATTAGAAAAGGCTAACTCACATCTGGATTTCGTTGCAGACAATTCGCGCTATCAAGCGACATTGCAGCGCATGCATATGGCCCGTGGTCTGGCTATCATGGCCGTGCATGGCGCGGCTGGAAATCCCAGTGAACAGTTTAAACTGGCCAGTGAAGCCAGTGAAAAAATGGGCGATTTAGAGCTCACCGTTGAAGCGTTGGATTGGCAATTTGGCGTGGCCTATAACTCTGGCCAACTTGACTTATGTCAACAGCCTGCACAGCGCCTGGCTGAGTTAGGTGTGCAGCATAATAGCACCATTGCCGATATGGCTGGTTCCCAAGCATTAGGTCTGCTGTATTTTAACCAAGGCCGTTTCCATGAAGCGGTTGATATGTTTGACGCCTTGCTTAACCGAGTATCAGAACTAGTATCTGGCCAGCATTGCTATCCCAGTTTATCGCTGAGTTACTTTGCCTGGTCTAAGTGCATTTTGGGTGAGCGTGAAGAAGCCGCAGCTTTAGCGGAGCGCTCGATTCGCAGTTCGCAGTTGGAGTCTCCACATGCATTTACGATCGCTTTGAGTAATTGTTCGTTTGTGTTCCATTGTCTTAATGATCATACGCGTTTGTCACAATGTAACGAAGACCTGTTGGAACATTGTGCGTTAACGGGTGAATACATGTACTCACTGCGAGCTCGCATAATGCATGATTACTTGATGACTAAGCGCTCAATGTCCGATGCCTATATACCCAGTATATTAGAGAACCTGAATGCATTGGTCGATGCGCAGGAAGAAGTTGAAATCACCTATTTATTTGGCTTGCTGGCCAATGTGCAAATCTTGTTGGGTCAGTACGATAGCGCACGTCAATCACTTATTCGGGCAATGCACATAGCAGAGAAAAATGGGGAAATGTTTTTTTATGCTGAACTAAATCGAATGATGGTAATCGTAAGTCAAGCTGAGCCTGAAGGTGAAAAAAATACATCAAACGTGAATTACTTTGAACGCTCTTTGCAGGTGGCACGAGAACAAGGGGCTGTAGATTGGGAGAAAATGACGCTTAAGTTATCGGGAGTTCGACAAGTCTCTTAACATTTGTTGAGTTTGTGCTATTTAAACATAAGCAGGGTTGCAACATTAGTTCATCATTATTGGGAGGGAGTGTTCGTAATGACATCAAAAGATCTTGATATGAAGGAGTTGTTCGCTGATGCGGCTCGCTTCGATAGCAAGTTCACCGTATCGGAATCAGATTGGGCTAAGCTTCAGCGCCGTCAAGTTAAGTCTGTTGATTTTGACACCGATGTTTGGTTTCGAAACATGGCTGATGAAGAACCCACATTGTTTCATTCCTTTCCCGTGCCGGCTGTCAAAAAATCAAGATCGACAGAACCTGAATTGGAAGCAAGCGTGCAAGCAGTCGTCAAGGCGTTGAAAGCCTGGCGATCCTCCAGGAAGTTTCGTGTTCGCACAGGGCCAAAAAGAACGCTGAAGTACGTCACCATGCAACAACTCATGGCGTACTGGACCAATCCACGCGCAATTGTCACAACCACAGATTTACACATTCGCGAAACGCCGATGGAAAAAGTCATTGATGTTGATGCACTGAGCGAGTTCAACTTGTTGCCGTTAATGGAAGAGGACACAAGTTCCCTTGAAATGATGAGTCTCATTATCAGCTCACGTGGCAGTGTCACAGACTCACATTCCGACGATCTAGACATTTCAAATTATTGTTTTTGTGGCAAAAAACTCTGGCTTGCTTGGGATACGCATGAAGGCCTACAAAACGGTTTGGATGATTGCGATCGAGTGCCCATTGATGACTTTGCCAGGTTCGATTTGAAAACATGGCTGTCGCTCAAGAGTGCTCGATGGGTTCTGGTTGAGGACGGCAAAATCCTCTATTTACCGGGTAATATGGCACATAGGGTGGTCACATTAGAACCTTATATTGGTGTGGGTGCTTTTTACATATCGTTTCCGAATGCATTGCGCACGGTATCGCGCTGGCAGCAGCACACAGCAAACTGGGAATTGGATAAACATATCGAAGAGGAATGCAGTACTCGGGAAGAAGTTGCAACGGTGGTAGCGCGCACTTTAAAGCGCGGCCCGAAAAAACTGAAAGAACATGCTGGTGTCGATTATCGTGAATATGCGTTAGATTCATGGAATAAGGCGTATTCGGTATCGAAAAGAGCGAAGCTATCCAGTGCCAGCAGCATAGCGGAGGCCATTTCGCATTCACTTTAAATAGGCTGTATTTGATTAGATAAAAATTATTATTGTAACTCTGCTGATGTAACCTTGTTGGCGTTATAACTCGTATACACCTGCGAATAATGGAATCGCACTAATTCACTGCTAGGACGAGTTACTTGTTTTGGGTACAACAATGCAAAAATCGGAAGTTAGCGGTGTAATGCTGGGATCATTCGAGTTATTAGAACGACTAGACGTTGCGACTCGCGATGAAGTGGCCAAACTGTTCACCATGCGTATCATCGATAAGGGTGCGTATGTCATATCTGAAGCTCAGTCCAGTACCGAAGTCTATTTCGTTGTCAGCGGTCGAATCCAAGTCTGTGCATTCACGCAGAATGGGAAACAAATCCACTTTGAAGAATTGGGTGCCGGAAAGATGTTTGGCGAGCTCACTGCAATCGATAAAATGGAACGCAGCAGCGATTGTATCGCGGTAACGTCAACCACCTTGGCGGTGTTATCTGCAGAAAACTTTGAAAAACTGATCGATGAATATAAGCCAGTGCGCGATGCCTTGGTTAGTCGATTGGTGTTTCTAGTGCGTTGGCATATGCGAAAGGTTTATGAATTTACGACCTTTCCAGTTTGGCAGCGTGTAAGGTTTGAGTTACTACGAATTGCATCCAAGTACCCTGCAAGTGATGAAGGTATCGTGTTGCTCGAGGTACCAACACACGCTGAGATAGCCGCGAGGATTAGCACCCATCGCGAAGCTGTAACACGAGAATTAAAAAACTTAGAAACCAGCGGAGCGATCAGCTGGGGTAAGGATGGTCACATAGTTCATGACGTAACCCAACTGACCGTGCCCACGGAGGAGGATGCGGAAGCGCCGACCAAATCAAAGAAAAAGAAGTAGCCTCATAATGTTGCAGAGGCTACCGTTGATTACTTGCTGTTATCCGCCTGTATCGGCTACAAAGCCTGCGGCTTCTATACCGGCTACTGCGCACAGTTCATCGTTGTCTGAGGTGTCGCCCGTGACGCCAACCGACCCAACAATATTCCCCGCCTGATCTTTAATCAATACACCACCTGCTACCGGAACCAACGCACCGTCACAAAGTGAATTGACGGCTTGTACAAAAAACGGCTCTACCTTTGCTCGTTCGAATAATGCTCTAGAGCCAATGCCCAATGAAATCGCACCATACGCTTTGCCGTGGGCGACTTTCGGGCGTAGCAGGCTGGTGCCATCCTGGCTTTCACTTGCACGAATAGTTCCTGCATCACCAAGAACAACTACGGCCATTGGTTTGAAGCCATGTTTAGCTTGAGCGGCTAGTGTGTGCTCAATGACTTTCTTTGCATCTGCTAACGAAATGCTCATTTGTATCTCCAGAGTTTAAATTTTCAGTGAAACTGATGTAGATGATTAACTAAATTGCTCGCGCAAAATATTCTTCTGCACTTTGCCCATGGTGTTGCGTGGTAATGCATCAATAAAGTGAACTTGTTTGGGCAGTTTAAATTTGGCGAGCTTGTGCTCAGCCGCGTGCTTAACTTGTTCTGCATCCGGTGGGTTGTCGTTGCTTGCCACTAGGATTGCCACTACTGCTTCACCAAAGTCGTCATGTGGAATACCTATAACGGCGGATTCGAGTACGCCATGCATGTCATCTAGCACTAGCTCGACTTCCTTTGGGTAAACGTTAAAACCACCGCTGATAATGAGATCTTTTCCACGACCAATGATATGTACATAACCATCATCATCAATTTTGCCAAGATCACCGGTAATAAAAAATCCATTCGGACGAAGTTCTTCTTTGGTTTTATCTGGCAGATTCCAATAGCCTTTAAACACATTCGGGCCTCTGACTTCGATCATGCCAGTTTCGCCCTGAGGTAATTCCTCATCGGTGTCAGGTTTGTTTACTTTAAGTTCGACACCCGGTAGCGCAAATCCAACTGTTCCGGGGCGTCGCTCGCCATCGTACGGGTTGGATGTGTTCATGTTGGTTTCTGTCATACCATAGCGCTCAAGAATGGTGTGTCCGGTGCGTTGGCTAAATTCTTGATGCGTTTCGGCAAGTAAAGGTGCGCTACCCGATACGAATAAGCGCATATGCGAAACCAATGATTGAGTGAGTCTGTCATCTTGCAGCAGACGAGTATAAAATGTTGGTACTCCCATCATGGCGGTGCAGCGAGGTAAGTTTTGTAAAACTTTGTCTATTTGAAATGCTGATAAAAACAGCATAGACGAGCCTGCCACTATAGTTGTATTGATGGCAACAAACAAACCATGTGTATGGAATATGGGTAGGGCATGAAGCAGAACATCGGTTTTATTAAATTGCCAATGTTGTTTTAGAATGTCAGCATTTGAATACAGATTGCCATGGGTCAGCATTGCACCTTTTGGTTTGCCGGTTGTGCCCGATGTATATAGCATGGCTGCTAAATCATCTTCGTGACGTTCGATATTATTGAAGCTGGAGCTGGCTTGCTCGCATGCATGCAATAAGCCGCTAGCTGGCCTATTGCTGTTAGCTTGCTCATTGGATGGCGGTGAGCTCAGCGTTTCCAGTTTGATATTGCGTTGCTGGGCTAGCGCCGCGTAGGTTCTTTGTTTTTCCGGTTCACAAACAAATAGCGCAGGTGTTGCATCATCTAAAAAGTATTCAACTTCACCTAAGGTGTAACCGGTGTTTAAAGGCATATAAACAGCACCAGCCCGAACACAACCCAAGTACAGCATTACGGCATCTATGGACTTATTTACTTGAGCGACTACTCGGTCTCCGGGGGCAACCCCAAAACCGACCAATGCGTTGGCCATACGGGCTGACTCGTCGAGCACATCCTGATACCGATATGTTTTGCCGGTTTCAGTTTCGGCAAAGTGTTGCTCTAGGTTAACTTGTTTAAATAGTTGATCGAATAGGTGATTAGTCATATAACTTGCGGAACGTAAACTGTGCTTCAGTTACACAAAGGTACATTATACTGTTTTTGTCTGGTAGCAGATATAGTATATTCGGGAAAAGCAGGGGCTTGCCGGCCATATGCTGTTTTATCAAAGGGAGCTAGATAACCATGTCACACAACCGTTTCGCAAAATTTAACAGCTTAGTATCAATCATCAATAAAGCGTTAGCCCTATTCGCAAGCAATTTTCAGAAAAAGCTGTGCTACGCAATGATGCTGTCATCAGTTATTCTGCTGAGTGCCTGTGGTGGTAGTGGCGGCGGTGGCGATGGCGATGGACGGACAGTTGGTGACGATGGGTTTACGCGGTTGGTGATACCAGAAGCGGATAAAGTGGTAAGGGCAAAGAATCTGGCATATTCCTATGTTGCGAATGGTCCGTATCGATCGCAATTAAAAGACTGTGCTTCGAGAAGCAACGAGAACGCTTGCTTATTGGATGAACTGCCTATGATTTATCAGGATGTTAAAGAACCTTCAGTAAGCGATATCATGAACCGCGTGTTGGTCACGCACGACTGGATGGGTTTGCGATTTCAGCAACTGTTGGAGCAAATGCCTCGCGAAGCTCTAAAAGCATTTGCACCTGTTACTCATATTGTTGTTGGTGGAGATGGCACTCGTACCACTGAATATGACGCCTATGGAAATGTTTTAACCATTGGGCCGCGAGTGCTATGGCTTACTGCAGATGAAAAGCTTTCCTTGTTTGAAGAAACAGGTGGCGGTGGTGGCACAACAGATGAGATGGACAGTCTGCAGTTTGATTTTCGTTACAGGTTTATGAAAAACGATAGCTATGCACTGTGGTTCGAATCGATGGAATCACGCGAGCTCTATCAATTGTATGGACGTTTCCAAACGTCTTTGTTTTACAGTTTGGCGTTCGCTAACAATATATCCTACGCGGCAGTAATAGATGATCTGCCTACTGATATCAGTACCGTTGAAGTTTTTGATGATTATTATGCTGGTCTTTCTACTGAGCTTTATAACCAGCCCGGGGTTTCGGTGGGCTCAGAAATATTAAATGACCTAAGCTTTTCGTACTATGAAGATGATGTGGCACCAACCGAGTTAGAGAATACTTACTTACCTGACTACGTGGGAGGCTTATTCGCAGACGATGGTATGCCAGTGTTTTACAGTTATCGTAACAGATGGTCTGAAGTAAGGCGTTTGCTACAGCTGGGTATGTTGCAGTACTTCGACGATATTTATATTGATGTAGCGTTTACTAATCCAGAGCCAGATTTTGAAGTCTTAGGTTGCGACGATGCCCGTATCGGCTGGGGTGTGCGTAATCGACTGGCTAATCCTGCAGTGGCAGGCAAAGCAAAATTCCTGATGGAGCAAGTGTTCGGACAGTCCGCTAAACTGGACAATTTCTTCGCGAATGATCTAGGTGAAGAATTACCGCTGCCTGTAGGCGAGGGTTGGTGCGACTCGATCAGATTAATGAGCCAGTAACACTGTGTACCTCAACCATCAAGCGCTCTACAACCCACTTAATGTAGATTGCAATGCGCTGTAAGCGGGTTTGGCCTGATAAGCAGTGTCAAACAACAATGGCTCGAAGATTTTTCTAAACGAGTATTGATCAGTGAAGCCCCAGGTTTGTGTAGACACACACCTGGGCTGCTCCAAGCATAGTTCCAGGATTCGTTGGTATGCTTGCGCCTGTGCATCGTAGCTGGCACCTTCAGCTAACGAAATATCAAGCTCTGTTAT
Organism: uncultured Granulosicoccaceae bacterium; assembly: GCA_964390335.1. Taxonomy (GTDB): domain Bacteria; phylum Pseudomonadota; class Gammaproteobacteria; order Granulosicoccales; family Granulosicoccaceae; genus Granulosicoccus. The sequence goes on along the minus strand of CAYMHU010000001.1, from coordinate 230,423 downwards.
ATAAATATCCAGCCCGCGATCGGCGACTTTTTGAAAGTTTGCGCGAGCTTCATCGAATTGATCGAAGCTTGTAAAAAGGTGCATCTGGAATCCGATACCATCTATTGGCACTTGTCTCTCTATTAAATTATCCAGTAGTTCGAAAAACGAATCGGCTTTTGGTCCATTTATGGCGATATCAAATTCGTTCAACAATAATGTTGCTGTTGGGTCTAGCATTCTTGCTTGTTTAAATGCAATGTCTATGTACTGTTCACCCATGGCGTTAAACCAGATGGAGTCTCTAAGACCACCGTTGTCGTCCACCGGTTCATTCACAACATCCCATAACTTAATATCATCCTTATAGCGATCCATGACGCGAATAATAAATTCGCGCATATGCCCTTCCAGGGTGCTAGATGGTTCATCGAGTATCCAATCGGGAAGTTGACGATGCCAAACCAGTGTGTGTCCGTGCACGTCAATATCATGCAGCGTTGCAAAGTTGACTAAGTTATCAGTGTCGGCAAATTGATAGCGTCCTTTCTGCGGATTCATGTGTGACATTTTCATTGAATTTTCCGGTGTCACTATATCGAACTCGCTTGCTGCGATATCGGCATATATAGCGCCGTCTGGACGATGATAAAAATCTTGCAAACTGGCAAAGCCAAAGCGTATATTCCGGTTCATCGCAAGTGTTCTTAAGCGTTCACCTGATCGCACGAATGCGTCAGCGGGTAGAATATTGAGCGTTACCGTATTTGTTGTGCTTAAGCTTGGGTCGATCGTGTCTCTGGCGATAATGTCGATGCCCAATTCACCCACAGAGCCCGGTATGAACTTCAGAACAAATACTTCTTCATATCTCGGGTGCTGTAAAAAACTCGCGCCAGGTAAATTGCTGGCAAGTTCCAGCGTCGGGACCGTGCCGTTGTAGTCGACACCTTTGACCTCCAGTACCACGGGATCGTTAACGCGTGCGGTGTACGATAAAACTTCATCTAGAATTGGGGCCACGTTTGGAATCGTCGAGGGATCTTCGGGCATTGTGACTTTTATGCGAATGGTTCGGCTACTGCGGTATTGGCTGTTTTGTGGATCTATGGCTACTACCGTAAATTCATTAATGCCAACATCATTTTGTAGTGGCTGCCACCGATAGGTTTTGGTTCCGTCAAAGTTATCTTCAAAAACTGCGCCCGGGGCAAGTTCTTGCGGAAACATACCCGGAACATCGCCATCCGGATCAACCGGCTTATACAAAACTTCAAGAATATCTCCCGCAACGACAATTTGATCGGTCAGATTTTCAAAATATGGCGCCGCATTTTCATCGGGGTTTACATCCGGTGGTACAGAGATAACAGCCGCGAGTGGGCCGGCTTGAAAGTCTTCTTCGGTTAATTCCACAATCTCTTTTACGGGTATTCGCTCACCTGGGTCGCGGACTAACTGCAGGTCGTCCAATGTATTAAAGCTCGCCAGCTCAGGAATGGGTTCATCGTTGGCCGAAGGTGCTTCCGAGTAAGGGCCACCGCTGAGGGGGGGCAGTAGTCCATCGCTGTCAGTGTTATCGGTGTTGCTCGAATTGCACCCGACTAGCAAGTACGTGCAGATGCTCATGAGTAGCATTCTCGTACCGATGTACAGGCTCGTCTGTGCTGATTGTTTCGTGTATCGCATCATCATGTGGCGGTGGATTTGGTTTTTTTGTTAGTCATGCGTGGTCGGGCAGCAAAATGGACTATCAGGGCTCGCGACGTGTTTAGTCCGGTGCGATCCTAGCGTAAACTTGGGGTACAGGGAAAACATACACCATTGCAGTGTGGAATACTGTAGTTTAGCGTCGTTAAACGCAGGGTTTTGACCTTATTTACAAAGTTCACTTACTATCAATATTGCGTATTCGCAGTGTCGGCTAGCCGATAAGGCCCCGCATCAAATAATAGGATTAAGTCGTGAAATTAGCTGAAAACCTTTTTTTACAAGCCATCCGCAACCGGCAACCGCAGGTTGGGCTGTGGATTTCATTGTGTAGTCCATTTGCCGCTGATGCGGTTGCCAGCAGTGGTTTTGATTGGGCATTGTTGGATATGGAGCACGCTCCTAATGAGCTCAATACAGTGCTTGGGCAATTACAGGCATTTAGTTCGTCCGATACATCAACAATGGTTCGCCCCATGTGGAATGATTCGGTGCTTGTTAAGCGATTACTGGATATTGGCTCGCGCAATGTATTGTTCCCAATGGTGCAATCCGCAGAAGAGGCCGAGAAAGCGGTGAAAGCGACTCGGTACCCACCTGATGGCATCCGTGGTGTGAGCGGAGTTCAGCGTGGTAATAAGTTTGGGCGGGTCACCGATTACTTTGATCGTATAAATAATGAAACAGGTGTTGTCGTTCAAATCGAAACCCAACACGCATTAAACAATATCGAATCCATTGCGAAAGTTGATGGTGTTGAAGGCATATTTTTTGGCCCCGCAGATTTAGCCGCTGATATGGGCAAGTTGGGCAGTATTACCGACCCCGATTTATGGCAAATTATTCGTAAGGCCGCGAAACAAGTTGAAGCCTGTGGGAAGCCTGCCGGCACACTCGTGTTTAATCCTGATATGGCCGCGTCGCTAATTAACGACGATGGATTTACGTTTGTGGCTTGTGGATCTGATTTGGGCATGCTTGCGCGTGGTGCAGATAATCTGTTGGCTAGCGTGCGTAAACAGATTAAATCGTGAGTGCTTTATCTTGCCACAAGGCCAGATAGTCTTTATTCAATTAAAACAAAGATCGAACAAGAGAATTAATGACATGAAACAACAAATAGCTTTGGTAACAGGCGGTGCTAGGGGTATCGGATTCGCTTGCGCGGAAGCGCTCTTGGAGGCAGGTTGTCAGATTGTGTTGGCCGACGTAAAGGATGTTGATAAAGCGGCAGCACAACTAGGTAATAACACCTTAGGTATAACTTGCGATGTGTCTGATCCCGATGCAGTAGAGGCAATGTACGCGCAAATAGAATCCGAGTTGGGTACAGTTTCGCAATTGGTCAATAATGCTGGAATTTCAATACTGTCCGATTTTCTAGAAACCTCGTTCGAGGATTTTAAACGAGTCATGGATGTTAATTTGTTAGGTGCTTTTAGTGTGTTGCAACGCGGTGCAAAGGCAATGGTTGCTAACGGTGTGCAGGGCAGTATCGTTAATATGTCGTCTATTAATGCGCAAGTTGCCATACCTACTATTGCGGCATATTGTGCATCTAAGGGTGGCCTTATGCAGCTGACTAAGTCGAGCTCGCTGGCGCTGGCGTCTCACGGTATCAGAGTCAATGCAGTGGGTCCTGGTTCCATCGATACAGACATGCTGGCAAGTGTTAATACCAACCCAGAGGCCATGAAAACCGTGTTATCGCGCACCCCGTTGCGTCGTCTTGGCTCGGCCAAAGAGATTGCTGATGTTGTGGCATTTCTATGTAGTGAAAAAGCCAGCTACATTACCGGCGAAACCATTTATGTTGATGGCGGCAGGCTTGGTATGAACTACACGTGCTAATTGCGAGCGCATAAACAAAAAGTACAAAGCCGGTGAGTTATGATTGTGATTCAATCCGCTTTATATTTTACTTTTTGTTTTACAATGCATGCAATGATTAGCCAACGCTCTATATTAATACCAATACTGCTCAGTATTTTATTCCTGTCCGGTTGTTTGGAGTCAAAAAAGCCGCTGCTATCGGTAGAACAGCAAAAGCAGTGGTTTGAGACCGATACAATTACGCTTATTGAACTGGATAGAAAAGGGTCACTAACAAAGAATCCGAATAACGAACGGCCAGAAGTTATCAAACTCAGTTACCGGAACAACGAGTGGCGCGACATTGCTCCGGTATATTCAGAAGAATCATTCTATATGAAACCGAATGGGACGCCTGGTAAAAGCCCGCTGGTTTTTTCTCCCATTCCCGGAAAAAAAGGTGTTGCAATAGCGCAAGAAGATAACGCTAGCAGCTATCGGTATTATCTCGTTAGGCGTTTTAGATCACAGCTTAAAACTGATTTAGCGTTTATGGATACCGCCCATGATGAATGGGTTGGTTTATCGCAAATCTCATTGCAAGATTCAGAAATTTCTGCACTTGAACAGGCAGGGGTTGATATCAAAAAGATTGGTCGTAACCAGGTTCAAATTGTTTCCAAAGCCGATTTGGACAGTGTAATCGATCTCGTGCTCAACCCATTTCTTGCCGCTGGCACTGACCCTGCAGCCTACGATAAGCGATATGTCATTGCTTCCAAGCCGGCATTGCAATCAGATATGGTTGCGATGGGAAAGGTGGCTCACTGCTTAACGTTAGCGGGGCATCCAGATGATGAGCACGCAATGAATCTGAAGCTCAACAATATGGGTGGGGTGGCTTTGGGCGATATACCCAATACTGATGCAGCATCGGCGTGTGATCAAGCGCATGAGCTGTTACCTGAAAAGTCGGCTTATCAAAATAGCGTTTTGTACGCAATGGCCCGGATAATGATTAAGCGCAAACGCTATGATCAGGCTAATGCGCTTCTTGCCAAAATAGATGGCAAGCAGTTTCCACTTAAAATTATTGCTGATGCAAGCTTGGTCAATCTCACTGCCGAAAACCCAGGTGATGGTGCTAAGGAAGCGTTCAAACTTATTGAGGACGCGCTCGGGAAACTTGAACTGGATGATTCTTTAAAGAATGCTTTTTTGCTTCAAAAAGCGAATCTGTTGTTTGTTCTTAATGACAACGGTGAGCGGGGTGCGGCTCGAGAGACTCTACAGCAACTGATCAATGACGACTATCACCCTGCCGCAATGTTGATGTCCAAGGCGTTAAGGTACGGTTGGGGCGGTCCAGTCAATAATCAGCAATCGAAGCAATTAATGGGGGCTATGTACGAAAAGAATGTCCCTGAATCTTATTTGGAATTGGGTAAGTTGTTTTACTTCGGTCAGCTTGATGTGGCACAAGACCTACCGCAGGCGTACTCACTTTTTAGCAGAGCGCATAGGCGCGGAGGGTTTAAAGAAGCACATTATATGGCCGGCTTTATGGAGATGTATGGTCAAGGTGTAGAGCGAGATGTAAAGGCAGGTTTTGGCAATTTTACACAAGCCTTAAAGCGTGGGCACACTGCTGCCGAAGGTGAAATTGGACGTGCGTACTACTTAGGTCACGGTACTAAGCAGAACAAGGAGCGGGGAGTATCGTATTTGCAAAAGGCAGCAGACGCCGGTGATGCGAATGCAAAACAGTACCTTGGTTTTGTGACCGGCGGACAATATGAGCAGGAAGCCAAGGAGCGCCAAAAGGTAGTCGATGCTTGCGCATCGGGTGAAATTAAGCAATGCATAAGTGCTGGTTATATGCTGGAGCGTGGACAAGGCGGAGAGCTGGATCAAAAGACTGCCGCTACGCTTTATACGCAAGCCTGTGACAGTGGCTTAAGTCAAGGCTGTTACAATGCAGGTGTCATGTATTCTCGAGGCAGAGGTGTACGCAAAAGCATAGTTAAAGCGCGTTCGTTGTACGAATTGGGATGCAAAAATAATTACATCGATGCGTGTTTCAATTTGGCAAATTCACTTTGGAACGAAGAGAATCCTGAGCCACCACGAGCTCGGTTACTGTTCGACAAAGTTTGTAAAGCCGATGATGCGCGCGGCTGCTACAACCTCGGCGTGATGCAACACAGCGGTGCAGGCGGAGAAAAATTGAATCCAGCTGCCCTTTTTGAGAAGGCATGTAAGGCGGGTATACAGCAAGCCTGTTCTGCAGAGGTGGCAAAGTAATAATTGCCAAGTAATTAGACTAATTTCAGGGTCTTTATTTTGACTCTTGGTCCTCAGAAGTTATAACCGATCAAATCTGCGGCTATTTTCGATATTCAATCAATAATGCGCGTTGCCGGCGGTCGTCGTCACGTGACTGTGTGCGTGAAGTCATGTTTCTGTATGACACAAACGACTCTTTTCTTAGTGCCCCTCTGAGATACAGTGGTAACAACGTATCAACGGCAGGCCTAAATTGGTAAACTGCGGTCACTGGAAGCAGTGTACGCACATTGGGTGAGAGTATTCCCTAGGTTAGTGCAATAAGAATACACGTCTGAATCTGATTTCAATCACTAAATTTACTGGAGAAAGAAATATGAAAAAGCTCGTTTTATCCTCAGCAGTAGCGCTCGGCCTCAGTGCCGTTGCCAGCTCTGCTTCAGCTGCTGAAATTAAGCTCGGCGTTTTTTTAGGTTTTACTGGTCCAATCGAATCATTGGTTGCTAACATGGGCCCTGCTGCCGAGCACGCGATATCAGAAGTTAATATGGCAGGTAATTTTTTAGATGGCACTAAAATCATTGCTGTGCGTGGTGATACTACCTGCATTGATGCCGCTGCCGCAACCGCCACGATCGAGCGTTTGATCACAGCAGAAAAAGTGTCTGGCATCATCGGTGGTGATTGCTCTGGTGTTACCACAGCGGCATTGACAAATGTGGCGCTGCCAAATGGTATGGTCATGGTTTCACCGTCTGCAACTTCACCAGCACTATCTACCGTTAAAGACAATGGTTTGTTTTTCCGTACTGCGCCATCAGATGCTCGTCAAGGCGTTGTTATGTCCGATATCATTTTAGGGCGTGGCGTCAACACTGTTGCACTTACATACACTAATAACGATTACGGAAAAGGGTTGGCAGATGCCTTCCAAACGGCCTATGAAGCAGCCGGCGGCACCGTAACTATTTCCACTGCTCACGAAGATGGCAAAGCAGATTATTCTGCCGAAGTAGGCGCATTAGCAGCCGGTGGTGGCGATGCATTAGTGGTTGCCGGTTACCTCGATCAAGGTGGTAAAGGTATCATTCAAACCTCTCTGGATACGGGTGCGTTTGACGTCTTTGTATTGCCTGACGGTATGGTCGGTGATTCATTAGCTGAGGCTATTGGTACTGATCTGGATGGTTCATTTGGACAAGTGCCTGGTACTGACAGCCCGGGAGCTAGCAAGCTTGTTGAAATCGCTAAAAACTACGACGGTTCTGGTCCATTTGCTGCAGAAAGCTATGATGCTGCGGCTTTAATTATGCTTGCTATGCAGGCTGCTGGTTCATCTGATGCAGCCGATTACAAAGGCAAGATTATTGATATTGCCAACGCACCGGGTGAGAAAATTCTTCCGGGGGAACTTGGAAAAGCCTTAGACATCATTGCCAATGGTGGCGAAATCGACTACGTTGGTGCATCAAACGTTGAATTGGTTGGTGCTGGTGAAAGTGCTGGTAACTATCGCGAAATTGAAATTAAAGGCGGTAAGCTAACAACTGTCGGATACCGATAGGCATAAGTGGTTATAGTCTTCAGGATTAACTGAACACTTATAACAGTAGTAACAAAAAGCGGCCCTTAGGGGCCGCTTTCGTTTATGCGAATCCAGTGCGTTTAACATGATAAAAGTACAAAATCTAACGAAGAAGTTTGGCGGCTTTATGGCTGTTAACAATGCGTCATTGGATATAGCCAAAGGATCTATAACTGGACTCATTGGGCCTAATGGCGCCGGTAAAACCACTCTATTTAATGTTATTGCGGGTGTCTACCAACCAAGCGCTGGACAGGTTTTTCTTGATGGTGAGAACATCACGGGTTTACCACCTCACGAGCTATTTAAAAAAGGCATGTTGCGTACCTTCCAAATAGCTCATGAATTTTCAACTTTGACAGTGCGCGAAAATCTGATGATGGTACCCGGTGATCAATCGGGTGAGTCATTATCTGACGTATGGTTTAAATCGGCCAAAGTACGCGAGCAGGAAAAAGCGGTCTATGAGAAGGCCAACGAAGTAATCGAATTTTTGCAAATCAGTCACGTTGCCGATGAACTGGCGGGTAATTTATCGGGTGGTCAGAAGAAGCTGCTTGAGTTAGGTCGCACTATGATGGTAGACGCCAAAGTGGTTTTTCTGGACGAAGTTGGCGCTGGTGTAAACCGAACCCTACTGAACACCATTGGCGACGCCATTATTAGATTAAATCAAGAACGTGGCTACACGTTTTGTGTAATAGAGCATGATATGGATTTCATCGGTAAGTTGTGTGACCCGGTCATTGTCATGGCGGAAGGTGGTGTGTTGGCGGAAGGCACACTCGATGAAATTAAGGCTAATGAGCAAGTGATCGAAGCCTATTTGGGTACAGGTTTGAAAAACAAGGCGACCTCATGAGTTATTTAATCGGTGAGAACATGACCGGTGGCTATGGCGGTGCAGATATCCTGCACGATTGCACCATTGCCGCTGAGAAAGGAGAAATCGCCGTCATAGTTGGACCCAACGGAGCTGGTAAATCAACTGCGATGAAAGCCATTTTTGGCATGTTAACTATTCACACGGGCCAGGTTTTGTTGGAAGGTGAAGACATCACGACGCTCACCCCTCAGGCCCGCGTTGCCAAGGGCATGGCGTTTGTACCGCAAAACAACAACGTTTTTCCGTCTATGTCGGTGTCCGAAAATTTGGAGATGGGCGCTTTTTTAAGACGTGACGATATCAACACGACGATGGAACAAGTGTATGAGCTATTTCCAATTCTTGGCGAAAAGCGCAATCAGAATGCCGGTGAATTATCCGGTGGTCAAAGACAACAAGTTGCAGTGGGCAGGGCGTTAATGACTCAGCCCAAAGTGCTGATGTTGGATGAACCAACAGCCGGTGTGTCACCTATTGTTATGGATGAATTGTTTGATCGTATTATTGAAGTTGCCAGAACAGGCATCTCTATCTTGATGGTTGAGCAAAATGCGCGGCAAGCGTTGAACATTGCAGATAAAGGGTACGTGCTGGTACAAGGGCGTAATCGATTCACCGATACAGGCGTTGCACTTATGAATGATCCTGAAGTCAGAAAGAGTTTTCTTGGGGGTTAATGTGCAAGACGTGTTAAATGCATTCGCATTGTTATCTAATTTTGTGTTGGTGCCAGCCATAGCGTATGGCAGTCAGTTAGCCCTGGGTGCTTTGGGTGTCACCATGGTATTTGGCATTCTACGATTCTCAAATTTTGCACACGGCGACACCATGGCGTTCGGAACCATGATTACCATCTTATTCACTTGGTGGTTCCAATCGATGGGCATTAATTTTGGGCCTTTGCCTACTGCCTTGTTGGCATTGCCGTTAGGTATAATTGGATGTGCGGTGTGGTTACTCATAACAGACCGTGTTGTGTATCGCTTTTATAGAGAGAAACGCGCCGACCCGGTTATTTACTTAATAGCATCGGTAGGGGTGATGTTGGTAACCAATGGTATTGTGCGCTTTATCATCGGACCCGATGATCAGCGTTTCGCTGATGGGGAGCGCTTTATCATCAAAGCGCGCGAATTCAAAACCATGACTGGTTTATCAGAAGGTATTTCTATTAAGGTCAGTCAGGGCATCACAGTTGTCACCATGATTATTGTTGTTACTGTCTTGTTTTGGTTTCTCAATAAAACCAGAACCGGTAAGTCAATGCGAGCCTATTCGGATAACGAAGATCTGGCGTTATTATCTGGAATAAACCCAGACAGAGTTGTTGCAGTTACCTGGATTATTGCTGCGGCGCTAGCCACCATTGCAGGTACTTTATATGGTTTGGATAAGTCGTTTAAGCCGTTTACATACTTCCAATTGCTGCTGCCAATTTTTGCTGCAGCCATTGTTGGTGGTCTTGGCAATCCCTTGGGTGCCATTGCCGGTGGGTTCGTCATCGCGTTCTCAGAAATCATGGTCACTTACGCCTATAAGCGATTCGCAGCTTATCTTGTGCCCGGTGATTGGGCACCTGATGGTTTAATGCAATTGTTATCAACCGACTACAAGTTTGCCGTCAGTTTCGTCATTTTATTGTTAGTCCTGTTATTCCGGCCTACGGGTATCTTTAAGGGGACGGGCGTATGAATTCTGCCATGAGAAACGTATTGTATTTTAGCTTGATGGCCGCGGCGTTTATTGTTGTTGGCCAATTTCAGAGTTGGAATTTATCGCTGACCATACTTAATTTGTGTCTGATCTCAGCCATCATGTCGTTGGGCGTCAATATCCAATGGGGTTATGCGGGATTATTTAACGTAGGTATTATGGGTTTTGCAGCGTTGGGCGGATTAGCAGCTATGCTGATTTCTGTGCCACCGATACGAGAAGCCTGGGCCGTCGGTGGTGTGGGCGTATTGTTTGGTTTGATCATTTTAGTGGTCACTATTCTTGCTGCTGTATTTACGTTCAAAAAAATGGATGGTAAGCGGTTTCGCATAGCGGTCGTGGTCGTCTTATGTATTGTTGGCTATTACTTACTGCGGAAGGTCACTGATCCTGCAACGCTTGCTATTGAAAAAGTCAATCCTGCAGCAACCGGATACTTAGGTGGCCTAGGTTTGCCTATATTGTTGGCATGGCCGATTGGTGGCTTGTTTGCCGGAGCGGCTGCCTGGGTTGTTGGCAAAATCACCTTAGGTTTACGCACCGATTATCTGGCCATTGCAACGCTGGGCATTTCAGAGATCATCGTCGCCATGCTAAAGCATGAAGACTGGCTCACGCGTGGCGTTAAAAACGTGACCGGTTTACCGCGTCCAGTGCCATATGAAATTGATTTGCAGCAAACAAGTTGGTTTATCGATCTGTCGCAACGATTAGGCGCAGACCCTGTCACGTTCTCCAGTATCTTTGTCAAGATTGCTTATGCCGTGTTATTCGCAATTGTTCTACTGATTATTCTATGGTTTTCAGAAAAAGCGCTGCGCTCTCCATGGGGACGCATGATGCGCGCAATCAGAGATAACGAAGTATCTGCCAGCGCTATGGGCAAAGATGTAAAGGCGCGTCATCTACAGGTATTCGTATTGGGCGGTATTGTTGTTGGTATCGCAGGTGCCATGCTCACCACTATCGATGGTCAGCTAACACCGTCAACTTATCACCCATTAAGATTCACCTTCTTAATCTGGGTTATGGTCATTGTTGGTGGTTCGGGTAACAACTGGGGTGCGGTTCTGGGTGGTTTTGTAATCTGGTTTTTCTGGGTTGAAGCTGAGCCTATGGGTACCTGGCTCATGCACGCCATAACGGCTGGTATGGATACCGATAGTCCGCTGCGCCTGCACCTGATAGATTCAGCTGCGCATATGCGGCTTATGACCATGGGGGTTATTTTGCTGCTGGCGCTGCGCTTTAGCCCCAGGGGCCTGATTCCGGAAAAAGTAGGTACTCATTAATACGGTAATGTAAAGCCAAACGGTTTGCGCGTTTGGCTGTTCCGCAAGCCGCGGATCTAGCGTATAGTTTTTGTATGCGCGAATCCTATTTAACAAATGTTCTCGCTTTTCTGCTGCGCTTAGCACTAGGTTGTTTATTGCTAAGCTCAATAGCAGGCGCAAGCGCTGAGCCACTTGTGCAGATACAGGAACTACCTGTCAGTAACCGCGCAAACGTTGGTGGCAGTGTAGTGCGTAGCCCTGCGCACGAGTTCACCTTCGCACGACTCACCTATAGCGGTGGTTTTGAATGGCCACGTTGGCGCGCCGATTGGCCGGATGCAGAATATCATTTCTCGCAAGGATTACAGCGATTAAGCCGCGTTGATACAAATTCGGAAGGCACGCTTGTTAATTTAAAAACAGACGAGCTATATGATTTCCCTTGGTTGTATGCGGTTGAAGTGGGCCATATGTACTTATCGCCAGCAGAGCAGGATCGTTTACGCGAGTACCTGTTGCGGGGTGGGTTTTTAATGGTTGATGATTTTCACGGTGCTTATGAATGGCGTCATTTTGAAACCCTCATGAAATCAATATTTCCAAATCGTAAAATGGAAAAACTGGAGAAATCCTCAGAACCCTTTCAATTGGTTTATGCCATAGACGCGCTCATACAAATCCCCGGAATAAGAGCGGTAATGAGCGGTAGAACGTGGGAGAAAGGCGGTACCAAACCCGTTTGGCTTGGCATAACAGACGACTTGGGTCGAATTATGGTTGCTGTCAATTTTAATCAGGATTTAGGTGACGCATGGGAGCATGCCGACGATGCACAGTATCCAGAGCGCTTTACTGGTTTGGCGTATCGGATGGGTGTTAATTATGTTATCTATTCTATGACCCATTAATGTAAATTGTCAGACCAGTGATAAACTGCTCCGATCAAGTTTGGAAAACCAACCATGAATTCTCCCGCACTTGCTCAGGCCGGATCTGTTGGGTCTTTACAGTCTGATGGAATAATGACTTCGCGGTCAGAATCCCCCGTTATTGCCCTTAACAATGTGTGCAAGCGATATGGTTCACTACAAGTTTTAAATGGATTATCGCTGCAAGTACAAAAAGGCGAGGTTTATGGCTTCTTAGGCCGTAATGGCGCTGGTAAATCGACTGCCATCAGAATGATTATGGGGATTACCAAAATCTCTAGTGGCTCGATTCATTTGTTTGGACAGTCTGTGTCTGACAACGTTGTTGCTGCAAGGCAACGTGTAGGCTACGTTGCTCAGGAGCAACATTTTTATCCCTGGATGACGCCAAAAGTATTGGGCAAGTTTGTACGTGGATTTTATCCGCGCTGGGATGAACAACGCTATCGAGATGTCCTGTCGCAGTTCGATTTACCTTTTAAGCGTAAAGTGGGTACATTTTCTGGTGGCATGAAAGCAAAGCTTGCGCTCACCGTTGCGCTGGCGACAAAACCTGAATGCCTTATATTGGACGAGCCAACCGCCGGTATGGATCCGGTTGCGCGGAGGGAGTTTCTTGATCTTGTTAGTGAAGAAGCACGAAAGGATGACACCACCATATTTTTTTCCACTCACCTTATTGATGATATCGAAGCGATAGCCGATCGTATTGGTATTGTGGAGTCGGGCAAAGCTGTGTACGAGGGTGCACTGGAGCCGTTGTCAAACAGTATTGTTACCTATTCAATAAGCAATGATTACTATCAACCAGGTGATATTCCCGGAGACTTCGTCAACAACGCAGACCACGTTCTGCAATCACTTAGCCGCCATGGCAGGCACACCATGGTGTTGCAATTTCCGTATGGCGCACCGCGCGATATACCCCTAAGGCCAGGTTGGCGAGAAGACTCAATGACACTCGAAGACGTGTTTATTGCGGTTGTTGCCAAAACCGGCACTTAGGTATTTATTACTCCCAAAAGACAATAATTAAGCATGGGCGTCATCAGTTTACTGGGCAAGGAATTACGTGAACACACGTTGGCTTTGGTGATGCTGGCTTGTGGCTTACTGGTGGTTGTTTTAATTTTAATTGCCCAGCAAGTTAGCGGCGAGTTCAATTTAAGTGTTATTGAAACTGTCCGATTTTCCTTGATGTCAGTTATTCCGTTAATTGCCATTATTGTAGGTAATAGACTGATCGTCAGAGAATATATTGGCGGCACTCGACAGTTTGTTGAAGCGCTTCCAGTGGGCAACGCATTGCCATTGACCATAAAGTATATCCTTGGTTTTATTTTTATAAATACGCTCGCAGCTGCCGTGTTGGGTATTGCCGTTCTACTATCCAGCAACTCGGAAGGTCTCGACAATCGCTTTTTATTATTGGTATTAACGAAAACGTTAACCATAGCCACACTATTATGGAGTTTGGTTTTCTTCATCAGCATCACCGGCCGCATTCGCATAATTTGTTATGTGGCCTTGGGTATGTTTTTACTGTTTTTGATCAACTCGCCAAACTTCGATCAAGCCCTGCTGGCTCCAATTGGGCTAATGGATCGGCAACTGTTTGTGTTTGAGCGCGACATCATTCCGTGGAGTCAACTAATTCAGACCTGGTTATTGTCAGCGCTATTGGTAGCTGCCGGTTATGTATTAGCGCTTGTCAATGAGGGCTCTTTGGTAGAAAAACTCAGCAAACCGATCTCAAAGCGGGATATCGCTGTGTTGGTGCTGGTTGTGCTTGCATCCGTTACGCTTTATCAAACTCTTGCCAAAACATGGGATGTAGAAACGTTCGAGTTTGGTACAAGCAATGTGGTTCGATTTGATGATCCACCCATTGCGGTTATGTATTTAGAGCCAGAGCAACTGGCGCGTGCTACGCAGATAGCTACGTTATTAAAAACGGTACTTGGAAAGTTTAAAACCGATCTTGGTTTAACCCAATTACCCACTGTCAGAATAGAATTGAATACAGAGCTTGAACACACCGAGATCGAGCCCGATTTAGTTAGCGGGGTGTTGGTTACGGCAAATTACCTGGACTATGACGCGTTTGAAGACAAGGGTATTGCTTATATAGCCATGCATCATTCCTTACTGAGTTTATCGAACAGCCGTATGGATTTTGAAACCCGACATTGGATTTTGGATGGGTTATCAAGATGGTGGACTGAATCTGCCAATTTGGGCACGCCGGAAAACCTACAGATCGAGCACAATGCGGAGCTCATGGCATTGGCTGTGCACGCTGCGCGGCGGTACGATAAAGGCACACCACCTTTGTTGCTGTGGCAAACGTTGACGGATGAACTCGGTTTTGAAATGGCTGATGCATTGTCTTATTCAGCCATTAAATATCTGGAGCAAGAGCGTGGTTTCGACGTGGTGATTCGATTAGCTTCGGACTATGTGAACGAAAAAGTAGGTAATACATCCATCGAATCTTTTAAACGCCTGGCTGTATCCGACGAGGCCCGATTCGAAAAGCTAACTGGATGGCCTTTACGTGAATTTATCAAAACTTGGTTGATCTGGCTAGAAGATACAGCGCGAATCGATAGTGTGGCTGCGAAACTCAACGCCATTCCCGACTTGCAAGCACAGGTAAAAAGTGTCGTTAATGAGAAAGGCGTCAGATTGCTTGAAGGTAGTTACAGAGCCGGTGCGGATTACAAGCCAGGCGAGTATGGTCAGTGCGTGCTGCGCCATCAACCCACACCAGCGTTCGATATAGAAACATCAATTTACTCGCGCGTGCGCGATCGACGCCCTTGTGTGATCACTGGTGTTGCTCATTTAGTTGAGCCGGGGTATGCCGTTGGAGAAAGGGCCTACGTTGTGCTTGAGCTTGAGAGCGATGAGTTTCACAGGCCCATACCTTTGTGGGCAGGCCGGGTTGTAATGCAATGATTCAACTCGTTCTGAAAGAATTAAAGCAGTTAGTACCGTTCGCTTTTCTGTGGTTTGCGTTAAGTGCGCTGTACTATATTACCGAGCTCGCCACCCACAGAATAGATGAAGAAAGTTATAGCTCCTGGTGTGATGATTATTGTCGCGTTGGTAGCAATTCAGATGTTGCGCTCTTCACAATACTCATTATTTTAATTGCTGCATACAATCTTTTTCCACGTGAGTATGATGATTCCACAATAGACTTTCTTCGCAGTTTGCCGGTAAAACTGCCCAAGCTATTTTGGTCCAAGATTTTTGCCGCATGGGTAATGTTGTTTGGTCTTATTAGTCTTGATCATATGATTCAAGCTGGTTTGCTGTCACTAAACACGCAATCCTTAACGGGTAAAAGTTATTGGCAGGTGGACTTTGCACTGTTGTTGCGTAACGTTCTTTTTGCCGTGGTCGTCATATCGCACGGTGTATTTTTATCCTGGTTTCGAACAGTCGGATTGCTTATATATTGCGCTTATCTCATCGCGCTTATCTGGCTGGAAAATCAATTTGGATTCTCCGGTATTTACAATGTGTTGGGGTTTTTCGACAACGAGTATTCTGGCCAACAATTAATACTCAATTGGGCGGTCATCGGCTTCCATTTGTGTGTTGCGTTCATCTTGTACTTTGTTAGTTATTTCCTATGGACTAATACTGATTCCAAACCACGTGCACCAGGAACCAGTAAAGCGTCGAAAATATTACCAATATTGGGCGTCGTATTTAGTTTTCTGCTGGTGATCGGTGTTTTGGCAGTCATGGTTGGTAATACTGCAAAAGACGCGCGTATTCGAAATATTCAGGCTGAAAACACCGAGCACTATTCTTTTACGTACAACGCCGAAGACACACAGGCCATGAACTTGCTCATTCCGTTTGTGGAGCAAGACTATGCTGCATTAGCTGAACTGCTGGGCGTTACAGAACTGCCACGCATTCAAGCTGATATGACATCGGAGAGTGATCATGCTTTGGGTCTGGCATCTTGGAAAAAAATTCGAATGGTGCTTAATACACCATTGGATGTTGATCCTCTATACAGGCGTGTATTGTCTCATGAGACTGCGCATGTTTTGCAATCTACAGAATCGAATCGAAAGCTTGGAGAGTTCGCCAACAGCACTGGATTTTTCATTGAAGGTATGGCGCAGTATGTGTCGTTTTCAATTGTATCGGATGATGTATCCAGAGACTCCAACTGGCTGGTTTCATCGCTTGCCTGGCAGCGTCAAAATATTAAGTTTGCCGAAATGGCCAATCGAACCATATTCGATACGCTGTATGACGGTGAGTTGTTATACGGTATTGGTGATATCTGGGTTCACGCAATGGCTGACGCTTGCGGCGTTGAGTCTCTGGGGAATTTTTTACGTGCTATCGGTAGAGATAATGCGCCACCAAACTTATCAGGTGTGGCATTCTGGCGATCACACTTGCAATATATAGATTGCGAATTGGCACTGGTGAATAATCGCTGGCGTCAAATCATGCAAGATCTAATCGATAATCGTACGCAGGGTTCTTTCCCGGAATTCGAAAACGTAGCGATTTCCCAGGCAAGCGATTCTGCTGCAATAAAGATTAGAGCTGATATTATCCCTGACGAATCCGGGCAGCTACAAGAGATCTACTATATTAAAATTAAAAGCGAAACCCAGCTTGCGTCTGTGGTGAGTCCAATATTAAGCGGACGATTAAAGCGTGATGGAGCAAACGCATCCGTGGAATTTTTCATTGAACCGCATTTAATCAGTGGTCGACAGTTTAGGTATCAGCTAGGCTTTATACCCATGCTGGATTCGCGTCACTATTTTAATAAATGGCGCACTGGGTCAATACCGTGATCGATACCGTTCGAGTCAAGACAGGACTTCTACAATGCTGATACAGCAGATAAGCCAATACATCTCGCAAAATCCGATGTTGTTCTATGGCTTGCTTGTTGTTAATTTGGTGTTGATTGTGTTTGCTCCCGCAATTGTTAGCCATGTCTCCAACAAAGAAACCCCTGAGAATACGATCGATTTCAGAGTCAATGTAATTCGCGGTCTTAACGTATTGTTGTTGTCCTTGCTTGGGTATATTTTATTCTATGGCGACGGGCAATCGGGCCAGGGTGTTGGCATAAAGCTGTTATCTGTACTGGTTATCATCTATTTATCTTATCTTGCTGTTCATCTTATCGGTCGGTTTATCCGGATCCATTTTGGTCGCCTGGTTCAGCACAGTGGTTCGGGTACTCGAATTGCTGATACCTATGCTTCACGTGCTTTGTCAATTTTTATCAGTGTCTTTATAGCCGTAATGGCAATGATCTCCATTATTCGGGTTGCGGGATTTAATAGTCTTTTGGAAGCCGGCGGGGTTATCGGCTTTATCGGTGTCTTTTTAGCATTGACGCAAAGTGCATGGGCTCCCGATATTATTAGCGGGCTGGTTATTCTGAACAGTAAAATGTTTAAAGAGCGAGATGTAATCAAAGTGTCAGATGGCGGTGAAGATTTGATCGCAATCGTATACCGTACACTTGCGTTTCATACTGAGCTACTGAATTTAGTTGATAACCACCGAATCATGATGCGCAACTCCAAGATCAGAGACTGCACAGTGCATAATCTGTCGCGCTTTGCCTCAGCGCGAGGCTTGCGCGAAACGTTGCGGTTTAAAATTGGCTATGACGTCCCACCAGAACAAGTTAAGAAAATGTTTGAAGTGGCGTTTACCGCGGCGGTAGAAGATGAAGAGATAGCAGTGGAATCTCAACATCCGCCGGAAATCAGGTTGCAAGATGCCGGTGATCATGCCATTGAGTGGTCGGTGCACTACTACACAAAGGATGAGTTCTCAATAATAAAAACCCGGCAATTGTTTAGGCAGAAAATACTGGAGGCCAGTATTGATGCGAATATCAGTCTATCGACGCCGATAACGCATCAAGGCGTAGTTTAAGTTCTAGTGCTATGTACGCTGTCAATTAACAGCTTGCTGTGTCATCAATATAGTGATTGATGGTTGCTAGCAAGTGATCAGCTTGTACTGGTTTGCGTAGCACGGCGGTTGCTATCTCTTGTGCTCGGTGTAATTTGGTTGTACAGGTTTCACTGGTAATCACAATAGAGGGAATGACTTTTTTCGCGGTATTGCAGATCATTTGAATTGCATCGTCACCTGTGCAATTGTCATCAAGGTTAAAATCAACTAGTAGCATGTCGGGCAGTTGATCGATCTCGTTTATTATTTCACACGCCTCATCTAAGTTAGTTGCGGGATAAACGTGCATCCCGGCATCTTGTAAGTTTGTTTCCAACGCAGCGACGATTTCCTCGTTGTTGTCTAACACCATTACTGTGTAATTCTGCAATGGTTTATTTGCTGAGTCCGCGTGGTGTAACTGTACAATCCGGTTGTTGATAGTTGCAGGTTCATTAACGCTGCTTTTATCCAGTTTTGGTGCGCTAGCTTTTATTAAGCCAAGCATGTCATCCAGTGAGTTGTGTAAGGAAGTGGTTGACTGCTTCAGCTTGCTCAGTATGCTGTGTTGCTGTTCATTGTTTAACTTGGATTCTAATGAGTGTATAAACAGGCTGATTGCTTGTAAGGGTTGGCGAATATCATGGCTCGCAGCAGAAAGTTTATCGCTTTCAGTGGTGTCGTCTTGTGCAGAACCACCTGTTTTGGCTGTAACGGCTGTTACGTCAAAGCGATTGTCTAGTAAGGCATGGGCAGAGACACGCGCCATTAGTGCTGGGGAATCGAACTCATTTTCTGTGATCAGTTGATAATGACCTGAGATGGCTTGCCTTGCGTTTGAGATAATGGTGAATTCATCTATTAGTACGAATTTCACGCCGGTAAAATTATCAACGTTTGTTAAAGCGGGCTCAGTGAGTTGTTGACCACGGCAATCGATCAAGCAGCAATCGAAATGATGAATTGGCGTATGCAATGACACCAGCCGAACATCGAAGCTATTAGAGAGCTGATGTCGAGCATGGCTTCCGGGTTCGCTGAACAATGCCATTGAATATCTGTTCTGCGTTGCTTCGGCTAATGAACCGGAATCAATGGATTGATTACGGTTAAATGTGCTTTTAGAGATGATAGTTTGCATACAACCTACAACTAGCGCGCTGTTTAAGCGATGCACGGAAATTAGCAACTCGAATACCAAGCATCAACCAACTAAATGGGTAACCGGTTAGTTGCGGTATAGCGTTTTTTTTATTAAATAAATACGGTTCAGCCGCTTTTAAATTTACAATTCGAAATAACCATTGCAATACACTCAGCTAACAAGTTGATTCATAACAAGCTTTGCTTAACGTGTTACGAGTTACCTGTCGATTAACCGGGTTTTTAGTAACAATTGAATTGTGACGCACTGTTACACGCGCTGCTTGATAATGTGTGCGTGTTGCGATTGTTTACATGTTCAACGCCGGTAAACAGGAAAAGCCGTGTTGATGCCGCCGCGTGAAGTTGTATATCCTTGGATATTAAAACCTAAACCGGATGGGCCTTGCCAAGGTTGCTTCTTCGGGTTGTCACTGTTTTTATAGGCTGTTAACACGGCATCGACAACTTCGGCGCTCGACATGCTGTCCGGGAAAAACGAGGAAA
The DNA here is from genome assembly GCA_964390335.1 of uncultured Granulosicoccaceae bacterium. GTDB lineage: Bacteria > Pseudomonadota > Gammaproteobacteria > Granulosicoccales > Granulosicoccaceae > Granulosicoccus. The sequence continues at coordinate 210,629 of CAYMHU010000001.1, read as the reverse complement.
ATTTTGATTTCCATTGATTACCATCGCGAATCTCGATGGTGGCGGTATACACTCCAAGGCGGTTAGGGCCATCCTTCATGGATACAATGCGCGCGTTTGGCGCATCGATTCCACCGGGGCGGGAATGATACCCGACGGGTTTACCGCTACGGTTTATCTCACCCTCAAATATGTGCCACAGGTTAATTTCAGGATTGGTGCTGGACCATTTTTGATGAGACTGCGGAGTCGCTTCCTCATTCTGAGTGGTTTGGCCCGAAGAGCTTCCGTCAAGGTATTTTTGCAGGTCAATACCGAGCTTTTCAAAGCCGCCACCCAGTGCGATAAGTACCAGGGCAGCAATGGGTAAGTATTTTTTGTACCGGTTCACGAAATGCAGTCCGAAGTCTAAGTCGATCAGAAGTGTAACACTGTGGTCTGAAGGCAATATGGTAGGGGAAATACACGCAAAAAACCGCAAATTCTTGGCGCTTACCAACTATTTTACGTGTCATTTTGAGTAGGCTGCGGTCGGGTAATCTCGGAATCGGTGTCAGTTAGCGTACTATGTACGTTTGTCGCCATCGGGCAGTGGCAAGTGTCTCGGCCGGGCAGGCAGAGCCAGATTGGCCAAATTTCGACGGTATTATTACCGGTTGGCGGTTTTTACTTGGAAGCAGTCGTGTTTTTAGTCAGAATCACACTTTATGTATGCGCATTCAGTAATAGTGGCCGAGGAGGGCTAGCGTGATTTTTATCAGCAAGCTTTTCAGGGCGGGATTTGTTTGTTGGTTTGCGCTGTCGCAAACCTTGCTGGGTGTATCAACGGCAAATGCGCAAAGCCTGCAAAATGGCGATAGTTTTATTGATGTCGAGCCACCGCTTATTGAGCATCAAACCATTAGTGAAGTTGAAGCCGATACCCGCCAGTCGTTTTTTGCGACTGTGGTCGATGATGACGAGCTGGATAGCGTCACGCTGTTTTATCGCTTTGATAACGATCCAACCTATAGTACGGCGCTCATGAATCGAGTGTCCTTTTCGTCGACTTTTATCGCCCATATTCCTACGAACCCTGCCAGCGATCGCAACATTGAGTACTACATTCAGGCGCGTGATAAATCCGGCAATCGCACGGTTCGTGGATACGCTTTTAATCCGTTGCTAAGGGTCATTAAAGTGACCGAGCCTAGTTTGACGGCGCCGGTAGCGTCACCTGAGCAAACTGCAGCAGCGACAACAACAACCAGCGGCACAAGAAAAGTGCTGTATGTGGTTCTCGGTGTGCTGGCGGCGGGTTTAGTGGCTGGGTTGGCCGGTGCGTCCAGCTCAACCGACGGCGGATGCCCGGATGGTCAATGTACCGTGACCGTTACAGTTGGAGCGCCATGATGATCATTAGGCGTTTACATAATTTGGCCAAAGAATCGGCTAAAGCCGGTGCGCTTTGCGGATTAGCGGTAGTTGCACTGCTGCTGATAGGTTGTTCTGAAAATCAATCAAGTGTGCAACATCATGTTGATGGCAGCACAAAATTATCGCTGAGCGCACCAGGCTTTATTAGCGAGCGAGCAGCACTCGATATAAACACCTTGCAACCGATTGTTGAAATTAACGGGACAACTATCGAGGTAACTAAATCAGGCAGCAATTGGGTGGGTTCAACCACGGTTGCTGAAGGTAGCGCGGTTTCATTAAAAGTTGAGTGGTATGAGCAATTTGAAAATCAGTCGTTATTATTGGCGCGAGCTGTTGATGGTTTGGATGTGGTATCGACCAACGTGTCTTTTGTGCTCGATGACGATAGCTACGTCACCAGTAGCGATGCAAGCAGTCCCGATCCACTTGAATTTGATGCAGACGGCGATTCAATAGCTAATTTGATTGAACGCAATCAGGATACAAACCCGCGCGATGCAAACAGTCCAAGTGTGTCCGGCGGTGAGCAAGCGCAAGTTAAAGTACCTGCAACCAGTCGTACCGACAATGTCATTGATGGTTTATATAACTCGGCCTACTGGAACAACGCGCAGGGCAATAATATCAATAATGAAACGCTGCTCATTAGAAATTTGATTGTCGATGAAGTTGGTGACTATGTGGATGGCAGTACGCAGTATCAATGGCTGGCTATTCATGACGAAGAATTTTTAACAATCTATGTGTTGGCAAAGCCTGGCTTAAGCCCGAATCATGGTGACTCAGGTGAACAGTATTTTAACGACGACACACTAGAGATTTTCTGGGATGGCGACCTGAGCCGGTCCAACGGATACGATACCGTTGACGATATGCAGCTGCTTATCCCGTTGTTGCGCGACGATGGAACGCCCAATGAGAGCGGGGCGGCCAATACACGAATTCAGCGCGGTGCTAACGTGAAAGCCGAAGTACCCTTCGATGTTGCCAACGTCGAATTTGCTACCTGTCTGTGCGCAGCTCCGGGCGAGCGCATCGGCTGGGAAATTAAAATTAATCTTGAAGAAGCCGGCATTCCGGTTGGTCAAACATTCGGCTTTGAAATTCAGATAGATCAAGACGACGATGGTGGTAACCGCGATGCGAAATGGGCTTGGTTTTCACCTTCGGCAACCGAGGGTCAAACCAAAGACGAATCAGATCAAACCTGGCGTTATCCAAGTGTCATGGGGACCATGCAACTATTACCTTTCCCGTCGTTGTAATTGCTGCTGCATACATTAGAATGGGCACCCGCCATCAGTCTTAGTTTCCATGTTTCGCTTATCCGTCGTGTTTGCATCGCAGGTCTTACGCGTGTGCCTTATGTTTTTGTGCATTGGCTCACCTTTGTCAGCAGTCGCCAAAGAATCGCCGGTCGATCTTGATGGCGAGGCATCGGCTGAAAAAGAGGATGCGGCTGGCGTTGTCAGCGAACGGGTAAGGGCGGAGCGGGAGGATGCGTTTAATCCGTACGTGATTACTGCACACAAACACAATTTTTTTCTACCGCTCAGCTACACCTCTAATATCAACGAAGATGCCTACGAGCGTGAAGGCGGTGCTGAAGACGGTAGTTATAAACCGTTCGAGGTTAATTTCCAGATCAGTTTAAAAACCCAGATGAATGAAAAATCCTTGCTGTTCGCTGGCGATGCAGTGTACCTGGGCATAACCATTGAATCATGGTGGCAACTGTACAACTCAGAATTATCCAGCCCATTTCGTGAAACTAACTATCAGCCCGAAATATTTTATGTAACGCCTTTGGTTTGGGGCCCGTTTGGTGGCAAAACCGTGTTTATGTTCGGCTTAGAGCATCAATCTAACGGGCAGTTAGCCGCGCTCTCAAGAAGTTGGAATCGCTTATACGCTACATTGATCTATGAGCGTGGTTCCTTCGTAGCTTCAGTAAGGCCGTGGTATAGATTGCCGGAGGAAGAAAAAGTGTCACCTGATGCTGCAGAAGGAGACGATAATCCGGATATTCTGAACTATTTGGGCTACGCTGAGCTGTCGTTGGGTTGGCGGCACAGGAATGTTGAAGTACAGAGCATTCTGAGAGGCAACACAACAACGGGTAAGGGCTCGCTGGATACCACGCTAACGTTTCCGTTGCACGGGAAGTTTCGCGGTATGGTGCAGTACTTTAATGGCTATGGTGATTCATTAATAGACTATGACCGGTTCCAACATCGAATTGGATTCGGGGTTGCATTAACGAATCTATTTTAATGATACGATTGTCTTATACGGCAATTAGACATAGGGGCATTGTTCAAAAGTGCTGCCACATAGGATATAAATTATCAACACTATCCCGAGTTTGATCGCCGTCGCGTACGGCAGTATAGCCTTCCCGTTGGCAGCGGCGTTTATCGCCCTGCAAGTTTTTATTCCTACTTTCTATGCGGAATCAACTGGCTTAAGCTTAAGTGCTGTCGGTGTCGTGTTATTGATAGCGCGTTTGTGTGACACGGTCACTGACCCCATCGTGGGTTACTTGTCAGACCGCACTCCAACATCATGGCGACGACGCAAGCTGTTTGTTATTTTGGCCACGCCTTTAATCTGCTTGTCGACATACTATCTGTTTAATCCTCCTGGTGAAGTCACGTGGGTTTATTTACTGGTGTGGACAATTGCCATTTACGTTGCCGGCACTATGTCTATAGTGCCTTACGCCGCTTGGGGCGCAGAGCTAAGTTCAGACTATCACCAGCGCAGTAAAATAACCGGTATGCGTGTTGCGTTTGGCCTGTTCGGTTCGCTGTCTGCGCTGTTGGTTGCGGTGTTCTTTTCATCTGAAAGTTCAACGCATCTAGATCAAACCTTGTTTGGTGTGACCTGCTTAGTCATTATTTCAATACTTATTACCACCGTATTGGTATCGGTATTTGTTCCGGATAACAAAGACATTACCTTGCCAGACAATACCATCAGTGAAGCCTGGAAGGTCATCAGTGGTCCAACACCGTTTCGACAGCTGCTTACAAGCTTTTTCTTAAATGCGGTGGGTAACGCTATACCTGCAAGCTTGTTTATTCTGTATGTCACGCACGTGCTGGGTGCAGCGGATCAAGTTGGCGTGTTGCTGTTCTTATACTTCGCGTGTTCTGCTGTGTCTGTACCATTTTGGGTGGCAGCAGCAAAACGACTTGGCAAGCATCAAACGTGGACCATAGCCATATTGCTGGCTGCCGCGTTTTTTGTCTGGACCCCATTTTTAGACGAGCAATCCATTATCTGGTTTTACGTGATTGTTGCGGTAACAGGATTCGCCACGGGAGCCGATTTGGTATTACCAGCTGCCATAAACGGCGATCTGATTGAATGGGATGAACTACATACCGGGTACAAAAGACCGGGATTGTTTTTCGCGCTGTGGGGCACAGCGTCCAAGTTATCGTTTGCGTTGGCCATCGGCATCGCATTTCCGCTGCTTGATGTTATCGGCTTCAGCGCAACGGAGTCTAATAACGCAAATGCGATTCAAGGATTATCGATTTTGTATGGCTTGCCATGTATTGGCTTTAAGTTAACAGCGCTACTTATTATGCGCGGGTATCCGATTACTGAGGCGGTTCATCGAGATATTCGGGAACAATTGCAAACCGGTCGCTAAAGCTTCCGAAGCATCAATGCTGGATGGTTATTGAGTCGCCGTATCCGCTTCAAACAACTTCAATATGTCATCAGCGCTCAAATTCTGCAAAGCCGTCTGTTCGCTTTGATCAAGTGTTTGATCGGCCAGTAGCTGTTTGTGTTGCTGCATAGCCAGAATTTTTTCTTCCACAGTATTGCTGGCGACTAACTTGTAGATAAACACCGGTTTTGTTTGGCCTATCCGGTGTGCGCGGTCACTGGCTTGATTTTCCACGGCCGGATTCCACCAAGGGTCGTAGTGAATCACGGTGTCTGCCGCAGTTAAGTTCAGTCCGGTACCGCCGGCTTTCAGGCTGATTAAGAATAGGGGGATATCGCCATGTTGGAACGAATCGATAACTTGATCGCGTTTGCGGGTGCGTCCGGTTAATTTGGCGTACGGAATGTTCGCCGCATTAAGCTCTGTTTCTATTAGCCCCAGCATTTCGGTAAATTGCGAGAACAACAGAATTTTTTTACCTTCTGCAATAAGCTCTTGCAACATCGATAACAACAAATCAGTTTTAGCCGATTCAGCAATTCCGCGCGCGGTGTCCAGTTTTACTAATTTTGGATGACAGCAGGTTTGACGTAACTTTAACAAGGCATCCAGCATTTCAATGTGGCTGCGAGCCAAGCCGCGCTCGGCCAGTAGTTGCCGCACCCGATGTTCCATTGTGACGCGAATACTTTCATACAGGCGAGCTTGTTCGCCGTCCAGCGCCACTTCGCGGATAATTTCGGTTTTAGGTGGTAGCTCCGATGCCACTTGTTCTTTTCTGCGGCGCAATAAGAACGGTTTGATCAGTGCCGCTAAGCGTTCCTGACGCTGTGCGCTGTTGTGAGTTTCAATTGGGTTTCTGAAGTAGCGATTAAAATGTTTGCGTGTGCCAAGAAACCCAGGCATCAGGAAATCAAACTGCGACCACAGTTCGCCTAAGTGATTTTCAAGTGGTGTACCGGTTAAGCATAATCTGCGCTTTATGGTTAATGTTTTAAGCGCTTGTGTGACTTTAGCACCAGGGTTTTTAATAGCCTGTGATTCGTCTAAAACAATAAAGCCGAAGTTTTGTTCACGCAATATATCGATATCGCGCGTGACCAGCGCATAGCTTGTTACAACAATATCGACATCGTCGAAGTTGAGCCCATGCGACTTTCTGTCACTGCCGTGCCATACCTGGGTTTTAAGCGTTGGTGTGAAACGTTCTGCTTCGCGAGACCAGTTACCCAGCAAGCTGGTGGGTGCCACAATAAGCGTGGTGCCCTTCAATCGACCTATGGTTTTCTCATGCAGCAGGTGCGCTAAGGTTTGCAGTGTTTTACCGAGACCCATGTCATCGGCAAGTATCCCGTTAAACGAAAATTCTGCTAGGAAACTTAACCAGCCAACACCGTCCAATTGATACGGACGCAATCGGGCTTTAAGCGCTGGTGGCATTTCCGGGTTTTCTATACCTTCAAAGTTGTCTAGTTGTTTTGCCAGGGCGAATGCGTCTTCGGCTCCATTCCAATTGATGTGTAATCCGGTGCCATGCCATTGCTTCTCGAGTTCTTCGAGTGTACCTGCACGTTGGCGTGGTAATCGGAAGCTATCGCTTTGACTTGGATCATCAAACAATTCCAACAGGATGTCGGCTACAGGGGTAAACACTTCTGGTGCTACCTCCAACCATTGTCCGCTTTCTGATTGCAATAGGATGGATTGATCGCGGGTATCGGATTGCAACCATTCAACCACCAGCGGTAACAGATCAAACGTTTGGTTTTCGTGTGTTAAGCGCAACGCCATATCAAACCAGCTGGATGTGCTGTCGCTTAGCGTGGCTTCGATGGTGGTAATGGATTTAAAGTCGAGATCGAACGGTTCGCGGCATTGGACTTTCCAACCCTCTGCGATAAGTTCTGGCCGCTCGGCCAGCAGCTTATGCCAATTGCGCGCAATGGTTTGCACGTCGCGCGATTTCGGTTTTCTGTCGGCACGTGAAAAGAATGTCGGGTCGCTTTGAATAGCTGATTCAAAGTCGGTAAAGCGCTTGCCAAATTCCACGGCATAGCGGGTTTCTGTGCTGAGATCGCGGGTAAGCATAAGCGGTTTGCCATCGCTGGTTTTACCCTCGAGCGTTGCGTCTGCTTCCATGCCATCAAACGGCAGCAGGTAGTCGCCATAGCGAAACCTGATGGATGCATAAAAGTCGCGAATATCCGGGCTGTCTTCGCGTGATTGCAGCACCAATAAAGGTTCGGGCTTGACTTCTACGCGTACAAAATTGGGCTCTACGGGTAACGGTACGCTGGCATCAGGCAAGCGAGAGGCTAAGTAGTTACTGACTGCCTGTGCATGTGCCTGAGGCAATGCAGGTGCATTGACTAAATTAACCAGCACGCTGGTGGGTGGCACATCTTGTAGTTGACCTGCCACCAATGTATCGGTGTCGACGTACCATGGTGGATCTGATGGGATCAGTTGCCAGTTTTCAATATCCGGTAGTTCAACGTGCAGGCTAAGGTTGTCATCGTTTGACGCCTGCCAATTGAAGTTCAGCGTTTTAGAGCCGCCAGCGTGCAGTGGTTTTTCACGATCGTCACCCCAATAGCAGCGATTGGTGCTGAGTAATTTTCCGAGCAGCAGATGTCCGATGTCTCCGTCGATCGTTAAGGTGCGGTAATTAAAATCGCTGTGCCGACCAACGGCCAGTTCCAGAATGGAACGATCGCTTGGAAGCACCCATTCCGGGTGGTGGTAATGCCCATGATATCGATACGGTGTTTCTTTGCCGTAGCCGCCGCGTTTAAGCAGCCGGCTTTGTAGTATCTCCAGTGTTATGCCCGTTTTAGTTTGACTGATTGAGTTGCTATCTAACTGATAAAACAACAGTGGTTCGCCAAGCTCATGGTGTTCAAGCCTAGGAGAGGCCACTTTGCCTTGTTCAACCAGGCGTTGTAACCAACGATTGACTGCACGCAGTGCTTGATCGTCGGCTGACGGGGATGCAGATTGTTTATCTATCCAGCTGAGTAATGCCGCCGCTACGTGTTTGCAGTTGTAGTGCACTGGGCAGGTACACTCGCCATCCAGACGGTGCGGAGCGATAAGAATACGTTGTTGGTATGGTTCGGCTTCGCTGCCTTGCACCGTGCTTTGCAGCACACTGGCATCGGCTATCCAATCCAGTTCGATGACCGCATTGCTGGTTTTGTAGACGCGCCCTCGCGAAGTTGCAACTGAGCCGCAAAGCTCAATTACGTCGTCAAAGCTGATAACGCGTGGCGGGATGTTCACCGGATGATTGTACCTTTTTACAGCTCGCTTTTATTACTTAAGCGCCCGCTATTTGGCAATTGCGTTATTACGTATTTGCATGAATGCGCTAAAAGTGGCAATCCAGCAGTTTGTAAGCCGCAGTGTTAACCACCCAGTGCAGGAGTTGTGCCCAGAAAGCGATTAATCGCAGCTGCCACCGGCTCTGGCGTATCCATATGCAAATGGTGGTGCCCGGCCAGCCATACGGACTTATGATTTTTGAGTAAGGCCAGGCGTTCTTCGGTTTTTTCTCTTGATGTCAAAAAACCTTCTTTTCCTAAAACGGTTAATACCGGGCATTCGATTTGCGCGTTAATTTCTTGTACATGGGCTTCAGTCAGACGGTGTGCGGTAGACACCCTGAGTTTTGGATCGAATCGCCAGCGCCAGCCATCATCGGATTCACTGAGTTGACGATCAATGATCAAGCGGGCCGAATTTGGTTTCATACGTGCCGATCGTAATCGTGCATCAATAGCCGCATCTTTATCTTTGTAGACACGCGATGCGTATTTATTATCTTGTAAACGCTCATCAATGGATGTACGTAGGCGTTGTACTATTTCATCTGCCTCGCTAGTCAGCGCACCACTGGACTCTATTAAAATTAATGAGCTGATGGTGTCGGGTCTGGCTACACTCACCAACGGTGCGATAATGCCGCCCAGTGAATGTCCAGCTAAATGACATTGCTCCCATCCAAGCTGCTTTATTACCGCGGCCACCCAATACGCCGATTCGGGTACAGAATAAGCCGTATCCAAATGATCAGAATAACCGTGGCCGGGTAAGTCGATGGCCACCAAATCAATTTCCGGCAATAGCGGCATTAACGGTAAAAAACTATTCGCGTTATCAAGCCAGCCATGTACACACAGTAACCGAGCTTGCGGTTCGGCCTCCGGAATGCGGTGGCGAATACCGGCTATCGTTTTGCCGTCGACTTGCAATGCGATCGTTTCGGGGCGTGGGACTCTTGTGTGTCTCATGTTAGTGGGGCTCTGTTAAGATTCGGGCTTTGTTAACGCCAGCGTAAATTGCATAACCTCGCGATCGTGTGGGTCGGTCTTTCCAGTAAAACCAAGACTGTTCATTAATCCACGCATGGGCGCATTTGTCATCAGCACATCTCCAAACAATTGCTCCAACCCTTGTGTGCTTGCATGTTCAATCACGAGTTTCATCAGTGATGAGGCCAACCCTAATCCTTGCCAATCATCCGCGACTGAAATAGCAAATTCGCCACTGCGTCGGTCCGTGCTCATGGTGTAACGACTCACGCCCACAACATCGCCTTTACCGCTTTGACTAACTGCCACGAAAGCCATTTGTCTGTCGTAATCGAGCTTGGTGAATTGAGCAACCATTTGCGGAGACAGATCGTTTATGGCATGCATAAATCTGAAAAACCGGGATTCCGCCGACATGTTCTGGACCATTTTTTTAATGGATTCACCGTCTTCCGGTCTGATTGGCCGCATTTGTATGGATTTGCCATGCTTGAGCTGAATGAGACGAATCCAGCGCCACGGATACGGATGAATGGCTAAATGGCTGTAGCGTTTCTCGGTGTGAGCGCGTTCAATCACCACTTGCACATCCATGGCAACGGCACCAGATGGGCTGACGACTAGCGGGTTTATATGCACAGAATACACATCCGGTAACTCGCACGCCATTTCTGATAAGCGTCGTAGCACGTGTGCAGCGCTACTGGGTTCAACCGGTTTTTGATGTCGGAAGCTACCCAGGTAGTTTGCGATAACCGGTGTTGCCAACATGCCATCGATTAAAAAATTATTTAACGGTGGGAGTTGTACCGCGCGCTCTTGAATTAACGATGATAGATCGCCACCAATACTGACGCCGATAACCGGGCCAAATGTGGCGTCCCGGGTAAGACTCATGGCGAGTTCACGAGTGTTGCTTTGTGTGTACATGCTTTCAATCAGAATGCCTCTGAACTCAGCCTCGGGTCGTTTAGTGGCTAACTCAGATTGTATGGTGCTGAATGTTTCTGTTAACTCCGTTTCATCCGCTACATTAAGTTTGGTGCCGGTAATTTCAGCTTTATATCGAATATTGGGTGATACCAGTTTCATCGCTACCGGATAGCCAATTTTATTGGCAAATTTTACTGCATCGCTAACGTTTTCAGCGCGCTGTGCCGGTAGCACATCGATATCAAATAAAGCCAGCAATGTGCGGGTTTTTTGTGGTCCCAATACGCGTGCGTTTTGCTCAAGCTCGCTGCTGATTAATGCTTTGGCGCTGTGCGAGTCCGCGCGTGTATGCCGTGATGTCGGGTTGGGTAGTTGCAACAGTTGTTGCTGGCTTAATAAGTAGCGATGCAAGAAGTCCACGGCATCGATAGCGGCTTCGGGTGTTCTAAAGCACGGGATGTTTGCGTCAGCAAACAAATCACGACTACTCAGTACACTGGTTTCGCCCATAAAGCTGTTTAAAACGGGAGTGCTGCCAGGGTGTTGCTCAATAACAACGTTGGCAATAGCCTCGGGGTTGGTTCGGGCATCGGGTACAAATAACACTAGAATGGCGTCGTATTCACCCGACGCTTGGATGGTAGCCAGTGCCTGTTTGTACTGTAAAGGTAACTCATTGGCATTGCGCAATACGATCGGATTCTGTCCGGTCCATTTTTTTCCAAGTTGATTGTGCAGACTTGCTATCGTGTTGTTGGTGATAGCGGGTAAATCAAACCCTTTGGTGGCAATTCGCTCGCACGCTAACATCGATGGTGCCGCGCCGTTGCTGATGATCGCTATGCGTTTACCTTTGATGCGAATACCGGAAGTCAGTATCTTGGCCGCCGAAAATAAATTCGAAAACGTTTTAACGCGCACCACACCTGCGCGGCGCATTGCGGCATCGAATACCACTTCAGTTGACAGAACTTGTCCTGTGCGCGTTATGAGATCGCAGTAGCGCGCACCGTCTTGCGTTGACTTCATTAACACCACTGGTTTTACACGCGCAGCAGCACTGATGGCACTTAAAAATGCGCGCGTTTGTTTAACCCGGTCCAAATATATGATGATGGCCCGGGTGTGGTGATCCTCTGCCAACAGGTCAAGAATGTCGGGCAGGGTGATGTCGGTATCGGCGCCCGTTGACAGCACAGCGGAAAACCCAACACCAACAGGTTCTGCCCAATCCAGGATGGCGGCACCGAGTGATGCCGACTGAGTAACAATGGCTAAGGAGCCCACCTCAATTTTATTATTGGAATAGGTTGCATTGAGGTTGATGTGTGGTCTGATTAAACCTGCGCAATACGGACCAAGCATCCTGATGCCCAGCTCTTGTGCATAGTGATGCAAACCTTTGCTGTCGCGTACGCTCGACATCACCAAGACCACACGCACACCCAAGTGCGCCGCTTGGCTCAGTGTTTTACGGATAATTTTTTGCGGCACCAACACAATCAGTAAATCCGGTGGCTCAGTGAGTTTACTAATGCTTTTGAGGCATTCCTGGCCGAGGATGGTTTTATAACGTGGGTTAACGAAACTGAGTGGTCCGGCATAGCCGCCGCCGATAATACTCTGTACCACGGCTTTGCCTGGCGAGCCGTCCCGATCGCTGGCCCCAACCACCGCGATCGATTTTGGGTTCAGCAGTTTTTCCAGATGAATCGTCGACATACGCTGATGGTACAGCACACGGTATCGCTTGCGTTATGGCGCTAAGCAACACTTTATTGCTATATTGTTGTAACCAAGCCATATAACGATTACACCGTCATGTCTACGGCCTTAATTACTCATAACGATTGTGTTCTGCACGAAATCAGCCCCGGGCATCCTGAATGCCCGCAACGCATTGGTGCCATCCTAGACCACTTAAAAAAAGAGAATCTGTACGATTATCTGACGCATTTCGATGCGCCGTTAGCACCACCAGAAGCGGCTGAGTCTTGTCACCCAGCCTCGTATATTCAATCTATTGTCAGTAGTTCGCCCGAGTCAGGCACTGTGCAGCTCGATGCTGATACGGCGATGAACCCGCATTCGCTAAATGCGGCGTTGCGTGGTATGGGAGCAGGGTTGCTAGCAACCGACAAAGTCATCGCTGGCGAAGTTAACAACGCATTTTGCGCGGTGCGGCCACCGGGCCACCATGCCGAGCAATCACAAGCAATGGGATTTTGTTTTTTTGGCAACATTGCTATTGCGGCAAGACACGCCATCAATTCTCACGGACTCAAACGTGTGGCCATTGTTGATTTTGATGTGCATCATGGTAACGGCACCGAAGACTTAGTCGATGGCGATCCAAACATTCTGTTCTGTTCGTCATTTCAACATCCGTTCTACCCGGGCGGGTATCGGCCTAACGTTAACGGCCAACGCGTAAATGTGCCATTGGCTGCAGGTACGCGCAGCGATGAATTTCGCTCTGCCATTCTTGAACACTGGATGCCAGCACTGAACGACTTCAAGCCACAAATGATTTTTATTAGCGCGGGGTTTGATGCGCACATTGAAGATCCACTGGCGCAGTTGTCGCTTGGTGATAACGACTTTGTATGGGTAACGCAACAAATAATGAACGTTGCTAAGGAACACGCCGATGGACGGATCGTGTCTATTCTTGAAGGCGGGTATTCCTTACCGGCACTGGCGCGAAGCGCGACAGCGCATGTGCGTGAATTGATGGAGATGGGTTAAGAACCCATCTCTATAGAACGTGCTTGTTACGCCGTAAACTGCCGCTTAAACGCATCGCTAAATTTATCCAAATCGCTGGCAGGTAAGAAATTAATACCTGCTGCGGCCTTACGACCACCACCTGTATCGAATTGTCTGCACAGTTCATCAGCGCCTGTTTTATTCGCTAGCGGCGCACGCACACTCACTAAATATCCATCGCCCGGCAATGTGCTTAACATCGCATGTGCCCGGTCAGGATTCTGTTGTGCAAGATCATTTGCATAAACACCGCTAACGCGTCTGGCAAATTTCTCTTCAGGAAAAATAAACACCGCCGTGTGATCATCTGCCATGTACGGCTTGGTATCCATGGCTTGTTGCATATCGCTGCGATAACCCTCATCCAAGGTTTTGTATGCATCATCTTCAGCAATAAACGCAAATGGGTCAGCATACGGTTTGACTCGTTCATACAGTTCAGCTGGTGGAAAAAATAAATCATCGAGTGTACTGCCATAGCCGTTGTAATTAAGCAGGGTGCCAAGTGATTGCAACTGCGCTAGTTGCTGTTCATTTAAATTGAGTTCAGCTGCAGCTGTACGCGCAGAGTCCAGTAGGTTATCGCCGAAAGCAGCGGTAACTGCCCAAGGTAAAAAAGCGCTTTTCAATTGTTTGTTGACGATAAGGCCAGTACACGTGTTCGCATCGGTATCAATATGCGCATCCAGAAATTCGCTAGCAGGGATATCGCCGGCAAAATGATGATCGTAATAAGATACCGGTATCGATGCATCCAATAGACCCTGTAATGCATCGCGATTTTTATCCAGTGAAACATCCAGCACTGTGGCGCTGGAAGCATCGCTTGTGGGTATTTGCTTTACCAAATTAATGTCGCGTTTAACGCCGGTAATCAGAACGCTTTCGCGCGGCTCTGCAAGCCTGAGCTGGTGAAGCGCGCAAATACCATCGGCATCGCCATTAAATGCATCGTAGTGAGTCATGCTGTTTTCCGTATGCAGTCTCGGACCAGGGCAGGCCCGCTGTAAATTAAACCTGTGTATAGCTGTACAAGATCTGCACCAAGCTGGCGTTTTTGTGCTGCATCATCGCCGTTACTGACACCTCCAACCCCAATCAGGGCTGTTTTGGAGCCTTTCAGGGCCTGTGCTACAAACTGCAGGCGCTCGTTTGCCAGCGTGAGTAACGGTTTGCCGCTCAGGCCACCATCCTCATCTGCGTGCGGACTGGTTCTGACAGGTTCGCGCTCACGCGTGGTATTGCCCGCTATAACACCGTCAATCTCAAATTCCTGCACTGCCAAACAAAAGTCGGTGAGCTCCTCGTGAGTCATGTCCGGGGCAATTTTTATCAGCAGTGGTTTGTATTTGCCGTGTTCAGTGGACAATGCTGATTGGTTGTTTTTCATTGTGCTGAGTAAGGAGCGCAATTTGTCGCCATGTTGTAGATCGCGCAGCCCCTGCGTGTTGGGCGAGGACACATTCACCGTGACATAGTCGGCAACCGGATACACTTTTTTCAGGCAATGCAGATAATCATCGTCGGCCCTTTCCAGCGGGGTTGATGCGTTTTTGCCGATATTGATCCCAAGCACGCCGCGGTATTGTCGTTTGCTTGCCTTATCCACAAGATGATCAACCCCGTAGTTGTTAAACCCCATGCGATTAATAATGGCTTCATGCTCGGTGAGGCGAAACATGCGTGGTTTGGCGTTACCGTCTTGTGCTTTGGGTGTCACGGTGCCAATTTCCAAAAAGCCGAATCCCATTGCGGCCAAGGCATCGATGTAGTCACCGTTTTTATCTAAGCCGGCGGCTAGACCAATGGGGTTTTGCAGGTGTAAGCCCATGCACTCAATTGGTGTGCATGCTGTTCGGTATTTGGTCGAATTGAGCTTGCGGATAATAGGGTTCGCGGCCAATTGCAGTGCACAATCGTGGGCTTTTTCGGGATCCATGCGGAACAGAATGGCCCGAGCTAATGCGTATAGCGCATCGCGTGGCGCGGCAGCTGATGGGTTTGCTGTGGTGTTCATGGTGATTTAGAACGTGATATTGAATTTTAAATGAATAATGAATAAATGAAGCCCGTACTCGGGATTTTGGTACTATCTCATACCTGAAGTATGACTGTGTGCAATTGCTGCAATCCATTGAAACTCTACCCAGACAAACTCAAAGCGCATTTAGATCGGCAAACCGCACCGGTGTATCTACTGCACGGTGATGAGCCGTATCAGTTGATGCAGATCAGCGATCAGCTTCGAGCGCACGCCAAAGCGAATGGCTATGATGAACGGCAAGTGTTATCGGCGAGTGACGATGCAGATTGGTCATCGTTTCGTGAAGCGGCCGACAGCATGTCCTTGTTTGCCGAAAAGCGTCTGATCGATCTGCGGCTACCTACTGGCAAGCCGGGCAGAACCGGCGGTGACGTGCTAAAGCAGTACTGTGCTAATCCTGCCGACGATGTGCTGCTCCTGATTACCAGTCCTAAGCTTGATCGCAGTGCTACATCAAGTGCCTGGTTTAAGGCCATCGATAAAGCGGGCGTTACCATTGCTGTGTGGCCAATAGAACCCGCTGCATTGAAGCGCTGGCTGCAACGCAAACTCAGTGATCACGGATTAAATGCCACGCCCGATGCCATCGCGCTGATCACTGATCGTGTTGAAGGCAATATGTTAGCCGCCAGTCAGGAAGTGGAACGTCTGGCCCTGTTGCATCCACAAGGTGAGCTGCAAGTTGATGATGTATTGTCAGCGGTTGCCGACAGCGCACGATTCTCCATTGGTGATCTGGTGCAGGCTGCGTTGCAAGGTGATGGGGTTCGCACTGTAAGAATCGTTCGTGGCTTACGTGATGAAGCGGTGGCACCGGTGCTTATTCTGTGGTCGTTAACTCAGGAGATTCGCAGTGGTGCGCGAGCGGCTGAAGCACATGAGCAAGGTGTTGCCATTGATTCGGCACTCAAGAGTGCTGGTGTTTGGGCAAACCGAATGGCACCGCTAAAAATCGCCATGGCAAGACACACGGCATCGAGCTGGTTGCATATGTTATCGGCGGCAACACATCTAGATAAACTCGCCAAGGGTCATGCAGAAGGTGATGTATGGGATACCTTCGAATCGTTGTGTGTCAGACTTGCAGGGGATAGCACAACACAAACACCGATTGATAATGTAAACCTATGAATCAAACACTCATTTCAGATGTATTTAAAGATGCGAACGTTGGCAGTGATGTGCTCGTTAAAGGTTGGGTTCGCAGTCGCCGCGATTCCAAAGCCGGCTTATCGTTTGTAGCTGTGTATGACGGCTCGTGTTTCGATGCGTTGCAAATTGTTGTAGAAAATACGTTATCCAACTACAACGATGAAGTACTGCATTTATCCGCCGGTTGCGCTGTAGAAGTCACCGGCAAGCTGGTTGAGTCACAAGGGAAGGGGCAAAGCGTTGAAGTATTAGCCAGTGCAGTCACTGTATTGGGCTGGGTGGACGACCCGGAAACTTATCCCATTGCCAAGAAGCGGCACACGTTTGAATACTTACGCAGCGTTGCGCACTTGCGCCCGCGTACCAATGCGTTTGGTGCTATCAGTCGGGTTCGGTCTACCTTATCCAGCGCTATTCATCGCTATTTCCATGAGCGCCAGTTTCATTGGGTAAATACACCCATCATTACCACCAGTGATTGCGAAGGAGCAGGGGAATTATTTCGCGTTAGTACGCTGGATATGGTGAACACGCCCCGAAACGATAAAGGCAATGTGGATTTCGATAAAGATTTTTTTGGAGATGAAGCCTACTTAACGGTGTCGGGTCAATTAAATGCCGAAGCGTATGCGTTGGCATTAACACGCGTATACACTTTTGGCCCGACATTTCGCGCCGAGAACTCGAACACCAGCCGCCACCTTGCAGAGTTCTGGATGGTAGAGCCGGAGGTTGCGTTTGCTGACTTAGCCGATAACGCGACCTTGGCAGAAGATTTCTTAAAATACTTGTTTAATGCAGTACTAAATGAAAGCGGCAGCGATATGGAATTCTTCGCGCAGCGCGTTGATAAAGAAGCGCTGAACAGACTCAACGCTATGGTGAATTCAGAGTTTGAACGTATGGATTACACCGATGCCATAGAGATTTTGAAGGCTTCCAAAAAGAAATTCGAATTCCCAGTCACTTGGGGTTTGGATTTGCAATCAGAGCACGAGCGCTATCTTGCAGAAGAGCACGTGGGTCGCCCCGTGATTCTTATGAACTACCCGAAAGAGATTAAAGCGTTTTATATGCGTTTGAACGATGATGAAAAAACCGTTGCTGCGATGGATGTTTTGGCACCGGGTATTGGTGAGATTATTGGTGGTAGCCAGCGTGAAGAGCGGCTCGATTATTTGGATGCACGCTTAAGTGAAAATGACCTGGCTGAGCATCTGGGTTGGTATCGCGATTTGCGTCGATACGGCACAGCACCGCATGCCGGTTTTGGATTGGGTTTCGAACGCTTGGTCACTTACGTCACAGGTATGGAAAATATTCGCGATGCTATACCGTTTCCCCGTGTGCCCAGAAGTGCACCGTTTTAGTGGGTACCGGCTAGCGCAACAGTGTTCACGATCAAAAACTAATCACTGAACTTTTTCACTGTTGATTAATTAGTGTCTATCACGGAAACTAGCCGCTATCTGCTGCAAAGCACACCGACATTCAATAAGGAGATTGAGCATGTCACGACACACTAATCGCTTAGATGGGTTAAAGAAGATGGGCAACACTCAGATTGGCAAGCCACAAACGGGCTTCACACTCGTTGAAATCGCCATTGTGCTCGTTATTATTGGCTTAATAATGGGCGGGGTTTTCAAGGGGCAGGCGCTTATCGATAGTGCTCGCGTCCGTTCATTAAGCGCCGATGTATCCGGTATTCGTGCGGCATGGTTTTCGTTTCAGGAACGTTACCGCTCTATCCCTGGTGACTTCGCATCCGCCCGCACCCAAATAGATAATGCTGCAGTGCAGGGCAACGGCAATGGACGTATAGACGGCGGCCAGGAGCGCGCGGCAGTTTGGCAACAGTTAGCGTTAGCAGGGCTTATCTCCGGCAACTTTGATGGTGCGCAAAACGCAACCGGTACCGCGTCCGATATGGAATGCGGGCCACAAACGTGTCCCCGCAATCCGTTCAATGGTTATTACAAAATAAGCTACAGCGCACAAGCGGCTGATGTGGAAGGTCTAGCCCACGAATTTTTCACCGGCGATCATATCCCGGTAAACATTTTGTCACAACTTGATATGAAGCTTGATGATGGCAAACCTGAAAGTGGGCGATTCCGTGTGCACCGCTCTTATGTAAATGCTTGTACACGTGAAGGTCAATGGGATGTGGCCAGTGGTCATGCTAATTGTGCGGGTGTGTTGCGCGAGTAGTTGGGTAACGCGGGTTAGACCGCGAGAGCTGTTAGCTCATCTACACGTTCGGAGTCTGCCAAGGTTGGTTCGACCTTTTCGCCATCAATATCTGTGCTTATGCGGTCGTGGTGGTAGGTTCCTTTTCTCTTCTCATCAATTAATCAGTTAGCCTCTGGCCGCAGCCAATGACATATTAACTGGTGTTTACGGAGAGTACTTGCAGTTTGCGCTAACGGCCAAGCTGACTTGCTCAGCGTACCCCAATGGGGTATATTTTGTTGATGCACACCGTTATCGAGTCCAGCATATTTGAAGCAGAAAAATCTCGATATTGGAGTGATGAAGAGTTTCTAGAATTTGCTTCTTGGATTGCCTGCCATGCAAAAGCGGGTGAAGTTGTTCCTGGTTCAGGCGGCGTAAGAAAAATTCGATGGCAGGCAAAAAGTGGGGGTAAACGTGGTGGCGTGCGTGTCATTTATTTCGCAGGTATTGAAAACTACGTGCACTTAATGACGATCTACGGGAAAAATGTCAAAGAGAATATGAAAGTGCGTGATTTAAAGAAATTGAAAGAGGTGTTGGTCACATGAGTAAAGACAACCGAATTGAAGACGCAGATCGAGATTTGGCCGCTGAGCTATTGGCAGCAGCGAAAGAAATTAAAAGTGTTAGTGGTAATGTTGTGCCGACGTCTGAGATTGTAGCTGCACGTGTTAATTTGAATATGTCACAAGCTCAATTTTCGGCACTACTGGGTGTTTCCGTGCGGACTCTGCAAAAATGGGAACAGAATGAAAGAAAACCGTCAGCTGCAGCACAAAAGCTCATCACTATCGCCTTGAAAAGGCCAGAAGTTCTTATCGAACTTTTTGCAGCATAACAATTAAAAATTCCTGGAGAAGAGCTTCGGACCGGTTCGTAAACTGGTGGTAGTGTGCACTGAGCGAAAGATAAATTCGTTCAAGGGCAGTCACAGTCCGTCCTCAATATCTTTCATTTTCGATGGATTGATTTTTTCAGCTTTATCAGAAAGGAAAGATTTAATGAGTGTTACTATCTGCGATACATTAACCACTGATTCCCTGTCGGTCAAGCTCGCTTTGGGGTAGGGACTTTGGATTGGAATGAACCTTGTTCAGTTCTTCTGTTAGATTTTCATCTGACGTTTTGCCAAGATATTCCTCGATAGCATTCACGTAAAACTCGCTACGAGATACACCTAGACGCTTCGCAGCTTTCTCCGCTGCTTCATAGATTTTGTCTGGTATTGAAATAGCCGTTTTCATGCGTTCGGTATAACCGAAGTTATACCGGGTGTCAATTGAAGCACTTGGCCAAAATCGGCCTTTTTTGCTCTCTACTTCGCGCAAATCCAACTAGTACGTCCAACATCGTCGCGTACACCGCTCGTATGTGAATGCCTGCACCCGAGAAGGCCAATGGGATGTGGCCAGTGTTCATGCTAAATGTGCGGGTGTTTTGCGCGATTAGTTGGGTATGTCCTAGTTAATCAGAACCTTTCGCAAGTCGCGGTTGATATTCGTCAGCTGGCAGTGGTATGAACTCGTCCTCATCACCGGGCACGGTATCAAATACACCTTGAGACCATTCTTCCTTGGCGAGTTCGATTCGTTCGATCCGAGAGGATACAAAGTTCCACCAGATGTAGCGTGGCCCATCCATAGGTTCTCCACCGAATAACATGAATTCTGCGTGATCAGACGCCTTTATAACAACTTCTTGATTGCGCTTAAGTATCACTAGTTGACCAGCGGAAAACTGACTATTGTCAATGGATATTTCGCCCGACAGCAGATAGATTGCACGCTCGATATAGTCGGTTGGCACAGGTAGCTGCGATCTCGGAGACAGTGTTGTATGGACGTAGAGTGTTGGTGAAGCAGTAATTAAAGGCGAGTTAACGCCCAGTGCACTACCAGCGATCACTCTTGCATGAATACCCTCTGCGTCAATAGTAGGCAGTTCAGCTCTCCCAAGATGCGTAAATGCAGGCGATCCTTCTTCTTGATTAATGGGCAATGCCATCCAAGTTTGAAGGCCAAATAGAGTTTGTCCGTGCTGCTTGTGGTGCTCGCTGGTTCGTTCAGAGTGTACGATTCCCTTTCCAGCGCTCATTAGATTAACCTCGCCAGGGCGAATAGGTAGATCAGAACCCAAACTATCCTTATGAACAATCTCACCCTTCAATAAATAGGTTAATGTGGCAAGGTTGATATGAGGATGTGGTCGAACATCAATCCCTTGGTTGGTTAGAAATTCAGCTGGCCCCATTTGATCAAAAAATATAAACGGTCCAACCATTTGTCGTTGTGTGGAAGGCAGTGCTCGGCGAACAGTCATTTCACCGAGATCCACGGCTCTGGGCACGATTACAAGGTCAATGGCATCGCAGCTATTGCGGTCGCCCAATGTAGGGTCGGGGCACGGGCTAAAACTCATTTCACGTATCCAATATTTCCTGGGTAATAATGTATTTGGCACAAACAACGCCAATTGACCACAACAATGCTTTGATGTCAATTCAGATTGAAAACTCGAATATGGAATCGATGATGATCGGCAGATTACCGCGGACTGAATTTGCTCCAAAGACTGAGCGAGCATGCACGCCTTTTTCTTCAAAAATTTGAGCCATCAGATCAGAACAACCATCTAGCACTTTGGGGTGCTGTTGGAAGTCACTTGTGGCATTTACAAAACCTTGTATTTTCACCACTCTAGTGACTTTCTCTAATGACCCTAACTCAAGTTTTACTACAGCAAGAATATCTAGCCCTGTAGCCTTTGCGAACTCATATCCCTGTTCGACGGTATATTTATCTCCAAGCTTTCCATTTGAAATCCTTGTTTGCTGTAATAAGCGTACTAGTCATAAGTTTAGTTTGCTGGCCAAATCATGCGCTTACTGGCGGATGCAGCTGTTACTAATCTAATTCCAATTCACGAATTTTACGCGTCAACGTATTCCGACCCCAACCCAAAAGTCGTGCGGCTTCTTGTCGCTTGTCTTGGGTTTTATTTAACGCCACTTGAATTAATATTCGCTCAAACGCAGGCGTGGCTTTAGACAGTAAATTGGTTTCGCCATCGTGCAATTGTTTATTAGCCCATTGCCGGAAACTTGCTTCCCAGTCAGAATCTACCTCGATCGGCAGTTCCTGATTGTGTTTCGGCAGGTCTTCCACTTTTAAATCGTTGCCGCTGGCCATGACTGTTAACCAATGAGCGGTATTTTGTAGCTGGCGGACATTGCCTGGCCACGGTAAAGCTGTGACATAAGCCTTAAACTCTGGCGTCATCTTCTTTGTTGTTTCGTTAAGCTCTGTTGCCGCTTTTTCCAGAAAGTGATTTAACAGCATGGGAATATCTTCGCGCCGTTCACGCAGTGGTGGCGCCTCAATGCGAATCACGTTTAAACGATGGAATAAATCTTCTCTAAACAGCTTTTGGTCAACTAACGTTTCTAAGTTTTGGTGCGTGGCTGCGATAATGCGCACATCCACTTTAATTGGGGTATGACCGCCAACACGATAAAATTGTCCGTCAGCAAGCACTCGCAGCAAACGGGTTTGCAAGGTGGCTGGCATATCACCAATTTCATCTAAGAATAGCGTGCCACCATCGGATTGTTCGAAACGACCCACGCGCATGGACTGCGCGCCGGTAAATGCCCCTTTTTCATGACCAAATAATTCTGATTCCATTAAATCGTGCGGAATGGCTGCCATATTCAGCGCAACAAAAGGCTTACTTGAACGTGGACTGTGGCGGTGCAGGGCTTGTGCAATCAGTTCTTTACCAGTGCCGGATTCCCCGTTAATCATAACGGTGATTTTTGATTTACTAAGCCTGCCAATGGCTTTGAACACTTCCTGCATTGCCGGCGCATCACCAATCAGCTCATCGTGTTGCTCTTCATCGGTATCTGCCTTAGCCGAACGCGGTGGCGTTTTCTGTTTTTCCGCCAATACTTCACAGGCGCGTTGCGTGCGTTCAATAACCTGATCAACATCGAATGGTTTTGGAATGTATTCAAACGCGCCTTCTTCAAACGCAGACACGGTGCTGTCTAAATCAGAGAATGCTGTCATGATCAGCACGGGTAACTCGGGATGAATACTTTTAATCTGTTTTAACAGTGATAAGCCGTCAGAACCCGGCATACGAATGTCGCTGATTATCGCGTTGGGAGGAATGGCATTGTCACGCACCATCTGCAACGCATCGTCTGCTGTTTCAAAGGTTGATACTTCCATATCAGCCTGTTTCAACGCTTTTTCCAGTACCCATCGAATGGACTGATCGTCGTCTATGACCCAAATATATTCGCCGCTCATACTATCTCCAGCGGAGTTAATACCGTGAATACGGTATTCCCCGGTTCGCTTTGGCATTCAATAAGACCGCCAAGCTGATTCATGATGTTTTGGGCTATGGATAGTCCAAGCCCGCTGCCAATGTCTGTACCCGATACCATCGGATAGAAAATTTGATCCATTAAATGTTCCGGAACGCCCGGGCCGTCGTCGCGTATTTCTAACGCGGCAACAAGAGGGTGTCGTTCAGAACCAATCGTAAAACTACTGATAACGCGAGATTTGAAAACGATATTGCCTTTTGGTCCAATCGCGTTAATGGCGTTGCCGGCAATGTTTAAAAGTACTTGGATCAGTCGATCTCTATCGCTATGAAACTCCGGAATACTGGGGTCATAGTCGAAAGTGATGTTCACACCACTTGGCGCTCCAACTAAGGTGATTTTTCGTACGTGCTCTAATACTTCATGTACGTTGACCTGTTCGTGCTTTGGTTTTGTGCTGGGTCCCAGCATGCGATCTATCAAAGACTGCAAACGATCGGCTTCACGAATAATGATGGACGTGTAGTCGTGTAATTCGGGATCGCTTAATTGCTTCTCCAATAATTGTGCTGCACCACGTAGTCCGCCTAATGGGTTTTTAACTTCATGAGCAAGCCCGCGTAACAACGAACGTGCATGCTCTTGCTGCGACAAAATCGCTTCATCGCGAGCGATACGCAGTGGTCGATCAATCGCAACAATCTCAATTAGCAGTCCGCGACTTAAGCGTTGCGTGCTGTAAGGGGTGATGGCGCAGTCCACCAGTTTGTGATCGTGACCGCGAGGTTCAAAGCTTGCGCGACGATCTGTAAACGGTTGACCATGCTCCAGCGATTCGCGCATGCGCGTGAGCAGCTCATCGCTCAAAGTCACAACCTGAGTCAATCGCCGTCCAATGGTGCGACTCGCACTGGCGCCCAGCAGCTGCTCACCAGCCGCATTGACGTACACAATACGCAGCGCGTCGTCGAGCAGCAGCACAGCCGTGGATAGCTGATCAAGCAATGCAAATTCGCCAGTAATTTCAGTAGTCGTATTCATCTCTATATCTCATGGTGCAAATCTTGAACCTTATTCGTTTGGCATGAGATCCGTGCTTTTAGAGACCATAACTACATTAAAATCAATAAGATAGCCAGAGCGTGGCGCTGGATTTTGCCAATACAATCGAACCATGATAGTGCATTGGTGCAAAAAAATGCACAAAATTAGTGCGCAATGAGACATTTGTCGTCAGAGGGCAGTGCGGTAATGTCCGGAGGACAAATAGGGGTAGGTCGATAGAGCGCTCAGCCTCGAGCGCCCAAGCTCAGTAATCAGCCGAGTAAGTCAGAGCGATACAATTTTGTCTTCCAGTATTTTTCGCCAAGTAAAAATTTCATAAGAACGGTACTCAGCGAAATAAACGGGTCCGACAAGATCAGTGCTTCCACTTGTCGTACAAACTATTAGTTGTAAGCAGTAGAAAAGACTTGCGGTTAATAAAACGTGTTGACCTACTGGCCAGCCGGTTTAGTTTGTGGTGTGTACTTGAATTGCTGTTGATTGCATGAACAACCGCCCGTCCGCATCAACCAACTTTACCTGCAAGGTATGCGAACCAGCTGGCTGGGACGGCATGCGCAACATAAACGTGTTGGAGCTGGAGACTTTCTGGTTATTCATCCACAGTTCGGCTGTTAAGCCGGTTTCATTAATGGGCATTGGGTACGATTGAAACTCAATCCACTTGGCGTCGGGGTTTGAAAAAATGGCATCGTGTACCGGCGATAGAATATCAACGCGGCTAACACGTATTACCTCAGGTTCATCGTCTTCAAACGGCATGGCGGCAGCCGGAGGCGCTATTGGGTCAGGGGTTAGCGAAATAACGTCTTCGGTTGGAACGCTCCAGTCTTCCACCTCGTAGGCGTCTTGCGCCTCTGGTGACAGATTCTTTGCAGCCAACGCTTCGCTATTGCTGGTTTGCGTGCTGACCTTATCTTTGACTGTTTCGGTGGCTTCGTAGGGTTGATCTGTAAAGATGATTTCGCCATTGGGGCCGATTGATTTATAAATGCCGGCATCAACAGGGGATGCTGCCATCAATAGGTATGCGCAGCCCAACAATGCCAGCGAACCCAGTTGGGTGCGGGCGCTACGGATTAAGTTGAAACTGGCAAATGCTTGCTTTGGCATATCTAAAACCACTGTATTCGGTAGGTATATCGGCCAAACATGTGGTTTTCACTAGGTGTATAACGCAAAAAGCCCCGATAAACAGGGCTTTTTGTGACAACCATCACCAACCAGCAGTGGCTGGTTGGCTGCTTGAATGAGCTACGTTACACGCTGTAATGCAAATTCGTTTGCATTACATTCGAGGCTGAACGATTAGCTCAATCCTTCAGTTGTTGTCTTGATAATCGCAGCAGCAACCTTATAAGGATCTGCATTCGATGCAGGACGACGATCTTCTAGACGTCCTTTCCAACCGTCTTCAATAGTGCCTACCGGAATCCGGATAGAAGCACCACGATCTGATACACCATAGCTGAACTGGTCAATAGACTGAGTTTCGTGCTTACCAGTCAAACGCTGATCGTTGTCGGCACCGTAAACGCTAATGTGGCGCATAATGTTTTTACCGAATTCTTCACAGATCTTGTTGAACACGGATTCGTCGCCAGCTTCACGCATCGCAGTATTTGAAAAGTTAGCGTGCATGCCTGAACCGTTCCAGTCAGTATCGCCAAGTGGCTTAGGGTGTAAGTCTACGGCTACGCCATACTTTTCTGCGGTACGTTCAAGTAGGTAACGAGCCAGCCAGATTTCATCACCAGCTTGCTTTGCGCCTTTTGCAAAGATCTGATATTCCCACTGGCCTGCAGCTACTTCGGCGTTGATACCTTCAACATTTAAACCTGCTTCCAGGCACATATCCAGATGCTCTTCTACGATCTCGCGGCCGAAAGCGTTGGCGCCACCGACTGAACAGTAGTAAGGACCTTGTGGTCGTGGAAAACCATTCTCGGGAAATCCTAAAGGTAAGTTAGTGGCGGTGTTAATCAGGAAGTATTCCTGTTCGAAGCCGAACCAGAAATCATCATCATCTTCTTCGATAGTCGCACGACCATTTGATGCATGTGGAGAACCATCAGCGTTCAGTACTTCAGTCATGACCAGGAAGCTGTTCTTGCGGTCAGGATCAGGAATGATTGCGACAGGCTTAAGTAAGCAGTCTGAGTCGTCGCCTTCTGCTTGTTCGGTGGAGCTACCATCGAAAGACCACATCGGGCACTCTTCGAGTTTGCCACCGAAGTTAGATCTCACCATGGTTTTACTGCGAAGGCTTTGGGTCGGCTCGTAGCCGTCCAGCCAGATGTATTCCAACTTGCTTTTCATCGATATCCTCGTAGCTCAAATTTCAAAGGTTGCAAGTCTAAAGTATCCGCAACGGCCTGTTCAAGGATTAAGCGTATCTTTAGCAAAAATCATAAGGCTATTGACCGAATTGGCTAGAATTAGCGTCAATTTACGCACCTTATGAGTGCGTTCGATCCCTTATGATGCAAGAATTTGGTGATAATACCGTTGCACGCTAGGCGTCTGGCTGGAATATACTGAAGTTATGATTCGTTAGAGTCCGTTATCGGTAGCTGAAATGAGCGAATATCCGAAACTGAAATTACCCGAAAAACAACCGTTGTTGCTGGAGCAAACCGATAAGGAACTGGCGCAGAAACCCGATCCTAATTTCCGGTATGCATATTTCAAGACGATTGCGCGCGGTGGTAAATCGCTGATTCAATCTTGCAAGGATCTGCACCTCAACCGGGTCATTTGTTACAAGTCATTGTTGCCTGAGTTTGCTGATGATGATGTAGAGCAAACACGTCTACTGCGTGAGGCCAGAGTGTCGGCCATGTTGCAACACCCCAACACTGTGCCCACTTATGAGCTGGGTCGTAATAAAAAGGGTCACTACTACTTCACGATGAAGTTGGTGCATGGCTATACCTTGCGTGAAATTTTTGATTACCGCGAGCGCTACGATCTGAGTCAGCTCGTCAATATTATTATTCAGGTGGCTTATGCACTTGAGTACGCGCACTCCATGGGTGTACTGCATCGTGATATCAAACCGGAAAACGTACTCATCGGTGCATACGGTGAAGTGCTACTGCTTGACTGGGGCTTGGCCAAAGTCTGGGACAAGGACGGCAAGCAGGATCAGCTCGATGAAAGTGATGCGCAAAACAGTGAAGAGCATATCAGCATCACGGGCTACCAGAAGTTGCAAGGTACTGTGCTGTACATGTCGCCTGAACAAATTGAGCGGGCGCCGGATATCGACTTTCGCTCAGATATCTATGGTCTGGGTGTGTTGTTATACGAAGCGCTTACTGGCCGTACCCCGATTATGGGAGAAATGATTGATGAAGTTATACAAAGCACGTTGCACGATGTACCACCAAAACCATCGGACGTTACTGATGCCGCGGTGCCAAAGATTCTTGAGGCTCTTGCTATGCAGTGCCTTAGTAAGAACTCTGCTGATCGGCCAGAATCGGCTGCCGCGTTGATTAGGGTGCTTAAGGAGTTTTAAGCGATTACATGGTTAACACGGCTCAGTTATAGCGAATAATACATATCAAACTCAACCGGATGAGTCGACATGCGCAAGCGAGTCACTTCTTCCATCTTCAGTTCAATATACGCATCTATCTGTTCATTGGTGAACACACCACCGGCAGTTAAAAATTCTCGATCGTTATTCAATCCTTCCAGTGCTTGGTCAAGCGAGCTAGCCACCTTAGGAATCATTGCATCTTCTTCGGGAGGTAGGTTATACAGGTCTTTATCTATTGCACCACCTGGGTGGATTTTGTTTTTAATACCATCAAGGCCCGCCATCATTAATGCAGAAAACGTGAAGTATGGGTTGCCTGTTGGGTCAGGGAAACGCACTTCAATTCGACGTGCTTTTTGGCTTGAAACCCATGGAATTCGCACGGATGCCGAACGGTTGCGTGCAGAGTAGGCAAGCATAACGGGCGCTTCAAATCCCGGAACCAACCGCTTGTAGCTGTTAGTGGAGGCGTTGGAGAATGCATTGATTGCATGTGCGTGTTTGATAACACCGCCAATATAGAACAACGCAGTTTCAGACAAACCACCGTAGTGATCGCCAGCGAACAGGTTCTCGCCACCTTTAAACAACGATTGGTGCACGTGCATACCACTGCCGTTGTCACCCACGATGGGTTTAGGCATAAACGTCGCGGTACGACCATACTGGTGCGCAACGTTATGCACCACGTATTTAAGGGTTTGCACGCTATCAGCACGCTTAACCAGCGTATCGTATTTAGTGCCGATTTCGCACTGACCTGCCGTTGCCACTTCATGATGATGCACTTCAACTTCAACACCCATTTGTTCCAGGAGTAAACACATGGTGGCGCGCAAATCAGCCAGAGAATCAACGGGTGGCACTGGAAAGTAGCCGCCTTTCACTCCAGGACGGTGACCAATGTTGCCACCATCCATTTTAGCGTTTGAGTTCCAGCTGGCTTCGTCCGAGTTGATGGCGTAGCTCATGCCGCTCATATCGGTTTTCCACCGAACGTTGTCGAAAATGAAAAACTCTGGTTCCGGGCCAAAGAAGGCTTGATCGGCAATGCCGGTTTGCTGCAAGTAAGCTTCGGCACGTTTCGCAATAGTGCGTGGATCGCGCTGGTACCCTTGCATGGTATCCGGCTCAACAATATCGCAACGAACGTTCAAGGTTCGCTCTTCCATGAAGGGGTCGAGCACCGCGGTTGATACGTCGGGCATCATGATCATGTCCGATGTATTAATGCCCTTCCAGCCATCAATTGAAGAGCCGTCAAACATATTGCCTTCCTCAAATGTACCTTCGTCCACCTGGCTGGCAGGCATCGAGAAATGCATTTCTTTGCCGCGCGGATCGGTGAATCGGAAATCAACGAACCTGACTTCGTTATCTTCAATCGCTTGTAGTACATCATGTGCAGACAACATAATTTGGCAAGCCCTTACTTATAAGTCTTTTAGAATCATAATGTTAGATCATTCACCCCAGTATGGCGAGCGCCGAAATGGTGTGCTGTATTATGGGGACGCCGCATGATTTGACGCTGTGAATGTGACCAATCAGTTTATCTGAAAACTGTCTGAATACCATCAGTCAGCGCTTAGCAGTTGTGCTGTAACAGTTCGTTTAAAGCACAAAAATCGCCGCAACATCGGTATGTGTCCAGTAAACTGTGTGTCTTGCATTAAGAACGATTCGGAGAATCATCAGTGAGCGTCGCTCAGCAGCACGATGTAAAAACATTTCAGGGCATGATTGCGCTTTTGCAGCAGTACTGGTCCGAGCAAGGCTGCATTGTGCAGCAGCCCTACGACATGGAAATGGGCGCTGGCACATTCCACAGCTCAACCTTTCTACGCTCCATTGGCCCGGAGCCTTGGAACGCGTGTCATACGCAAGCATCGCGACGCCCAACCGATGGCCGGTACGGGGATAACCCGAATCGCCTGCAACACTATTACCAATTCCAGGTGGCAATGAAGCCCTCGCCCGAGAATATGCAGGACCTGTATTTAGGTTCGTTAAGCGCACTGGGTTTTGACCTACTCGAGCACGATGTGCGATTTGTTGAAGATAACTGGGAATCGCCAACACTCGGTGCTTGGGGTTTAGGTTGGGAAGTCTGGTTGAATGGCATGGAAGTCACTCAATATACCTACTTTCAACAATGCGGCGGGCTTGCGTGCAAGCCGGTACTCGGTGAGCTGGCGTATGGTATTGAACGCCTTGCAATGTATATCCAGCAAGTGGAAAGTGTTTACGATTTGGTTTGGGGAACTTCGGCAAATGGCACAGTAACGTATGGTGATGTGTTTCATCAAAATGAAGTAGAGCAGTCGGCATACAATTTTGAACACGCCGATGTTGATGCTTTATATGCAGCATTCGATGTCTGCGAGAAAGAATGCGCGCGACTGTGCGAGTTGGACCTGCCATTGCCAGCCTATGAGCAAGTGCTTAGAGCGTCGCATTCATTTAATTTATTAGACGCACGGCATGCGTTGTCAGTCACTGAACGACAACGCTATATCTTGCGCGTGCGCACCTTGTCGCGCCAGGTGGCAGAAAGCTATTACGCTCGGCGAGAGGCCATGGGTTTTCCGTTGCTTAAGCCGGAAGGAGGTGAAGCACATGGTTGATTCACGCGCCGGACTACTGATTGAAGTAGGCTGCGAAGATTTGCCTGCAGCTTCCGTGTTGCCAATGGCCGAACATCTTGGCAAAGCCATATCAGACGTATTGATAAAAGCTGGTTTAACAGATAGCGCCGCCACGATATACGCAACGCCGCGCCGCATTGCTGCAAGCTGGAATGCAGTGGGTGACAAGCAAGCCGATCAAACCGTTGAAAGACGCGGCCCATCTGCAAAAGCGGCTTACACCGACGGCGAGCCATCAAAGGCACTATTAGGTTTTTTAAAATCAGCCAATGCAACGCTTGACGATGTCAGCACCATTGAAACACCTAAGGGTGAATGGTTGGTAGTGAGCACAGTACAAGCAGGTAAAAGTTTAAGCGACATCATTGATCAGGCAATACCTGATGTGATTAAAACCATGCCCATGCCAAAACGTATGCGTTGGGCTGATAAAAGCCATGAGTTTTTGCGTCCGGTCGTGTGGTTTACTGCGATGCATGGCACCCAAGTGTTGCCTATCAGCTTGTTTGATTTAAACGCCAGTAATACCACGCTAGGCCATCGCTTTCACAGCCCTGAGCCCATCAAACTGGATGACGCATCCTCCTATGCAGAACAATTGTCAAAGCATAAAGTCATTCCCGGTTTTGAGCAGCGTAAACAGGCCATTGATGAAGCGGTAAAAGCGAAAGCAGCTGAGTTGGGTGGTACGGCTGTGTCCGATACTGCATTGTTAGATGAAGTCACAGCATTGGTTGAATGGCCGGTGATTGTGGCGGGTACCTTCGAAGATAAATTTTTAGAAATACCCAAAGAGGCGTTAATTCAAACGATGCAAGAGAATCAGCGCTATTACGCGGTGCTGGATTCAAACGATGAGCTGTTACCTGCGTTTATCACTATTGCCAATTTGGAATCTCATTCAGTGCAATCGGTTATCGATGGTAACGAGCGGGTTATCCGGCCTCGATTTGCTGACACGATGTTTTTCTGGGATCAAGATAAGCAGAAAAAACTCAGCGATCATCAAGCCAGTTTAGATTCGTTGTTGTTCCAGGAAAAGTTGGGCAGTGTTGCTGACAAGGTTGCGCGCATGCAAGCAATCGGTCGTTGGTTAGCCGAGCAACTGGGTGAGTCAGTCGATGAAAGCACGCTTGCAGCCAGTTTATGTAAGTGCGATTTAAACACTGAAATAGTCAAAGAGCTTGCAAAGATGCAAGGCATTGCAGGACGTTATTATGCCGCCCGCGATGGCCATAGCGAAGCTGTGTCAGCTGCCATGGAAGAGCATTATTTTCCTAAGCAGGCAGGTGGCGTGCTACCCGAACATGGCGTGTCTCAGGTTGTCTCAATTGCAGATAAAATCGACACCTTAGTGGGTATATACGGATTGGGCATGAAGCCATCGGGTGCAAAGGACCCCTTCGGTTTGCGGCGTTGTGCTTTAGGTATTGTGCGCATCTTGATTGAAAAACAACGCGACATTAATCTGGATGAACTTATCGCACAGTCTATTGCCAGTTACGGCAACCGTTTACCAAACGATTTACAGCCGGAATCCATTCTGGAATATGTGTTGGAACGGTTTAAAGGCTATGCGCAAGACCAAGGTTTTAGCCCTGATGTTATTGAAGCCGTGTTGGCAAAGTCGGTCAGTAATCCGATGGATATCATGGCACGGCTAACAGCCATTAAGCAGTTCCGTGCAACAGATGCTGCAGAGTCATTAGCAGCTGCCAGCAAGCGCTCGGGTAATATTCTTAAGAAAGCAACTGACTTTGACGATACGCCAGTTAACGATGCGCTATTGGTTGAGCCTGCGGAACGTGCGTTATATGAAGCGATACAAACGCTACAACCTAAAATTGAGAGTGACCTTGGCAATCGCGATTATCAAAATGCCATGATGAAAACATCCGAGCTGCGTACCAGTGTGGATACGTTTTTTGATGATGTCATGGTGAACACCGACGATAAAGCAACTCGCGACAATCGTTTAGCATTATTAAAACAACTCAATGCCTTGTGTTCGTGCACTGCAGAGTTGTCTCAGCTACAGCCGGATGCATAAATGCCTGTGGGCCGGAGGGTGCTTAGTTGAAACTGATCATACTTGATCGTGATGGCGTCATAAATGAAGATATCGGCGGCCCGGTTACGGGTCCTGAGCTCTGGGAGCCGATCGAAGGCAGTTTGGAAGCCATAGCGCGCTTATACCAGGCTGGCTATAAAGTGGCGGTTGCCAGTAATCAATCGGGTATCGCCCGAGACTTACTCAGCGTTAACGATTTGCACGAAATCAATAAGCATATGCACGAGCAGGTGGCGCAAGCAGGTGGGCGCATTGATACCGTGGTGTTTTGCCCGCACAGCGAATCAGACGATTGTTCGTGCAGAAAGCCATCCCCTGGCATGTTGTACACACTCAGTGAACGACTTGATATTGATTTATCGCAAGTTGCGGTTGTCGGTGATTCATTACGAGACATACAAGCCGCTATGGCCGCCGCCGCTCAACCCATATTAGTTAAAACCGGTAAAGGACAAAAAACACTCGAGTCCAATAAAGGGCTTGAGCACATTCCCGCATACGAAAATCTTGCAGCCTATGTTGATGAACTGTTAGCACCGGACGATGAAGACTAAACATAATCGCATCATATTAGTGTTGCGCAGTACGGTATTTTGGATTTGGTCCATTAGTTACACGCTTTTGATGGGCGCTCCAGTACTGCTTGGCAGGCTTATTTCATACGAGTTTTCGGCAAAAATGAGCGTGTGGTGGTTGCACGGAAACTTATGGGGTTTAAAACACATTTGCGGTATCACGTGGAAAGTACAAGGACGTGAGAACGTGCCGGACTATCCCGTATTGGTGCTTGCTAAACACCAATCAACTTGGGAAACCTACTTTATTCCCACATTGTTAAATCGCATTGTGTACGTAGCGAAGAAATCTTTAGGGTATATCCCGATCTTTGGTTGGGCCCTCATTTGCCTGAATTTTATCTTGATAGATCGACGCTCAGGGCGCTCTGCGGTAAAGCAAATGGTTGAGCAGGGCAGGGAGCGAATGAGCAATGGGATGAGCGTCATTATTTTTCCCGAAGGGACAAGAAAAGCAGTAGGCGCCAAACCGGAGTATAAAATGGGTGGCGCTATCGTTGCCGAAGAATTAGGTGTAGATGTGTTACCAATAGCGCACAACGCAGGTGTGTTTTGGCCGCGCCATGGTTACATTAAGTGGCCCGGCGAAATTGATATTGTGATTGGTCCGCTGATAAAAACAAAGGGTCGCAAAGCGGCCGATATTCTGCACGAAACGCAACAATGGATTGAAAGCGAAGTGCAAAAAATGCCTACCTCGCCATAAGCTATTTTTTCGCCAATACTTGAAATGCAGCAGCTTAAACTGCATCGGGTAAATTGAATAGTTGTCGAGCGTTTTGGCTGGTCGCCTGTGCAATAGCGTCCGCTGATTCATCTCTGATACTTGAAATGCTTTGCCAGATATCAATTAAATAGTGCGGTTGGTTTTGCACGCCTTGGTAAGGTACCGGTGGCTGATCAGGCGCGTCGGTTTCTATTAGCACTGCATCCAGTGGCAAGCTTGCCACTAGTTCGCGAAGTTTTCCTGCCTTCGGGTAGGTTACTGCGCCACCAAAACTCATTTTATAACCAAGATCAATTAACCGGTGTGCTTGTTGTTGCGAGCCATTAAAACTGTGCATTAATCCGTTTCGGTGTCCCGATGCGCGAATCATGCGGATGACATCTTCAACCGCCCGAACGGCGTGGATAACAATGGGTAAATTAAATTCACGGGCTAATGCCAGCTGCGCGCCGAACAAGTGTTGCTGAGCGGATTTGTCCGCGCCGGCATACGCATAGTCCAAACCGCATTCTCCTATTGCCACTGGCGCTTCTTTACCAATCCATAAGGGCAATTGTTGCAAATGTTCATCGGCGTGCTCGTGGAAGAATCGGGGATGCAGGCCGTAGCAGGCATACAAATCGTTATGCGCGTCACATAATGCTTTCAGGCGCGGCCAGAATCGTTGGCAAACGGCAGGCACCACAAATGCGGCAATATTGTGTGCTCTTGCCTGTGTCAACAGCTGGGTTGGCTGGTCGGAAAACCGCTCGTCGTCCAGGTGAATATGGCTATCGATTAGTACAGGATTGTGTCGGGAGCTCATAGGCCGCAAGTGAAGGTTTTATCCCGGTACGGGTTCGTGAGAGAATGTACCACAAGGTGCCGCGACAACACGGTGTTGCGCAACGTGTAATAAAAGTAGTGTTATCAAATAGGCTGGAGTCCAACATGCGTTTTAATCGCACTCGAAAAAGTCAAAATGTGGAAGATCGCCGAGGTCGTGGGCCAGGCCGGTCTATGTCCCGTGGCGGGTCAGGTATGAAAATTGGCGGCGGCGGCGCAATTATTTTGTTATTGCTGGGATTGTTCCTAGGACAAGATCTTATTGGCCCGCTGATGGGTGGTGGCGGTAACGTACCGCAATTGAACCCTCAACAACGACAAACCTCGGATGGTCAGCCAAAGCTACGCACGGAAGATCAAGCGTCAGCGTTTATTGCGAATGTGTTAGGCACAACAGAAGATGTCTGGATCGATCTGTTTAAAAATGCCGGTAAGCAATATCGTCCGCCTAAGCTTGTGTTGTTTAATAACGGCGTCAATTCTGCGTGTGGTTTTACGAGCTCTGCTGCCGGACCTTTTTATTGCCCCGGTGACTCCCAGGTTTATATCGACTTGGGGTTCTTTCGCGAACTAGAGCGCATGGGCGCAGGTGGCGATTTTGCCCAGGCTTATGTGTTAGCGCATGAAGTTGGGCATCACGTACAAAATCAACTAGGCGTTTCAATGGCTGTGCAACGTCGCATGCGTCAGGTGCCTAAGGTGCAGGCGAACAAGTTGTCGGTATTAGCAGAACTGCAAGCCGATTGTTATGCAGGCGTCTGGGCGCATCATGCGCACAAGCGTTTTCAACTGCTGGAGCCGGGCGATCTGGAAGAGGGCATGAATGCGGCATCAAAAATTGGTGATGATGTGTTGATGCGTAATGCCGGTCGTCGCGCGCACCCGGATATGTTTACGCACGGGTCTTCAAAGCAGCGACAGCAATGGTTATACCGCGGGTTGGAGCTTGGCGATCCTAATCAATGCGATACGTTTCAAACCAACGTATAAGAAATAGTTACAATGCGAATTTCGAAGCAAGCATTTCTGGACTCACCCCGGAAATGCATTACCTTGTTGGGCATGTCGGGTGTTGGCAAAACACGCCTAGCCAACTTTTTGCGCGATGATAATTGGTTTCACTATTCGGTGGACTACCGTATAGGTACTCGCTATATCGACGAAGCCATACTCGACAACATAAAAAAACAGGCAATGCAGGTGCCGTTTTTACGTGACCTGCTGCTCAGTGATTCCATTTATATCGCCAACAATATTACCGTTGATAACTTAAAACCGTTATCAACCTTTTTGGGCAAACTGGGTAATCCGGATTTACATGGATTGGCACTTGATGAATTTAAATACCGGCAAGCTTTACATTTAGATGCAGAAATTGCGGCCCTACATGACGTGCCCGAATTTATCAATAAAGCCCAGGATGTATATGGTTACGATAATTTTCTAAACGATGCCAGCGGCAGCTTTTGTGAGATCGACGATAAGGATGTTATTCGAGAGATCGCCGACCATACGGTGATGATCTATATTGAAGCCGACAAGGATGACGAAAAGTTTCTGATAGAGCGTGCTTATAAAGACCCTAAGCCGTTGTACTATCGTGAATCGTTTCTTGATGAGCATTTGGCGCTGTACATGCAACAACGCAATATAGAATATGTTGCGCAGATAGAACCGGACGATTACGTGCGTTGGGTATTCCCAATGCTGTTCAGTGCCCGAGTGCCACGTTACAAAGCGATAGCCGATGAATATGGCTATACAATAAAGGCTCGGGATGCGTTTAACGTTAGCTCAGCAGACGATTTTCTTGATTTAATCAGTAACGCGCTAGACGCATAGGCTGTCATTTCCATGCCATTGGTTCAAACCAGCAATTTACCCACATTCGAGCGGCTGCGTCAGGAAGGGCACACTGTGCTCACCCAAGAGCGCGCGCAAAAGCAAGATATCCGCGATTTGCATGTTGGCTTGCTGAATATGATGCCCGATGCCGCACTGGCTGCAACGGAGCGACAATTTTTTCGTTTAGTGGGCTCCAGTAACCCAATAGCACAGTTTCATATTCATCCCTTTACCTTAGATGAAATTCCACGTGGTGAAGTCGCGAGCGAACACATAGCGCGTTACTACGAACCATTATCCAGTATTAAAGAGCATGGTTTGGATGCACTGATCATTACGGGTGCAAACGTCATCGAAGCCGATTTATCCAAAGAGGTATTTTGG
This sequence comes from uncultured Granulosicoccaceae bacterium, assembly GCA_964390335.1. GTDB lineage: Bacteria > Pseudomonadota > Gammaproteobacteria > Granulosicoccales > Granulosicoccaceae > Granulosicoccus. The sequence continues at coordinate 174,071 of CAYMHU010000001.1, read as the reverse complement.
AGCCCGTTGATGGATTTATACCATTGGGCACATGAAAATGTCACTTCAACTTTGTGTTCTTGTTTATCGAGCCATGCAGTGCTGTTGGGTGCTTATGAAATAGAACGCCAGCATCTGGATAAAAAACGGTGGGGTGTGTTTGAATTTGACGTAACGCTGCGCGATCATCCCTTAATCCATGATGTGAATACCCGCATTGTAGTGCCGCAATCGCGCTTTAATGAAGTCACTGCCGAGCAAATGCAATCAAAAGGTTTACACGTATTGGCACAGGGAACAGAGGCCGGTGTGCAGCTGGCGGTAAGCCCGGACGGATTCAGAACCGTGTTCTTTCAAGGTCATCCGGAATACGATCGAATCAGTTTAATGAAAGAGTACAAGCGTGATATTGGTTTATACGCATTTGGCGAGCTAAACGAATACCCACCAATGCCAAAGTACTATTTTAATTCATTCGCAAAGGCTATTTTGCAGGAATACAAAGGCAAAGTGAAAGCCGCAAAGCAGCAAGGTACGCCGGTGCCTGCGTTTCCAGAAGCACTTGTTTTACCGACTTTGCATAACACCTGGCATGACAGTGGTGAAGCCATTGTTGGTAACTGGATTGGTTTGGTGTATCAGTTGACGAATGCTGATCGGGCGCTGCCGTTTATGGATGGTATCGATATAAACAATCCGCTTGGTTGGGGGCGGGTTGGCTTGAAATAATGATTGCTAATTGTGGTGATTGAACTCTTGCTATATCGACTTTGTATGACCTATGAGGCTCGCGTTCGGCCATAAGCTGTCATTAAGAGAAAACTATGAACACAGATTTCTCGATTTTTCGAGTGAAAGTAGGCAAGGAGCAACGTGCAAATGAGTGGATGCGCGAGATGGCCAATTGAAGAACTGAATGTATAGACACTGAATGGCGTCCGATTAATATGGAACACGTTATCTCTTTTGCGCCAAAAAGTATCGATGATGAATTTTCTAAAGTTGATTGTGTGGGTTAAAGCGCCAAGAACAGTTAGTACGTTCTGACACCGCGTTAGGCACCAAAGAGCGGGTCAATGTACAAGCTGATTTGGGTCAACGACCAGCAAGTCCTTTGGCCAACAGCAGTCATTTGAAAGGTTAAATATCGATGGATGTTGGGTTTATGCCTTAATTCTGTCGGCGTTTACTCAATCGCCTGTTATGAGCGCATTGAAAAATGATTTAATGAGCCTCATAATATGCTCATATGAGCATTTCAGCAAAAAATATATCTGATGTCTTGGGCGGTACCAAGGGTCTTGGCAAAAGAATCCAAACAATGCGCGATTTAGAAAACATCGTCGCCAGTGGACTACCAAAATCTGCGCTCGACACGCTTGTTGAAGGGTTTGGAGAACACTTCTCCGAGACCTCAACAAATGACATACGCTTTCGGATTGTGCCGCGTGCTACCTACAACCGGGTTGATCGATTCAACCTTCAGACCAGTGAGACTATTGAGCGAATTGCCCGACTGTATGCGATGGCTCTGGATGCATTTGTAGACCCTACTGCGGCGACTCGGTTCATGATGCGCTCACATCCGGAGCTTGACGGACGCTCACCTTTCGAAACGGCATTGACCGAATTAGGTGGAAGGGCAGTTGAGGAAGTCATCGAACGGGGATTACATGGCCTACCAGCTTGAAGGGTAAACGTGTCTACAGAATCGTAAGCAAGCAGTATCCTCCTTTTGATGGCGGAGGTGCTTATCGATGGGGCAGTCGTTGGGTCGATCCCGGGAGGTTAGTTGTTCACGGTGCGTCTAGCTATTCACTTGCCGTACTGGAAAACCTGGTTCATTGGCAAAGCAACACATTGCCACCGACATTGGTGTGTGTAGTAGCGACGATTCCCGACTCGAGTAAGCAGCTGGAGAAAAGACCTAAAGATATCAACGACCAGGATGCCTGTCGTGCCGTTGGTAACAAGTGGTTCGATGATGGCAAAACGGTAGCTTTATGGGTTCCATCGGTAGTATCACCCTATGAGGGTAATGTACTGATAAATCAACTTCATCCAGACTTTAAGACGATCAAGATTTCAAAACCTGTTGATGTGGTGATCGACAAGCGACTGGTAAGATGATCCGGTTTCGGCCAATAGCGGAAGTTCGTTCAATTTGATTAACCGCATAGTGCTGCCAAGGATGGTAAATATACCGACACCATTGTTTTATTTTCCTAGTTAAGCCTGTTCAGCGCATCAAGTACAATACGATGCGTTAGTGCTGGGCAAATTAATTTCTCAATAGTTAAATTACCATGGTTATCAAGACATCCATCTATCGGTTTGTTGTATTACTCCTGTTTGTTTTCATCCTTTCTGGATGTTCTAGCTCCAGTGAGTCCACATCGTCTGATCCGAGCAACCTCAATGGCGCGAACGACGACAATGTTCCGACTGAAACAAATGATCCTGAGAGCTCAACCGACACTGGGCTGAACCCTGCTGAGGACGCACCGACCTTAACAGAAGAAGAGTCAGAAACACAAAACACCACCAAAGTCTCTTTTGAGATCACTGTGCCTGCGTACCAATCCAACGAACTGAGCGTTCTATTGGAATGGGGTGACTTCTACTTTTCTGCTACATGGGTTGGTGATGAGTTTTGGTCAGCGTCGGCGGATCTGCCCCAGAACACAGTACAGACGCTCATTGTGACTTTCTATGACAACATGGGTGGGATTGAATTAGCTCGTTCAAACCAGGAATACAGAAGCGGCAATAACGATGCAGAAACGTTTGTTGTTGGTGTAGATCAGTTCGACCGTAATTTGTTTGATGCTGATGAAGATGGGATAAATAATCTGGACGAATTGATAGCAGGGTCTGACCCTTTTGTTGATGAGGATTCATTGCTGCCGATAGAAGACTACACTCCAACTACTGTTTTATTTCCCTGGGATTTTGAAGCGTATCTAACAGAGGAAAGACCACTTTTTATAACGTTCGCGCCTCATCCAAATAATCCAAATCAAGATTCACTTTCAGGTAATCTCGATATTGATGCTGACGGTAACGGAGTACTCATGCATAATTTCAAACCGAATTTAGATTACAGAAATACCTCTGGTACGCGAATACACTCAGAAAATTCTGTGTCCTGGGAAGGTGTTATAAATTCCTATGATGGAAGTGATTATACTGCCACCACAAATGTTTCTAGCACCGTCACACTCGTCGATGAATACACTCGTAGGTATGTTGAAGAATCCGATGGTGGCGCATTTGGTACCTACCAATTTACTGGGAACAGAAGCAGCGACTTAATAGGAAAATTAATTGACGATACCTCAGTATGCGACCCTGTTGCTGGAACGTATTTCGAGGTGAGCTTTAATGGTGTGAGACGAACGCAAACCAGAACGTCTATCACTAAAGAAATTGACGACCCGTATTGGAGGGTTGTCGAGGAAACTGATTTCATTGACCAAGAAAATGGAATAGAAACCACCGAGTACTTTTCGCGAGAATTCAAATTCAGAAAGTTCAGAAAGTCTTTTGGCGGGTACCAAGAGGTAATCGGTTTTCCATGTGATTTCGTTGATTTTCCGCCATAGCCGTCAGGCTGACCGTCCGCAACGGGCACAAAGCACTAGTTCGATTAGACTTTATCCAACCGGCAGAAACCGGCCAAAAGCTGACCTTTAATAGTCTTCATTGGAGTAGAAGATGAACAATGACAATTTGCCATTCCTCGATAAATACAGTGGTGAGTCTGTAGACGAGTTGATTGCAATGAGTGCAACACATCGAGTCGATTCAATTGTGCTGGCATTTGATGAAGCATTGAACCAAAAACCCACTCTGACCGATACCGAAAAGGTAATCGTTGTTATCGAATCATTTGAACGTCAAGTAAACAACGGTGGTTTTAATGCTTTTTGCTTTAATACCCCATACCATGTAAAGGGTGCATCTGATTCGCTTAAGAAAATAGGTTGTCCGAAGTCCGCTGCGCTACTAGAAAATGCTTTGTTGATTCTGGGTGTTAAGAGCAGAACAACCGAGCTTGAAATACAAACTCTCGCGGCTGACGCCACTACAGAACAAGATGAGCAATTAGATAAATTAGATGCAGATTTCTATAGGCTTAGCACAGAAAGCATTGAGAACAATTTGTTTGAATTTATAAAATTAAACAGAGACGAGATTTCTTTTCCTGGTAGAAAAACTAATATACTTTCTCACCTACTAGGCAAGTTATCCAGACAGTGAGAGATCAAGCGTCGGCAGAGGGCACTTAGCTGTCACACAATTTCCACATATAATTTCTGATTGCAATCAGCAACAAACAACACCAAAATAACTCTGCCGATACTGCTACTGAAGTAGCCATCCGAGTATCGCTTTTGTTGCAAACTGTATATACATGCAGTTAGTTGATGCGCGAGCGCGGTTTTCCTGGTACGATGAAATACGTCAAGGGAGAACTGTTTTATGGATAAACCAAACCACCCTGGTAATAACGACAAAAATAATAACGATAAAAAATCCGCAGCCTCTTTTGAGCTGGGCATGAACTCATTCGATGCCGCTGACCGTGAGCAGTTTGGTCAACGTGTTCGTTTAGCGATGGCCTGCATTGAAGGTAAGGCTGAACGCACTAAAAGTGCTGAACAAAAAGAGTATACCGAAGGCATCGATCGCAACGCATTACCGCAAGATGCTCAAACCATCCGGCAACGCTTAAAACTCCTCTCACAAGAAATAAGCTCTCAACATGCAGATCTACTAGAGCTGCTGGTCCGGTTTGATGACCAACAAGCCTGGAAACAAAGTGGCGCGAGCCATTGCGCTGCGTGGATGAACGCTGAAATCGGTATTAGCACTAAATTGAGCTGGGAGTATTTGCGCGTGGGTCGCCGACTTCAATCTCTACCCATGCTACAGGCCTTGTTTAGGGTTGGTAAGTTGTCTTGGTCGAAAGTGCGTTTGATCACCCGTGTGGCTGATAGTGATAACGAAAAAACCTTGTGTCACGCCGCGTTGGATGCATCAGTATCAGAGGTTAAGCGCTTGTGCGATGGTTATCGGTGGTGTGAAGACGACAATGGCGACGCGGAAAACACCCGTGCTATGAGGCAATGGGATTCGCGTTCGTTGACGTGGCGCGAGGCAAGTAACGGCAGCACGCAAATCCAACTCGTCTTACCACCTGAACTTGCGCAAGCTTTTCTTAATAGCGTTGAACATAGTCTGGGTGAGTTGGGTACGGCCGACAACGCCATGTCACAACGCAGAGCAGACGCGGCAGTATTGATGGCAGAGTCCAGCCTGCAAGGTGCCGGTAAAGCCATCGCCACGGCTGATCGATATCAAGTGAGTGTTACTGTTGATGAAAGCGAGCTTGCTCCGATTAATAATGGCTCAATCACCAACAATTCAAACAACAATACCGAACCAGTAACCCCTGCAAAACGCCCCATAATTATTGGCGCAGGCCCTATTGGCCGGGAAACGGCCAGGCGCATTGCCTGTGATTGCTGTATCTCAGTCAATAAAACACAGAGCGGTGAGCCCATCGATATCGGACGTAAATCCCGCATCTGGCCAAGCGCCATGGCTCGCGCCATCAAAGAACGTGATCAACAGTGTGTTTGGCCGGGTTGTGATCATTCGCGTCATTTGCATATCCATCACATGCAGCACTGGGCCGACGGTGGTTCAACGTCCGTTGAGAATGGTGTCTGTCTGTGTTCTTATCATCACACGCTGGTGCATGAAGGTGGTTATAAAATCGAAGCAGTTGCACAGGATAAAGACGGTGTGCATAAGCAGTTTTTCCAACAACTACACTTTCATGATCTTAATCAATTCGACTTTGAAGAATCATTGCGCAATGATCGGGAGTCGTTTAACGCGATACGGCAACTATCACCGGAACGATTTCGATTTCGTATAATTAATAAAAACGGACAAGATATTACGGATGCAGCGGTGGTTGATTTGAAGCCAGCACAAAAACTAAGTGACGACTCTACACGAAGCGACTCTACACGAGTTGACTATACTGGTATCGACTCCACACTCATTGAATCAACACAGATGGACTCTACAAATGTAGACCCAAGTTGCCACTCAACACTTTGGCAATGCAAAGAGTCATCGCCTGCAATTTATTGTGTTTAATTCAGGTTAATCTGTGAAGCTTTATTGAATTTTCTAGGTTTGGCACACAGTACGCGTTCCCAATTCGTTTTCGCGGTCTAGGGCTAAGGCTAAGGGAGGTATAGCTTGACAAACCAGATGGCGTATTTTATTTTCTGTTCAGTTTGTTGATACGGAGTCGATAATGCATTTCAAAGCCATATTTCCTCTATTGTTTGTTTTCGGAGTTGCCAATGCTGTCGAATACAACTTACCTTCCGGGCCGGATGTAGCATTGGCACAGCTTCAATCGGTTACAGATAACTACCAAACGGTTTGTGATTCTGCATCCGTTGCCACATCACCTTGCGATGTAGAGCCTGGAGTTTATCAGTTGGTTGTTTTTGACACCATGTGGAACGCTGAAAGCTCCGAATTAGTAATAGGGGAAGTTAACACCGAATCCAACTCACCGATTACCTTGGTAACGCAAAGCTGTATGGGAGGGCCAAATACGAGATTTGGCTGTACCGCTTTTTGCCCTGCCGATTCAGTAGCGACAGGTGGTGCGTGTGATGTGTCAGGTGGATTCACCGTTACATCAGTGGCTGGTTCAACTTTCTATAGATGCCCAACTTTGTTGCCACCCAATGATAGCAGTGTTGGTGTAACGGCCAGTGTGTATTGCCTAAGCATCAAATAAATAACTAACAGTATCCATTGCTCTAGATTGATTCGGGCAATTGATAACCGCGAGCATAGACCTGCCTAATCGCATCCAACGCTGCGTCCCTCTCCATTGCGTTACCAAATCGATCAGCATGCATGGCATCAAGCTCAGGAGGTGGGCTTCCAGTAGTAATCCATTTGGCAAGGAACTCGGCTGATCCGCCACCCGTGCCAATACTGCTCTTGTCGAACGTTACACGACACCCAACTATCACGCATTGCCGGTAACTCGGTGTCGAGCTTGGCAATTTCAGACAGGTTCTCTGTAATAATTTCATGATGTTGTGTTGCATAAACCGGCACGTTCAGACCCAGTGGTGCGAGCATTTCGCGAGCCCAGAACGAGGTGGCTACGACAACATGTTGCGCAGTCAATCTCCCGTCTGGCATCTCCAATAGCCATGTGTCACCACTTTTGATGATTGCGTTTACAGGACAATGACGTTTAATTTCAGCCCCCAAGCTTTGCGCTGCCTTTGCCAACGCAGTGGTCGCACCGGTCGGATCAACATGGCCATCTGTTGGCGTATGGGCAGCACCATGGATGTCTTTAATGTTAACGAACGGGTGCAACTCAGCCACTTCTTCCGGGGTGCGAATATGATACGGAATCCCAAGATCCTGGTAGCGCGAAGCATAGGTGTGGAACAGCTCTAATTCTCTGGCAGTCGCCGCTAATCGCAGACTGCCAGTTTGGTGAAAACCGACCGACTGCCCAGACTCTTGTTCGGCCTGTAAGTAGGTGCGTATTGATCCTGCAAACAGCGATGTCATTTTTGGAAAAGGGCCAAAATACGTGGTGTTACCGGCTGCATGCCAGGTTGAGCCGGAGGTGAGTTCGCGACGTTCCAGCAATACTGTGTCTGTCCCACCCGACTTGGCCAACCAATAAAGCAATGATGCTCCAACGATGCCACCGCCAATAACTGCTACCGATACGTCAGTTTTCATCTTTCCCACACTCGCATATCACCGATGTTCCGGAATCCAATTTTACTGAGCAGCGCCATCTCTGTTTGATCACCATAACCAACGAGGCCCTTGTCTGGATTTTTTTCAATGACTGACGCAACGCTGCTCAGCAATTCATTTGGCGAACCAAACGCATTGGAAATACCGACTGAATGACCGCTGAGGTTTATGGCCAAGCCAGCCACTATATTGTTGTGGTGCTCAATGTACAGCAGTTCAACGCACTGCTTCTCCAATAACGCAGCATTAAAAATATCAGTGCCGTCGCCCCATGCGCTCGCCCAGCGATTCAGTTCAAGCTGTGTCTTTACAGTATGAACATGGTGTTGCCGCTTAAAATTATCAATGATGCCATTTGTTGGCACTCGGCAATACCAATGTGCATCGAATGCTGGTGAGAACCCATTGCTATGTAAATCTAACTCTGCAAAGCTGTCTTTAATGCCCCAGCCTGATGGAAGTTGAGGTTTAATGATGTCGATTTGATTATCGATTGCGGTATCACTTTTGAGTGTGATGATATTGGGGTAGAAACGCGGCATCGGATGTTTACTCATCCAATACGACTCATTCCAGCTGGTGGGAACGTTGTGGGAAGATGCTATGGCATCGCACCATGCTGCGTTGTTCGATATTGCTTCTGCTAACCAATCAACGTCCAACACAATGTTTCCTATTTAGCGCATAGGCGAAATTTCAAATACAGCTATTGTTGTTTTTCGTATGCCTCGAACAGGTCGCTAACCAGAACACCGTTAATTTTCATGCCTTGTAAGTTAGCTTCAGTAATCTCTGCATTGGCCAGGTTCAAGTTGCTGAAACGCACATCAACCATATTGATATTGTTGAATGTTGTGTTACTTAGGTTTATGTTCTCATAGACACTGTTTGACAGATTCACATCGTTGAACTCACAGGCTTCTAAATTACTGTCAGTGAACTTGCCATTTTTAAGCACAGTCCAAAACGTTGCATTGCTCAAGTTAACGCCATCAAAATCTGCACCGCTCATATCGGCCCTTGAAAATTTATGCGCTTTGAACTGAGTATCCGGAAACGGGTTTTTATCATTTGACTGGTTATCATCTGACATACTGACCTCCAAATCTATTTGTGTTTTCGATCGAGTGGTTAAACCACCAAATTCAGCATGACAAGGCTAACCACCATAAACAAGATAGTCATGATGCCTCCTGCGCGCATAAAGTCCGCTACTTGGTAACCACCTGGACCCATGATAAGCGCGTTAACTTGATGCGTAGGAATTAAAAAAGAATTAGATGTGGAAATGGCAACCGTTAATGCGAATACGGCTGGGTCGGCACCAACGGCCACGGCAATGTTAACGGCTAAAGGCACCAGTAGTACGGTAGCACCGATGTTCGACATCACCAGTGTGAAGAACGTAGCAAGGCCTGCAACCACCACCTGCAAAACCCAATTGGGTACATCGCCCACCAAGACTAGAATTTCCTGTGCGATCCACGCAGCGGTGCCCGACTGGTCCACTGCAATACCTAACGGAATTAATGAGGCCAGTAAGAATACCGTTTGCCAGCTTACGGCGTCGTAGGCTTCATCAATGGTTAGTACACCAGATAAAACCATGCCCATGGCACCGGTTAGTAACGACACCGATAAATTATCGGTAATTAGAAACAGCGCCAGTGCTAAACAGAAAAAGATGGCGGCTTCACGAACTTTATTGGTACGTAAATCTTCGTACTTCACTTCGGTAGCTATAACAAAATCGCGGTTGCGTGAGAGTTTTTTCAGATCTTTCCAACTGGCGTGTACAACAAGCGTGTCGCCCGGTTGCAGCACTTGATCTGCGAATTCGCGCTTAATAACCTGATCGGTACGATAAATTTGCAAGATGTTCGCACCGAAGTTGCGCCGTGGTTTGACGTCTTTAATTTCTTTTCCAACCAGACTGGAGCCTGGCGGAATTACTAATTCGGCGATGCCACTGTGTTGCGGATTAAGCACATCCGCGAATCGATCGGGTTCGCCGCGCAGTTCCCATTTGTGTTCTTCGCAAAATGCATCAAGGTGTTTTTGATCACCCATGACACCCACGTGTGTGCCTACCCACACAACTTCTTCGCGGTCGGGTGGAATCTTGACAACATCACCACTGTATAAAGCCAATATCAAAGGGCAGTTTGGGTAATTTTGTTCTATTTGGCGGATGCTCATACCAACCATAGGGCTATCGTCGGTAACGCGTGCTTCCAGAAGTTCACCACCAATGCCATATAAACTTTCGAAGTAATCCGTGGTGCGACTCGTGCGGTTTTGGTCAGTTACCCGAACCTGTGGCAATACAAACCGACCGGCCAATACGAAATACACAATGCCAGTTATAACCAGCGCAATACCGATTGGTGTTACAGCAAACAGTCCAAACGTGTCCATTTGCTGATCGGGTGCCAGGGTTTTATTCGACGAAATGATTAAGTCGTTTAACAAGATAAGTGGGCTAGAGCCAATCATGGTGGCTGTACCACCCAGAATGGCGCAAAAGCCCATCGGCATGAGTAGGCGCGACATGGGAATATCGGTTCGTGCGGAGATTCTATTAACAACCGGTAGGAAAAGCGCCGCAGCACCAATGTTCTGCATAAAGCTCGAGATAAACGCCACGGTACCGGATACCAACGGAATAATTCGGCTTTCGGTTTTGCCGCCTTTATTTAATATGAGCTGCGCAAGCTTACCCATCAAGCCGGTTTTATCGAGACCGGCGCCAATGATCATAACGGCAATGACAGAGATAACCGCGTTACTCGAAAAACCGGAAAACAGTTCCTGTTGGGAGAGCAGTGGGGTGATAGCCGGGACCATGGTTGATAGTCCCAGTAAAACCATGATGATAATGGCGGCAACATCAACCCGTACTATTTCAAACGCGAACAAGAAGATCGTAAAGGCCAGTAGTACCAGCACTACAATCATTTCTAAGTTAAGCGTAATCGCGTCGATCATTCAGGTGTCCAAAAACCCAATAGCACAAGTTGCTGATCGGGCTGCGCCACTCTAGCGCCGTGTGTATAACAAATCAAAAACACTGTGACCCAGGCGTTCACCCCGTTGTTCAAAACGAGTATTAGTGCGCCATTCAGGTCTGGGTGAATACTCACCCGGAGCGGCTTGATTTGCCAGCATCTCGCAAGCCTCCAGCCGTTCCAACATCCATTCTGCGTAGTCTTGCCAATCACTTGCGCAATGGAATACGCCGCCTGTTACTAAACGTGAAGCAACAAGATCGACAAAGTCCTTTTGCACTATACGTCGCTTGAAGTGCCGCTTTTTCCGCCATGGGTCAGGGAAAAACAGTAGCACTCTGTCAATCGAGTTTGCGGTAAACATTTGCTGCAAGATCTCTACCGCATCGTGCTGCATGACACGCACGTTGGTCAATTGATTGGCTGCAATTGCAGACAGTGCCTGACCCACGCCGGGCTCATGCACTTCAATTCCGATAAAGTTGGTGTCGGGGTACCGTAGCGCCATGTCGATAAGCGCATCACCATTGCCAAATCCGATTTCCACCCACAAAGGCGCAACCCGTCCAAACAACTTCGTTGCAACTATCGGTGATTGCGCATCGAAACTAACACCGTATTTGGGCAGCAGCGTCTGCATTGCTGCCGCTTGCGCTTTGGTCAATCGACCTTTACGAATAACAAAGCTGCGAATGCTTCGGCTGGTTAGTTTTGATTGCGTCGGCTCATTCACTGGCGGATATCACTGCCAATGTCTTTGCAGCGCCGCCGCCGATATGTCTTCCGATATAGAAACCGAGAAAACTATCGAACAAATCGCGGTGCATATCGCCGTACATTGTTGCCTTTTGAGCTGTGGGACCAGGTGATTGACTCTGACCCGCCTTGAGTTTAATTATAGATGTTGATGAGCGATTTTGAGTACAAAAAACGCAATATCGAGGTTGCAGCCGGAAGCCAAGTTGGTCTCCGGCCGCGGGTATTTATCGTCGGCGTCCGCCTTTACCTTTACGGGGTTCTTCAAATTGAACTTTGAGCGACTTATCGCCAACAATTTTGCCGTTGAGTCCGGCAATGGCAGCCCGTGCTTCGTGGCCTTCCATTTCCACAAAACCAAATCCTTTGCATTTTCCACTGAATACGTCAGCGGCTAATTTAATCGAGCGCACCGTGCCATATTCGCCAAATAGTTGCGTTACGGTTTCTTCTGTAGATTCTAGCGGCAAGCCACCAACAAACATTTTTTTCACTTATAGGCCTCTATCATTTTCAAACCGCAAAAGCGGACTACCGGCAGTATGCCGATCAGGTCTGAGCGATCTGATGTAGCGTGTCTCGAACGATTACTACGCCTGTAACCTACTTACACTAAGAAGGTGGTCTGGCAGATTGCACTGAACCGGGATTCCGGCTGCACCAGGTGGGTGAGTTTTCTGCAATCTTTAGCAGGGTGGATTGTACCGCGAATTGGCAACTTATTCCAGCGTCGGCTCGGGTTTCGAGGGGCTCAAGAATGGTCCAAAAGTTGGCTCATAATTGACTCATGGTTGGCTTTGGGGCCCAGCAAAACCCTCCTCAATTAGTGACTCTTTAGCAGCCCTGTTAAGTGACTTGATGCGGGCTTCAAGCTTGCTGGCAGTTGAGCGATCAGGCGCACTTTGGCTAAAAACCACATCGACCGGCCGACGTCCACGGGTGTAGCTCGCGCCGCGTTTGGATGAATTGTGCTCTAGTAGCCGGCGTGGCAGATCGGTGGTAATTCCGGTGTACAGTGAATCGTCGCGACATCGTAAGATATACACCACCCAGGTCTCCGCATTATTGAGTTCGACAGATGACATTTTCTCCTGATACTGCGTTTGCTGCGCTGCCGCGAGTTTTCGGCCGCGAAACGTATGAATTGCTGGCGCAATGCCGATTTTGCGTCGTAGGTATTGGTGGCGTCGGTTCCTGGGCCGTTGAGTCGTTGGCAAGAACCGGCGTGGGCCATATAACAATAATAGATCACGACGATGTGACTGTTGGCAATATCAATCGACAAATTCATGCCATGAGTACGACAATCGGTGACTCAAAAGTGTCGCTCATGGCAGATCGCGTTAAGCAAATTAATCCCGAGTGTGATGTGCACGCGGTGGATGACTTTCTGGCGGAGAGTAACTTATCGAAGTATCTTGATCAGCAATTTGACGTGGTCATCGACGCAATAGACAGCATTCGGTTTAAAGCCGCTATGATCTCGTTTTGTAAGCGGCAACGCATCGATATCATCACCACGGGTGGTGCTGGTGGTCGAATTGACCCCTTGTGTATTCAGGTATGCGATTTGTCCCAAACCTGGAATGATGCGCTGGCATCCAAAGTCCGTAAACGTTTGCGCACCGATTACGGCTTTAGCCGGTACCCTAAAAAACGTTTTGGTGTGGAGTGTGTGTTCTCCACAGAACAACCCAAGTATCCCGATGGTGCCGGCGGCGTTACCCATACCAAACCGGGTGTGCCTGGCGCGTCGCTCGATTGCGATCACGGCTATGGTTCGGTGAGTGGTGTTACCGGAACCTTTGGGTTAGTTGCTGCGTCCAGAGCTTTGAATCGAGCCCTTGTAGCACGTCAAAAAAGCGCTGAAACGCCCAACTGATAACGATTGTTACGCACTGCCGTCATCATCATTACTGCCAACATAATTTGGGAGATTCATCACACTTAAATGTGTAGGAAATTTTGCATGGCCCGCTAACCAGTACAGGTGTATTAGAGATCGAAATAACGATCCATGACGAGGCTGACTATATGAACACAGCAACAAGTCCGAAAACCGTTTTCCGTACCATTATGTTTGCTGCAATAGCAGTAGCTTTGAGTGCGTGTGGTGGCGGTAGTGGTACAGTCGATTCAACAGTCAATGGTCCGCTTTCCGATCAGGCTGGCCTGTCAGTAGGTAACGCAGGTCAAGGTCAAAATCTCATCGAGTTTACACCTGATATCGGTATGCAGATTAACTACGACGATAACACCCAATCAGTCAAGGATAAGAGCAGCTACATAGAAGAGCAGTGGCTGTATATGCAAACGTGTTTGCAGCAAACCGCGCAAGAACCCGTTGTTGAGATTGTGGAAGGGGATATCACACCGGTTGCCGGCTATGATGAAGTCATTCGCCACATTGATGGAAGCATTCAAGCCAGTGCTCATGTGACAGATACCGGTGCCAGCATTCTAATCAGTGCTGCCGATTTTGATGGTTCAATTGGCAACCCAGGTTCCTATCTGCGTTCTATCATGGGGCGTTATTTGTGGTTGTCGGCTAATTTGTCTGAGCGAGATTACCCTTACAGTTGCGCGCTCGGCGAGTAACCGATAGCGGTCTATTCTGATGGCCGTGTAACCAGTTACTTTTGTGTTGAAAGTGTTGGTGCCGCTGATCGGTACTATAGTTGCAATTCTGTGAATCACTATAGGTCACTCAGCGCGTGAAACATCGCTAGTGTGATCCAAATAATTTCTCGTGTAATTGTTACTTCGCGCTTTTATGAATGCTATCAGGTTTCTATCCAGTTGCTTGTTACATATCTTGCTGCCTACTTCTGTGATGTCTGTGACTCTCTTGACGGTCAGCAGTCCGGTTAATGCAAACCCGTTAATAGTTGAGCTGGAAAGCCTTTCAACGCAACCAAGTTTCCCACCGTTTGAGGTCTTGAATGATACCAATGCGTCTGGCGGTCAATACATAGAATGGCCGGTGAACAGCAGCTCGGGTGGCTGTAACTGTAGTCCTGAAGATTCTGATACAGGCCTAGTTCAGATAAACTTCAGCCTTAGCGACACGACGGATGTTCAATTTGACATTAACGTACTTCTGCCAAGCACTACTAACGATTCATTTTGGTACAAGCTTGACTCGAACAATTGGCAAATAATTAACGGATACCGATCAAGTTACTGGAGATTGATAACGCCAGACGTATTTTCAAACTTGGCAGCTGGCCAGCATACACTGAAGATTCTCCGGCGGGAAAAAGGCAGTAGGCTTGACTACGTTTCATTGACAGCAACCTCTGGCAATATAACTGCGTTACAAGATGAAGTTGAACTTACTATTGATAAGTCAGTGAACAATGAAAACCCGACTGTGGGTGATACTGTGGTTTTTACACTCACAGTGTCAAACAGTGGGCCAGACGATGCTGTTGACGTGCGAGTGGATGATGTTGTTCCCAGCGGTTTTGGAAATCTACAGGTAGTCAGCTTACCTTCGTCTTCAAACATGAGTATTGCAGCAAATACGGTTCTTTGGACAAATATTTTTGTACCAGCAAGCGGGGACGCATCAGCAACTTTTTCTGCCGAGATTCTGCCTCCATAAGATTGGTAGTTGTGTCTCAGTAGCCAAACGTTTTTCAGCATCGATCGAAATGTGTTTATTCACGTGCAGAATAGGATATAGTTTAATACTAGTATCTTACAGCGAGCACCTTGGTGGCCACACCAACAAATACAAACTCCACCACAAGTTCTTTGTCAAATCCATCAGCGGCAGTGCTGCTGATTGGTAACGAGATCTTAAGCGGCCGTACTCAAGATCTGAACCTTTCGTATATGGCAACCCGATTAGCTGATCATGGTATTCGTGTTTCCGAAGCGCGCGTTATCCCTGATATAGAAGACGTGGTTGTTAGCACTTTAAACGAACTGCGCACCCGCAATACTTATGTGTTCACTACGGGTGGTATTGGACCAACTCACGATGATATTACTGCCGACTGTATCGCTAAGGCCTTTGGCGTACCCATCGATATTCATCCCGAAGCTGAAAAAGTACTGATGGACTATTGGGCAGAGCGGAATGTGACTCCCAACTCAGACAGACTAAGGATGGCCAGAATCCCAGAAGGTGCATCACTCATTGATAACCCGGTGTCGGCAGCACCAGGGTTTTGTATGGGTAATGTGTTTGTGATGGCGGGTGTGCCACGCATTATGCAAGCGATGTTTGATTCCATAGTGCCAACCCTGCAACAAGGTGCTGTAATTGCCAGTGTGTCAGTGCGATGTAATTTAGGAGAGGGTGATTTAGCAACTCCGTTACGTCAACTGCAAGCGCAATATCCTGCAGTTGACTTGGGTAGCTATCCTGGTAAATATGCTGGTGCGTATGCAGTGACATTAGTTGCGCGTAGTACCGACGCCAAATTACTAAACGAAGTACAACAAGCGTTAATTACACTGGTCGACAATGCAGGTGGACAACTAATCAATGAGTAAAGCAATGAACGTAGCGGTATTTGGGCTTGGGTCAATGGGTTATGGCATCGCGCAATCAATATTGCGTGCAGGCCATAACACCTATGGTTTTGATGTTGTGCCAGAGCAGGAAAAACGATTTCAAGCTGAAGGTGGGTCTGCTGGTCAATTAAACGATATAGCAGAATCTCTGGACGCGGTTATTGTTGTTGTCCTCAATGCCGCGCAAACAGAGTCGGTATTATTTGGTGATAACGGCATCGCGCCAAAGCTGAAAAAAGGCGCGATTGCCATGGCCTGTGCAACGGTTCCACCTGACTTTGCAAGGCAAATGGCCTCGCAATGTGAACAGCTTGGTTTGCATTATTTGGATGCGCCTATATCCGGTGGCTCTGTAAAAGCAGCAGCGGGGCAGCTCTCAATCATGGCCTCTGGCACAGAGGACGCATTCAGTGCTGCGCAGCTGGTCTTAGATGCAACGGCAGAAACTGTTTTTAAACTGGGTAATGAAGCCGGTGCAGGTTCTGCAATGAAAGCCGTTAATCAATTGTTGGCAGGCGTGCACATTGCAACAATGGCCGAAGCATTAACTTTCGGTTTAACGCAAGGCATCTCGGCGGAAAAGTTCTTAGAGGTTATCCCGCAGTGTGCCGGCACCAGTTGGATGTTAGAAAACAGAGCCCCGCATATTGTAGCCGGCGATTACACGCCTCACTCCTCGGTGGATATTTGGCCTAAAGATTTAGGGATTGTATTGGACATAGCAAAAAAATCAGGTTTTACGGCGCCCATTGCAACAGCTGCTTTAGATCAATTTGTTGCGGCATCGAGCGCAGGCTATGGTAAGGAAGATGATGCGGCAGTTGCAAAGATATACACTCAAAATTCGGACATCAAATTGCCGGGAGAGTCGTAATGCTATTGGGTTGCATCGGTGACGACTTCACCGGCTCCAGCGATTTAGCCAATACCTTGGCAAAGGAAGGCATGCGGGTAGCGCAATATGTTGGCGTACCCGAATCTCAAGCCAGTAGCGATATTGAAGCAGGTGTGGTTGCCTTGAAGTCCCGCTCCATTAATCCTGCCGATGCTGTAGAACAATCGCTGCATGCATTGAAATGGTTGCAACAGCAAGGATGTCAGCAGTTCTTCTTTAAATACTGCTCAACATTCGACTCCACGCCGGAAGGCAATATTGGACCAGTAGCGGAAGCGCTTGCTAAGGAGCTTGATGCACACAAAGTTATTGTGTGTCCCGCGTTCCCGGGTACCGGCAGATCCATCTATCAAGGGTATTTATACGTTGGCGATAAATTGCTAAACGAATCGGGCATGCAGAATCACCCGTTAACACCCATGACCGATGCAGATTTACGACGCTGGTTATCGTTGCAAACCGGTATGGGCGTAGGGCACGTAGCAGCTTTAGATGTGTTTGCTGGTCACGAAGCAATTAGTGCGTCGCTTAATAAAAATCATGACGAAGGCAAACGCTTAATTGTGGTTGATGCACTGCAGGATGCTGACCTGCGCGAAATCGGTAAAGCTGTAGCTGATCTACCACTCATCACCGGTGGGTCTGGTGTGGCTTTGGGCTTGCCCGACAATTTTCGTGCTAAGGGTTTAATGGGAACGCAAAGCAATCAGTGGCAAGGGCAGAGTGGTCAATGCGCCGTGCTATCTGGTTCATGTTCCATAGCAACCCGACAACAATTGGCGCTGCATAAGCAGTCCAATCCCATATTCGAAATACGCGCTGAAGAAGTCATTAACAAAACATTGCTTCCAGAGAAAGTGGTTGAGTGGGTGCAACTGTCGCACGGTATTCCATTGGCATACAGTTCTGCGGATCCCGAACAAGTTAAAGCGGTACAGGCCGAGTTTGGTCTAGAACGTTCAGCGCAGGCGCTGGAACAGTTTTTTGCTGAAACTGCGCGTCAACTGGTTGCGGCGGGAGTTAGTCGACTCATCACCGCGGGTGGTGAAACCTCTGGTGCGGTAGTAGAAGGGTTGGGGTTACAACAGTTGGAAATCGGGCCAGAAATAGACCCGGGTGTGCCAGCATTGAGAGCTGGGCCTGAATTAGTGGTGGCTTTGAAGTCGGGTAACTTTGGTGCTGTGGATTTCTTTGAAAAAGCTGCCAGAGTATTGGCGTCTTAATAAATAGGTGTTATCTGCCAGCGTAATTTAGTAGCGCCCGTAATACCCCGGACCCGACCTGATTGAACACGCAAGATGAAGTAAAAGCAGACATTCGCCCTCATTTTCTGTCGGTTTTAATTGTGCCTAATCCGGAAGTAGCGATAAATTGCTTTATTTTTGCGGTAAAGCGGACGCTTGATAATTAGAGTAACATCCGCCATCCAAATATCGTTACTCTCCCAATGCGTCCCTAGGAATCTTTAACGGTTGCAGTAGAAATCATCTATCAAGTTTAATACACCATTAGTTCACGCGATATTTGATATCTGAATTCAATGAAGTAAGGTAACCAATACAAATTACAACTGTTTTCAAAATCCACACGCCATCATATATATTGTTCAACAATCCCCACTTAGAAGTTGTGCCTCTACTAGATGGTAACCCGCACTCAAGTAATCACCACGCAACACCGCAAAACTACCAGGAATGGTTTTTCCACCTACCTCATCAGTCACAATCACTGTAGTGTCGGTTCTGGGTAGCAGCTGAATATAAGCATTATTTGCATTTAGATATACTAATCGTCCTCTTATATTATTGGTAAGATAGGGTGTTGTGTGTTTATCTGAACGAGACATAGCAGTTATATCATCTGAATAGTCTTGTAACTGAATTCCTGGGGCATAGCATATTGTTAACTCTCCCCCATGCCCCAAAAATCTCAAGGACCCCATCGTAAGTGTAGGAAACAAAATAAATAACAGCACAACAACAAATGGTATTAAACATGACCAAAACAACCAAGATCGGATAATAACTAATGAACAATAGTAGTTTTCTATTGTACTCTCATTGCATTGCTCACCATTATTAGTGAAAGACGGAAATCGACAAAAATATATCACGGAGAATATTAGAAATAAAAATAACCAAATCACTGCAAGAAGTAATTTAAATCCTTCATTAGGAAGCCCAAAGATTTCCTGTGCTGGAATTGGTGCCTGAATAGAACGGGTATATCGGAATACTGCGATTTGGGCAAAAAATGAGAATAAACTTGCCGAAATTGATGCAATCAGAAGCCTCGATACTATAAAAAAAACAAGTTTTCCATTTAAATAATCTTCTCACATTCGCATCAATACATCTTTTAGGAAGGTTAACGCATAAATACAGTGTGCTCTTTTTTGCTTATTCGTTTGATTTATATATGTCAGCCATTTGATTGTTCTGATTAGTCTGGCTATGAATTTAATGCATTTGCTATTACGTGATTGAGTCAACTGCACTAGTTCGATTTCAATATATGCAACCCCATCGTCCTTGCCGTGTTAAACGAGTTTAAATAATTTGCGTGAATTGATCGACTGTATAGAGTTTATCCGATTGCCCATTATCCTGGCAATTGGTGGCATTTACTTAGGCGCTCAATTGCCATATCGATGATGGTTTTTTGAACGAAGAACGAACATGGACTTCTTCTCAACATTGGTGACTATCCGGTATCGAGGAAAACAATGCGCAATTTTGTACGGTGTTTGCTAGGGCCAAAAAACAGCTATCACATATTTAGCAGTTTTTTCTTTCCAGCTTCATTCAACTTTGGGTAATGTGGAAGCAGTTCTTTTAATTCCTCTGACCGAAATAAACTGAGATGACCATTTGTAAATCACGATGATTGCTTCACGCAAACTTGATGGAGATTGATCGAAGCAGCAGTGAGGGGAGAGAATGGTCAAGTTTATAATGTATTCACCGATTAGGTAAATAAGACCTCAAGCGGCGCTTTGCTTCCTAACTGACAGTACATCATCCGGATCAATTGGGCGAATTTGATCGGGTTTGAGTGTGAGTAGAGCGCGAGTCATACCGGATGCCGCAACAAACTCGACTTCAATCGAGTTGTTTGGATGTATAGTTACCACAGCTCCAATATCACCGGCCTCCAAATGATGCTCGGGAATCGAATCACGTAGTACAACAGTGTCTAACTCTTTGTGTTCCATGCTAATTCCTCGGATACGCCGTTACGAATCTTGGATGTTTGTCTGTCAACAGTATAATCCAAATGCTTACAATTCTTGCTGATTTGCCATTTGGCCCTTGAATTTCGCTACGTATTGCATATTTTTCACCCCATTCCGTAGTTTCAAGTAGCTCTGCCTCCTCAATCAGCAAATCCCGCAACGCTCTTTCGAGCAGCTTCCAATTTGCCTGTTCAAAATCCAAAGTATTGAAGAATTGTGCTTTAAATCGCCCCGTTGGGTGCTCATGAGAAAGTAGATAGTTAGTGATTTTTTCTTCAGCAATAATTGCGTTTGATGTATCAGAAAATTTCATAATTCTAAAGCTATTTTTTCTCAATCATATGTAAAAATCGATCAATAAGTACTTCACTCACATGAACTACCACTAATTAACTTGTAACTGCGAGTTCTCAGTTTGTTTATTTTTCAGATAAATAACAAGCGCCAAACAGCATAAAATAATCTCGATCGCGAATGTCCAATGTGTGACAAAGTTTAGTACCCATAAGCTATAACGTGCTGGAATATAGACGAAAGTCAGTGGTTCATTCTGAAATGGATAAAGCCATCGAATTGAACCACCTACTGTATCTAAAAGCAAATGCAGTAAGACTCCTAGGTACCCGACAATCAACGGTGCCAGATAATGTCGTGCACTACAGAGCAGCACCAAACTAATGACGATGGCCAACGTTAACCAAAACAATGGCGTGTGAGTAATGTAGTAGTGATGAACCATTCGCCTACCTCCGAGTGTGTAGAAATAGAGTAGATCTACATCAGGAAGTACCGCGCCAATTGACGCTGCAAAGATAACTGCCTGTTTTGAATTTGACTCATCAATTTGAAGTGTATTAATTACACAGCCCAGTAAATAACCTGCTGGCAAGTGAGCTATCAGCATGTATAAATCCTAAGAAAAAGAATAGGTATACATGATTAATCCGACCAAACTGCGCCTCAATTAAGACTAAATCAGTTTAGCTGTTTGCGTTTGTACGTAAAGCCAACCGATGCAAGCGCTGTCCACAATCACCGCCAATTTTTAACGTTGCCAAATCATCAGCGCGGGTTATACCGTCATTCACAATAACAATGGGTTGTTTTCGTTGCTGTGCGTCACGGCAAAATCGAAATCCTGAATACACCATGAGTGATGAGCCTGCTACCAATAACACATCGGCCTGTCGTAATTGTTCCATAGCCAACGCCACACGATCTTTCGGTACATTTTCGCCAAAGAAGACCACATCCGGCTTAAGCATGCCGGAGCATACCTCGCATGCTGGTATGGTTAGGTCCTGCAACTGGTCATCATGCAAATCTGCATCCCCATCGGGAGCGTAGTCTGCGGTTAAATTCTGAAGCCAAGGATTCGCGTTAATCAGACGGCTTTGAAATGTATTTCTACTTTGCTGGTGACTGCAGTCTAGGCAGCTTACGGTTGCCAACACACCGTGTAAATCGGTTACCGCTTGCTGACCGGCTTTTTGATGCAAGCGATCCACGTTTTGCGTGACCACCGATTCTACGATGTGTTGTTGTTCTAGTTGCCTAATAGCAGTATGGGCAAGGCTGGGTTGCGCTGCATCAAATGCGGGCCAGCCAACTGAGCTTCTGGCCCAGTATCGATGCCGCGCAGTTGTGTCTGTTCTGAAAGTGTGCCCGGTTATGGGCTGGGTACGTTTCCATTCTCCGAATTTATCTCGGTAGTCGCCTAAGCCGGAGGCGGTGCTGCAGCCAGCGCCGGAAAGTACCATTACGCGCGTGTTGGGCGTGATTAATGCGGCCAGCTGCTGGTCGTGCTCGTCAGACTTATCGATTTTGGGCATATAATGTCAGGATAAAGCAGTACACAATTTCAATCAATTAATACGAGAATAGCAAGCGATGACCATCCAAGTAGGCGACAAAGTTCCATCCGGCTCATTAGCATTTATGGGTGCTGACGGCCCGGATTCTATTAGCACCGATGATTTATTTAACGGCAAAAAGGTGGTGTTGTTTGCCGTACCGGGAGCGTTTACCCCCACCTGTAGCGAGGCGCATTTGCCCGGTTACGTTGTGTCCGTGGACGACATCAAAGCTAAAGGCGTTGATACGGTTGCTTGCCTGTGCGTTAACGATGTGTTTGTTGTGGGTGCTTGGGCTAAGCAACAAAATGCTGAGCATATCCTCATGCTGGCTGATGGTAGTGCAGACTATGCAAAAGCGTTGGGACTCACGCTCGATTTAACCGCGCGTGGTCTTGGCATGCGTGCTGACCGTTTTGCCATGATTGTAGAAGACGGTGTTGTCACGCATTTGGCGCGTGAAGAGCCGGGTAAATTAGAAGTCAGTTCAGCGGAAGCTATTCTGAAAGCATTGGGTTAATTAGTAATAGCAGGACTGGACACTTTATCCCGCGATCGTGTTATTGCTGGCGCGGGTCGTCCAACTCACCCTCTACATTTATCGGGATCGATTTAGGCCAATTAGCAAGCTTAACGAACCCTTTGATGTCGTAGTGCAGATCTAATTCATCCGTTGCAATCATGGTTCTGAACTGCTCGGCCAGTTGACCTAAACCGGTTTTCACTTTGACTTTCAGCAGAGCTTCGCCATTGGCGGGTATTGTCACTTTGTTGATGGTATTGCCTTGGGCAAAGCTTTCTCCTGCAAACCGTGCACTAAACGTTAATGACTCCATAGGAAGATCGAAGCTATTCGGATTTTGAATATTGAGTGTTAGTTCGAGAGTCTGACTGGTTAGGCTGATCTTCGTTGGTCTGATGCCAGCAAGCTTCACAGTAGGCGACTGCGGTTTGCTGAGTGGGATGCTTGAACAGGCGCTTAAAAAAACCATACTGCTACTGGCGAAAAGCAGCAGCCCATACGTAGGCATACTCAATACAAAACACAATACTAATTGGTGAAAACGTCGCATTATTTTTAGTGTAGACGCAATACCAATAAACTCATAGGTAATCTCCAAATAAGGTTTGCACCACCGAAATGGCTGCCAGACCAGCGGTTTCTGTGCGCAAAATGCGCGGCCCCAGTTGCAAAGCCGTGAAGCCTGCTTGATTTGCCAGTGCGACTTCATCATCGTCCAAACCTGATTCCGGACCTACCATCAGCTGTACAGCCTGCACTTGAGACTCAGGATTCAAGCTATGGCTTGCGGTTGGAGATAGTACCCATCTGTGTTCATTATCGGTTGGAGCAGTTAGTGTCTCACAATAATTTTTTAATGTCGTTACGTTGTGTAAAACCGGTATGACACTGCGTCCACATTGTTCGCATGCACTGATCAATATGCTCTGCCAGTGTTGGTGCTTTTTTTGTTCTCGATGTTCATCGAGCTTTGCGATTGAATGACGTGAGTACACCGGAACAATGCTATGGGCGCCTAGTTCGGTTGCTTTTTGTAGCACCATGTCCATACGATCGCTGCGTGCAACAGATTGTATTAATGTAATGG
This sequence comes from uncultured Granulosicoccaceae bacterium, assembly GCA_964390335.1. Classification (GTDB taxonomy): domain Bacteria; phylum Pseudomonadota; class Gammaproteobacteria; order Granulosicoccales; family Granulosicoccaceae; genus Granulosicoccus. Next base: position 150,372 of record CAYMHU010000001.1, on the reverse strand, counting down.
GTATTGGGGACTCAGTTGAGCAGCGATTTGCGTCGTGAATACTGACGAGAGTTTTTTTACCAGACTCAACGATTGTTGCGTTGTATTCTTTGCCATTGCCATTAAACAGCTGTAATGCTTGTCCTGGCCGGCCGCGCAAAACGGTGCTAACGTGATGGCTGCTGCGTTTATCAAGAGCAATGTCGATGTTTTCCTGTAATTCCTGATCGGTGTAACAACGAACTGTTCTGGCTTTGCGTTTCATAGCAACAGATTAAGTTATCTATTTATTTTTTGGAATTGATAACAAGCCAGTACGAGCGGATGCATCGACTTTACTGGCATCCGTTTTTTTACTGCGCTCTTTCAATTGCGCCAAGCTGTGCATAAATTCTGTTTGGGCGATGGATTCATCTAGCTCACTGTTGTCTGGCAAGTATGGTTTAACGGCAAGTGATGACAAATACGCGTGATTCGGGCTTTCCCGGAACCGTTCAAGTAGTCTGGCAGTTGTGATATCCGGCTCGGCAATACAGTAGTTAATCAGTTTAATGAATACATCGGCGCCACGGATGTTTGTGTCTATGTTTAAGTCGTTCGTGTCGATATTTTTAACCAGTGATGGATGTTGCAGAACCAGTAAGACTGATCGGCTCATCGCAGTTAGGTTGGTGTTTTGATTTTTATTCTGCTGATTATTGCTGTGTGTAGCTTGCTTAGGTGCACCAGCGCGCTCACTGCCCAGTGGCAATCCAATCAGTGTTTCCAAACGACGTGTCGCAAGCTGTTTATAGACACCGCGTGGAATAGTCTCCAGTAAAGGCTTGGCTTTATCTGCCAGCATGGCCTTACCACCGATGCTGTGCATGTCGATGTCGGCAGATAAATGGTCGTATAAGAAGTCGATAATTGATTGCCTAGTTGCCAGTAAATCCTGAAAACCGGCATGCCCTGATTTGGACACAATGGAATCCGGATCTTCGCCGTCAGGTAAAAATAGAAAATGCGCATCACGGCCATCTTGCAAGCATGGCAGTGTATTAACCAGTGCACGCCAGGCAGCCGTTCTGCCAGCTTTATCGCCGTCGAAACAAAACACAATGTTAGGTACAACTTTAAACAGGATTTCGCTGTGCTGTTGATTTGCGGCAGTACCCAAAGTTGCCACTGCGTTATCGACATTATGCTCGGCTAGTGCAACAACATCCATATAGCCTTCAACCACCAAGGCCATACCGGCATCTTGAATGGCCTTGCGTGCCTCGAATAATCCATACAACTCACTGCCTTTATGAAACAATGGTGTTTCTGGTGAGTTTAAATACTTTGGTTCATCGTTGCCCATAACGCGGCCACCAAAGCCAATAACTCTGCCGCGTCTATCCCTGATGGGGAACATGATGCGGTCGCGGAAACGTTGATACACGCGTTGATTATCGTTCTTGGTTAGCATGCCGGTTTTAAGTAGTGGGGCATCCTCGTCAGGAAAGGCCTTTTGTAAACCATCCCAACCATCGGGGGCATACCCGATGCCATAGCGCTTGGCTGTTTCGCCACTTAAACCACGTTGTTTTAAGTAGTCGATAGCTGCTGGTGCATCACGCAATGTGGTCTGATAAAACTGTGCTACAGAATCCATTAGGGTGTACAACGGGCGGTTATCGGAGTGCTGTTTTGTAGCCTGTTCGTCTCGGGGTACTTCAAGGCCAATGCTCTCCGCTAAGGTTTCAATTGCATCCACAAAATGCATATTGTCGTAGGCCATTAAAAACCCAATGGCATTGCCTTTCTCACCGCAACCAAAGCAATAATAAAATTGTTTGGTTTGGCTTACAGAAAAGGACGGGGTTTTTTCGTTGTGGAAAGGGCAGCAAGCTGTGTAGTTGCTACCAGACTTTTTAAGCGTAACCCGGGGGTTGATCACATCGACAATGTCAATGCGATTCAGCAAATCATCAATAAAGGCTTGTGGGATCTTGCCGGCCATATCCAGAATATAACACTACCCGGGCCTAATGCACGGGTAGTTGGGTAGTCGCCGGAAAAAGCCGGATTAAGCGGCTCGATGCAGCGTCGATAAAAGCTCAGAGAGCTCGCTTGCTTTGGGTTTTACTAGCCAGAATCGTGATGCGAGGCTGTAGTAGTCCGCTGCGATTTCTGCTGCATTGGTGCTGCCGGTTTCCCGCGCGTGATCCTCAATAAGTGAGAGCAGGTAATTGCGGTAACGCTCCATGTCCTCTGAGTGTAAGCGATGAATATCGATAAGCTCGTGGTTGTAACGATCAACAAACACATTGTTTGGGTCGAATACAAAGGCCAAGCCGCCAGTCATGCCCGCGCCGAAATTCACACCGGTTTTACCCAATACAACCACGCAGCCGCCGGTCATGTATTCGCACCCATGGTCGCCAACGCCTTCAGTGACTGCAATAGCGCCGCTGTTACGTACTGCGAAGCGTTCGCCCGCAAGTCCCGCTGCGTTAAATGTGCCGCCAGTTGCGCCGTACAAACAAGTGTTACCCACTATCGTTGAATCCCGACCAGAGTATCGTGCGTCGGCTGGTGGTCGGATAACGATTTTCCCACCGGCCATACCTTTACCGGCATAGTCGTTTGCATCACCATCAAGGTACAGGTTTAATCCGCCTGCGTTCCACACACCAAAGGATTGTCCGGCAGTACCGGTGCAATACAAGTTAATTGGCGCATCGCTCATGCCGTGGTTACCGTGTAATTTGGCTATCTCACCGGATAACCGAGCACCGATAGAGCGGTTAACGTTTTGCAGCTTATAGTGAAAATCGCCGCCGCTTTTTTTCTCGATTGCACTTTTGCAGTCGATAACCATTTGCTCGGCAACCAGGCCTTTATCGTGAGGCGTGTTGCGATCTATCTGGCAGTAGCGTGGCGCATCGGCCGGAACCCCGCCGGTACTTAATAATGGCGATAAGTCGATTTTTGCCTGTCGGGCCGTGTTTCCGCTACTCGGTTCAAGCAACTCGGTTTTACCGATTAAATCTGATAACGATGCGATACCTAAAGCCGCCATATGGTGTCGAACATCTTCTGCCACAAAGCGCATGTAGTTCATGACTTTTTCAACATTGCCGTTGAAGTGTCGCATGCGCAGTACTTTGTGCTGGGTTGCAACGCCGGTTGCACAGTTGTTTAAGTGACAAATGCGCAGGAATTTACAACCCATCGCTATCATCGGTCCGGTACCAAACCCAAAGCTCTCTGCACCCATGATGGCAGCTTTAATTACGTCGAGTCCGGTTTTCAAACCGCCGTCGGCTTGCACCCGTACCTTAGAGCGTAAATCGTTGGCTCGCAGCACTTGATGGGTTTCCGACATACCTAATTCCCATGGCGAACCTGCGTACTTAACACTGGTCAGTGGTGAAGCGCCGGTACCGCCGTCGTACCCAGAGATGGTGATTAAGTCGGCATAGGCTTTTGCAACACCAGCTGCGATAGTGCCAACACCTGCCTCGGCCACAAGTTTTACCGAGATGAGCGCTTCGGGATTCACTTGCTTTAAATCGAAAATAAGCTGCGCTAAATCTTCAATAGAATAAATATCGTGGTGTGGAGGAGGCGAAATCAGCGCAACGCCCGGTGTGCTGTGACGCAAGCGGGCTATTGTTTCATTGACTTTATGGCCTGGCAGTTGTCCGCCTTCACCAGGTTTTGCGCCTTGTGCAACTTTAATTTGCAGTACTTCAGCGTTAACCAAGTAGTGCGGTGTTACACCGAAACGACCAGACGCCACCTGTTTAATCTTCGACATTTTTAACGTGCCGTAGCGTTCAAGATCTTCACCACCTTCACCTGAATTCGAACGACTTCCCAGCCGGTTCATGGCTTCCGCAAGCGTTTCATGCGCTTCTGGTGATAATGCACCCAGCGACATACCGGCGGAATCAAAGCGTTTTAATATATTTTCAACCGGTTCGACTGACTCAAGCGGAATGGCTTTGCCTGCAGGTTTTAGGTTGAGTAAGTCCCGTAGCATGGCAGGGCGACGACCGTCGACCGTATTAGCATAGGTTTTATAGTCGTCGAACTCACCGCTAGTAACCGCAGCTTGCAGTTGATTCACCACATCCGGGTTATATGCATGGTATTCACCGCCATGGATGTATTTAAGTAACCCGCCTTGTGTAACACTTTGTTGTGGGTCATGCGCGGCTTCGGACAGCAGCTGAGTGTCGTATTGGATATCGTCAAAATCCATGCCTTGTATACGGTTAGTGGTGCCGGTAAAGCATAAATCCACAACATCATCATGCAAACCTACAATTTCATACAGCTGTGCACCACGATAACTGGCGATAGTTGAAATCCCCATTTTGGACAAAATTTTCATCAGGCCTTTGTTGATGCCTTTACGATAATTTTGTAGCAACTGAGCAAAGTCGTTATCGGCAATTTCGCCAGTCGTTATCATGCCGTTAATCGATTCGTACGCAAGGTATGGGAATACCGCAGTCGCACCATACCCAACCAGCACTGCAAAATGATGTGGGTCGCGTGCTGTACCGGTTTGCACAATGATATTCGCGTCGCATCTGCAGCCAGCTTTAATTAACGCATGGTGAACGGCACCGGTGGCGAGCAGTGCGTGTACCGGTAACTGACCTTCAGAGATATCACGATCGGATAAAATCAGGAACACATGTTGATCTTCTTTTACCGCTTTGATTGCCTGCTCGGTAATGCTGTTAATGGCTTGCTGTAGCGTTTGTTTTTCCGGATCAAACTGCAAACTGATCATCGCATGTGAGTAACCGGGCTCGTCATTCATTGCCAATAAGGTTTGGAATTTGGTGCGCGACAATACCGGTGAACGCACAAGCAAACGGTTCGCATGGTGGTGCGTTTCGCGAAACAGGTTTTTCTCTCGTCCTAAACACGTTTCCAACGACATCACTATCGTTTCGCGCAGCGGATCGATTGGCGGGTTAGTCACTTGTGCGAACTGTTGGCGAAAATTATCGTACAGCGGGCGTACATGCTCGGACATAACCGGGAACGGTGTGTCGTCACCCATTGAGCCAACCGCTTCTTGACCGGCTTCAGCCAATACCCGAATAATTTGATCGCGCTCTTCGAACGTGACGTTGAACATTTTCTCATGCATTGCCAACTGCTCTTCTTTCATAAGCGGTTGCGCGGGTGGTAATGTACGCAAGCCAGAGCGCAAGTTGCGTGAGTTCTTTTGTAACCACTTAGCGTACGGTTGTTTGTTTTTCAGTAAATCGGATACATCCTGCGGCAGCAGCAGTTCGCCCGATTGCGTATCGACGGCCAGCATTTCACCTGGCTTTAAACGACCTTTGGTGGTGATATCGCTTGGCAGGTAATCGTAAACGCCCACTTCCGATGCCAACGTAATATGACGATCTTTTGTAATCACGTAGCGAGCAGGGCGCAGTCCGTTTCTATCGAGTACGCAACTGGCGTAGCGGCCGTCTGATAGCACGATACCCGCTGGACCATCCCACGGTTCCATATGCATGGAGTTGTATTCAAGAAACGCGCGTAAGTCAGAGTCGAGTTCCCACGTGTTCTGCCACGCTGGTGGTACCAACATGCGCATAGCACGAAATAAATCGATGCCACCGGCCAGCAACACTTCAAACATGTTGTCTAAAGACATTGAGTCTGAACCGCTTTGGCTAACCAGCGGTGTGAGTTCTGGAAGCTCTGGCAATATTGGCGAGCGTAATTTGGGTGCGCGTGCGTTTGACCAGTTTCGGTTACCTTGGATGGTGTTGATCTCACCGTTGTGCGCAAGGTATCGAAACGGTTGGCATAAACGCCACTGCGGTAGTGTATTGGTTGAAAAGCGCTGATGAAAAACGGCAATAGATGATTCTAAAGATTCATCTTCCAAGTCGGGGTAGAAGCGACTCAGGAACTCAGGCATCACCAAACCTTTATACAGAATAACGTCGCACGATAACGAACACACATAAAATTCGGGATCGATCGACTCAAGGTGAATCTCGGCTTTACGTCTTGCGACAAACAGGTGCCGATTGAATTCGGCCATGTCCATTTCATCAGTTGCGCTGATGAACACTTGTTCAATTCTGGGCACCGACGCTTTTGCTTGTTCGCCACAAGCGGAAATATCGATGGGTACTTCGCGCCAACCATTAAACTGTAAGCCACGCGCTAGCACTTCGGCTTCAACTTTGTCACGACATTGTTGGGCAATCTGTTCATCATGACTCATGAACATAATGCCGGTAGCAAACTCGCTACCCAAACTGATATTGGATGCCGCGGCGGCGCTTCTTAAAAAAGCGGTGGGTTTTCGGAGTAACAAACCGCAGCCGTCGCCGGTTTTTCCATCGGCACCGATGGCGCCGCGATGAGTCATACGGCCTAAGGCTGTGATCGCAGTGTCTACCAACCAGTGACTGGGGCGGCCGTCCATTTGAGCAATGAGCCCGAAACCACAATTATCGTGTTCGAAGTTTGGTTGGTAGAGTCCGTCCTTTGCCAGGTTGTCGAGATAGCTCATAGGCGATTGCACCGGTAGATTGAATACAGACTGGTCATAGACCTCGCACGTGCGGCCGACCATTATACCGTTGAGAAACGGGCTAGAGAATGCCTATCTGACTTTTATGTATTTAGAATCAATGACTTAGCTGATGACGAATGCTAATTTGCGCGATGCGGAAAAAATAAATTGATTAAAAACAATGGCTTGGCTTTGCCTGCAGTAACTTAGCTTGCCCAACTGTTGTGACGCGACGGCTCTAGTTTTGTTCTTTCAACGATTTCTGCAGGCGGCTAACCGCTCTGATCCAGGGCTGATTGGTGCGAGCGCTGGCGGGCATTTTCTCGATATCCTGTCGGGCAGCTTCAATACTGGGATACAAACCATGCACTAAGGCATACCAGGTGGCACCATTTCGGTTGAACGAAAAAATGGAATTTGGGGCTGGCAGCTTGTTGTTTTTCAGAAAATCCTGAACAGACTTTAAATCGGTTGACGCGCTCATTTGCACGGTAAACAGATTCGGGTTTTGCGTTAGCACCCAAGTGGACGATTCAAGATTAGGAATGTCTGCGGTACTGGCCGCCGCCGCTTTTTCCTGAGCAAGTTTTTCGGCCGCCGCTTTCTCTTGTGCTAATCGATCTGCTTCGGCTTTTTCTGCTGCTGCTTTTTCCGCCGCCGCTTTCTCTTCAGCCAGTTTTTCTGCTGCAGCTTTTTCTTTTGCTAACCGGTCTGCTTCAGCTTTCTCTGCTGCCGCTTTTTCAGCAGCAGCTTTGTCTTCGGCGGCTTTTTTATCTGCTGCCGCTTGGGCTGCTGCTTGTGCGTCGGCGTCTGTAGCTGCTGCGTTTGTTGCACTGTTGCTAGCAACTTGTGTTGGGCTGTTGGAATCTAGTATTTGCACATCACTATTGTTAGCGCTGGTGTTTGACCCGGTTTCGATACGTTTTTTCTCAACCACTTTATAGCGATCGTCTGGCACGTTGTTCTGGTTGGGGTTCAACCAGAATAAGCCAGCGAAAATCATCAGAGCAGCTAGTGCACCGACAAAGAGTTTTAAACCGCCAATGCGGGCAAGCATGCCTGGTTGAGATGACATCAACTCTGGAGGCAGTGGCGCTATATAGTCGGCGTCGAGCGCATTTAAGTGCTCAGCTGCAGCAATGTGTAGCTGGCCTGGTCGTCCGACTGCTTCTTCGTTGATGACCGCAAGCTCATCTTCGTTGAACGGTATACCTTCGGTAGATCCTGCTCGTATAAAGCGATAATTGAGGTAGTCGCGTGCGCGCGCCATATCAAAGGCTTCAATTGCCAAAATGGAATAAGGTAAATCGGCTCCTTCGGGCAACAGCTCAGGGATGCGCTCTTCAAACTCGGTTGGACCGGCTAGCGTTACGCTTAACAGGGTTTCGTCAATACTGTTTAAATACAGCATACCGCTGAGTAGCTTAGTGAGTTCCGGCTCTGGTACACGATGCGCATCGTCGAGCACAACAACACCCAAGGTGTTGCGATCAGTCATGCTTTGCAAGCACGGGATGAGCTCATCAAGCATCAGTTTCAGATCGTTGGAAGGTTGCTTTTTAAATGCCTCCAACATACCAGCAAATAAATTAGCCGTGCTGAACCGCTCTGTTCCGCTGACCGAGAAGTTTTGTATTCGTTGACCACTGTTAGCGCTCATTTGAGCCAGTAAAGTGGATTTGCCTGCGCCATCGGGGCCTAAAACGAGCAGCAGGTTATCTCCGGAAACCAAGGCTTGCTTAACGTCTTCAATTTGCGCAAGCGTTGTGTCGTCGGTAAACCATTCTCCGCTTTGAACAGCGGCGGTAAATGGTTGCTCGCGCAAGTCATATTCCGCCATTGTGTTGTCGGATAACTGCACAGCTTGATCGTTAACTCTGTTGTCGAAGCTCGACATGATGCCCATTACAGTGAGTAGCAGCGGTTGATATTACTATATTAAGCCCGCTGCTTGAAACAATTGATTAAAGCTTAGCCAGCGATGCCTGTACTGCCAATCGTAAAATGGTCCAGTGTTTCGTGCAATTTTTGTTCGCTGAAGTCGGCGCTGACAATCGCCTCACCAATACCATTAAGTAATATAAGTCGTAAATTGCCGTCAGACACTTTTTTGTCACGATACATATAAGACAAAAAGGTTTGAGTATCCATTTCATCGGGTGCGGTTACCGGAAGACCGGCTTGTGCCAGTAAAGACTTGCCTCTGTCGAGTTGATTTTGATCGATCAATCCGCTACGCACCGACATATCAAGGCCCATGACCATGCCCGCGCTGATCGCTTCGCCGTGCAGCCATCGGCCATATCCCATTGCAGCTTCGATCGCATGGCCAAATGTGTGGCCAAAATTTAACAGTGCTCGACGGCCGCGTTCCTGTTCATCCTCGGCAACCACATCCGCTTTGATCTCGCATGAACGTTTTACGGCATAGGCGATGGCCTCAGCATCTCGTGCCAATAGCTGTGGCACGGATTTCTCCAGCCACGCGAAGAAGTTGGCATCAATGATAAAGCCGTATTTTATGACTTCGGCCAGACCTGCTTTAAATTGCCGATCGTCCAGGGTGCCTAGCGATGTCATGTCGGCCAGTACCGCGACAGGTTGATGAAACGCGCCAATCATATTCTTACCCAACGCATGGTTTACAGCGGTTTTTCCACCAACAGAAGAATCCACTTGCGCCAATAGGGTGGTTGGTATTTGAATGAAATTAACACCGCGTTGATAACTTGCGGCTGCGAAACCTGCCATGTCGCCAATAACGCCACCGCCCAACGCGATAATGGTGCATCCACGATCGAAGCCATCAGACAATAAGCCTTCAAAGATAGTGTTGAGGACTTCCAGATTTTTAAATTCTTCGCCGTCAGGCAACACCACTGAGGATTTTGGCGTGTTGCCCAAGGCTGCCATAACGTTATCCAGGTATAACGGCGCAATGGTGTCATTGGTAACGACCATGGCTTTACCCTGCACAAATTGATTGAGTAGGGTAGGGTCGTCTAATAAGCCATCCCCAATCATAATGGGGTAGCTGCGCTTGCCGAGATCGATATTAACTGTGTGCATGCTTAATTAACTAAATATGTTTTCAGTTTTTAAATGTCGATGAATGCGGGTGACCACATGGTGCATTCGGCGCGAATCAGTTGCAATTTCAACATCGGCCAGCGCCTTGTAGATAGGTGCTCGCTCTTCCATGAGTGCCAGCAGTCTTGCTTCCGGGTCTTCAGTTGCCAGTAGCGGGCGCCGTGCATCGTTCCCGACTCGTCTGAACTGCTCTTTTAATTCTACCGATAGCAATACGACATAGCCACGACTGCTCAGGTGTTCGCGGTTGGATTCACGCATTACCGCACCACCACCAGTGGCCAACACGATATCGGGCAGGGCGGTGAGTTCTTCGATCATTCGCGATTCGCGATCGCGAAAACCAATTTCACCTTCGTATTCGAAAATGGTCGGGATATCCACACCACAGCGGTTTTGGATTTCCTGATCGCTGTCGTAAAAATCAAATCCGACTTTTGCGGCCAACGCCCGGCCAACACTGGTTTTGCCTGCGCCCATAGGGCCAATGAGAAAAATGCTGGCCATGCCAGAGCTTCTTTGTGATTAGATAACAGAACTATACCGATTTCGGCAGATTTATTGGGCAAAAAAAAGGGCCCTCATCTTTCGATGAGAGCCCTTTGTGCTACCACCTGGTAGACCAAGTAGTTCTTAGTAACTCAGCGATACATTTTCCTTGATGATTTTCGGCGTTACGAATACCAGTAACTCCGTTTTGTCATCTTGGCTAGTCGTGTGCTGGAAGAATCGACCAACAAGCGGCAGCTGACCAAAGAAGGGCACCATGTCGACTTTGTTAAGTAGGTTCTGCTCATAAACACCACCGAGTACAACAGTTTCGCCGTTGTCCACCAGTACCTGAGTGTTGACTTCGCGGGTATCGATACTCGGTACGTTAATGTTACCGGCACTGAATATCTGACCAACGGTGTCTTTATTAATTTTCAAATCCATGACGATACGATCATCAGGTGTGATCTGAGGCGTTACTGTTAAGCCCAGAACCGCTTTTCTGAATGATACTGACGTGGCGCCACTTGCTGAAGCTTCAAGGTATGGAATTTCAACACCTTGTTCAATGTGCGCTTCGTGCTGATTAGCAGTGATAACACGCGGGCTTGAAATAACCTCGCCCGTGCCTTCAGCTTGCATTGCAGACAGTTCCAGTTCAAGCAAAGTACCGAATGGTAGTTTTGCTAATGCAACAGCCAGTGTTCCTGCGGGGTTGCTACCGGGTAGGTTGACATTAAACCGGTTGCCATCCAATGAGGCGCCTTCTAGCATGTTGGAAATGTTGTTCGCGTTTCCTGATAACAAGAAGCCGTCGCCTGTGGTACCGTCGTCACTGATCACACCAGCGGTGTTGCGGTTAAGACCCCAACGTACGCCAATGTCTTTGTTAAAGTCATCAGAAGCAATAACAATGCGTGACTCGATCAGTACCTGACGAATTGGTACGTCAAGACGATGTACTAGTGCACGGATGTCAGCCAGCTGATCGGAGGTATCGCTGATTAACAAAGTGTTAGTACGATCATCAACAGTGACTGAACCGCGCTCAGAGAGTAGGCCGCCAGATTCAGACTGCAGTAACTCAGATAGCTCAGACGCTTTTGCGTAGTTTGCCTGGAAGAACTCAGTTCTGATAGGCGCAAGCTCAGTCTTCTGCTTCAGGCCTTCAAGTTCGATACGCTCGCGCGTTGCGATCTCTTCAGCTGGAGCAATCATGATGACGTTACCAGCCTGGCGCTTACCCAGAGCCTTAGTTTGCAGGATGATATCCAGAGCCTGGTCCCAAGGAGTGTTTTTCAGTCGTAGCGTTAACTTGCCCTGTACTGAATCACTCACAACGATGTTTAAGTCAGTAAAGTCGGCCAGCAGCTGCAATACTGATCGAACTTCAATGTCCTGAAAGTTTAATGACAGCTTTTCACCAACATAACCGAATTTAGCTTTACGGCTTTCTTCGATCTCTTCGCGGCTCATTGGCTTTAATTCAACAGTGAACATGTTGTCTGACTGATAGGCCAGTTGTTCAAACTCTTGCGTAGCAGGCTGAATGATGACACGTGTGCCGCGCTTGTTAGACAACGAGTCGATGAATTGGATAGGCGTACCAAAATCCATTACATCCAAACGTTTCTGTAGGTTCGCAGCCAGTTGTGTATCAGGGAATTCCACAATCACTCGGCCACCTTCTTCACGCATGTCGGTGATAATGCCGGCGCTTGAAAGTTCGAACATGATTCGGCCTTCACCTAGAGGACCGCGACGAAAATCAACAGACTTAATAGTATGTCCTTGTTGATTGAAAGCTGATTTAACATCCGCTTGCTGAGCCGCTGCCAGAATAGACTGGTTGCCTTCCATACTTGCACCGTCAGCGTCTGAATCTAACGTCACAAATAGTTGATTACCGCGCACGGCAGTAGTGTAGGGCGTGAGAGCCGCAAGGTTGATGACTACCCGCGTACGTCCACCAGCTTCAACCGCAGTTACGTTTTGCAGTAAACCTGCACTTAAACGTATGTTGCGCTCTGACAACTGGTTGGCTGTGTCAGGCAAATCGAGTGCGATTCGCGCAGGATTATCAATCGTGAACGCCTTGGGCTCGGGAACAGGGCCAGACAGCGTTAACGCTAACTGTTGTTTGTTACCGGCGAGGGTCACGTGGCTGATATCCAGCAGTGCATTGCTCGCTGCGTAGGCATGGTTTGCTGTAAACGCTACAGCAGCCAACATTGCTATTCGAGCAGCACGTATCGACTTGCTGACGAATCCAGTTTGGCTAATGCGTAACGCATTCGTGCATTCTTGCTTTTTCACCTGTAGTCTCCGTTTCAATCTAGTCATCTGACATCGCGAGTTGCGCCTCCCGATTGACCCACCCACTGAGACCGTCAGGAACAAGTTCGACGATATCAATCTTGGTTTCTTTAACACTTACAATTTTTCCGTGGTTAGTGCCTGCGTAGTTACCTGGTTGTACACGATGAATTGTGCCGTCCGGGTCACGTACTAAGCCCCATGTTTGCGATTTCTGCTGCAATAAGCCGACCATTTTTAAAGAATCGATAGGAAAGCTTTCTAAAACTTCCTTTCGACGCGTCGCCTCAGGGCGTGGGCCGGTGTATTCGACCTCCGCAATGGGTGACGTGCTGATGTCGGTTTGTGCTCTGAATGGGTCGCGTAACTGCGCGGCCGCATAATCAAACGTTTGGTAAGGAGGGAATTCCGGTAGCGGATCCACCTTGCCAATGTGCTTTGTTTTCGTCTCGTCAATAAATCGTTCGAGATCTGACATGTCGCCACCACAAGCTGTTAACAGTGCTGCTACACCGAGCAGGGCGATCGGATTAAACCGTTGCATTGCTTTATTCCTCTTCGATATAGCGATAGGTGGTAGCGACCAAGTCCATCTTTAACTTGCCACCTGTCGATTGTTGTTGTGCTGCAGCCTGAGCGTTCTGACGAACTTCAGAGATGTCAATATTGCTCAAGGTTACAATTCGCGGTAATGCTGCAAGGCCACTAATAAACTGACCAAACTCGTGGTACTGACCGGTTACACTGATTTTTATTGGGTATTCAGCATAGAATTCTTTCGGCACTTCTGTTTCGGGCTTGAAGTACTTAACATCAAGTCCACTCGCCACGCTCGTTTGCGATAGATCAACAAGTAAGCTTTCGATGTCAGTTTTATTTGGAAGTTGACGCAACATAACGTTGAACGTTTTCTTCATTTCTTCCAGCTGTTCAACATAAGCGCTGCGGTTAGCCGCTTTTGCTTGCTCTGAATCGAACTTTTGCCGTAGCGTTAGTTCTTTACGTTCAACAACTTTTAGTTCGTCAAACTTGGGAATAATTAAAAACCAGCTAACTGCCGCCAGAACAGCAATCACAGCCAAAATAACCAAGCCGACACGCAATAGAATTGGCGCGGTACCCAGTCGTTTGAAATCTTCACCATCGATTGACTTCAAATCGGTAAATGCATTACTAGATGCCATTTTCAGACTCCTGCTCAGCTTGAGGAACTACCTGGACGACACTGAGTTTGAATGTACTAATACCTTCAACTTTATCTGCCTGAATAACATCCAGCTTAGGACTGTCAAAGTAGTCACTGCGGTCCATGCGACGCATCAGTGCCGATACTCGTGCATTTGATTCTGCGCGGCCTTCAAGCACTAACTTTTTGTCACCGATTTGTTTCATGGACGTCAAGAACACACCGTCTGGTAGGCGAGTGGCGACTTCATGAAATGTGTGAACGATTTGTGGGCGTTGGCCTTGAAGCTGTTGAATGATTTCCATTCGAGCTAGTAAGTTGTTCTTGGTTTCTTCAAGCTCTTTGATCGCTGCAAGTTCTGCTTGCAGTAGGTTAATTTCAGTTTCTAAACGTGCATTACGCTTTTCCTGAAACTTCACTTTCTCATCAGCGAATTTAAGCCCGCCAAAACCTACGCCAGCTGCGAGCAGGGCACAAAGACCGAGAACAACATAGAACTCGTTGTTCTTTTCTTTGCGGTGCGTTTCGCGCCAGGGTAGTAAATTAATCTTTGTCATTAGTCTGCACCTCGCATAGCCAGGCCAGCTGCAATCATCATGGCTGGGCCATCATCCTTGAGTCGCTGTGCCGGAATGTCGGAACTTATGGCCATACCACCGAACGGGTCGGCGATGATGGTTGGAGTACCAATTCTTTCTTCAATCAGTTCAGCTACGCCCGGAATACCGATACAACCACCGGCCAGTACAATCTGGTCAACGTAATCGTTTTTATCCGCAGAGAAGAAGAATTGTAAAAAGCGGTTAGCTTGTTGAACCATAAGATCTCGGAACGGTGCCAATACTTCTGGTTCGTAGTTGTCAGGTAAACCACCCACGCGTTTGACTCGGCCTGCATCTTCGTAAGACAAACCATAACGACGCATGATTTCTTCTGTGAGTTGCTTACCGCCGAAAGGCTGTTCACGTGTGTAGATAAGTTTTTGATCGCGCAGCACCGACAAACTTGTCATGCTTGCGCCAATGTCCATAATGGCGACCGTTTGGTCCAGGCCTTCATTTGGCAATTGATGTTTAATTAGTTGGAACGCGCCTTCCATTGTGTAAGGCTCCACATCCACAATCTTTACGTTTAAACCGCCAATCTCTGCAGCGGCAGTGCGATCTTCAACGTTCTCACTGCGAGATGCAGCGAGTAGCACATCAACCATGCCCAGCGATTCTTCGGAAGGGCCGATGATGTGAAAGTCGAGATTGACTTCTTCAAGTGCGTAGGGGATGTACTGATCCGCTTCGAGCTGAATTTGCGAATCCATTTCATGTGGTTTCAGATCATCAGGCATTTGGATGATCTTGGTGATTACCATGGCGCTGGGAACAGCGACAGCAGCAACTTTAGTACGCGTGCCGGAACGCTTGACGGCTCGTCGGATGGCATCGCCAACCGCCTCAACATCTTGCAGATTCTTTTCGGTAACAGCGTTCGCTGGTAAAGGTTCTACGGTGTAACTCATCACCTTATAACCTTTTTTCGTCGGTTTCAGCTCTAAGAGCTTTACTGATGTGGCTGTTATATCCAGCCCGATCAGTCCGGAGTTTCTTGATGCTATTTTGAGTGCCATGTCATATTTAGCGCCCAAACCGTGAACTTCCTTTAGTACCAATCGAGATTTTTCTACGTGGTACGGCGGTTTGAGCGTATATCCTCCGTTCAAAAACAATTCTGCAATACGAAAACGCCTAACCCTGCATTGGCGTCAGTAATCTGGCTTTTTATGTCCAGTTCGCAAACCTAGGTGAAATTTCCTACTTATGGCATTTCAAGCGGTTATAATTCGTTGTTAAGCAACGATTTAACGGCTTGTATGCCCCAGTCCTCTTCACATCAGCAGCCCAGACAACCATCAGAAGTCCGCAGCAACCGGCGCCGAAAGCGCAGTTTGTGGGTTTCTCTATTCAAATGGCTTGCCATTTCAGGCATTACGCTTGGAATTTTCTGTGCCATCGGTGTCGGTTTGCTTTACTACAAGGTCAAACCCGACCTGCCGGATGTCAGCCAGCTGCGCGAAGTACAGTTGCAAATGCCGCTCCGCATCTACACAGAAGACGGACAACTCATCGCTGAATACGGCGAAAAACGGCGCGAACCGGTCCAAATCTCGGCGGTGCCTGATGACTTAAAAAACGCCATCATTGCGTCAGAAGACGCGCGTTTTTATAAGCATCCGGGCGTCGATTACCAAGGCATCATGCGTGCGGTTTATTTCTTGGTTAAAACCGGTGAGAAGGGTCCCGGTGGCAGTACCATAACCATGCAGGTCGCGCGTAACTTCTTTTTGACGAACCGGAAGACCTATTCGCGCAAAATCAACGAGATTTTTCTGGCGCTAAAAATCGAATCCGAGCTTGAAAAGGATGAAATCCTTGAGCTGTACATCAATAAAATCTACTTGGGTAATCGCTCATACGGTTTCGCGGCTGCGTCGAAGGTCTATTACGGCAAGCAAATCAATGATCTTGAGCTGATCGAGGCGGCTATGCTCGCAGGATTGCCAAAAGCCCCATCGCGTTACAACCCGATTGTTAATCCTGAGCGTGCGTTGTTACGACGAGACTATGTACTGCGACGTATGCACGAAGAAAACATGATTACGGCAGAGCAGTTTGCCGAGGCCAAAGCACAGCCTGATACCGCCGAGCTGCACTATTCTCGCCCCGAAGCTGAAGCCAATTACGTTGGTGAAATGGTGCGCGAACGAATTCAACAACTGTATGGCGAGAAATGGTCTACCGCGGGATTTAACGTATTCACCACCATTCAATCTGATGCGCAAAAGAACGCGAATGCGGCTTTGCGCGGTGCGCTGTTCGATTACGAAGCGCGTCATGGATAC
>CAYMHU010000001.1:129841-133778 GCA_964390335.1 uncultured Granulosicoccaceae bacterium | reverse complement strand
CGCGAATGCGGCTTTGCGCGGTGCGCTGTTCGATTACGAAGCGCGTCATGGATACACCGGCCCTATAGATCGCTTAGAACCAGAAGTTATGGACGATCCTGAATTGTTTGAGGAACGTTTGGACGAACTATCGGACCGCGGCGGCATGATACCGGCTGCAGTAATCGATGTAACCGATACGTCGGCAACGGTCGTTAACAAGGAAGGCGAGCGTTATATTATTCCGTTGGATGACGTCTTGTGGGCACGTGAGCGCATCGAGCTCGATAAGCGAGGTCCTGAAATTACGGCGGTTACCGAAGTGCTGGCTGTGGGTGATGTCATTCACATCCGGATGCGCGAAGACGGCACTGCGCAATTTGTTCAAGAACCCAAAGTGGAAGGGGCATTCGTAGCACTAGAACCCGGCAGCGGTGAAGTGCTGGCGTTGGTGGGTGGTTTTGACTACTTCCGAAGTAAGTTTAATCGCGTAACGCAAGCGAGGCGTCAACCCGGTTCAACCATCAAGCCGTTTATCTATTCGGCAGCCTTACACATGGGTGATACCGCAGCCACCATCTATAACGATGCGCCGGTTGTTTTTCACGACCCTGCATTGGAAGGTGAGTGGCGACCGCAAAACTACAGTGGCCGCTTTTTTGGGCCAACGCGATTACGCGAAGCGCTGGTTAAATCCCGTAATCTTGTTTCTATAAGAGTGTTACGCGAAATCACGGTTGAATCGGCCATTGAGTACGCCCAGCGGTTTGGGTTCAAGCCCTCAAGCTTGCCGGAAGATTTATCCTTGGCTTTGGGTAACGCTTCCATTACACCCATGGAGCTCAGTTCAGGTTTCGCCGTTTTTGCTAACGGCGGTTACAAAGTGCCGGCTCACTTTATTTTGCGTATTGAAGATCCGCGTGGCGACACTCTCTATACTGCGCCCGAGGTCGTGTACTGTGAAGATTGCCTTAAAGATAACGACGAGTCATTGGAACTACTGTCGGAAGTTGACGCGGTAACAGAAGAAGACACCGCCCAGGCAGAAAACACGACAGAGGGTGATGTAGAAAAAGTAGAGCAGTTGGCTGAGTTGGATATTGTTAATGCACCACGCGTCATCGATGCGCGGAATGCCTTTGTCATGAACAGCATTATGCGTGATGTAGTGCGGCGCGGTACGGCGCGACGAGCAGGGGAAGCCTTGGGCAGAAGTGACTTAGCTGGTAAAACCGGCACCACGAATAATCAGTTGGATGCATGGTTTGCGGGTTACAACAGTCAGGTGGTGGCAGCAGCCTGGATAGGTTCCGATGGACTAACGCCACTGGGCCGGCGTGAAGCGGGTGGTGTTGCTGCCTTGCCTATGTGGACAGCCTTTATGTCCAAAACGCTGGAGGGTATGCCTGAAGATCAAATCGTGACGCCTGAAGGTTTAAAAACGGTTCGTATCGATCGTAAAACCGGTGAAGCTGCCATTACCGATGACAACATCCTGGAATTCTTTATAGAAGGTACGGAGCCGGAAGGCGCAAACAATCGCGTTATATCCAAACGCAATAGTACTGGGGCCGTGCAATCGCAGGTTGCAGCTCCTCGGACCAAAAGTCAGAAGAAGAACGAAGTTGAGCAACTGTTTTAACGAAGGAGTCGGTTAATAGTTATGAGGAATCTAAAAAGTACGGTTACTGTAATTTGTTTGTCATGTTTGGTTTTCGCTTGTGGTGGTTCAGGCTCTGTAGAGACAGCAAAATCAGATGACATCAACACTGGCTCTGATTTCAACGATATCACCAACGATGCGACAAATATTGATCCGGTCGCATCAATTGAAAGTGTGACTCTTTTTCTTGGGCAAACAGCCTCAGTGGATGGCTCTGGTAGTTCTGACGCAGATGGAGATTCGTTATCTTATAGTTGGACGCTACTGTCGTCCCCTCCTGGCAGTTCGATATTTAGTTTGTCGGACACACAGTCCTCTACTATTCAGTTCACACCGGATGTACGTGGTTCCTACCAAATCGAGTTAGCCGTTAGTGACGGAAATGGTGGCGAGTCCATTGCTGTGGCCGATGTCGTTGCGAGTATCCCATTAACTATGCTCGATTATCGACCCAACGATATTGAGTACTCCAAGTCGCTTGATCGAATGGTTTTAGTGTCTTCACGACCGAACACACTTAGCATTCGTGATGTTGAAGCCGAAACGGAAGCGGTGGTGCCACTGAATCTACCACCCAAAGTTGTTTCAATTAGTCCAGATGGTTTGTACGCCGCCGTTGGACACGACGCGTGGGTTTCTTATGTTGATTTGGCCAACGCTGAGCTGATAAACGTATTTGCTGTGCCCGCAAATGCAGTCGATATAGTGCTGGCTGGAAATGGGTACATATACGTTTTTCCTGAAGAAGATCAATGGGAATCCATCTACAGTCTTAAAGTTGATACTGGGGTGGTGACCACCGATCCGTTCTCCTCGATCTATGCGGGTACACTGGCGAAACTCCATCCAGATGGCAAAGCAATATACGGAGCAACCGTAGGTAGCTCTCCCTCGGAGATTGAAAAGTATTCTATCGTAGGAGGTACAGCAGACTCGTTTATCGATTCCCCGTATCACGGTGAATATGAAATGTGTGACGGCTTGTGGATGTCTGAAGACGGACGTCGAATATTCACTAAGTGCGGAAATGTATTCAGGGCGACAGACGATCCCTCAACGGACATGACTTACAACGGTTCGTTGGAGGGTGTGGAAGCTGTAACTTATATCACTCATTCTTCTGCAGCTAACCAAGTTGCGGTTATTCCAGGAAGTCTGTGGTTCGAGGAAGAGGTACTTAATGACAAGGTTCAGTTTTTTAATTATGAGTTTCTGACTTACCAATCTGAAGTGAGCTTGCCTGAAGTTATTGTCGGAAACAGAAGTTTTCCATCTCGCGGACAGTATGTGTTTTACAGTGCGGATGGCAATAACGTTTATGTCGTTCTTCAGGCCGATCCCGATTCGGCATTACTAAACGACTACAGCATCTGGAAAGTGCAGTAGACCTAGCCCGCCATTAATGCTCGTATTTATGGATGCGTTTGCAATGCAACGCGTTTCAACGCATCGCGCGCAATCACTATAATAGTTTTGTCCACTGTGGAAACCGTACGATTATGTCAGCGGCCTCTCTGGCTGCCATCGAAGACTTTACGGCATAGCAATCAAGAAAAAATTCGTTTGCTTGATTTATCCGTTTTATAGCGTAATTCATCTTTGTTATTTTTAATCAATAATCTACCATAGTAACCTCTGGTATTTGATAATCTGACTAAAACCCTCTGGCGGACTGAATATGGATGTTGCAAACGATAATCAACACACCCCGGAACCATCCAATGACTACACGCCGCTTTTTCTAATTAGCTGGTTTTTTTTTCCTGGCATTATTCAAGGCTTCCTGTGGCATTGGTTGTTTTTGTCAGATCAATCGTACATAGAAAATAAAGGTCATTTATTTTCTATTGGTTTGTTTGTGTTTCTGTTTCCGTTGATTGTTTATCTGTCGGTAGAGAAGGTACATCGATGGAAACCACTGGTATTTGGTTTTGCACTGGCGTTATTGTGCGCAGTGTTGGCCTATTTGTCGTTTGAACAATTTGGGTTGCGTGATTTGTCCAAGAAACCGCTTGGTGTGGATGATTCCTGGCCTTTTGCCTCTTCTATAGCTGCATCGTTTGTAATCGTTGCCATTGCTGTACCGTTTTTTCGTACGGCCACACAACGGCATCACGGACTCACTCACTATCCATCGTTATTTGAATTTGCGTGGCAACAGTTCGTCGTTGTCTGTTTTGCCGTTTTGTTCGTGTTATTGGTGTTAGGTGTGTTATTGCTTGCCACAAAATTGCTTGATGCAGTTGGTGCCACGTTTATGGAACAAATTTGGGAGCCGGAAATTATGTTCCCAGC
>CAYMHU010000001.1:126948-129741 GCA_964390335.1 uncultured Granulosicoccaceae bacterium | reverse complement strand
GCTGTTGGGTATGAGGAGAAACAGAAAAAGAGTCTATTTTCCAATTTATGGAAGCTTATGGCGCTCGCCACTTTGCTGGTGTCGATGTTGAGTTTGTGGCTTGTGTGGCAACGACTCGACCAATATGGTCCTACCCATTTGTATTTGGTAGTCGCATTACTTCTGCTGATTGGATTTGTACATGCGGTTGGTTACTGTATTTCCTTATTTCCGAATTCCAATGCCATAAAGGTCATTGGACGTACCAACATTGTCGGTGCTTTGTTGGCACTGTTGATAGCCATCGCCGCGCAGCTACCATGGTTTAATCTGGTTGATTACTCGGTTCGCAATCAACTTGCCCGCATACAGGCCGCAGGCGAGCCTGTGGACATCAGTAAGCTTCGCTGGATGCAAAGAATGGCAGGTCAAGCCGGTAACAATGCAATAGATCAACTGTATGCGCAAAACGCAATTGAATTACCCGTGCGTGCAGCGCTTTATCGTCGTGGTCGCGGTGGTACGGAATCCGAGTTGAGCGCCAAACAACAATTAGCGCCTTTGTATGAATCCGGCAGTCTTAAATTAATAATTCCGAATTCGGGCTTAACTGAAACGCAACAAGACAATCTGGAGGAGTATCTTGTTGCGCAGCGATTATTCAAACACAATTGTATAACGGAGCTGAATGATTGCCGTGTATACATTGATGTAGAAATGACTGATGCCAGCGTGTATGCGCTAATTGTCAATAAAAGTGCGCCCCAACAGCTTGGGATATCATGGGCATTCCTAAACGCGAACGATGGTTGGTCTCCGCGTGGCGCTGATAATGCTTATCTCAGACGAACTGAGCTAACGATGACGTCCGAACAAATCGATGCCTTTTATAACTCGCTCGATAGTGGCGTGCTGCCTCTCACCACTGTATCGGTGCCGGCAGTCACGATAGGAGAAAAGCAAATTAATCCACTGTACGGTGAGATGCGTTAGTCTTTTTAGCTTTTAGCACTGAACTCATGCACCGCATCAACCATCACGGCTAGATGATCGGGGTTTACAAACTGGTGAATCCCGTGACCAAGGTTAAATACATGGCCTGGTCCATCGCCATAACTGTCTAAAACCTTTTTAACCTCTGCACGAATGCTCTCGGGAGAACCATAGAGTACTGACGGGTCAAGGTTACCTTGCAACGCCACGCGATCACCGCAGTTTTTGCGCGCATCAGCTAAGTCGATAGTCCAATCCACTCCCAAGCCATCGCAGCCGGTATCAGCCATATCCGATAACCATTGGCTTCACGCGTTAGGCCATCCACGATTTGTTGCGTGTATTGCACAGAATATGTCCACTTGATTTTTATCTGAGTTGGCGATTACTATATAGCAACACTAATCTCGAAAGGACATGATTTTAATGTGCAAGCACCGCTTACGCCACATCTTTTATTTATTCGTAGTCGCTCTTTCTCCTACTGTTCAGGCAAGTAATTATATTTCGGCCCAACAATACTTTGGCTATGCACCGAACGATTTTACGAGCGCTTCAGCTTACGGTCAGTGGCTGTGCCAAAACCCGAACGGTTGGGGCTTTATTGGACTAGAACCTTGGCCCACGGTGCCAGGTAACTACAATGCACGCTGTGACGACCCCGACTACGCCTATGATCGATATATACCCTTCAGTACTAGATATCGATGTCCAGATCCAACTAAGTACAACCTGTCAGGGATGAAATGCATTGTAAATTTTGCTGAAGATGATCGCATGGCAGGTGAACCGGAAATGTGTGATGCCAATCCGGTGAATGTGGCCACCGGGAAGAAATTTGAACGAGTTGTCGACTGGGCGCATACTAAAAGTCCTTTACTATCGGTAACCAGAACCTACTCGAATAATAAATGGCATTTTAATTTTGATCGAGAAATCGCCGGAACATTCATTAATAGTGAGAGCGATGGGATTGCGGGGCCAGTTATCTACAACTACAAACGAAAGGATGGCAAATGGTTGAGACAGTCAGACGGATTTTCTTTTACTGAAGGATTTTCAATTAGTCCCGCATATGGATTTGCGGCGTCTTACCCAGAAGAGAGGATTTATGAAGTTTCTTTGCCTGACGGCTCAGTTGAGCGATTTGATGTTAATGTTCGCATATTGGACATCGCGAACCGATCAGGTGATGTCGTCACTTACACTTGGGATGTACCAAATTACCACTTGTCGATTACCTCGAACCGCGGTGATATCGTTAATATTCAGTACTCGCTTATTCAGGTAGATTCGTTTCCCGAGCCTTACACAGTCCGAGTCTACGATCAAATAAATGTAAACGGTTCATCAATCTATTATGAATACAATGATCAAGGTCTAATCACTAGTGTAATTTACCCAGACAACTCAACAGTTCAATATAAGTACACAGATGGGCGCCTAACTAAAGCAATCGATGAGAATAACAACGCATCGACTTGGACATACAATGGTGAGGGTTTGGTCGCCACCAGTGTCAAGGCTGGGGGAATAGATAGTCACACTTTTTCATACACTAATTTTAATTCTACTGACTATCAAGGGACTGTCTCCGTCACGGATTCGCTAGGTAGGGTCACCAACTATAAATACCGGCGTATTGGTGGTGTACGGAAAATTATTGAAGTAACTGGGGATGCCTCACTCAATTGTCCCGAATATTCCCGCTCTTCTTCATACGATTCAAGCACTGCTGCGCTGTCCGAACAATTGGATTGGAAAGGCAATAAGACCAGCTATATTCGTGATGAGAAGCTTCGGGAGACGAGTCGAACCGAG
>CAYMHU010000001.1:87355-126848 GCA_964390335.1 uncultured Granulosicoccaceae bacterium | reverse complement strand
CAATAAGACCAGCTATATTCGTGATGAGAAGCTTCGGGAGACGAGTCGAACCGAGGCGGTGGGAACTGAAGTAGAGCGAACTATCGCAACGACTTACGCCGACACATACAACAATATCTCCTCTGTAGAATATCCGCGGAGCAAAAGTATCATGACATACAATGACAATGGTGCACTGATACAGCAACAAATAATTGATACGGAGACAAATGAATCCCGCACTACAATTTTTACGCGAGACAGTGATAGCAAGCTGCTGTCTGTCGATGGGCCCCGCACAGATGTAAGCGACGTAACTTCTTACACCTATCACGATTGTACATCAGCTGCACGGTGTGACAGAGTAGCGTCCATCACTAATTCACTGGGGCACATCGTCTCCGTCCCAGACTACAATTCCGACGGATTGCCGATTCGTATTGTAGATGCAAACCTTGTTGAAACCGTGCTGTCATATGATTTGAGACAAAGGCTAACCGCAGTTACGGTCGACGGTAGCACAACTCAATTTGATTATGACGCAGCTGGTAATGTTACACGTGTTACTCAGGCCGATGGCGTGTTCCACCAATACGATTATGATGTCGCTAATCAATTGATTGCTGTTAGCGACAGCCAAGGAAACCGTATTAGTTGGATTTTGGACACTGCCGGTAATCGCGTAGTAGAAGAGATTTTTGATTCTTCGGGTCAGATTAAGAAACAACAACAGCGTACCTATGATGAGATCAGTAGACTTATCGCGTTAACCCATGCTCACGGTGGTCAGGATCGTTTTGAATACGATCCCAACAATAATCTTGTCAAAACAATTGACGCCGCTAATCGAGAAACATTGCAGGGGTTTGATCCCTTGAATAGATTGGTGTCGATACAAGATGCGAATCTGGGTCAGACATTGTTTGCCTACGACAGTCACGATAATCTAACCAGTGCGACAGACTCTGTAGGCAAGACAACTAGTTACACATACAATGGATTTGGAGAAAGAACATCACGCAACAGCCCAGACACCGGCTTAACAAGCTACACTTATGATGCGGCTGGTAATCTGCAAAGTCGGACTGATGCGCGTGGTATAACAGAGCAGTACACATACGATTCTTTGAATAGAATAACTTCAGTTAGCTACCCCAGTGCGGTGGAAAACCTCACTTACATATACGACAACGGGGTAAATGGAATAGGGCGTGTATCCAGCATCAGTGATCAAACCGGATCGACTGCGTTTTCTTATGATGCCAGGGGCAATATCACCCAAGTCGCTCAATCGATTGGTACCCACCTCTACACAACGGCTTATCAATACAATGAAGCGGATCGCATCATTCGTATGACAAACCCGAGCGAACGCCAAATCAATTACACCTATGATGCTAGTGGACGGATCCGTGCAGTCACCAGTACATTTGAGGGTGAGTCGGAGAATCTTGCCACTGGGATCGCTCGTTTGCCATTCGGGCCAATGTCCGGCATGACTTTAGGTAATGGGATAGCAAGCAGTAAGAATTACGATCTTGATTACCGCATTCAAAATATAGATCACGGGTTGGTACTGCAACGGAACTACGCGTTCAGTGCAGTTGATAACATTACCGCCATAACTGATTCGATTGATGCAGGACAAAGTCAGTTGTTCGACTACGATGCGCTTGACCGCCTAACGTTTGCCGCTGGTGGATATGGTGAGCAAAGTTTTTCCTATGATGGTATTGGTAATCGACTGTCTCTGGAAGTGGTAAGCGATGGGGTAAGCGTTACCAAAGACTATCAATACGAACCCGAAAGCCATCGACTTAGCCAAATAGTTGGAGAACGCGCATTTTCTTACGACGCAGTCGGCAATACTATTAACAATGGTATTGCAACGTTTAACTATAACGACCGTAACCGAATGAGTACCGCGACAGCGAACGGGGTTACCACCAGTTATGAATTTGATGCGCAGGGTCAGCGCGTCAGTAAAACCAGCTCTATCGATACCACACACTATATTTACGATCTCGACGGTCGTCTCATTGCAGAGGGTACAGACACCGGAGATGTATTAGTGGAATACGCGTACCTGGATGGTGAGCCACTCGCGATGTGGCGTTTGGAAGGCCCTGAGTCAACGGTACCTAAGGTTGTTACCCCCCGTTCCCCAATCGGCGCCGTTACAACAGCTAGCCCCAACTATGTTTGGGATGATGAAGGGACTTCGGATGAATACCAAGTAATTATCTATGATCGGTACTTGAGAGCTAGCGTTTATAACGAACGACACGACTCTGCTGATCTATGTAGCAATGGTTCTTGCGCGATTGCACCGTCTGGCATAACAATGAACTTTAATACTAATCACTTCTGGCGGGTGCGTGGGCGCAATGCACAAGGGTGGGGTGAGTGGACTGATCAGCTCCGCTTTGACTACTTGGATGACATACCTGGCCCCATCACGCCGATTACACCAATTGCGAGTACCAATATAGCCACTCCAACGTATGAGTGGCAAGACCTAGGGAACGCGATCGAATATCAGGTATTGATTTACGATCGCTTCTTGACATCAACCGTTTATAACGAACGCTTGCCTGTTCCCGATGTGTGTAGCGCGGGTAGATGCTCCGTTACACCCGATCTATCACTGAATTTCAACGCCAAACACTTCTGGCGCATTAGAGCTAGGAACTCGGGAGGCTGGAATGATTGGACGGATCAAATACAATTCGATTATCTCGATGAAGTGCCGGGGGCTATTACGCCGGTTGCCCCGCTCGGAGAGATCACGGACGCGATACCCAACTATGAATGGCAAGATCTGGGTAATGCGATTGAGTATCAGGTACTGATATACGATCGATTCTTAGGTACCAGTATTTACAACGAACGACACAATGGCAGCGACATCTGCGCAGCTGGCAGCTGCTCGATCGCCCCGGGAATTACAATGAATTTCAATGCCAATCACTTCTGGCGCGTCCGGGCAAGAAACTCTGGTGGCTGGAACGAATGGACAGGTCAAATCCGCTTTGATTATCTAGACACACCTCCTGTAGCACCCACACCGATAGGCCCAACGGACACGCAGACTATTGCTGATCCAACTTACCAGTGGGAACCAGTGACCAACGCGTTGGAGTATCAGCTGATTGTTCGCGATCAAGCTCTGGGCACCCTGATCTACAACGAGCGGCATTTCAGCGATGCTATATGCACTACCGTTGAATGCGCTGTAACACCGGGTACAGCCACTCTATCTGAGGGGAGCAATCACTTCTGGCGTGTAAGAGGAAGAAACTCAGGCGGATGGGGCGAATGGGTTCCGGTACAGAGGTTCAATGTTGACACTGGAGGTCAGTGAGATGAGATCACTTAAATCTATTCCAGGCTTGGCCATTATTGCGTTTGCACTCATGGCGTCGATTTCTGCTTCTCAAGCAGCCACGTATTTTTATCACACAGACCATTTAGGCACGCCGCAAGCATTAACGGATAAAAACCAACAAGTGGTTTGGCAAAGTAAGCAAGAGCCGTTTGGTGAGGTGACTGCAACGACCAATGCGGTGGAGCAGAATCTTCGATTTCCGGGGCAGTATTATGACGTTGAGACGGGGCTGCATTATAATTATTTTCGGGATTATGATTCGAGGTTAGGTAGGTATGTTCAGTCTGATCCGATTGGTTTGAATGGCGGGTTGAACACTTATATTTATGTGCTGAATAATCCACCAAAATATCATGATTACTTCGGATTAGATATTACAATAAGTTTTTTCCCAGATGCCGCAGGTTATGCCGGCCATGTTGGTATGGGCGTAAACACGACCTCTACTGTCGGACAACGACCATCTAATAGTAGCTTGGCTGTTCCGTTAGGATTAAACGTGCCAGGTGAGGTATCTTCTGATGGGCCAGCACCGATGAGCCTGATAATACCGACGACACAAAAACAGGATATTGCGGCACAACAATGTATTGATCAACGTGTTGCTCAAAAACAAGACTATAATCTGTATACAAACAATTGCTCTCAGATGGTTGCTCAATGCTTGAATGCTGCTGGTATTCCGATGCATGACTTTTTAATTCCGAGAGGAATGTGGGCTCATCTTCTTTCTCGGTACGGTAAAAATCCTTAGTACACTTAGAGTATTAGAAACTAATGAATAGCTGGGTAGTTGTATTTGTAGTTTTACTGACTTTTGCCCGAATCTTATTGTTTCCCGACTATTCGCTTTTTGTTATCGCAATATTTTTTCAATGCCTTGTTTACCCGGTGATGCTGTCAATACCTTTGTTATATGGTGTTACCCCACTAAAATATGTAGCCATTGGTTTAATAGCTATTTCAGTGGCACAGTTTGTTTCTTGGTTGATCTATAAGGATTCAATAAATATTGAAACGATAGATAACCTTAGCTATTCAATGTTTGTTGCATACTATATTATTCAATTGATCGTTTTCATGATTGCGGCTTTATTCAATCTTTGGCTCCGCAGTGCAAAGTAATTGGTGGGTATTCCCGTTTGAAGTGAGTGTTCCGCACCTACCTTAGGTCCTTTCAACTATTCTTACCTGCAGATTTACGACGCCTGATGCACGGAGGGTATCGTGGAAATATTAAAACGCCAAGCAATGAGTGGGCGCAAGAAGGTCCTGATAATGTTTTTATCCAGATGTCTTTTTTAACCATAGCGCCTGATGAAATAGATTCACTTTTTAGTAAATTGATCAAGGCAAGCTGCTAAATTATAGTGTTGCTTTACCAACAGTAGCAACATGTGGTGAGCTAATCAATTTTTGGCCTGGGTAAATCAAATCGATGGGAGACACTGAGTGACCTATAAGTGAATTTAGCCCTTGGCGCTAAACTCATGCACCGCATCAACCATCACGGCTAGATGGTCGGGGTTCACAAACTGGTGAATCCCGTGACCAAGGTTAAATACATGGCCTGGTCCATCGCCATAACTGTCTAAAACCTTTTTAACCTCTGCACGAATGCTCTCGGGAGAACCATAGAGTACTGACGGGTCAAGGTTACCTTGCAACGCCACGCGATCACCGCAGTTTTTGCGCGCATCAGCTAAGTCGATAGTCCAATCCACTCCCAAGCCATCGCAGCCGGTATCGGCCATGTCGGATAACCAACGGCCGCCGTTTTTAGTAAACAGCACCACGGGTACCTTGCGACCATCGGCTTCACGGGTCAGTCCATCAACGATTTGTTGCATGTATTGCAAAGAAAACGCTCTATAACATTCGGGCGACAGCACGCCGCCCCAGGTATCGAAAATCATCAGTGATTGAGCGCCAGCGGCAACTTGCGCATTTAAATAGTCGGTAACTGCAACGGCGTTTTTATGCAACAACGCATGCAATGTAGCGGGGTCGCGATACATCATGCCTTTGACTTTTGAGAAGTCTTTACTGCCGCCGCCTTCAACCATATATGTTGCCAACGTCCACGGACTGCCCGAAAACCCAATTAGCGGCACGCGGCCGTTAAGTTCGCGCCGAATAAGGCTGACCGCATCCATCACATAACGTAATTGATCGTTTGGATCGATAGTGTGTAAGGCGTCAACATCCACTTTTGATCGCACGGTTTTTTTAAACTTCGGACCTTCACCCGGCTCAAAATATAAGCCTAAGCCCATTGCATCGGGAATGGTTAAGATGTCTGAGAATAGAATAGCCGCATCGAGTTTAAAACGCTCAAGCGGTTGCAATGTGACTTCACAGGCAAGCTCCGGCGTGCTGCACAGTGTCATGAAGTCACCAGCTTGTTTTCGTACTTTTAAATATTCCGGTAGGTAACGGCCAGCCTGACGCATTACCCATACTGGGGTTCGATCAACCGGCTCTCGTAGCAGGGCTTTCAGGTAAACATCATTTTGCAGTTGAGCGCTCATACAAGATCCTACGCGGCGTTGCTGGCTGTGGATTTTAGATACCCCAAAATACCTTCTGCGGCATTTCGGCCTTCGAATACGGCGGTAACCACCAAGTCTGAACCGCGCACCATATCACCACCAGCGAACACGGCTGGGTTAGTAGTTTGATGCATAAACTGATTGGATTCAGGTGCAATCACACGACCACTATCGTCAGTGCTGATGTCAAAGTCGTTAAACCAGGGAGCAGGGTTTGGACGAAAACCGAATGCAATGAGCACGGCTTCAGCAGGTAGAAATTCTTCGGTGCCGGGTACTTCTTCTGGCATGCGTCTGCCACGGGCATCCGGCTCACCAAGTTTAGTGGTGATAACGCGCACGCCTTTAACTACGCCATTGCCTTCAACCAATTCGATGGGTTGTCGATTCCACAGAAATTCCACGCCTTCTTCTTTTGCATTTGCCACTTCTTTTCGAGAACCGGGCATGTTGGCTTCGTCTCGGCGGTATGCACACGTAACCGATTCGGCACCTTGTCGGATTGCCGTGCGGTTGCAATCCATCGCGGTATCACCGCCACCCAGCACAACCACGCGTTTGTCTTTGAGGTTAATGAAGTTATCTTCTGATGGATCCCACTGATGCTGATAGTTCACATTCGAAATTAAGTACGGCAGGGCTTCATGTGCGCCGCTTAGGTCTTCACCCGGGAAGCCACCGCGCATGGAGGTGTACGTACCCATACCCAGGAACACCGCATCGTAGCCATCGATTAAATCTTGAAACTGGATGTCCTTACCGATTTCTGTATTAAGTTTAAATTCCACGCCCATGCCTTCAAGAATTTGCCGGCGTGTGAACACGACTTCTTTTTCCAGTTTGAATTGCGGGATGCCGAACGTTAAGAGCCCGCCAATTTCATGGTATTTATCGTAAACCACAGGTTTAACACCGTTGCGAGCCAGCACATCAGCGCAAGCCAGGCCCGCTGGACCAGCGCCCACAATGGCTACGCGTTGACCGGTTGGTGTAACCGCCGACATATCCGGGCGCCAACCTTGTTTCAAGGCTTCATCAGTGATGTACTTTTCAATTGAGCCGATACTAACGGCACCGAAGCCATCGTTTAACGTGCATGCGCCTTCGCACAGTCGGTCTTGCGGGCAAACTCGGCCACACATTTCAGGCAAGGAGTTAGTTTTATGCGACATTTCCGCCGCCTCTAACAAGTTGCCTTCAGCGATCAGCTTTAACCAGTTAGGAATATAGTTGTGTACTGGGCATTTCCATTCGCAATACGGGTTGCCGCACGATAAACAACGATCGGCTTGCGTGGCCGCTTCTTCGGCATCGAACTGGCCGTAAATTTCCTTGAAATCTTTAATGCGTACCACGACCTCGGTTTTAGCCGGGTCTTGTCTGGGCGAATCCAGGAATTGGAAGTTGTTGTTACTCATAGTGTCGTGTGCACCTATCGCCTGTGTGGTTTACCCAGAACACCGCTGAAATTTGTGTCGCTGAAGATGACCCATTAACTTGGTCATAGCAGGGAGAGGGTCAGGCGTTCAGGCGTTGTTTTATTGTTTGGCTTACTACAGACATGTCGGCTTTGCCTTGCAAGGCAGGTTTTACCAGCCCCATTACCTTGCCCATGTCTTTTACAGAACTTGCAGCCGATGAGGCTATTGCGTCATCGATGACTTTATTGACTTCTTCTTCTGATAGTGCTGCTGGCATGTACTCTTGTATGAGTTCAAGCTCAGCCTGTTCCACAGCGATTAAATCATCGCGGTTTGCTTTTTCATATTGCGCAATGGATTCGCGACGTTGCTTGAGCATTTTGTCCAGCACCGCAATGGTGCCTTGCTCATCGAGTTCAATGCGCTGATCAACTTCAATCTGCTTTATCGCAGCAGACATTTGCCGCAGCTTAGCCACCCGAGGCTTGTCCGCGGCTTTCATCGCAGCTTTTATATCGTCGAGGATGCGTTGTCGCGTCTCGCTCATGGCGTACACTCAGTAGTACAATCAGATGTTGTGTTAGTACGAACGTACGCGACGAGTGATTTCTTTAGACAGCTTCTTCTGATGACGCTTAACAGCAGCTGCAGCTTTGCGCTTTCGCTCAGCGGTTGGTTTCTCGTAGAATTCACGACGACGTGTTTCGGTGAGGACGCCAGCTTTCTCGCAAGATCGCTTGAAGCGGCGAAGTGCCATTTCAAATGGCTCGTTTTCTTTAACTCGTACTGAAGGCATTAACTCTTAATCTCTATCGTATTTGGGAAAAGCTGCCTATTATAGCGGTTTTTCACTGGGTAAGCTCAATCTAAATAGACTGATGATCGTTCTGGGTATTGAATCTTCGTGTGATGAAACCGGTGTAGCGCTGTACAGCACCGAAAATGGCCTGTTAGCGCATGCCATTCACAGTCAAATTGACCTGCACGCCTTATATGGCGGGGTCGTGCCCGAATTAGCATCGCGGGACCATATTCAGCGGCTGGTCCCCTTAGTCAGTCAAATCCTGCAAAAGGCTGGCCTGAATCGCTCGGATATTGGCGGGGTGGCCTATACCGCGGGGCCGGGCTTGGCAGGGGCGCTGATGACTGGGTCGGTTATGGCCCGCTCTCTGGCGTGGTCATTGGACTGTCCGGCCATTGGCGTGCACCACATGGAGGGGCATTTATTGGCGCCAATGTTAGAAGATGTGCCTCCGCCAATGCCGTTTGTGTGCCTGTTAGTGTCTGGCGGGCACACCATGTTGGTACGTGTGGACGGCGTTGGACAATATCGGGTTTTAGGCGAATCAATCGATGATGCTGCCGGCGAAGCCTTTGACAAAACAGCCAAAATGTTGGGTTTGCCCTATCCGGGTGGGCCGCATTTGGCGAAACTGGCGCTCGATGGCGACCCCGCTGCCGTGGACTTGCCACGGCCCATGCTGAACAGGCCTGGGCTGGAATTCAGTTTTAGTGGCTTGAAAACCGCAGCGATTACGCATCTTCGTTCGACATCACCGCCATCGACGGAAGATTTAGCCGCATCGTTTGAAGCCGCCGTGGTCGAAACCTTGTTGAAAAAGTGCGATCGGGCGCTGGCTCAAGAATCATTGAAAACGCTGGTGATCTCCGGCGGCGTGGGTGCCAATAAGCAGCTGCGCGCACAGGCAGACGATCTGTGTGAACAGTTGGGTGGCAAAGCCTACTACCCGCGATTGGAATTTTGTACCGACAACGGCGCCATGATTGCGTTGGTTGGCGCGCTGCGGTTAGCCGGTGATGAGCAACATGAGCTGTCGATACAAATCAGGCCGCGCTGGTCGCTGGAAGAACTTCAAGCGGTGGGTTAATGGCCCGGGTCTGGAGCGCGGATGTTAAAACTGGCTTTTTACCATAACAACCAACTGGTATTGATCGATGTCATCGGTCGCATCTAATGGCACTGCAAAGTCAATGTGCGTGACCGGTGCATTGGCTTGTCGAGTCGAAACCAAACGCAAGCCCATGCCAACATCGCGTAGCCAGTCAGGTGATGTATTATCTGACCATGCCGACCCGATGTCAGCAAACGCAGCGGCACCCACTTTGACTAAACGCAGCGGGTACCAATCAAAAAAGTAACGTTGCTCCAGGGTGAAGCGCGCGCGATTATCGCCAGATTGATAACGTAACGGATACCCGCGCAAACCGGTTTCACCGCCAATAACGATTTGCCGGTTTTCAAATAAATTTTCACCACTGATTATATTCGCCTGTGCAAACAAATTGCTTTTAGGAGACTGAAAGTAAAACCACTTGGCGTTGGTTGTTAAGGTGTTGTTGAGTGCGCCGTCTTGATCGTAAAAACCATCTAGCTCCACCGACAGCAAGCCTAGCTGTTTGCTACTCGGCTGCCAGCCCTGACTAAATTCAATATCAAATACAAACGCGTCGCTTGAACTGCCAAAGCTTTTTGCTGCATACCCGAAACGGATGCGTAGTTCCCGCCCAATAGCCACATCTTCAACCGAGTCCATGACATTCAGGTTGGATTTTTGGATGAATTTAGGCTTCAACAGCGTAGCTTCAATGTACGGGTAACTAAACACGCGTTCAGGAACGGGTGTGCTGTCGGGAAACAGTTGTGTTGCAGCTAATTGTTGTTTGTCGTATTGCCAGCCAATCACCCACCGACGAACGGTGTTGTTAATTTTGCCACGCGAAAACCCGGCCTCTACCGAGATATACTCTCTGTCTACAGCCAGTTGATCACTGGCGACACCATTGGTATACAGCTTTTGTAAATACTCTATATTACCGGCGCTAACGCGCCAGCTGCGTTGGCTATTAAGTGCGTAAAAAGGCAGTTTCACATCGAATGCTTGTACTTCACCGTCGGAGTTATTTTGTAGTTGTGCGGTGAGTTGGGCGCGGGTACCAAACAATAGTGGATCGACATATTGCAGCACACGTTGATCACGAACGTTGGTGTAATCGAGTTCAATGTTAAGGCTTTTGCCGAAGCCCAATAGATTAAGTTCTGACACCGAAAACGCGTATTCGTTTTCGCCGCCAGCACGCGAAAATCGCATGCTTGGAATTAAAGTCCAGTTGTCATTGGTTTCAACTTTAATGTCAACAGCGCCATTGCATACCTGAACAGGTGTAATGCTTGCGCTACGTAAGTACGCATTGCTACGTAAATTGCGTGCGGTTTCATCTAGCTGCTGCTGATCAAATACATCGCCTATGTCGAACAGGAGTTGGGCTTTAATCAGTTCGGGCTTCGATTGAATATGCAGCTGGTTGGCAAGTCGGTGAATAGGTAAATTTTCAGCACCTACATTTGTGTTGAAAACATCGTTGGCATTAATTTGAATATCGCCAATAATATAGTCACCCGACTCATGTTGCTCAGCATTCCATTGCTCACATGCGATGGCATGCAGAGGCGTGGCGGCGCAAACTACTACCAACGTTAAGGCAATGTGAATGGGGGTTCGGCTCACTCAGCACTCGATGTGTATAAGGCGTGCGTGTACCGCACGTGGCTAAACTTTTTTTCCGACCTTTGGCTCTGTGCCTGCGAGTATGCGTTTAATGTTTTCACGATGGCTGTAATACAACATACCAGCGATCACGATATAAACCACAGCGAAGGCGTTATGGCCGGTCGATAATAGATACAGCGGCACTAAGGTGAAAGTAATGAGTGCAGCCAAGGATGAAATGCGAAATGCCAGACACACCAGCAGCCAACTTAATACGGCCAAGAGCCCCGTGGACAGACCAATGCCGAATAACGCGCCGAGAGCTGTTGCTACGCCTTTGCCGCCTCGGAAATCGAAAAACACCGGGTATAGGTGCCCCAGAAAGGCTGCCAGTGCCACCACCGCAGTAGTGGGTTCGTGTTGTAACAGCAGCGCGGTTACGGCAACTGGAATCAAGCCTTTGAGAGCGTCTCCTAAAAGCGTGAGTGCGGCGGGGAGTTTGCCTCCCACCCGTAGTACGTTAGTTGCGCCGGGGTTTCCGGAGCCGGAATCACGCGGGTCAGGCAACCCCATCAAACGGCATATTAAAATGGCCGCCGATATAGAACCAATGATATAGGTGATGCTGGTGGCAATGATGGCTGGAATGAGCAGTGATGCTGTGAACACGGTTTTTTCTGCGGCTGTTTTACGTCACTATAGATCACATTGACACAAGTTTGCGGATATAAAGCCATGTCATCGTCCATTCAGCCTTCCGCCATTTCGCATGTCGTGAGCCGGTTCACCCGTGCGCGCGATACTTTCGCGGATGCTTCTGCGGTGTTTAAGCAGATCAGTGATCGCATGATTGATCGGCTAGAACTGCTGGCCACAGAGCCGACGCGGATTTTGGATTTGGGTTGCAGGGACGGGTATCAGATACAGGCTTTGCATCAGAAATACCCGGCAGCGCATGTGCTTGGCATCGATTTGGTGGGACCTGAGCGCCAATTTACTGGAAAATGGTGGCGACAGAGTCAATTTCATATGGTTGTTGCCGATCAACATGCGCTGCCGTTGCAATCCGGCAGTGTTGATTTGGTCGTATCTAACCTGTTATTGCCGTGGAGTCACGATCCGGCACTAGTCTTTAAAGAGGTCAGTCGAGTGCTGACCGATAATGGGGCATTTTTCTTCACAACTGCTGGTCCGGATACGTTAGTCGAGTATGCCGATATCTGGAATAAGATCGATTCGTCAGCGCATGTGTTCGGGCTTGCCGATATGCATCAAACAGGGGATGCATTGCTTGCAAGCGGGTTTTCAGCGCCGGTTTTGGATCGCGAAAACATTACTGTGGATTACCCTTCCGTTGCCGCTTTACAGTTAGAATTGCAATTATTAGGTGCAAGTAACATTGCCGTTGGGCGTCGTCGGGGACTCATGGCGTCAAATTTGCCGGACAGACTCTCAGAGATTGCTGGTTCGGGTCGGTTTTCAACCACATTAGAATTGGTGCAGGGTCACGGTTGGAAAGGTGCTTTACCTCGTGGTCAGTCAGATAGTACCAATGAATATTCTGTGTCAGTCGATAGCTTGAAAAGATCACTCAGAGGCGACAGCCAATGATGAAAAAAAACCTCAATTCGTTGAGACTCCGAGCAAAGCTGCGCTATAGTTATAAGGTTGCGCAGGGCTCTTTATGATTGATGTCCAGAGCATGGATAATCGGGGTACCCGACTGGTTGTTCAAGGCAATCAATCGATGTCGTGGCGCGCGAATGTATGGTTGGCCGCGGCGCTTGCGATACTGTGTCTTGGCATGGCTTTTGTCATGGCAGGATTCGGCTATTGGATGATTATCCCGTTTGCCGGAATGGAAGTTGTATTTGTAACCTGGTGTCTGTACCTGACCGTACGAAAGCTGTCACGCAAGGAAGTGATCACGGTTAGCGATGACGACGTAAAACTCGAGTGGGGCTACCACTACCCAGACACCACCGTGGATTTGCCACGCAGTTTCGCCCGGTTGCATTACGATTGTCCGGACAGTGAATTTGAAGTGGGGCACTTGAGCCTCGGTGCTTTCGGAAAGCACTATCCCCTCGGCCTTAGCCTTGGGCGCGATGAAAAGAAAAGTTTGTTTGTCGCATTGGATTCTGCTTTGGATGGCGGCGCTACATGGAATCGTGACAGGTAAAGTTTTCGGTTAGGCGTGGCTTACACGGCTAACCATTAGATTTTGATATTTATTTTGGAGAACTGTTTATGACATCTGGCGTCTTTCGTTGGGTGCTTTTATTAGCCGCGATGCTCGCTCTACCGGGTGCTGCATTGGCTGATTGGGGAGCACTGAACATGCCCGTGGGTGTGACTGAAATCAGTAGCAAGGTTTACGATCTGCACATGCGAATATTTATCTGGTGTTGCGTGATAGGCGCACTGGTATTTGCCGTCATGTTTTACTCGATTTTCAATCATCGTAAATCCAAAGGCGCGGTTGCAGCGGATTTCCATGAGAGCACCACGGTTGAAATAGTCTGGACGATCGTTCCGTTAATCATCTTGATTGTTATGGCGGTACCAGCTGCCAAGGTGCTTATCCAAATGGAAGACTTCAGTGACTCAGAAATGAGTATTAAAGTCACAGCGTTTCAGTGGCGTTGGGAATACGATTACATTGAAGACGGCGTGAAGTTTTACAGTCAGCTCGACCCTGTTCATAACGTTGCGCGTCAGCGGAACCCAAGCGTTGACCCCGATACCTTGGAGCATTATTTGAAAGAAGTGGACAACCCATTGGTTGTGCCAGTGGATACAAAAATCCGTTTCTTACACACAGCAGCCGATGTAATCCATTCTTGGTGGGTACCTGCATTGTCAGTTAAGAAAGATTCGATTCCCGGATTTATCAATGAAAACTGGGCAAAGATCGAAGAGCCCGGTATCTATCGTGGTAAGTGTGCTGAACTTTGTGGTCGTGACCACGGCTTCATGCCCATTGTTGTTAAAGCGGTTAGCAAAGAAGAATTTGCTGCATGGATTGAAGAGAAAAAATCTTCTTCAGTCACAGCCGATATGGATGCTATTCGTCAATGGTCGCATCAGGAACTCGTGGCAACGGGTGAGCGCGTTTATGAAGCTAACTGCATGAGCTGCCATCAGAAAGAAGGTCAGGGTATCCCTGGTATGTTCCCGGCCATCGCAGGTAGCGATATCGCAACCGGCGATATTAACGCGCATGTCGACACGGTGCTTAATGGTGTAGTCAACACGCCAATGCAAGGGTATTCCAGCCGTCTTAGCGACGTTGATCTTGCAGCAGTTATCACTTTCCAACGTAATGCGTTCGGCAACGTAACAGGCGATTCGTTACAACCGTCACATGTGCGCTCATTACGAGTAGGTTCAAGACAAACCATGCTTGATCTGCCAACGAATAAAATTGAGGGGGTCAATTAACGATGGCTTACACAGACAGTACTCATGATGCCCACGGGCATGACGATCACGGACATCACGGTCCGGCTCCCGGCTTAATGCGTTGGGTTACCACGACTAACCATAAAGATATCGGTACCTTGTACCTGTGGTTCTCACTCATCATGTTTTTTATTGGTGGTGGTATGGCGCTGATTATTCGCGCTGAATTGTTCTCACCAGGTTTGCAGTTTGTTGATCCGATGTTCTTCAACTCAATGACCACCATGCACGCCATCGTTATGATCTTTGGTGTGGTTATGCCCGCGTTTGTCGGCTTGGCAAACTGGCTCATTCCAATGATGATCGGCGCTCCCGATATGGCCTTACCCCGGTTGAATAACTGGAGTTTCTGGATCATGCCGTTTGCGTTCACCATAATGCTATCCACGCTGTTCATGGACAGTGGCGGCCCTGCAGGTGGTTGGACTCTATACCCACCGTTGGTATTGCAGATGGGCGACAGTTTTGCATTCGTGATCTTTGCGATTCACTTTATGGGTATCTCATCGGTCATGGGTTCCATTAACATCGTGGCTACTATCTTTAATATGCGACCAGCTGGCATGACGCTCATGCACATGCCTATGTTTGTATGGACTTGGTTGATCACAGCATTCTTGTTGATCGCAACTATTCCGGTATTTGCCGGCGCGGTCACCATGCTATTAACCGATCGTTATTTCGGCACCAGCTTTTTCAGTGCAGCAGGTGGCGGTGACCCCGTAATGTTCCAGCACATTTTCTGGTTTTTCGGTCACCCTGAAGTGTATATATTAATTTTGCCTGCGTTCGGGATTGTGTCTTCAATCATTCCAACGTTTTCGCGTAAGCAGCTGTTTGGTTACGACTCAATGGTGTATGCAACAGCGTCTATTGCGTTCTTGTCGTTCATCGTTTGGGCACATCATATGTTTACCACCGGTATGCCATTGGCAGGTGAGCTGTTCTTTATGTTCTCCACTATGATGATCTCCGTACCAACCGGTGTAAAAGTCTTTAACTGGGTTGCCACCATGTGGAAAGGCTCGATGACGTTTGAAACACCCATGCTGTTTGCAGTGGGTTTTGTCATCATGTTCACCATCGGTGGTTTGTCTGGTTTGATGCTGGCAATCACACCGGCTGATATTCAATACCACGATACCTACTTTGTTGTAGCGCACTTTCACTACGTGTTGGTACCGGGTGCCATTTACTCGCTAATGGCAGCTACGTACTACTGGATTCCAAAGTGGACCGGTAATATGTACGACGAGAAGCTGGGTAAAATGCACTTCTGGATTTCAACTATCTTCGTAAACGTGCTGTTCTTCCCAATGCACTTTGTTGGATTGGCCGGTATGCCACGACGTATCCCAGACTACAACTTACAGTTTGCTGACTGGAACGCAGTCGCAACTATTGGTGCGTTCGGTTTTGGTTTCTCGCAGCTGTTGTTCGTGTACATCATCTTAAAGTGTATTAAAGGCGGCGAGAAAGCGACTGGCGAAGTTTGGGAAGGTGCTCGAGGTTTGGAATGGACTGTGGATTCTCCAGCGCCATACCACACGTTTGAAGTGGCTCCTGAAATCAATGCCAACACTGTTACCCGATAATGACGGGCAACAGTGTTAACCACGCTATTGACGCAGCAGGCAATCAGCCTGCTGTCGGCGACACTATGACAAACTCATCGACAAACCAATCCAAGCAAAGCTTCTGGCAGAAACACCGCATGCCCATAATCCTCGGGATCATCGCAGTGCTTCTGTATGCAGGCAGTATTGTTTGGATGGTGTATGGTCGCGGGCAAGTAGGTTAGTTACGGCTATGGCTAACACTAACTCAGATCGTCATTCGTTTAAAAAACACGGTGCGGTTGCCGGTAAAAGTTTGCTACTGGCTGTGGCGATGTTCGGTTTTGGGTATCTGATGGTGCCAATCTACGACATTATTTGTGAGGTTACCGGATTAAACGGTAAAACAGGTCGGGTTAGCATTGCCGAAGCAGAAGCGGCGGCAAAAGCCAACGAGAACCGCTTGGTGACCGTGGAGTTTGTGGCCAGCATTAATTCGGGTGGTTCGTGGTTATTTGAACCAACGGTTAAACAAATGCAGGTCAAGCCCGGCGAGCTCAATCACACCAGTTATATGGCGCAAAATTTGTCAAACCAGCGCATGGTTGGGCAGGCAACCCCCAGCGTGTCACCACAATCAGCCGCTAAATACTTTAATAAAACAGAGTGTTTTTGTTTTACTCGACAAGAATTCGAGGCAAAGGCCATCAAGGACATGCCGATAACTTTTATTATTGATCCGGATTTGCCGGTCAATGTTGACAGAGTCACGCTGTCATATACGTTTTTCAGGTCGCCAGATCAATCGTGATCGGTGGGCTGAATATAAACCATTAAATTTTAATTTTAGCTAAAACAGGACTACCCAATGAGCGGTGCTACTGACTACTACATACCACATGAGGCCAAATGGCCAATTGTTGCGTCGATCGGTCTTTTTATATTTTTCATGGGCTTTGGCTTATGGCTGAACGACCGCGCAATGGGCATGGAAATGTTTTTTGTCGGTATGGCCGTCATCATTTTCGTGATGTTCGCTTGGTTTGGAACGGTCGTCAGAGAAAGCGAAGCCGGCACCTACAATCCGCAAGTCGATACCTCATTTCGCATGTGCATGATGTGGTTCATCTTCTCGGAGGTTATGTTCTTTGCCGCGTTCTTCGGCGCACTGTTTTACGCTCGTACTTTTTCTGGCCCGTGGTTGGGCGGTGAAGGTGGTGGCGGTGCCGATGTGACCAACGCGCTGCTGTGGGGTGGAAAAGACTACGTATGGCCCAGCGATGGCCCGGCAAACATAGGCGGCGACTACAAGCCAATGGGTTGGTTCGGTTTACCGCTTATCAATACGCTGTTGTTATTAACCAGTGGCGTGACCTGTACAATTGCACACCATGCCATCAAAGATGGCGATCGTAAAAAGATGGTTCGTTGGTTGGCTGCAACAGTTGCGTTAGGTTTTATCTTCGTAGCGTGTCAGGCTTATGAGTATTACCATGCCTACACTGGCTTGAATCTTAAAATGTCCAGTGGTATCTACGGTTCAACATTCTTCATGCTCACCGGTTTCCACGGATTCCACGTGACCATGGGTGCTATTATGTTGCTGGTGGTCATGCTGCGCGGTATGAGAGGTCACTTCACAGCAGACAATCACTTCGCATTCGAAGCAGCTGCTTGGTACTGGCACTTTGTTGATGTGGTTTGGTTGGGCTTGTTTGTGTTCGTGTATCTGATCTAAATCGACGACCAAATACTCGAAACGGTAGTCACCCTGCGCTTTTTTCATTTCTCGCGGGCCGGATACACTTTCCGGCCCGTAGGTTCTCGCTTCACTGTATCCTTAGTCCTTTAATCTATCCGTAAGGTTCGCCAGTGGCTGAAATAAACTCCCTGTGTGTGTTCTGTGGTTCCAGTTCTGGAGCCAAACCTGAATATGTGGCCGCTTCACATGTGCTGGCAGATGTGATGGCCGAGCAAGGCATCTCTTTGGTCTATGGCGGCGCGCACGTTGGCATCATGGGGCAAGTGGCAGACAGACTATTGCAGGCTGGCGGTAAGGTGTACGGCGTGATTCCGGAATCACTGGTGGATATGGAAGTAGCGCATGATGGCCTGACCGAACTGCATGTTGTCAACAGCATGCACACGCGCAAAGCTAAAATGGCTGAATTGTCTGATGCCTTTGTGTCCCTACCGGGTGGTTTGGGCACCTTGGAAGAAATGTTTGAGGTATTGACCTGGGCGCAGCTGGGTTTTCACGAAAAGCCCTGCGGTATCTTGAACGTCGCTGGATTCTACGATCAATTGCTGTCGTTTCTGGACAATGCCACTGAACAACAGTTTATGCATGAATCGCATCGGCAACTATTAATGGCCGACACGGATCCAACTGCGTTACTTAAGAAGTTATTGGCCTTTGAGCCAGAGCGCAAGTCTAAACTGGAACTGTTACAGACTTTGGTCCGACCGTAACACGGCCTTGTATAGTTGGTAGTAAAACGCTAGCGGGCTATTGCGTGGGTTGATTGGAGCTTGAAGCGCTGTCGAACGATGGATTGCGGTTGAAATCCACAACGCCGGTTGCAGCACCAATAAGTATAACCACGATAACCAGCAGCGATAAACCAATACGCAGCGTTAGGGCGTTAACTGTGCGTCTGGTATGACCTTTATCTTTTACCAGGAAATAAAGACCTGAAAACAGACTGATCACGATAAAGAACAGTAACAGTAGTACGATGAATTTGATGAATAGCATAGTGCTTAGGGTACCACTGGCCGGTGCAGGTAACGTGCATCATTTTAATATAATTCCGCTTTAACATCGTTCCTCGGGGTAACCTTTTGCATGCGCATTGGTCATTTTGAACATAAGCCGTCTGCCGCGGTGCTTGCGCTGTATCTCGCGTTTCTGGCCGCTTTGTTATCGCTGGGCACCTGGCAAATGAATCGAGCAGCGCAAAAAAGTACGATTCTGGCTAAAGCGTCACGTTCGGCTGCAATTGACCCCGTGAGTATTGAATCACTGAGCGATGTCATCCTTGCAGCTGAGCAACACACAAGAGTGTCTGCAGTAGGTACGTACATACCGGATAAACAGTTCTTATGGGATAATCGGGTTCACAAAGGGCAGGCGGGGTTTGAGGTTATAACGCCTGTAT
The DNA here is from genome assembly GCA_964390335.1 of uncultured Granulosicoccaceae bacterium. Taxonomy (GTDB): domain Bacteria; phylum Pseudomonadota; class Gammaproteobacteria; order Granulosicoccales; family Granulosicoccaceae; genus Granulosicoccus. The sequence goes on along the minus strand of CAYMHU010000001.1, from coordinate 107,817 downwards.
TGCTGAACAGCGGCGTTGCAGTGCTAGTTAACCGCGGCTGGGTACGCCCTGGCGCCACGCGCGAAAACTTACCCGATGTAACGTTGTCGGCGGAGTTGCACACGCAGTTGCTCGAATTTGATGGTTTGTTTTCCCGTCCGTCTAAAGGTTTGGCTTCCGGGGTTGCATTTGAACAAACCGGTGGCTGGCCCAAAATACTGCAGTATTTTGATTATGCGGCAATGGAGCAGCAATTAGGTTATCCATTGGTACAGGGTGTTCTACAACCGCAGACAGCTTCAGCACCGCTGGACAGGCCAGATTTAAACACCGCTAACTGGGAGCCCACAGAAGTCATGGGGCCCGCGAAGCACTACTCCTATGCTTTCCAATGGTTTGCAATGGCAGTAGCTTTAAGCGTGTTATATGTTGTTTATAACACTAAGCGTATATCCCGCGATCCGTAATAATTTTAAAACGAAAAACGTTCGAGTGAAACCGTGCCATGAATACAAATGACCAATCACCATCGCCTGTACAAGGGCGCGATGCCAACGGCGAACTTATCCTTGATCCGCAAGCGCAGGCTAAGTCTCGCAAACGGCTTATCATTATTTTTGCATTGTTTTTTGTGCCGTTGTTGTTAGCTACGGTGTGGATGCAAATGGTAAAAGCCGGTGGTGGTGCCTGGGGTAATACGTCTAACGGTGAACTGATCAATCCAGCCGTACCCTTAACGGACTTCACACTGATTGAGCGCGGACAAGATGCACCGTTTGAGTTGGACGAAGTTCGCGGTCAGTGGACCATCCTGTATGTGCCGTCTGTTGATGGTGCCAACGTGTGTGATGCTGCTTGTCAGGAAACGCTTATTCAGATTCGTCAGGCACGTTTGGCGTTGAACCACCGTATGGAACGTGTGCAGCGGGTGTTGTTATTAGATCAAACCAATGTACTCTCTGCAGAAGTTTTGGCAGAGCAAGTTGGTGTTCGCATCGTAGGTGGAGATGAGAATAGTGTTGCACAGTTAGTGGATCAAATTACTGCTGCACAGTCTGGGATGGATGCGAAGCAAAACTTAATATTTCTGATCGATCCGCTTGGCAACTTGATGATGCGCTATACCAGCGATCAATTGCCAAAGCCGTTGTATAAGGATTTAAAACACTTGTTAAAAGTGTCTCGTATTGGTTAGGTTCGTATTGTAAGTGGCAGTATTGGGCAACACGTTAATAAAGTTAAACGATGATAAGGGCACTTTAGCATGCAGTTAGAAAACCTTGACTATGGCGTTTGTTCCAATCTCGATGTGCTCGACCGATGCTTAGATTTAAACGATCAATTTGTTATCGATGCGGGTTGCGGCAATATGCATATGTCGAAAGCGATGGCGGAGCGAGGCGCGCATGTGTTGGCAATCGATCCAGATCCAGTACAGGCTAAGAAAAATAACGCCGCCGAGATCATCAGCAATGTGGGCTTTGCAGAAACGGGTGCCGATACCATACCGGTAGAAAATCAATCCGTAGATGGTGTGCTGTTTGGTCAATCGTTACATCACATACCTCAACAGGTACACGCCACCGTGTTTGACGAAGTGTTGCGTATCCTAAAGCCAGACGGTTTTTTATACATCATGGAGCCTGTGGCCGCAGGTAATTTGAATGAAGTCACGCGTATATTTCATGATGAAAGTGTTGTGCGGGCGCAAGCGCAATCATCAATTGATACCTTAGCCGTGCCGCGTTTTTCGAGTGGGCAGGTTATTCGTTATACGAGGCCCGTGGAGTACAACTCCTGGGCGCAGTTCGCTGATAACTATGCGGGAAAGTCGTTTAATTCAGACTACACCGAGAGTCAGGTGCGCGACGAGCAGGTACGGCAAAAATTTATACACTTGGGTGAGCCCATCGGCTTTAACTTTGAAGCACCCATGCAAGTGACCTTACTGCGTAATCCCTTACAGCTTGCCTAGTGTATTCTCCAGGCATACTCAGTTGGCAATAGAAAAAAAACGTGGTTTCGGGTAGGCTATAGCAATCTTTACGTGGGCGTCTGCTCAGGCAAACATGAAATCTGCCAGTCTCAATAATCCCATTTCCTCCATAGTCGCGCATTGGCGAGACTATCTGGAAATCACCAAGCCAAAAGTCGTGCTGCTGTTGGTGTTCACGGCGCTTGTCGGTATGGCTTTGGCAGTACCGGGTTGGTTGCCGCTGCAAGAAACCGTGTTTGGTTTGCTCGGAATAGGGCTGGCGTCGGCATCGGCCGCGGCCATTAATCATGTGATTGATCAGCGCAGTGATGCGATCATGGGGCGCACAAAAAACCGACCTATTCCCCAAGGTGCATTGAGCACCGCGCAGTGCTTAACCTTTGCCATTGTTATCGGTGTCATCGCCATGATCATGCTGGTGGTGTTGGTTAATCCACTCACCGCCGTATTAACTTTTTTATCGCTAATAGGCTATGCCGTGGTTTACACGGTGTATTTGAAACGGGCCACGCCTCAGAACATTGTTATCGGGGGTGCAGCGGGCGCCATGCCACCCGTACTTGGATGGGCAGCCGTTACCGGGGAAGTCACTGCCGGTGCGTTGTTGCTGTTTCTTATCGTGTTTATCTGGACACCACCGCATTTTTGGGCGCTGGCTATTCATAGGCGAGATGACTACGCCAAAGTGGATATACCCATGCTACCGGTGACTCATGGTATTGCGTTCACGCGAGTGCAAATTCTGCTGTACACCATACTGCTTATTATTGTGACGGTACTGCCTTACCTGATACGCATGAGCGGGCTTTTGTATTTAGTGGCAGCATTAGTACTGGGCGTAATGTTTTTGTACCACGTAATAAAAATGTTCAACGAGAAAAACGAAAAACAGCCCATCAAAACGTTCGTGTTCTCTATTAACTATTTGATGGCTTTGTTCGCAGTCATGTTAATCGATCATTACCTGCCACTAGCCGCACGACTGTTTAATTAGGCTTTACGGCGCAGCATTAACAGACCAAAACCCATTATTAGCAATGCTAGTGTCGTTGCCGCCTGACTAACGAAACCGACGCTACCACCAACCGTAATGGCTTTACCCAATTGTGGTTCTGCTTGCTCTGCATTGTCAGTTCCGGTTTCAGCGTTTGTCTCATTCCCGTTTTCTGAACTCGACGCATTCTCCCGATCGCCCGATTCGTTGCTGGGTTCGGTGCTGGGCTCTGAAATAGGGTCGCGTAACCGCAATGCAAAATGATCAAGCTCAAAGCCATCTTCACGTGCTGCAAATTGAATGGTGTGTACGCCGCTGGTAGGAATAGTCAGTGTGGGAGGCGCGGTTTCTTCGCAGTGGTTCCATACCCAGTGTCCTCGAATACCGCAGCCAACAACGTCTGTGCCTGAAGCCGGCCAGATACCGTCGAATCCGATGTGAATACCATCGTCAAACTGATTATTTGAATAACTGCGGAAATACACTTCGTATACGCCGGCCTGATCGAAGTTAATCGTGTAATGAATTTGTGGCCCATCGCCTGGCGCTGGCCACACGTTTTCATTGTTCGCTACATCGGTGTGGCTGGCCTTGGTATCTTGCAACAGTTCTAAGTAGGCATTGTTATAGGTTGAATCCAGATGAGCATCGTCTGGGTCTGTGCCATTGGCATTAGCAACTGAATTAGCATCAATCAAAACCCAGCGACTGTCTTTGCTACTAAAACTGTTGAAAGAGTACAGCACACTGTCAGCGGGAGGTGTTCGGCTTAAGGCTGCAGGGTCAGGTTGCTCGACTGGCGGGTTGTTAGTTGTACCGCCCTCTGCTGGTGTTTCAGGTGCGGGGAAATATAACTCTAAATTCCATGTGGGACCAATTACATTGCAACCTTCTTTGCCCATATCAACTCGCCCCGGACATACGTCTTCATCCAAGGCACCGTTGCCCGGACCATTGCCGCACTGCAAGTCGTTATAGATTGGGTTCCCTTCAGCGCCGGGTCCTGGACCGATGGTTTCGCAAATTTCGAACGTTGTTTTTTGGCCTTGTGGCGTGTCAACCACCAATGTGCCTGCATCATGGTCGTAGGTTGTATCGCAATAACATTGCCCGTTGACGGAGTAACTGTCTTTCCAATTAACGCCAGGTGTTACTGCCAGCGCAGGAGCTGCGAACGTTCCGAGCAAAGCGCTCAATCCAACGAGACGGATCAATATGTTGCTGTACATGAGTCTTGTTTAGCACGTGTTTCGACCCACTCCAGTCAGCAATACTCAAGCCATCAGTTTTACGTATTACGTGATTTTATACTTATAATGCCGTTTTTTCGCACAAAAAGCCTGCACCGTAGTTAGACGCGCTCAAATTCACTTGTCTGGGTACAAACCGTTTGTGTTGAACGGTGGACGCTGGTAAGCCTTGATGTAATCAATTTCGTATTGCATCGGGAATGATTCGCCGAGGATGGGGGTTGGCGCCCAAGAGCTTCCGGCCACCAGATACGTCACAATATTCATTTGCTGCCGCGCAACTTGTGGTCCAGTCATGCGTTTTACTTCAATGCCATCGATATACCAAATTACCAATTGTGGTTCCCACAACACACCAAAAGTATGAAAATCTTCCGCGTACAGTGTGCCTTCCGGATTAACGTGGTTCATGGTAGGCGCTGAATTCGTCGTACCGTCGTTCACATTGGCATAGTGATACGTTTGAAATGCGTCTTCATCGCCAAACGGGTTCTCGCCCAGATACTCCACAATATCGATTTCCGGCGCATGCAGTTGCCGCCCGAGTCCAGGGTAGCGGTTGTACAAATAAAAGCTGGATAACGCACCGTAAGCCCCACTGACCTTCATGCGGCTTTCAACGTAACCGTAGGTCAGACCAAATTTGTCGTGACTTGATAATGCACCAGATAAAAACTCACATCGTTCAAAGCCCAGCGGATCGGGCTCGTTGCAAATGGGAGGTAGTTTTTGGCGTAATTCCTCGCGAGTGGGTATAGCCTCGATAATCAGTGATTCACCCGTAAAGGTGAAAGGGTTGTAGCCAAAATCGGGTTGTAATTGCGAATTAACAAAATACTGTTGTTCGCCATTGATAATGCGGGTGTCTCCCCAAGTGAGTCCCGTGTTCCAATACTGAGAGTTAATTTCAGTGCCTTCAAAATTATCCTCAAAGACTGGTACGAAGTCTTCAATAAAGTACCTGACGCGACTCAAGTCGTGCTCTTGCACAAACCGATCATCATTTTCTTTATAAAAATCGTTGTAATAAGGTATTGGTGCATTCTCTTGCAGATGATAAACAACTTCCAGAGCTTCCGATAACACGGACTCTTGTCCTTCGTTATCTACCGCTGATACTTGGTAAGTAAACACATCACCGGGCTCTGGTCCATTGGTGTCGCAAATATATATTTGGTCAGAAAAGCGGGTGTAGTTACAGTCAATGAACAGCGTACTGCGCCAGAACCGATCGAGTTCATTTTGTGTACCGCCGTTGTCGCTGGTGGTCGTGTTGTTCACCGTATAGGTAACGCCATCGCTGCGGTAAATTCGGTACTCCACAACTTCCACATCATCGTTCGATGGCGCCCAATTCATTTCAGCCCAATCGTTGGATATAAGCTCTGCCCGTAAAAACTTGGGCTGAGTGGGTGGGCCACCAGCAGTGGGTTCCTCGGTATCAATTTCAAATAAAGAGCCAAAGGGGTCGTTAAAATCCGGCGACGGGATTGGCTCTGCCAATGGGTCGCGTAGCGTCGGCGGGGTGCCGGTTGGTGCCGGAAGATCCACTGTTAGCGCATCGGATAAGCCGCTGAAGTTTCGGGCCGCATCAAACGCAACAATCTGGTAGCTTGCCGTGTCGTTTTCCGGGTAGTTTGCATCTGCATAGCTGGCAGCGAATACAGTATCGATATAACTGCCATCGCGATAAACGTTGTAACCATCAACACCAACATTATCGACGGGTGTTTCCCAATTCAACGTGACGGTTTCGGGTGTGACAGCCGTGGCGACCAAACCCCGGGTTGTTTCGGGTGCGGTTGTGTCCGGACCTTCAACGATAGGCGCAGATTCAAGTTCAACCTCGGCAGATTTAACTGAGAAATTTCGGGGTGCATCAAACGCAACTATGTAATAACGATAGGTGTCACTGGCATTGATTGCGTTGTCTGTGAATTCAGTTTGGCTTACCGTGGTGAGGTAGTTGTTGTTGCGATAAACGTTATACCCTGCAACGGCCTCATCATCTGCAGACGCGGACCAGCGAATGGATGCCGACGTATCATTGAGTCTAATGGCAAGAACCATCTCCGGAGCAGTCGGAATAGGGTTATCAGTTATGATCTGGGTTTGTAGCGTGAGTGTGTCTGAGCGCTGCGAAAATTGCCGTGCCTCGTTGTCTGCTGGTGTATCAAATGCAATAACGTAAAAACGGTACACTTGGCCAGCATCAAGCGTTCCGGTAAAGCTTGCATCACTCACGGTGGCAAGATAATTATTGTTTGCGTAAACGTTGTACCCGGCTACACCCACGTTGTCAGAGGATGCAGTCCAACTGAAACTAACACTATCAGCCGTGGTTCGGCCAAATGGCGTGCCTGGCTTAGTGGGCGGTGTGGCAAACGCGGTGGTCGGTATTAGTACAAGTGGTAACGCTATCCATAGGGTTTTAGACCGCAACATACGTTGATCCTCGTGGCTTGACGGGCTTAGACAACTGAACAATACCAGAATGGGTAACAAGCAAGAGTGGAATATTGCCTGTATCAAGCGGTTTGGCCTTAAATGACACAACAATATACATCGACCGATCATTGTGTGTGAACAACGAGGGCCTAAACGCAAAAAACCGCCCGAAGGCGGTTCTAAGCGTTCATATAACGTCGAGCTGACGCTTGAAACTTAAGGTTGTTATGCAGCCAGCATATGGGTTTTAAGTTTCTTCATAGCCGCTTTTTCAATTTGACGGATACGCTCAGCGGATACACCAAACTCATCGGCCAATTCGTGCAGCGTCGATTTCTCATCTGCCAACCAACGTCTTTCTAGAATGATTCGGCTTCGATCGTCGAGTGTTTCCATGCTCTGTGCTAGACCCTGCAATGCGCGCTGATCAGTATCGTCACGCTCAGCTAACGTCGATGGGTCCATTGCATCTTGATGCAGGTATTCCGCCGGCGACAATGCACGTTCTTCGTTACTGCCAGCGGGTGCATCAAACGCGTTATCGTTGCCGTGCATGCGCGATTCCATTTCCATTACGACTGAAGGCTCAACACCTAAGTCTTTGGCTACGGCTTCGACTTCTGCCTGGCTAAACCAATTCAGCTGCTTCTTCGCGCTACGCAGCTTAAAAAACAATTTACGCTGTGATTTGGTTGTGGCCACTTTGACAATGCGCCAGTTGCGGATAACGTACTCATGAATTTCAGCACGAATCCAATGCACCGCAAACGAAATGAGTCGAACACCTTTATCAGGGTCGAAACGTTTAACGGCCTTCATTAATCCGATGTTGCCTTCTTGCACCAGATCGGCCAATGGCAAGCCATAACCTTTATAAGTACGGGCAATGTGGACTACAAAACGCAGCTGTGACATGACCAGCGCACGCGCCGCATCAATATCATCGTTGTCACGCAAGTTGCGGGCATGAGCCTGCTCTTCTTCAGGTGTTAATAGTGTGATGTTGGACAACTTGGCCAAGTAGCCATTCAGGTCGTCGGCCACTACCGGTAAAGTCATCGCATCCTGTTTTAATGTAAGGGCGTTGCTCATAATGTATCTCCCGGACGTTTCATATTCGTTCATTTTAGCACTCACAACCATAGAGTGCTAAATGTCGGCCAAGTTCCATCCAAATTGAACTTGTTATGTTGAACTTCATTGGGAGAAACGCTTATTTTTTTAATAAAAACAAATAGTTATAATTTTTAGATACCAGTCCTACGAACTGGTAACAATTGTCGTGAAGTTTGGAATAGGGTAGCTGAAGCCCCTAATATGCCCAGAAATGTGGCAACTAGCACAACAGTCAGAAATTGTGACGCAGTTGGCATTATGAGCTTGAATGCACTGCTGTAGAGTTGCGACAGCTCGACAGTGGGGCCTTGTATCCAATGCAGTGCCAGATAGGCGATAACGCAGGCAAGCAGCCCACCCAGCAGACCCAACAATGCGCCGGTATACAGCAAGGGCCGATTCAAAAACGTTCGGTTAGCGCCCAGCAGTCGCGATACATCGGTTTCCGCTTGGCGCCGCAACAATTCTAAGCGGATAGTATTGCCAATGACCAGCAGTGCGGTAAGAGTTAGAAACCCTGCCAGTAACCAACCAATTGTGCGCGCCAATTGCAGCACCGACTGCAAGCGTTTAACCCACAACAAATCGAACTGGACGCGCTCAACATTGGGGTGTGCGCGAAGGGTACTAGCCAGCTGATCTATGGCTGAATCGTTCAGTGCATTGCTGTCCGGGTACACAATGATGGCACCGGGTAACGGGTTCTCACCAAGCACGGCAAGTGCATCGCTGATGTTGGCTTGTTCATTGAATGTTGCCAGCGCTTCATCACGCGACACATAGCGCGTGTTCTGCACGTTAACGCGTTGCTTAAAACTTTGCGCAAGCGTAGCGCCATCAAGATCGCTAGTGTCGAGCGTTAGATAGGCGGTGATACTTTCTTCGCTAACGCTTTTGTTACTGATGTCGGTTAGGGTGTCTGCAGTAAACCAAATAATCGCGGGCAGTGCCATGGTGATACCAAAGACCATCAGCGTAACAAGGCTTGCCAGTTTGCGTTGTTTTAATTGTTTGAAACTTTGCGCAAGCGCATAACCGCGTTTGGAGTACATCCATGGCTTGCCTGAACTTGCAATCACATTGATGGGTTTAGCGCGAGCTGCTGTGCCTCTTGATTCAATGCTCATGAGATTGCCCTGATGGTCGCGCAACAGATCGCGCAACTTTGGATACGCGAGATGATCCGCTGATGTCGTTTTGGTTGGCTCCGGGGTAAATATTGACCAACCGACCTTGCTTTAAGTGCAGTCTTGGAAAATCGAATGTTTCTAATAGCGCGTTGTCGTGTGTAGCAACCAGTACAGTGACACCCGATGCGCTGAACTGCATTAGCAGCCGCATAATATCAGCGCTTATTTCTGCATCAAGGTTGCCAGTAGGTTCATCTGCCAGCAGCAGTTTAGGTTTTGCGACCACTGCGCGTGCGATGCCAACGCGTTGTTGCTCGCCGCCCGATAGGGTAATGGGATCGTCGTGTGCTTTGTGCGCCAATGCAACGCGGTCCAATGCAGCCGATACGCGCTGCACGATGTCCCTGTATTTGTATCCGCCAATAATTAATGGCAATGCCACGTTGTCAAACACCGAGCGGTCGTACAACAGTTGGTTGTCCTGAAATACCAAGCCCATTTGTTGGCGTAAACCCGGTTCCTGCCGTTTTTTTAAATCGGTTAGATCTTTCTCGCCAATAAAAATATGCCCGTCTGTTGGTTTTTCGAGTCGGGCAATCAGTTTAAGCAGTGAGCTTTTACCGGCGCCGGAATGACCGGTTAAAAAACAAAACGCACCAGCTGGAATACGAAAGCTAACGTCGCGCAGCGCAAACCGTCCTGCGCTGTACTCCAGAGAGACATTATCGAACTGAATCAACGTTCCGCCTCTGTGGAGCTTGCATTGTCGCCGTTTGTATCGGTGTCGATAAGTGCATCAACAAACCGGCCTGCTTGAAACACTTCAAGGTCGGCCACTTTTTCACCCACGCCAATAAAGCGAATGGGTAAACCCATTTTTTCGGCGATCGCAAACACAACGCCACCTTTAGCAGTGCCATCGAGTTTTGTGACCACCAGGCCATCAAGATCCATAGCTTCGTGAAACTGCTGGGCCTGATTAAGTGCGTTTTGTCCGGTACCACCGTCTAATACAATGAGGGTTTCGTGTGGTGCGGTGTCATCAAGTTTGCTCATCACGCGCTTTACTTTACGTAGCTCATCCATTAACCCCGATTGCGTGTGCAAGCGCCCGGCTGTATCAGCAATCAGCACATCTATGCCGCGGGCTTTGGCAGCCTGCAGTGCATCGAATATAACGGATGCGGAATCGGAACCGATTTCTTGCGCAACAACCGGCACCTCGTTGCGCTCACCCCAAGTTTGTAGCTGCTCGATAGCTGCTGCGCGGAAGGTGTCTCCGGCTGCCAGCATGACGCTTTTGCCGCCGTCTTGTAATTGTTTTGCCAGTTTGCCAATGGTCGTGGTTTTTCCCGCACCGTTAACACCAACAACCAAGATGACGAACGGGGATATGGTGTCTGGAATCTCAAGCGGGTGTTCAACGGGTTGCAAAATATTGATGAGCTCGGTGCGTAGTGCATCGCGCACGGCATCTGAATCAGCCAGCTTGTTTTTGCGCGCTTGCTCCTGCAGTTTGTCGATAACACGCTGTGTGGCGTCCACACCCACATCGGCCATGATTAATTGGCTTTCGAGTTCCTCCAGCAGCTCATCATCAACCGGCTTTTTACCGCTCAAAAACCCTAATAAGTTTTGCGTAAAGGTTGAACGGGTACGGCTGAGTTTTTTATCTAGCTTGGCAGGTGCTTGATTCGACTGGTTAGCTTGTTTGCTGTCAGCGGAATCAGCTGGTTCTGAACGTTGTTTTTTTAAAAAACTGAAAATGCCCATCAGGTGTTATTACAATACGCGGGTAAACAATAGACACCGTATCGTATCACTGCTTATGGCAAACGACTCAAAACGTGGCTTATCTGGTGCTAATCGCCGAGGTGGGCAGCGCTCTGGTACGAAAAAACCGCAGCCAGTTGGTCAAGTGCGTATCATTGCCGGTGATTGGCGCGGGCGTAAGCTCCCAGTGATTGACGCAGAAGGGCTCAGGCCCACAGGTGATCGCGTTCGTGAAACGGTATTCAATTGGCTGCAAATGCAGATTCCGGGGCGTGATTGCCTGGATTTATTTGCTGGTAGCGGTGCCTTGGGGCTCGAAGCTGCGTCTCGCGGTGCGAAAAACGTCGTGATGGTGGAGGCATCGGTAGCCGTTGCGGCGGCTTTAAAAGACAGCTTGATCAGTCTGCAGGCTGACGAATCGGTCAGCGTGCTGAATATGCGGGCTGCAGACTATTTAAAGTCCTCCGATGCACGCTTCGATATTGTGTTTATCGATCCGCCTTTTAGTCAGCACCTACATCTTGAAACGCTCGAGATTTTGGTGGCGTCTCATCTTCAGCCCGATGCCTTAGTCTATTTGGAGCTACCGACTAATCAAAAACAGTTACTGGAACAGCTGCCCACATCGTTGACGGTGCACAAAGAACGCAGATTTGGTGATGTGAGCGTGTACTTGTTCCGCTTTCAATAAGACATACTGACGATAAGGTATTCGGGCGTTGCAACACGGTCAATTTTCGAGCACACTTCAGGCTCACCCCAAGAGAATGCATTATGCGTGTAACGGCTATTTATCCCGGCACCTTTGACCCGATGACTGTCGGCCACATCGATGTGGCAACCCGGGCCAGTAAAATGTTCGACGATCTGATTATCGGTGTAGCCGGCGACCCCAGTGCATCGAAAACGCCGTTCTTTAATTTGGACGAACGCGTCGATATGGCCGCGCGTATCCTGACAGATCTGCCCAACGTTAAAGTCATGCCATTTGCAGGCTTGTTGGTGAACTTTGCCGCGTCTGTTGAAGCACGGGTGATTGTACGTGGCTTACGCGCCATATCCGATTTTGAATATGAAGTGCAGATTGCAGGTGTTAATCGGCATTTGTCACCCAAGGTTGAAACCGTGTTTATTGCCGCATCGCAAGACTACACCTTCTTGTCGTCCAGTATCGTTAAAGAAATTGCGAAACTCGATGGTGACTACAGTGACTTTGTACATCCACTGGTGATCGAAGAATTTCAGCGTAAGTTCAAGAGTTAAACCGGTAACAAACTATGGCGCTATGGATTACAGATGAATGTATTAATTGCGATGTGTGTGAGCCTGAGTGCCCCAACGACGCAATATACATGGGTGAAGAAATCTATGAAATTCATCCACACTTATGTACAGAATGTGTTGGGCATTTCGATGAATCGCAGTGTGTAGTCGTGTGTCCGGTGGAGTGCATTATTGTAGACACAGAAAACCCCGAAACCCGGCAACAGTTACAGTTAAAGTATGAAGGGCTAATGCGAAAAAATGCCGAGTCCGGTACGGACAAATCCGCATCCGACTAACTGTATGACTAAGCCACTATTCGCATTTGGTACTTTGCTTGATGCAGATGTATTGCAGCAAGTCTGTGCCGAGCCCATGCACGATGTACATCTTCAGCCCGCCGTATTGCCTGGGTTTATTCAACGCTATGTGAGGAACGAAACGTTCCCTGCGCTAGTGCAGGATGCGTCATTTGAGGCGCATGGAGCGCTGATTCACGGATTGAATCATTCAATGTTGCAACGCATTAAAATCTATGAGGGCGACGAGCACTACGAGCTAGAAAATCTGACCGTTTTCGTAGACGGTGGTACTGAGCAAGATTGTCAGTATTTTAAAATTTTGGCATCCATTGATATCACGGACAGAACGTGGGATTTACAAGAGTGGCAGACTTTGTATAAAGGGGAATGGATGCAGATGCTGCGCTCGATTTAAATTCGTATTGACGCTAAGTCGAACGGTTAGTATTGTATCCAGAATGCTGTCGAACTCGTTACAGTTTTATTGTTGCATGGCGGCAGCGTTACGGTGTGTACCACCAGTAAATTATCAATATAAGGAAATTAATTCTCATGACGACTTCCCTCAGTAAAAATGCAGTAATTGTTATTGCGTGCTCAGCTTTACTTCAGGCGTGCGCCTCAAAGCCAGCCGCACCAGACACAACCCCTTTAGTTAAAGCGGCAATTGTCACTTCAAATATAAGAAACAACGGATTTAAAGGCCAGTTTGCGAACGATACAGTACACGTACGTAAAACTGTGGCCAACATGCAGCGCATAGACGACGCTTTCAAGTTTACCGGCAGCATAATGGGCCGGGTTGGCGGTAAGCAAAATCGCAGTGAAATTATTCGGCTCGATAAAAACTTGGAATGGCAGTTGGATAACCGAAAAAAACGCTACCGTGAATGTGTCATCGGCAAATGCCGTGCCGTTGCGGGCTTCGGAACGGATTTATACTCGGAAGAAACGGCTGAAGAACGCGAACGAGCGGACGAGCTAGCCGCATGTAAGCTAACTACCACCAAAAACGACTTTTATATCAAGAAAACAGGCTTGCAAAGAGAAGTGAATGGTTTTCCAGCGAGTGAGTACAAAGTCAATTGGGAAATGGCGTTTAAAGACAGCGAGGGTAAGACTGCTCGCAACGTGATTACCATTGATCTGTGGACCACGCCAATTGAAGGCGCCGTTGCAGAAGCGATAAAAATGCAAAATAATTTCGATGCGGCTTTGAGCCAACGCCGACAATCCGCGTTGCCCGACAGTTTTGTGAATGCCGCGCCGAATGGTGCAATGGAGCTACTTATTCAGCACCTGCTTGATGGTTTCTCAGAAGAAGAGCTGGCAAAAATTAAAAACCTGATGAACAAAGCCCAACCGATTGAAGGTTTTCCGATATCGCAAAAATTTCAATGGGATGCTAAAAATGAAACCTGCGCCGCTCCTCTTGAGCCAGAAGAGGAAAAAGATACGCTGGACACAGGCAGTCTGAAAGGCCTCATCGCTTCTGTGGGCAAGCAAGTGGTTAAACAAGAAATTCAGAAAAAACGTGATGAGAAAGCGCGTGAAATTGCCATGCAGCCTATGCTCTCAATAGTTGAAGATATTAAGTCTATTGAAATACAAGAAATTCGCGAGAGCCAATTATCCATTCCAGCTGGGTATAAGCTTGATAACAGATCGTAGCTTCATTGTTGTAAAAGCATACTCGGGGTCGGCTTTACAGCCGGCCCGTGTTGCATTACGCATTAACCCTTAGCTTATTCTTTTAATTGATCGAGGAGGGCCAGCACGATCAATCACATCCTGCAATGGCTCGTGGCAGCAATTCATTGAGTGCGCCGTTGCATGTAAAAGCGTATCTGGCGATTTTAAAACACCTACATGCCCCGGCCAGAATACCAAGTCTTCGGCGCGGCGATTTTCAAATGCTATGTTCGTTTGTAGTGCTTGTTCCTGATCACCGCTATCACGCGGCAACACATTACCTGTCGCCAATGCCAGCATTTGCACCAAGCCGGAACAGTCGCAACCGTCGGTGCTCCGCCCACCCCATACATAAGGACTATTGAGATAATTATCTTCGGCAATGTTAATCATGGTGGACTGTAACGGTTTGCTTATTTCCTGACAGTGCGCTGCCCACAGGTATCCACAGCTATCAAGTTTGTAAAAGTCATCGCAGGTTTCACTTACACTTAACAGACTTCTGAACACCAAACGCTTAACAACGGGGGACTTAATATTTGCAGATGCAAACACGCTGCTTGACCTGACGCTAACCCAATGTGTGGCGCTCACATCTGTTAATTCGCATGCCGATTTGTCTATAAAGCCCTCATAACCATCCAGCACTGTGCTTACTTTGTACCAGTCGCCCATTTCTTCTAGCAGTGATACGGTTTCACCGTACAGCACTTCGCTACTAGCTTCCGCGTTGAGCTCTGGCGATAATTTCACGCAACTGTTAGATTTAGAAATTCTGGCGGTTTGCAATTGAAGTAAAATCTCTGGTGGTTAAAACGCATTTTTAGCGTACAACAAAACAGGTGTTCTCTTGACACAGCAACCAATATTTTTCGACGGACACAATGATGTGCTGACTCGCCTGATTGATCGGCCTGTAGACGATGCAGTCAGTGCATTTGTGAACGGTGAACCTCATGGCCATATAGATTTACCGCGCATGTTGGCGGGTAATCTTATGGGCGGCATGTTCGCACTGTTCGTGTCACCCGGTAAGGCTAACAATTTTGATTTTAGCAAACTTAAAGCGAGCAGCTACCATATCCCGTTGCCACCACCACTGCCGGTAGAGACCGCATTACCGGTTGTTATGCGCCAGGCAGCTTTATTACACCGTTTTGTGGCGAATTCTTCAGGTCGTATGAACTTATGCTGCAGCGCCACAGAAATACAGCAGACAATAGACAAAGGTTCTGTTGCGGCAGTCATGCACATGGAAGGAGCGGAAGCACTGGATGATGAATTGCTCAACCTTGACCTTCTCTACAATTTTGGTTTGCGATCATTAGGGCCGGTATGGAGTCGCCCCACCAAATTTGCCAGCGGAGTCCCGTTTCAGTTCCCAGGTTCGCCGGATACCGGCCCCGGGTTAACTGACCTTGGTAAGACGTTAATCGCCCGGTGCAATGAGCTAAAAATACTGATTGATTTATCGCACCTGAACGAAAAGGGCTTTTGGGATGTGGCTAAGCTGAGTAATGCACCTTTGATTGCCACTCACTCCAATGCACATTCATTGTGCCAAAGCACTCGTAACCTAACTGATGACCAACTGTTAGCCATTAAAGACAGCGACGGGATGGTGGGAGTTAATCTGGCCACGTCTTTTCTACGTGAAGATGGACAAATGCGCAGTGATACCAGTATCGATCTGGTATTGAAGCATATGGATTATCTTATCAATACACTGGGTGAAGACAGAGTTGGTTTGGGTTCCGATTTTGATGGTGCCGTGGTTCCTGCTGCGATAAAATCCGCAGCCGATCTAAACCTGCTATCAAAGGCTATGGAGCTTCATGGCTACACACCCGATCTTATAGACAAACTCTGCAACAGAAACTGGTTAAATGCGCTGCAAAGAACCTGGGGCCAATAAAAACAATGCTGAACGCCAACGACATTAAGTATCTTGTGGTGCACTGTTCAGACACACCGGATAACGAGCCTTTAACAGCGCGTGATATTCATGCCATGCACTTGGGATTCGATTGGCACGGCGTTGGGTATCATCGCGTTATAAATCGCGAAGGTGTTGTTGAACACGGTAGGCCCGACTACTGGATTGGCGCGCATGTATACGAACACAACGAGGAGTCATTGGGTGTGTGCCTCATTGGCAGGCAACATTTCACAGAACAGCAGTTCAACTCACTCGAAAAAGTATTGCAGGAGTGGACAACCCAATACCCAAACGCTGAGGTTGTAGGGCATTGCGATTTTGCTAACACAGAAAAAACGTGCCCTAACTTTAATGCCAAAGAATGGTGGAAAGAGCGCAATACACCTAAGCTAAGCTGAGCGCAATCGCTACTGCTATCACTATTATTTCTTATATCGTTATTATTTCTTACCTAAAACGGCGGTAGTTTCAGATAAATTCAATTTGTTGCGTATAAACCAGAGCAGAATCAACGACGGGATGACCATTAACGTGGTGATGATAAAGAACAAGCCCCAGTCGCCATCTAGCGAATCAACCATCTGGCCTGAAAATGCCGCCATGGTAGTTCTGCCAAAAGTAGCAATAGACGCAAGCAACGCGTATTGAGTGGCAGTGTAAGTGCGATCGACCAGCAGGGATATAAACGTAACAAAAGCCACCGTTGCAAAAGCCGCGGCTATATCATCAACAATAACCGCTGCTGCGAAAAGCCCTTTGGACGGACCTGCCCAAGCCAACCAAGAAAACATTAAATTCGTACACGCCATGGCAATGCCGGCGATAAACAGTGCCTTCACAACACCGGCTCTAAAAGCAAACCAACCACCGATCAATGTGAAAACAACAGTGGTTATCCAGCCCAGAGACTTTGAGAATATAGCAATGTCTGATTTTGAAAATCCCAGTTCTTTATAAAACACTAACGACATCTTGCCCATAAATGCTTCGCCGATTTTGAACAGGAATACAAATGCCAGAATGGCAAAACCGATTTGCCAGCCGTTCTTTCTAAAGAAACTTAAAACGGGGCCAATGTAGGTGCTGCTAAACCACGCCACCATTTGCACCAGTATATTGCCGTTGGATTTTGTAGAGCCATCAGTATCGCCTGTGGTGGCAGTTGCACCCATTGCGCTGGCCATGCGTTGCTGAGCAGCTCGTTGTTCCTGACGCCGAATGGCATCGGATACTTCTGGGATTAATAACAAGAGCAGGTTAAGCAATACAATAATGCCGGCCAAGGCTACAAAAGTAAGCTGCCAGTAATTTGCATGTCCCATTGCCTCAAGTTTGTCGGCAACAAACAACATAATAGCGCCACCGAGTTTATACCCGGTCCACCAGCCGACTACCGCTATGGCAGCACCGGCGGCTATTGCCGGTTTGTCTTCTGCAGGAATCTGTTCAATGCGCAGCGCGTCGATAGTGATATCTTGCGTGGCAGAACAAATGGCAATCACCAGTCCAACGGCAACTACTACTGCGAGGCTGGCTGTGGGGTCGAGTTGTGTCCAGGCGATAAGGCACAGCAACATGATGGCCTGCAGCGTAAAAATCCACGATTTACGATGACCGATTTTATCGGTTAGAAATGGAATCCGGATGCGATCAACCAGTGGTGCCCACCAGAAATTAATCGCATAAACACCAAAGATGAGACTGGCGTAACCGATTGTGCTGCGGCTTAAACCGTCTTCTTTAAGCCAGAGCGTTAGCGCCGTACCGATAATGATCCATGGAAAACCACTGATAAAACCAAGCAGCAGTATTCTCAGCATGCGCCGATCAGCATATACTGCTAGAGATGGTTTAGCTTGGCTGTTGCTACTCTGGTTAATCGCAGTGTCACTCATCATTATCGGCCCTTTTTAGGCCAGTATATCAATAGTTAGTAATCGGGTTTATATGTTAGTGAAAATACACGCATCGTTTGGCATGCTTAAACGCCCGAGGCAGACATGACCGAAGGCAATATAAGTCATCAAATCATGAGTCCGATCCGTGGTTATCTTGAGGGTTACTATGGCAAGCTACTCTCATGGGACGAACGCCATGAGCTGGTGCAATCTCTTACATCTTTAAAACTAAGTACCTACTGCTACGCACCAAAAGAAGATCCGTTGCACCGATTACATTGGCGCGAGCCTTATAGCCGTCAGTGGCTCAGTTCATTTGCGCAATTTTGCACCTTTGCTGGTACAAGGTCTGTGTCTGTGGCGGCCGGTATTGCCCCCGGGCTGGATTATAATTTTGATCCACCCCATGCCAGCTCAGATTTTAACCATCTGCGCTGCAAGGCTGATCAGTTAATTGATCAGGGCGCTAACGATATCTTGATTCTTTGGGATGACATAGAAGAGAGTTATCTAGCCGATAAGAAAAACGTGAGCGAGGGTGCTGCTCATGCCGCTGTCATTAATGAATTGGGCGCATCGCTAGGTCGAGCACTTTGGTCAGTCCCGCGTGTGTATGCTGCGGATATCGAAAACAAAAACAATTATCTGCGGGAATTTTTTTCAGAGCTTGAGTCACAACATACGGTTTTGATGTGTGGCGACGCCACAGTGGCCACCAGCGTAAGCTCGAACGATTTACTAAAACTGACTCGCATCACACCATCGGATAAAGCGCCGAAACACAGAATCGTCGTTTGGGATAATTTTTATGCCAACGACTACTGCCCGAGAAGATTGTTTATGGGGCCTTGGACCGGTAGGAAACAGATTGATGACTACTTGATTAACCCTACCGGTATGCCAAACACGGATAAGTTGCTTTTGGATATCACTTGCAGCACGCATAAAAGTGATGAGAAAAAGGCCGCATGGACTCAAGCACTTCAGCGACACGGTGTGCCAGATTCTTTTTTAGCCATAGCACCTTACTTTTGCGCACCCTTCTTTGGTGATCGTGAAATCATCGGTAATAAAGATGATGTAGATTGCAGCACCACGCAAATTGACGTTGGCAAAGAAGTCATAGCGCAGGCAATAGAAGATTGCTTATGGAAGTGGAAAAGCCCACTGGCAAGAGAATGGTATCCGTTTATATTTGGACTCAAGCACGATCTAGCCCTAGTGAATAGTGAATTGCCAAGAGATAGAATCCTAAAAACCCAGACACCATCCTTGTCCAATCACATACTGTGTAAATCAAATGACTGACCATACAGACATTGCAGGAGAGCTGTATGTGGGAGTCATGTCTGGCACCAGTCTTGATGCAGTAGATACGGTGCTTGTATCAATTGATAACAACCGTATTGATTTACTCGCAAGCTATACACACCCTTTTCCGGACGAATTGCGCAGCCGGATACTGGCTATAAGTACCGGACAAGGTACAACACTGCCCGAGGTTGGGCTCATAGACCATACACTTGGAAAACTTTATGCAACAGCCGTCCTAGAACTTCTAAAAAACAGTGCGCAACAACCGGATCAGGTAACCGCTATCGGCAATCACGGGCAAACCGTATACCATCAACCTGATGGAGATACCCCATTCAGTATGCAGCTGGGCGATGCGAATCTGATTGCAGCACTCACGGGCATAAACACCATTGCGGACTTTCGACGTTTTGATATCGCTTTGGGGGGACAGGGCGCACCACTAACGCCTGCTTTTCATCAGTTTCTATTTCAACAGTCTAATACTACTTCGGTGGTTGTTAACATCGGCGGGATTGCCAATATCACCGTAGTGCCATCGGTTAATCAGCACGATTTACAGGTTATCGGTTTTGATACCGGCCCCGGCAACATGCTGATGGATAGTTGGTGTGAACAACACATTGGTGAGAAATTCGATCGCGATGCCAGGTGGGCGCAGCAAGGGCAGGTAAATCAAGCGTTGCTTGACACATTTTTAACCGACCCTTATTTGGCCGTGCTGCCGCCAAAGAGCACGGGCAGAGAACACTACAACATTAAATGGCTTGAGACGCACCTAAACACTCAAAACGCTGCAATAGCACCGGAAGATACACAACGAACCTTGTGTGAATTTACGGCGGTGACTATTGCAGAATCAATACAAAAAATTATCCAAGACAATGAGTACCAACTGGTGCTCTGCGGTGGTGGTGCAAAGAACCCACTGTTAGTACAACGGCTGCAGTATCACCTGAAAGGCTGCGAAGTGTTACAAAGCACGGATCACGGCATACCAGAAGACTGCATGGAAGCCATGGCCTTTGCCTGGCTGGCACGACAACGTGTGCATGGTCAAACCAGCAACATGCCGTCGGTTACCGGCGCTAGCGGCAAAGCCTCAATGGGTGTGTTCTACCCAGCAATGAACGAGAAATGTGATAACGAATAATGTCTAACAACGAATTATTAAGCTCATTATCTAAACTTGCTACTGAAGCGCGTAATGCAAGCACCACTGATCTGGACACGTTAAATTCACTTGAGCTCGTCAGTAGAATTAATGAGCAGGACAAACTCGTCGCAGAGGCAATAACAACAGAGCTACCGCAAATAGCACAAGCCGTTGATGCGATCAGTAATGCATTTAGTATTGGCGGTCGTTTA
>CAYMHU010000001.1:33296-87255 GCA_964390335.1 uncultured Granulosicoccaceae bacterium | reverse complement strand
AATAGCACAAGCCGTTGATGCGATCAGTAATGCATTTAGTATTGGCGGTCGTTTATTGTATGTTGGCGCAGGCACCAGCGGCCGATTGGGTATTCTGGATGCATCTGAGTGCGTTCCTACCTTCGGGGTGAGTGAATCAATGGTTGTTGGTCTCATTGCCGGTGGGCACAAAGCCATGTTCAAATCACAAGAGGGCGCAGAAGACTCATCGCAACAAGGCAAAGAAGATCTTATTCAACAAAATGTAAACAACAAAGACGTTGTCGTGGGCATTGCTGCCAGCGGAAGAACACCTTATGTTGTCGGTGCACTTCAGTACGCAAAGTCAGTGGCAGGTCATACCGTGGCATTGTCGTGCAATCCCGATTCCGTTATTGCCGAACACGCTGATATTGCCATTACACCCATTGTCGGCCCCGAAATACTCACCGGTTCCACTCGCATGAAGGCCGGTACCGCGCAGAAACTTGTACTGAATATGCTGACGACAGCCAGCATGGTAAGAATGGGCAAGTGCTATGAAAATCTAATGGTCGATGTGCAAGTGGGCAATGAGAAATTGCTGGCGCGAGCAATTGGCATTGTTATGCAAGCCACTGACTGCAGTAAAGAAGATGCGAGTGATTTACTGCAGCAGAGCCAACACGATGTAAAAACCGCAATCCTGATGAAATTGACCGGGCTTGGCTACGAGCAGGCAACGCAAACACTGCAAGCATCGTCTGGTTACCTACGGCAAGCGCTTAATTCGCACAATGAGTGTGAGTGAGCATTCAGATAAAAGACTAGCTAAATTTTATGAACCCCAAATACCCGGAACGTATTGTCTGCTTAACCGAGGAGACTACAGAGCTTCTCTATTTACTGGGTGAGCAGGACAGAATTGTCGGTATTTCCGGATTCACCGTTCGCCCACCTGAAGCGCGTCGCGACAAACCGAAAGTATCAGCTTTTACATCGGCCAAGACCGATCGCATTGTTGATTTACAACCAGACCTTGTCATTGGGTTTTCAGATTTGCAGGCTGACATTGCCGCCGAGCTCATTCGGATGGGAGTCAATGTACTGATAATGAACCAGCGGTCGGTCCAGGAAATTCTGGATATGATTTTGACTTTATCCAGCATGGTTGGAGCGCACGAAAAGGGCCGCTTACTGGTTTATGAATACGTTGAACGCTTAATGCAGGCACAGGCTTCTGTAGAGGCTTTGCCGTTTAAACCCAAAGTGTATTTCGAAGAATGGGATGAACCAATGATCTCTGCTATTCGCTGGGTATCAGAATTAATTACTTATGCCGGTGGTACAGATTGCTTTGCACAGCTTGGTCAGAAGTCTCATGGTAAAGACAGAATCATAGCTGACTCACAAACCGTGATAGACGCCAACCCAGACATTATCATCGGTTCGTGGTGTGGCAAAAAATTCAGGCCTGATAAAGTAAAGGAACGCGAGGGCTGGTCTGCCATTAAAGCAGTGCAAGCTGATGAGCTACACGAAATTAAGTCTCCGTTTATATTACAGCCTGGTCCAGCTGCTTTAACAGAGGGCTTGGAACAGTTGCAAGCAATTATTCACAAGGTAGCTCACAAGCAATTGTAAAGTAGGCAGGGCTTATTTTGGCTTAACGTTTACATGATCAAACGGACAATGCCTACACGCATTGCCGCAGCAACGACCACGAGCAAGGTGATAAGTTTCGGTTAACACCATGAGTCCATTCTCCATGTAAAAATGAACGTTTTCTTTTAGCTCCGGTATTGGCCACTCTGCCTTGGTTTGGTTGGTTTGGGTTTGCGGGGGTTCTGGAGTGTTCACGGCGGAATCCTATACAGAGAAAAACAGTGCTGGGCTGATGTTAAATCGCCGACTCAGTGCATCAATGTGTTGCCGAGTTAACTGACGATCCCGCTGATTGAGAATCTTCGAGACCAGCGACTTGCTGCCAATCTCCGGTAAATCAGACACCCCAAGGTTGTGTTGTTCCATTAAAACACGCAATAACGACACGGCAGAATCTCCCGTGCTGGTTCGCTGATTAAATTCCTCAAAATCGGGACTGTCATTCTCCCAACGGTCAATCGATTTGGAAAGCAGCTCGATCAACACGAGATGATTGTCGTAGTCTTCAATGAGCTCGTCCATCAATGACAGTGCTTGCTCATACTCGTCCTCATTGACAATCTCAACAACAAAGCTTGCCTGGTTGCTCAAACGCTGCGCCGTTTTCTTCAATGCTGAGTAGCTCATTTTTTTGCCTCTTTTCTATATTGGGCCGTTAACTTGTCATACTCGTCGTGAGTGACAATATGTCGCACGTACAGCCGATTATGCTTAAACTCAATAAAGGCCATCAATCGTAGATGGTTCCCACTTATATCAATGACCCACCATCGGTCTCGATACTTGAAATTGTCCAGTGATGGAAAAACCTGGCGCAGCTCATGGGGCGTTTTGAAGGTTCCGTTCTTCAGCACACGATAGCAATCTTCAATCGCATTGCGCGAGTTCGGATAACGCTCTGCAGCGTCTCGAAATGGCTTGCGCGAAATGATGTGCATATGGCTTTATCGGTTGACAATATGTCAACTTTAGCACTGAGTTGACGTATTGTCAACTTTGACGCTTGCCCTGGGTCCACCAAGTCTCATACTGGGGGAATGAATGGTTTAAGACTGACACTGATTACAATAAAAAGTAGATCGCTGTCCCAGCACCAATTGTTTAATCGGCGTATTGCACGCTCGGCATGGTTCGCCAGCCCTACCATACACAAACAAAGACTGCTTAAAATACCCCGGTTGACCATCGCTATTCACAAAATCTCTAAGCGTTGTACCGCCCTGATCGATCGATTTTTGCAAAATAAGTTTGATGGCTTCTACAAGCCTTTCACACTCAGCATGTGTGACTCTTGCGGCTGCGCGTTTGGGCCTGATACCTGCCATAAAAAGCGCCTCGCTGGCATAGATATTCCCAACACCCACCACAACATGACTGTTCATAATCAAATTCTTAATGGCCACCTTACGCTTGCGTGTTTTTTCAATTAAGTATTCGGCATTGAATTCGTTATGCAATGGTTCAGGGCCAAGCTTACTGAGCAGGGCATGTTCAGGCTCGCTCTGTGCTTGCCACAACAGGCACCCAAATCGTCGCGGGTCATGAAAGCGCAGCACTTTGCCTGAGCTTAAGAACAGCTCAACATGGTCGTGTTTGCGTCGTTCTTCTTTTGGCGTGCAAATGCGTAAACTGCCAGACATGCCCAAGTGCACAATTGCAGAACCGTGTTTATTTTGAATCAAAAGATACTTGCCGCGACGCCTTACGCTTTGAACTGCATGACCTTGCAACAGCGAAACGTCTTTAGGAATAGGCCAGCGTAATTGTTTTTGATGAATAGCCATCCGCTTGATGCTCTTGCCCACCAAAAAGGGTTCAATACCTCGGCGGGTGGTTTCAACTTCGGGCAATTCTGGCATGGGAACCTAATGCTATTTTAGTAATGCGGCCAAACTCTCAAGCGCTATTACGTACGCAAATCCAGGCTGGGTGGTCACGGTTGCAAACCCTGAATACACATGAATGCTCGCAATAATATTATTCGCATCGTTAATCTCAACCGATTTTGCCAATTGTAACTGGTAATCCGGCGCGTCTAACTGTTGAGCGTTGGGGCTCGGTGGCAAAGCAATGATTTTATCGGCTTTGAGTGCTGCCCACTGATCAATGTTATTAAGTTTATCGACATTGCCGTTGTCTTCAATAAACAGCGGATCGCTTATATCGGGCAAAACCGTTAAATCTGCAAACGCAGTAACACCGCCATTGATCAATGACCACACCCACTCTGGCACAAAACTAACCTTGTTGTTAACGAGTACGTAGCGGCGTTCGCCGGTGATGTCTTGGTTGCCCAATATAAACGTTGCATCATTCAAAGTAATACTGGTGTCTGTGTTGTTTAACCCCGCCGCGTCCATGTCCACTTCGGTTTGTGTGTAGCCGGCATCAGGTAGTGTTAACAGCGATAACAAGGGTTCGATACGTTGCTTGTTTGCCGGTATGGCATAGGGTGCTCGCATGTGCCATTCATCTTGAGTGCGGGCTAACTCAATAGGCTGAAAATTCGCGCGCGTAATGCTGATAGAGTCGATGGTGTCGCTTGTGGTGAGTTGAGCAGCAGTTTGCGGTTTGTCTTGTTGCAACATGAAGATGGCTGCGCCCAAGATGGCAAGCGTTGCCAGCAAGATAAGAATAAGACGATTTCGCTTTGCTGATTGACTGCTCATTATTGCTTAGTATAAACGGTTGATTAGCGACGGCGTCGCCATGCCAGTATACCCGCCGTTAGAAATAGCAGTATGGGTAGCGCGACAAGCAGCGCAACGCTCAACACAATAATGTTTTGTGGGCTTAAGTTTAAGCGCGCATCCGGCGCCGGCTGGGTAACAAACGCCAATGCATCCGCATCGCCGGTTAGCCACAACATTAAGCTTTCCGCAAACGCTAAGTTAGCGCCGTTGGCAATAAACTGGTTGGATGCAAAATCAGCATCCCCGATAACGGCAATGCGTTGTTGTCTGCCAGCTATTGATCGTTCAATGGTGACGCCCACAACCAATGGGCCACGCGTTTCGTTCGTGTTTTCATCAAACTGCACAGCGCCCGCTAATTCTCCGGTTTCAGACCAGCTGGCCTCGGGTGTTTGCAGCAGCGGAAGTAGGGTTTGACCGGCCAAAGGCGTGACTGCCAATGCGCGTGCTTGAGGCAACAGCAGCGGGCTCCTTATTCCTTGAGTCACTGGGTGAGATGCGAAGCTATCGAGTATCACAAACGTGGGCGACCCAGCGTTAAGCTGTTGGCTGGCGGCATCGATGATTAAGCCTGGAAAAATCTCGATACCCAATTCCAACGCCAGTGCGTTGAGTTTTGGCCCGGTTTCTTTGTTAAGGTCGGTTTCAATCAACCACAATAAATTGCCACCACGATTTACATGCTCCAGTACTGCAGCAACTTCACCCGGAAAGAACGGGCGGCGTGCATCGGCTATAACCAGTAAGTCCAACTCGTCTGCAAGGCGCGGTTGCGTTACTAAGCTTACATCGCTGCTGTTAAGCCCAATACTTTGTAAGCGTTGCGACAAGGTACCAAAGTGGTTTGCGCCGGTATCGTTTGGCATGCGCTCATCATGGCCTTGCGTGAATTGAATCTGGCGCTCACCTTCACGATTAAGTTGTCTTAGCACACCCGTTAACGCACGTTCAGAAACAGAATTCAAACGTTGTTCACGCCCCATGCCTTGCACAATCAGCTCGCCACTGGGAGCAGCGTTTAAAGCACGCACGCGCTCAGGATCGGTTTCAGGATTAATAAACGTTAGCGTCAACAGTGGGTTGTGGGCCTGGTAACGTGATACTAAAGTCCGCAATGCCTCCCGTTGAGTTTCATCCGGGCCAAGCACCGCCAGAATGTCTACTGGGCCTTGCAATGCTTGTACGGCAAGCACGGTTTCCGGGGTTAAAGCATGCCGGTTGTTGGCGGTCACATCCACTGAACGATTCGTTTGTGTTGCGAACCAAATAGCCGCCACGGCTATGGCTGTTAATAGCGCGCCAATAATAATGTATTGCAGTTGAGTTTGGCGCATCAACTACACACCCGATTGTCGTAACGCATCAAGCCTTACGATGGTCAGTGCAATAAACAGCACTGTGATGATGACAAAATACAGCACATCCGCACTGCTGATAAAGCCTTGGAAAAAACCGGCAACATGAGTTGGGATAGCAAACGGTTTCAGCATGCTGAGATTGGTTGATGAACCTATTAACCACAACACCACCAGTAAAATAACGCTGGCGGCGACCGCGAGAATAGCGTGTTTGGTTAACGATGAGAAAAACAAGCCGATGGCCACAAACGAACTGGTCGCCAACAATAAACCCAATGTGGATGATGACAGTACGCCTAAATCTAATGGAACAAAGAAGCGTAACAGCAACGGCATCACACACGCGATCAGTATTAGCAACACAACAACGCAGTAAACCCCCAAAAACTTACCAACAACCAACGCCGTATTAGACACAGGCGAGGATTGCCATAGTGCCAATGTGTGTTGACGATACTCATCACTGAAGCTTTTCATTGCAAGTAATGGCGCCACTAATGCAAAGATCATCACTAACGGGGCAAGGTAGCGCACTGATAAGAAGCCACTGACGCCGGTAGGGTGGTCTTGCAATGCCAGTGTGGGTTGCACTTCCAGAAACGTTTCCAAAGCTTGTAAAAACAAAAACGCGAACAGCACCGCCATGACACCGGCGATAATCCAGGTTTGCACAGAGCGCAGCAGCGACTGACATTCAAATTGCGTAACGGTTGCGATCATGCGGGTGCGGCTGTCGGTTGTTCATGAATCAGTTGGGTGAACACATCTTCAAGCTGGCGATTGTCACCCGTGACCGCGGCTTCATGAATTAAACGGCCTTCGTGGATAACGGCAATACGATTACAAACCGCTTGTGCTTCGTTCAACAAATGCGTTGAGAACACAACACTTTGGTGAGTGCCGGCCAGTTTAATGGCATCACGCATACCTTGCGTCTGATTCGGGTCCAAACCGTTGCTGGGTTCATCCAACAGCAAAACTGCGGGCTCATGCACCATTGCCTGGGCCAGGCCCACACGTTGCCGATAGCCTTTGGATAAGTGAGCAATGCGCTTGGTTAGTACATCGTTCAAGTCGCATTGTTCAACGACTGCGTTAATGCGGGTGTCTCTAGCTGCCGGTTCAACCTGCCGTAGCTTGGCAGCCAGCACCAGATAATCGCGCACGCGCATATCGTTGTACAGCGGTGGGTTGTCTGGCAGAAACCCGATTTGCTGGCGCGCCAGCATGGGTTCATCAAGCAAAGAATGTCCGGCAATACTGATGGAGCCTGAATCTGGCATAAGCGTGCCCGCCATCAGCCGTAACGTAGTGGATTTACCGGCGCCATTGAGACCCAGAAGCCCGAGCACATCGCCGGTATTGAGCGTCAACGATACGCCCGTTATTCCTCCGGTATCGCCCAGTTTGCGGCCGAGGTCTGTCGCCACCAGCAAATTGTCAGTAGAACGCTGCATACAACAAGGAAATCAGGGCCATATTGTTGGCGATGGCATGAGTATAGTCATGATTTTAATGGATATTTGGGCTTAAATCCGATCAAATAGTAGCTGCAATATGGCTATCTCGACAGGCGGGTAAGCAAAGGCCCGTTCGGCTTCGGTTGCCGTGGCACAGGTTTTTTTTCGGCCAATCATGTAATAGTGCTTGAGTGATGGCAGACAATTCGCTATCCTTCGGCGGCTAAGCGTTAATAAATTTCTTTTTCGGAGTGTTCGATGTCCAGAGTGTGCCAAGTAACCGGCAAATCTCCAATGTCCGGCAACAATGTCTCACACGCCAAAAACCGGCGTCGGCGTCGTTTTCTGCCAAATTTGCATACCCATCGTTTTTGGGTGGCCAGTGAGAATCGTTTCGTGACCCTGCGGGTCTCTTCTAAAGGCATGCGAATAATCGATAAGCGCGGCATCGATTCTGTGCTTGCTGATATTCGAGCTGCTAAGTAACCACGCTAATCGGGAGCCAACAATGAGAGACAAAATCAAATTAGTGTCGAGTGCGGGTACCGGTCATTTTTACACGACCACCAAAAACAAACGCACCATGACAGGCAAGTTCGAGATCAAAAAATTTGATCCAACTATCCGCAAGCACGTGATGTACAAGGAAGCCAAGATTAAATAATCGAGCTTCTTTGCAAAAAAGTTCTTGAAAAAGCCCGATGTCATCGGGCTTTTTTATGCCCGCCACAAACAGCATTTAGTTAAAACAGCTTCTATTTATAAGTGACCAGGTATGGATAAAGTATTTATCAAGCATCTTGAAATCGACACCATTATTGGCATCTATGAGCATGAGCGCACGGCGGCTCAACAGGTTATTTTTGATATTGAATTGTCTACTGATGTGTCGAAAGCGGCCGGATCTGAAGATATTAATGACGCACTGAACTATAAAACCCTAACTGATGAATTAAAGGACTACGTGGGCGGCAGTTCATTTTTGCTTATAGAAACGATGGCCGAAGAAGTCGCCAAGCTCATCATGACCAACTACGGTGTGCAATGGTTACAACTGACGTTGCATAAACCGAATGCTCTGGATGGCAACACTGATGTCGGTGTGATAATTGAGCGGGGTACACGTCCTGCGTAGCGCTTAGCAAGTGCGAGGGCGAGGAGAGTAAGGCATCCATGAAGCCAGAATCCGGTCAATCTATGGCGTCGCTGCCGGAGCCAGATGCTTTGGCGCTTAAACACAGTCAGTTGCTGTGTGAAATCCTGAACACAAAATTGCAATCCGGTCCCGTGTCGTTTGCAGACTATATGCAAACTGCGTTATACGAACCCGGGTTGGGCTATTACATGGCTGGCTCGCAAAAGTTTGGCTCAAGTGGGGATTTCATTACCGCACCAGAAATCTCACCTCTGTTTGGATTATGCCTGGCCAGTCAATGCCGACAAGTGCTGCAACTCACCGGCGGGCATATTCTGGAGCTGGGTGCGGGCAGTGGCAAACTCGCAGCGGCGGTAATAGAAGGACTGAGCGATCAACAAGCGGTCTTGTATTACATTCTTGAGCCCAGCGCCGAGTTACAACAACGGCAGCAGGAATCGCTAAGCTCCACACTCAGCCCAGAGCAATTTGCTCGAGTGCAATGGATAAGCGAGCTGCCCAACGACTTTATCGGTGTTTGCATTGCAAATGAAGTCATGGATGCCTTGCCAGTGGAGCTGTTTACCGTACACGAAGGGCAGGCCATACAAGTGTGTGTACAGCAAGGCGCCTCTGGTTACGAATATGTACAGCGGCCGGCTCCATCCGAGTTAGCCGAATTAATTGACGGTATTGAGAATGACGTAGGAGTGCCGTTTGCCGCGGGCTATCGTTCTGAGGTGTGCAAGCTGCTCAACCCATGGGTTAGCGCGCTGGCCCACAGCCTGAAGCACGGAGCGCTGTTGTTATCGGACTACGGGTACCCGCGTCGCGAATATTACCTGCCGGAGCGGCTAAACGGCACGCTCAGCTGTTTCTACCAACATCGAACCCACGACAATCCTTTCTTTTGTCCCGGGTTACAGGATATAACGGCGCATGTGGACTTCACCCGCGTGGTTGAAGCAGGTGCCGAGTCAGGGCTGGATTTGCTTGGCTACACGTCGCAGGCAAGCTTTTTGTTAGACACAGGGTTATTGTCGATCAGCGAGCCCTTATTTGACGCTTGTGCGAATGAGCAGGAGCGAATATCTCTGGCCCGGCAAATTAAAACGCTGACATTGCCAGGCGAAATGGGCGAACGATTCCAATTTATGGCATTGGGTAAGAACCTGAATACATCGCTACAGGGATTTGCGACACAAGACCTGTCGCACAGACTGTAGCCACTTAAAGCAACACGGACAACCTATGGAAACAGCTCACATCATTTGGCTTGCACTGGTGCAAGGTCTTACCGAGTTTTTGCCTGTATCCAGCTCCGCACATCTGATTCTTGTGCCGCGTATTCTGGGTTGGCCTGATCAAGGTTTAGCGTTTGATGTTGCCGTGCATTTGGGTACCCTGATTGCGGTTGTCACGTTTTTCCGAAAAGATATAGTAACGTTGTTTTTGGCCTGGCTAAATTCTATAACCGGGAAAGGTATGACACCTGAAGCCAGATTGGCCTGGGGTGTTGCTCTTGGAACCATACCAGCCGGTATTGTGGGTTTGTTGTTTAAAGATCATATAGAAACCTATCTACGATCACCGTTGGTCATTGCTGCCACCACAATCATTTTTGGTCTGTTGTTATGGTACGCCGATAAACGCAGCAAACGCACGCGATCAGAGTTGTCTTTAACGTGGCAGGATTTTCTGGTTATTGGTTCAGCGCAAGCTATGGCATTGATACCCGGCACATCACGCTCTGGTATTACTATAACCGCTGGGCTCTTGTTAGGACTAACGCGTGAAGCCGCCGCTCGCTATTCGTTTTTATTGTCTATACCCATCATCGTGTTGTCGGGGCTGGGTGTAACGAAAGATCTCGTTAGCAGTACTGAGGCAGTCGATTGGATGGCCTTAAGCTTGGGAACCGTGGTTGCTGCTATTAGCGCATTTGCATGTATCCATTTCTTTTTGTCTTGGATAAACAAAATGGGCATGCTGCCATTTGTGATTTACCGCTTGTTGTTAGGCGCGTTACTACTGTGGTTGTTTTTATAGTTGGCGCACTGAGTTGCCTGTGCAATTAATGCGGTACTGCAATTGAGAATGTTTTGCCGCCCAGTTTATGCACCGAATCGTTAGCTTGAATAGTCACCGTTTTTACTGATGCTGGAATTTTCAGCTGAAGCGAGCGTGTAAACGGTTGTTCATCTACATGTGGATGCAATAGTTCACGACTACCTAGTACGTTACCGTTTTCGTCCAACACATCCCAACGGTTCGCATAGTGATCCCAACCGGTATCTGCGTGCTCCAAGGTAGCACTAATGCGGAAAAGGCCATTGCCTGATGCACTGATTTTCACATCGATAACATCCGCTTCGCCTGCAGTTACGTAACCAAGATGGCATATAAGGAGCAGCGCGACTCCGCGGCAGCTAAATGTAATTAATGCCTGTATTGGCTTCAACATGGTTGGTTTCCAATGGCTTGGGAGCTGTTAAAATAACGTGATAGTAGTTGTATGACAACAGGTATGAAACAAAATTCCGTTAAACACATATCACCCGTTATCCAGTTTTGCTTGCTCATCATACCCATGGTGATGAGCTGCTTCTATCTGGTCTATGCGCTGGCCGGCTGGATAATTGATGGTCGGGATAAATTTAATTGGTCGCTGGAAGCTCCGGGCGTTGCGATTTGGGTAGGTTCCGGCATTATCGCGTACAGCGTGCTGGTGCTGTTGTATGCTCGGTGGAAAGGGGCCGCCAAATACCACCTGTTGTCCATATCCAGCTGGGGACACATTGTTCTGTCAATACTGTTAACTGCGTCGGTATTTATAACGGTCAAACTCTGAAGCACTGGCTTAAACTAATTTTGATTTAAGCGATAACGGATTAGGAATCCGGTTTAATTTAAGTATGACCTTCAACTTTGCACCAAACAATCTTTTTGCTACTGATCACCTGCGGTTTAAGCGTTTGTGGCTTTCGGTCGGTTTGCTGCTGATTGTCGGAGTGGTAGTGGCATCGGTTGTGAGTATGCCAAGCATACTACCGCCGTTTTCTTGGTCGGATAAATTGCTGCACTGCGTGGTGTACGCCGGGTTAATGGGCTGGTTCGCGCAAATTTATCGTCACGACTTAACCCGGATTCTGTTTGCCGTTTTATTAACTGGCTTGGGTGTAGCCATGGAATTTTTGCAGGCCGCCACACCCACTCGGCAGTTTGATGTAAGCGACATGATAGCGAATACCTGCGGGGTGCTGCTGGCTTGGGCGTTAGCATATACCTGGGTTGGGACAATCCTGCCGCGATTCGAATCTCTGTTTATCGGGTACATGGAATCTCGAACATAATCCCCTTTTAAGTGGTACGCTTGCCGAGATTCTAACTCGGTTATCATTACGGATTTCATCGTGTTCTGGGCATTTGTAAAAGGCTTTGGTATTGGTGGTAGCTTAATCATCGCCATCGGTGCACAAAATGCGTTTCTATTAAGCCATGCATTGCGTCGTCAACATGCTTTTACTATCGCGTTCGTGTGTATTCTGGTTGACGCTTCGCTTATTACCTTAGGTGTATGGGGTGTCGGACAGTTTGTTGAGTCACGTCCCACGCTGCTGATGGCGATCACAATTGCAGGTGCCGTTTTTCTGTTTGCATATGGTTGCATAGCATTTAACAGGGCGCGCCATCCACAAGCGCTAGTGGCAAATACCGATATAAAAGTGCTCAAGCGAACCACAGTGA
This sequence comes from uncultured Granulosicoccaceae bacterium, assembly GCA_964390335.1. Classification (GTDB taxonomy): domain Bacteria; phylum Pseudomonadota; class Gammaproteobacteria; order Granulosicoccales; family Granulosicoccaceae; genus Granulosicoccus. The sequence continues at coordinate 75,239 of CAYMHU010000001.1, read as the reverse complement.
TTGTAACCACGCTTGCCCTCAGTTTGCTCAATCCGCATGTTTATCTCGATACGGTTTTGTTGGTCGGTAGCATTGGCGGACAATTACCCTATCCGAACTCAGCCTCCTTTGCCGCCGGAGCGATAGCCGCTTCCATCGTTTGGTTTCTAACCTTGGCGTTTGCCGGTCGCTTGTTAGCCCCCGTTTTTAGCCAACCGCATCATTGGCAACGGCTGGATATTGTGATTGCGTTGGTTATGTGGGCCATCTCCTTAAGTCTGTTCTGGAGTTTTTATCAGCAGCTTGGCTGAATCTACGGTTGTGCTACACCAACTGATGAGCAAGCGCTACAATGTTTGCAAGTTCTGTAGCAACGCGAGGCCTTCTCATGGCTGATTGGCAATTAGCGCAATTAAACATAGCTCAGCTGCAAGCCCCAATCGATTCGCCACAGCTTGCCGATTTTGTCGCCAATTTAGATCGTATTAATGCGCTGGCCGAAAATGCAAACGGCTTTGTGTGGCGTTTAAAAGGCGACCCACCTACTGATCTTCCCAATTTCGGATTTGACCCCGAGTACATTGTTAATTTATCAGTCTGGGACTCCGTTGAATCCCTGCACGACTTTGTTTACAAGAGCGCGCATGTAGAGATCATGCGGCGTAAGAAAGAATGGTTCAACCGTATGATTCGATCACATATGGTGCTTTGGTGGGTTCCGGCCGGGCTCGCGCCGACGGCTGTGGAAGCCAAAGATCAGCTTGCCTATTTGCAGGAACATGGCCCAACACGCCATGCTTTTACCTTCCGGCAAGCTTTTGTTCGACCAGATAAGGCAACGTTGGGTTAGCGGTTTAGATTTATTAAATACTGGTTAATCGCGTCTGTTTGCGCTTGTGCAACGGCCGTTGCAATATCTGCCTTGTTCGTGCATCGCTGTGCAATGGCTCCTGCATCAACATCAAGAAATACGCTGGCAAGGCTGCGTAACGTACTTGTTTGAGTGAACTGCTTATTGCCGGCACGGCGTATGTGTGCGTCGCATTCGCAAACCGTTAAGAAGTCGTTAAATCGTTCGGGCTTGCGCGATACATCGAGCACTTTGATCAGCCGATACAGTTCGTCGGCATTTAAATCCGTCAGATTGTGCACGGTTCTGGCATGTTGTGAACCCAACATCGCCAGGTCCTTGTAATTGCCGGGCACGCGTAAACGATGACACATCGCTTCAAGCTCATCGCTTTTTTCTTTGGCGCCAAACTCTGTGCATAGTGCAGCAAAGCGCACGCTGGCATCATCGGATCGCTCCGACGCTACGTTCAGAATGTTAAGCGCTCGCTGGCCATCGGCGGTCAGTGTGTACCCCTCATCTAATAACAATTGACTCAACTCGGGCATAACAGAATTGAGTGCTCCACATTCAACAAGGGTTTGATAAAAAGCGACTGGTGTTGTGGTTGATAGTGCAGAGTCCATTTCGGCCCAAACACGTTCCGCAACAAGATTATCGACTTCGCCATTGTCGACCATAGATTGCATAAGCGCATTCGTTTCTTTAGCTATCGCAAACCCGCGATGGGCAAATCGTGCTTTAAATTTTGCGACTCGTAAAACGCGAACAGGGTCTTCCTTGAATGCATCGGACACATGCCGCAGCGTTCTATTCTCAATATCTTCAATACCGTTGAAGGGATCAACGAATGTGCCATCTGGTTTTTGGGCGATGGCGTTAATGGTAAGGTCGCGACGTAGCAGATCGTCTTCAAGGGTGACGTTCTTGTCCGTGTTGAAGGTGAAGCCATGATAGCCGGGGCCGGTTTTACGTTCAGTGCGGGCCAGCGCGTATTCTTCGTGGGTTTCCGGGTGTAGAAAGACCGGGAAGTCTTTGCCCACAGAACGATAGCCAGCACTGAGCAATTCATCAGGGGTTGAGCCCACCACAACCCAATCGTTATCAATCACCGGCAGGTTCAGGAGTTTGTCCCGAACCGCACCACCCACAAGGTAAATTTCCATAGCCGTGATGTTACACTGACCCGCATGCGACTTCATCGGATTTTTTACGCGTGTGTCTGTTTTACAACGCTGTTTAGTACAGGTGGTTGTAGCACAGTAGGCTACTATTCACAGGCAGTGGGCGGGCACCTAGAGTTAATGCGGGGCCGTGAGCCTATTAGCGAGCTGCTTGAAAATCCCGATACTGACGCTGAGCTTAAGAACAAACTGCAAACATTGGTTGACGCTCGGCAGTTTGCGGTAGATCAGCTCGAACTACCCGATAACGATAGTTATAAAACCTACTCCGCAACTGGTCGGCAATACATTACATGGAATGTTGTGGCCGCAGAAGAGTTTTCGCTGCGCGCAAAAACATGGTGTTTCCCGGTTGCAGGTTGCGTGAGCTACCGCGGTTACTTTGCCGAAGAAGATGCCAATGACTATGCTGCAGGTTTAAGAACAGAAAACTACGATGTTGTCGTTGGCGGGGCGTCGGCTTATTCCACGTTAGGTTGGTTTGAGGATCCGGTCGTAGACACCATGCTCTCCAGAGGTGATATCGGGTACGTCAGTACACTTTTCCATGAGCTTGCGCATCAATTGCTGTACGTACAGGACGACAGCAGTTTTAACGAGGCCTTCGCCACGTTTGTAGAGCAGGAGGGGATTCGTATCTGGCTTGAATCACGTGGTGAAACCGATCGTATTGCCGGTTACAACCGTTATCTCGGCCGTATTGATGACTTCACTGAGTTATTGAAAACAACACGTCAGCAATTGCTTGCGTTGTATAAAGAATCAATTTCGATTGAGCTTATGCGTGAACAAAAGCAGGCGGTGTTTGCGAGCATGCGCTCTCAATACGAAATCATCAAACGAACCAAATGGAATGGTTATAACGGTTACGATGGCTGGTTTAACCGCGAAATCAACAATGCAAGACTCATCTCGGTGGCCACCTATCGTCGATACGTACCAGCGTTTGCCGCGATGTATGCAGAATCGGGTTCCGACTTAGCGGCGTTTTACACTCTGGCAAAGCAGATCGCTGAACTCCCTTATGCTGAGCGTCGAAAACGCATGGATGCTTATTTGGCGCCGTAACGTCGGCATCGGCAAATCATCAGTATCAGCAGTAACACCCAAGTGGCACCGGCTGCAGTATCTGATTCGGCGCTTGTGTCTTCGGTTGTAGTGTCCTCGGTAGTGCTACTGTCCATACCGTCGCCTGAATTGTCCGTTTGATCTGTAACCGAGTCATCGGGATCTGTGGCGACAGCTTCTGCAACGGTTATTGCGATTGATGGGCTGTTATTGTTGTTGTCTGGGTCTGTCTGGTCGGCCATCACAGAAGCTGTGATAGCAACATCACCGCTGTCGATAAGGCGACCCACAAAACTCAAACTAAGACTTTCCGATGCTGGCAGTTCAGGTAGAAAGCAACGGGCGCCAGTTGCAGACGCGGTGCATTCTGCACTTGCCTCAAACTCAACACTGGCGGGTAGTTCAATATCAACAACCGCATTGGTTGCAGCGCTTTCGGATGAGAGGTTAATCGTGCTAATAAAAAACGTGGTGGATTGGTTTTGCGTTAGCTCGCTGCCAATAACATCGAGTGTTAAACCTAAGTCCACATTAAAATCTTGAGATACAGAGTCGTCAGAGGAGGGAGTAATAAACAGACTCCGCCAACGACCACGAGCAAATGCATAGCCATCACCTTCTGGAATAATACCGTTGGACACCGCGTTCGATTCAACCGCAATTATTGATGCAAAGTTTAGGGCGACGCCTTTAAATGTGTGTTCGATAACTTTGTAGTCTTCATCGACCGGAGGATTGATCGCGGCGCCTATTTCTATGCCGTTTACTAATAAACGGTACTCACAATCACCATCAATTTCGCCGAGTGCATGAATGGTCAGATCATAAAGACCGTCGGATCCTAAAAATTCATACTCTGCGCGTGCAAATTTCTCACGATATTCTTCTTTGGCCGCATTGATCGCGAGCGCATTGCGTGTGCCGGCCAGATCAAGGTAATAGGGCACTTCACCTGAATCGAGATTGATAAAGTCTTCGACCGCCTGCAGCTCAAGCGTCTGCGCGGTAATGGCCGTTGGCGCGAGCCAGAATAGCAGGCTGAAGGCTAGCGTGAGGAGCTGGTTGTGCATGGTCGTGTACCCGTTCTATATAGAACGGGTAGCGACGCACGGCGGGTTTTCTTGAATTAGTGCGCAGTTTAGCGGCGTGCCAGGGCTCTGCGTGTTTGATGACGGCCATTCACACCAGCAGAATTACCAAGGTAACGCGGAACGATTGCCTGGATTGATGTGGGTTGACGCTCAGTGTCGGCGCTGGCCACAGAATCGGTTTGCAATGACAGGTAGTTGTCCATAGAAAACGGTTTACCCGGTACAAAACCCATAATGCGGGCCTGCAACTTAGCCAGAAAATCGGGTAAGCCGATGATGACTCGTTTTATGCCTTGGGTCTCGGCAGTGAACTCTACAATCTCTTTTAAGGTGTAGTCTGCAGGACCTACCAGCTGCACTGTTTTGCCAGCGCTGTCGTCGTTACTTAGCGAATCCATCATGCTTTGACAAACATCACCAACAAACACCGGCGCCATGCGTGAATCAGGGCAAGCCAATGGAAATACCGGCAGCGACGTGAGTAGTTGTGCAAAGCGATTGAAGAACGCATCGTCTTCACCGAAGATGACCGATGGTTGGAAGATGGTCCAGTTAAGTGATGTTGAAGCCTTAACAATATCTTCTGCCGTGCCTTTGGTTTTAAGGTATTCACTGGTACCGTTTTTTGCATCAGCGTTCAATGCGCTCATATGCAAGTAGCGGCTGATACCAAGCGACTCGCAAGCCTTAACTACTTTTTGTGTTAAGTCAGCGTGTGCACCTTGGAAGGAATTCGCAGCGCCAGAACCGGAGCTATTTAAAATGCCCACAAGATTAATGACAACATCGGAACCACTGATCGCGGTTGCCAGCGCTTCATCATCATGCACATCCACTTTGACAACGTGTACATTAGGAATGATGCGCAGCGAGCGCGAGCGCTGTGTGTGTCTGCTGAGCAGCACGACCTCTGAGAATTCTTCCGCCAGTCGGCAAGAAAGTTGAGTACCTACAAATCCGGTACCGCCCAGTAATGTTACGCGGCCTTTCGACATGTGAATTGAACTCCAAAAATTGGTCATTGGTGCAACACGTTATTTTGCCTTAAATCAGCCTGATTCGGGCAAAAATTCGGATGTGGCAGTGCTGTTTTCGGCCCGTTCAAAGCAATAGTTAAGACACAGCATCAATTAGCGCCGGGTTGTGCGGACTGGTTCAGCCGCGCTTAACCAAATGCCTTAGCCCCAGATAACTTGTATGATAGTTGAACTTACCGTTATTCCTATTTTCGTGGAGTAGTTAGAATGGCCAGACGGCTTATCAGTTCCGGATCAACCTTTGAACATGATATTGGTTACTCACGAGCGGTCATTGATGGTGACTGGGTTTTTGTATCCGGTACGACTGGTTATAACTATAACGACATGTCGATCGTTGACGATGTGGTCGGTCAATGCGATCAGTGTTTGCAAAATATTGATGCGGCATTGCACGAAGCGGGTTGCTCGATGGCTGATGTTGTACGGGTGCACTACATCTTGCCCGATGCCAGTGAATTCAAAGCCTGTTGGCCGGTACTGCAACGCTACTTCGGTAATGTACGGCCAGCAGCAACCATGTTCAGTGCAGGATTGGCCGACCCCAACATGCGTATCGAGATTGAAGTTACAGCCAGAATAGGTTCGGCGAAAAGTACTGAATCTGCCTAGACCTGCGCGTTTGTGCCGGTTAAGCTGCGCCAATGGCTCTATCTAAATCATCAATCATCATCATCTGCGCTGTGGTGTGCGCAACCTTGTTATCTATGTTGCCCACAACCGACACTGTTGGGCGAGAGTATGTCGATGATTCATTTAAACGTGCGTTGGTCAGTTTTGCCGTAGCGCGCGGCTTAAACGGTGTTATCTCTGTTGCCCAGGGAACCGAAGTAGCAGTGCAACCCGCGGGTATGGGCGTTAGTTTCACGCCGGGTGAAATTCTGGACCCTATAAACGATCTGGTTGAGCGCTTCTCCTGGATTATGTTGCTGGCAACCAGTTCATTGGGTGTGCAAAAAGTGCTGTTATCGATGAGCGCATGGCAAGGTTTGATTTTGCTGCTGCTTGCTGTGTCCGTTTTGCTGATTGCCAGTCATGTGCTATTCAAAAACGAGCGCATCAGAGCCGTACTGGGCAGGGTGTTTTTGTTTGTGTTGGTGCTGCGGTTTATGATGCCCGCAATCGCGATTGCAAACGAATGGGTTTACGTGACCTTTTTGCAAGATGACTATATTGCCGCCACAGCAGAACTAGAAACGGCACAAGAAGAAATCCGGTTACTCAATGATCGATCAGCTGTAGTAGCTGAACCACCCGAAGGCATTGTTGATCGCGCACTCGATTTGTACAACAACGTGGTGGATCAGATTGATCTTGAAAAACGTTTCGATGAATACGCCGTTGCGGCAGAAACCATCAGCGAAAACACGGTTCAGTTAATTGTGGTGTTTGTTATGCAAACGGTGGTGTTTCCATTGCTGTTTTTGGCTGTGGTGTTTGGGATTATTCGGCGCTTGTCGCGTTGGTATTAAGCTGTTTAATCACAATTAGAAGGTATTTCTTATACCTCCACATCCAAACTACTCATATTATCCTGACCAAACACCTTGCGATAGCGCTCAATTTCCGCCGCAGGACCAGTGGCTTTTTGATAGTTATCAGATAACTTCACGGTCGATTTTCCATTTGCGTGAGTTACCTTGCACACCAAAGAGATGGCCTTTAGCATATCGTTCGGTTTAGTAGCGCAATCGCTGAAATCGTTTGTTAAGTGTGTACCCCAACCAAAACTTAATCGAACACGTCCGTTGAAACGCTTGTAGCAATCTTCAATCACATCAACGGTTAAACCGTCTGAAAAGATGAGTAGTTTCTCTTTGGGATCTTGTCCTTGCGATTCCCACCAGGCAATCAGTTCTTCGCCGCCTGCGATAGGTTCTTTGGAATCGATTCTGAAGCCGCTCCAGTCGGCTACCCAGTCGGGTGCGTGATTGAGAAAAGTGGTGGTGCCGTAGGTATCGGGTAATACAATGAGTAAGTTGCCATCGTAGGTTTTCTGCCAACTCTCCAGAACTTTGTACGGTGACATTAACAGTTCTTTATCGTTGTTTGCCATGGCTGCTTGCACCATGGGCAGTTCATGTGCATTAGTGCCAATAGCGTTTAAATCCAAATCCATTGCCATTAGCACATTACTGGTGCCAATAAACTTATCGCCCAAACCTTCACTCATGGCAGCAATACACCAGCGTTGCCATAAAAAACTATGGCGGCGGCGGGTGCCAAAGTCGGCGATCACTAAATCGTCCAGTTCATTAAGCCGTAATACTTTTTCCCAGAGCTTGGCTTTTGCGCGAGCGTATAACACGTCGAGCTCGAAGCGCCCCACACCTAATGCAGCGCGCCGTGAGCGAAGTTCGCTGATAATAGACAACATGGGAATTTCCCATAAACTAACATCGGCCCAGCTGCCTTGAATGTCGATAACATATTGGCCTTTCTCTACTCGTAAATCGTATTCCGGTAAACGATAGCTATTTAGCCAGTTTAGAAAATCTTCTTTAAATAATCGTTGCTTGCCATAGAACGTATTACCCGCAAGCCAGATCATTTCTTTTTTTGACAATCGAATAGATCGTGCATGATCGAGTTGGGTGCGTAGTTCGTGTTCGTCGATTTCTTCGGCGAGTAAGACGCTTTTGGTGCGATTAATGAGCGAGAACGTAACCGGTACATCGGCATGTTCTTTCCAGATGGTTTGCAGCATCAACAGTTTGTATACATCGGTATCGAGTAGGCTGCGAACAATAGGATCGAGCTTAAACGAATGGTTGTATACGCGTGATGCGATGTCGGTCATTGGTGTTTGAAGCATTCAGTGCTCACCATGTAGCTACAGAGGCTTATTCTACACGGTTGTAAATGTTGAATCACTGCGGATTTGATCGTAAGAATGCATCAACCTTGTCTATGGCTTCGAGTATATTTTCCATTGAATTGGCGTACGAAATGCGGATGTAGCCCTCGCCCAGTTCGCCAAAATCCGGCCCGCCGATGGTTGCTACGCCGGTTTCTTCCAGCAGTTTATTGGCTAATGGCTTTGCCAGCCAACCGGTTTCTTTAATATTGGGGAACGCATAAAAAGCACCTTTAGGGGTTATGCAGCTAACGTTGGGTAGCTTATTTAATGCTTCAACAACCTTAATCCGACGCTGATCAAACGCATTAACCATGTCGCTTACCGCATCCTGTGGGCCAGTGATGGCTGCAAGTGCTGCATATTGTGCTGGCGCGTTTACGCAGCTCCACGCATTAACGGCCAGTTTGCGCATTGGTTCGTAAAACGCATCCGGCCAAATACTGTAACCGAGTCGCCAGCCCGTCATAGCGTAGGTTTTTGACCAGCCGTTTAATAAAATAAGTCGATCACGAATGGATGGATAACTTAATAAACTGACATGCTCGGCATCGTCGTACGTCATTTGATCGTAAATTTCATCCGACATAATTGCTACATGTGGGTGGTCATCTAATCCAGCAACCAGTTTGTCAATTTCGGCTTTTGGCGTAACACCACCGCAGGGGTTAGCCGGTGAGTTGATAATAACGAGTCGGGTGTCAGGTGTTATTAATGACAAGGTTTCTTCGGCTGAAAACGCAAACCCGTTTTCTTCTCTGATTGGAATTGGGATAGGTTTTGCGCCGGTAAACTCAATCATGGAACGGTAAATTGGAAAGCCGGGGTCTGGGTATAGAATCTCGCCACCGGGCTCACCGAACATCAATATGGCGCTGAACATGGTGACTTTGCCACCCGGTACGATCATTACGTTGTTCGACGATACCGAGGTGTTGTATCGCGTTGATAAATCCTGCGCCACCGCATCACGAAGTTCAACAATGCCGGTTGCTGGTGTATAGCCGTGGTGGCCATCGCGCAACGCTTTCACAGCCGCTTCTACAATGTGTTCGGGTGTAGAAAAATCCGGTTGGCCAATGCCCAGATTAATGATGTGTTTTCCTTCGGCCGCAAGTTGATTCGCTTTTGCCAGAACCGCAAACGCGTTCTCTTCGCCAATACGATCAAACGCATCAATTACAGAAGGTGTTATAGCCATGATAGTGCGTGCTGTTATGAAAGTGGGGTGTAGGGCTTATTGGTCAACGGGTGTATGAATGGTATGACCAGCTAAAGCTTCAGTCACTTCAATCTGACAACTTAAGCGTGAGTTGGGTCGCTGCTCAGCGGCCACTCCTTCCAGCATATCCAGTTCCGCATCGTCTGGCTCGGGAACCACCGCAACGGTTTCATCATCAAGATAAACATGGCATGTGGAGCAAATAAGGCTCCCTCCACATTCAGCAACCACCTCATCAATATCGTTTTTAATTGCGGTTTCCATCACACTGTCGCCAATAACGGCGTCGACCGTACGGGTGTCGCCATCCTGAGTTTGAAAGTGCAATATGATTTCTTGAGCCATGTTCTTTACCAATGTTGAATAGTGTATTTTTGAATTAAATAATTAAGTGGTTTTTACGCAAGTGATTATTCCTGTGCGCCGGATTTTGTCATTATAACCAGTCTATTAATGGTTAGTCCCTGTAACAAGATAGAGATCAGCACAATGACATAGGTAATGGTCACAATCACATCACGCTCTGGTCCTGCCGGAATGGCCAACGCCAATGCGACTGAAATACCACCACGTAGCCCACCCCAGGTTAGAATTTTTATCACATGTGGATGGAAATCTCTGCGTAGTTTCAGAATATTGACTGGTACGCTGACAGCAATGAGTCGTGCAAGCAACACCAGTGCTGCTATAACCAGTCCGATTAACCAGATTTTGGAGTCGCTGGACATGGCCAGTACTTCTAAGCCAATAATCAGAAACAGCACGGCGTTCAGAATTTCATCCACCAATTCCCAGAAGGTATCCAGATGTTGCACCGTGGTGTTGCTCATGGCATCACGTCGGCCGTGATTGCCAATCATCAAGCCTGCAACCACAACCGCGATAGGCGCCGATAGATGCATGCCTGCGGCGGCGGTTGAACCACCGGCAACAAGCGCGAGTGTTAACAAGACTTCGACTTTATAGTTATCAACGCGCTCAAGCATCTTTAAGACTACCCAACCGCATACAAATCCAAAAAGTGCCCCGCCAATGGCTTCTTGCACGAACAGAAAACCAATGTTGCCAAAATCGACAGCATCGCCATTAACTGCAATGCCAAATAACGCGAGAAACACAACGATAGCTACGCCATCGTTAAATAGCGACTCGCCGGTGATTTTGGTTTCTAGCGCGGGAGATACGCCAGCGGTTTTTAAAATACCCATAACCGCGACTGGGTCGGTCGGTGAAATTAATGCGCCGAATAACAAACAATAAGCGAACGATAGCTCAATACCGACGAGGCGTAAAATAAAGTAGGTGCCAACACCAACAATAATGGTGCTGATGGCAAGTCCTATTGATGCCAGGCCACCAATAACCCATTTGTTCGCCAATAAGTCATACAAATTGACATGCATGGCACCGGCAAATAGTAAAAATCCCAACATGCCGGTGAGCAGGGTTTTATTAAAATCTATTTGCGAGACTAAATTTTGTGCAATCGTAACGCCTTCAGGAAAACCGAAGCGACCCAGCACAATCAGCAATAGTGAAAACAACAACGAGATAACCATGATGCCAATGGTGGTCGGTAAGCGCAGTGTCCGATAATTGATGTACGCGAACAGCGCTGAGACAGTGATCAGGATGCTGGTAATCGAGAGTAATGACATAACGGTGATATACGGTGGCGACGTTCTTAGCTTAGCGTAGAATACACCAACCCAAACGATTCCATCGAGCATTGGAAAACCCACAACAACTCACGTTTGATTTTTCAACAATGGCGTCGCATCACGCCGACGAAGTGCTGGAGGAGCCCAGTGCGTTGCGCCGTAGTGTCTTTTCATTGCTGCCGGGCGTTGATGAGCATGGCCGGGCAAAGCCCATTGAATATTCAATAAAGGTCTCTGCCAAAGCCAAACAGGTGTATTTACGGGTGGTGCCGGGCCGCGGCCTGCAGGTCACCATCCCCAAACGTTATCCCAAGCGCGCCATCCCGGAATTGGTCGAGAGTCAGCGGGCATGGATACTCGATGCCTTGCAAGAACTCGAGAATCAGATTCCAGAGCGCTACCGCGAATGGCCGCCAACCCGATTGAACCTGATAGCTGAACACAAAACGATCAGCATAAGTTATAGGACCGCCGCCCACCCAGAAGAAGCCAAGTGGCGTTGGACTGGCGATACAGAGTTGAAAATCGAGGTGGATACCAGCAATAAAGCGTTGGTGGCGGGCTGCATTGCTGATGCGCTCAAACCGCTGGCGCGCGATATTTTACAACCCTGGCTGGAGACACGTTCGCATCAAAGCGGTTTGTCTTACAAACGGTTGCTGATTCGTGGTCAGCGCACCGTATGGGGAAGTTTTTCGTCTACCGGAACACTGAGCCTGAATTACAAGCTGCTGTTTATTGGTCCAGAATTGGTCGATTACGTGTTGTTGCACGAGCTTGCCCACACACAACACCTAGATCATTCGCCAGAATTTTGGCGTTTACTGGAGTCGTTGAAGCCGGGTGCAAAGGCGCTGGATGCGCAGCTAGACAGCGCCGCAAGAGAGGTCCCACCTTGGCTGGAACTGGCCGGAGCAACATGATGCAGGATTTAGCCGCTATGTATCCAATTGTTTCTGCTATTCTCAAGTAACGATGGAACGGCGCATCTTGGTTTAGCGCTGCTGACAGGCATTTTGATAAGCGGATAAAATAATAACAGTGCCGTTATATAACTCTGACGAATTGGTAGTGCAAAAACACGAGAACGTGGAGGTCTGGCAAGTCATTCCACTGCTGCTAGCGGCGGTGCTGCTGACTATCGGCCTCTCGATGTTCATGAGCGGCATTCAGCACGCTGCTGAAGTGGTTCAACCCATTATTGTGGTATTCGGCGGTACCTTGGTCGCCTTACTCGTGACTTTTCCGCTCAATCAGCTTGCGCATGCATTGCAATTTGCACTGGCTCGCGGTGTTCGCGGTGGAACTGCCCCCGAAGAGATGGCTCGCGCGATGCTCAAAATTTGCGATTTGAGCCGCCGCGAAGGGCTGCTGGGTGTGGCTGAAGTGCGTTCAAATTCCCCTGAAGTGGAGGAAATTTGCCATCTGATCGGCGACGCCGCCGCAGAGAATGATATTCAGCACCATTGGACGCGCCGCCAAGCATCGGAAAAAATGTTGCATCAACTGGCCATGGATGTGTTCGTGTTTACCATTGGCTTTGCCATTTTAATTGGGGCGTTGGCATCAATAGTCAGAATGGTGTCAACCGACGGCGTGGTGCTCACGGGTGGCAATGTGCTGCCGTTTGTGTCGGGTGTGAGTCTGGCCATCCTGACTACCATCTTGGTTGGCCGTTTGCGATCAGTGCATATGCGCGAACTGGTGGTGGTTGAAATTGCCTATCGCGGCGCGAGTATTATCCTGGACGATAACAACGTACAACGATTACGAAATCGGTTGGCGATGCTGGTACCGCACGGTTTGCGGAACTGATCGATGAGCGAAATTTTGGTCCAAGGCCCTTCGACCGGGCGCGCCGCATATTCAGTGGTGCCCAACCCAGACGAACCCGTCATATTGCAGCTCGATGGCAATTTAATCCGGATTCTTGAAATCAGTGCAGTCTCATTTTCAGCGTCGGAGAATGCCGCTAAAGCAGGTCGCCGGTACCCGTTCTCACTCGATTTACCGACAGCAAAAAAACCTATTTCGGGCTATGTCGATGTGCTACCGGATGTGCGCAACGGAGAGCTGACCTGCCGCTTTGTGGATTTAAGTGTGGAACAACTAGATGCCTTACATCACTATGTGTTGGTTCGGCAAAAAGAAGCCATACGCGCAATCAGAGCCGGAAACAGCCTGGCTTCTACGGTGTAGCTGTTCAGCGTGGGCCCACTCGCACGCTATGAGCGAGAGCTGGAGTCGGGTGTATTAACGCCGGATGCCGAGCAACGCAACATTATGCAACGGCTGGATACGTTGGCGAATGAACTCAGTCAGCGAACGCCGTGGCAAGCCAATTCAAGCGGCATTCTTTCCAAACTTTTTAAATCAAAATCAAAAAAAACCTTAACTCCCGTTAAAGGTTTGTACTTATGGGGTGGGGTAGGTCGAGGTAAAACGCATTTGTGCGATTTATTTTTTGATGCTTTGCCGTTTGAAGATAAAACCCGGTTGCATTTCCACGGTTTTATGAAGCAAATCCACGATGACTTACGCGCTTTGGGTCAGGTAGAAAACCCCATTCCGTTAGTGGCTGATCAGTGGGCTATGAAAAGTCGCTTGCTGTTACTGGATGAAATCCATGTTAACGATATAACCGACGCCATGTTGTTAGGTACTTTGCTAACGGAGCTGTTTGCGCGAGGCGTATCGCTGGTGACAACATCTAATCGCGTACCGGATGATTTGTATAAAGATGGTTTGCAACGGGATCGATTTTTACCGGCAATTGCACAGTTAAAACAACATACACATGTTGTTGAAATGTTGGGTGAAACGGATTATCGCTTGCGCTTATTGCAAACGGAGCCCATCTACCTCGTTTGTAATATGGATAACGGGCGATGTGACCGTGCAGGCAAAGCAGCGATGCAAGCGCATTTTGACAGGTTGATCATTGGCACGCCGAGCCCGGATAAAAGTCTAACGATAAATAGCCGTAAAATACCGGTTGTTGCTGTAGCCGGCGATGTGGTTTGGTTAACTTTCGACACACTGTGCAATACACCGCGTTCAACCAACGACTATATAGAATTAGCGCGCACCTTCACTACCATGTTGTTAAGCGATGTGCTGATACTCGACGAAACCCGTAACGATGCCGCGCGGCGCTTAGTGAATCTGGTAGATGAGTTGTATGATCAACGCGTAAATTTAATTGTGTCAGCCGAAGCTGAACCGAATGAGCTGTATACCGGTACGCGTTTGGAATTTGAATTTGTGCGTGCTGCCAGTCGTTTAGTTGAAATGCAGACGGTGGATTATTTGTCGCAGGGCCGAGCACTTGCTACCTAGCCCGGTGTGGTACCGGGCTCTTAGTTGCTAATAAGACTAAGGCTAGCCGTTACTGAGACGCGTTACTAAGATGCGTTACTAAGACGCTTTCGCTGCACGTGAATGACGCTTGCGATCAGTTTCGGTTAAATGCTTTTTACGCACCCGAATGTTCTCAGGCGTTACCTCAACCAACTCATCATCATCGATGAATTCAAGCGCTTGTTCCAGCGTCATTTTGATGGGCGGCGTTAACTGAATGTTTTCATCCGTACCCGATGCGCGAACATTAGTGAGCTGTTTACCCTTCAGGCAGTTGACGGTTAAGTCGTTATCGCGCGAATGAATGCCGATAATCTGGCCTTCATACACAACGTCGTTTGCTGCAGTGATCAGACGGCCGCGCTCTTGTAAATTCCACAGTGCAAAACCCAGGGCCTTGCCTGTGCCGTTTGAAATAAGCACACCGTTGCGTCGTTGACCAACGCTGAAATTCAGTTTTGGTCCGTAGTGATCAAACACACTGTAGATCAACCCTGAACCGGAAGTCGCGGTCAGGAATTCGGTTCGAAATCCAATCATGCCTCTGGCAGGGGCAATGTAGTCGAGTCTTACGCGGCCTTTACCATCGGGCACCATGTCTTTGAGTTCGCCACGTCGTTCGCCCATTTTTTCCATAATGGCGCCTTGATGCTGTTCTTCTACATCAATCGTAATTTGCTCGAACGGCTCATGCGTCACACCATCGACTTCGCGTGTGATAACAATAGGACGGCCGACACCCAGCTCATACCCTTCGCGGCGCATGTTTTCAATTAATACCGACAAGTGTAGCTCACCACGGCCCGACACTTTAAATGTTTCGCTCAAATCGGTGCGCTCGACACGTAGCGCAACGTTATGCAGTAATTCTGTTTGTAATCGATCCCAGATATTTCTACTGGTGACGTACTTACCTTCTTTACCGGCGAACGGAGACGAGTTGGGTTGAAACAACATACTGATGGTTGGTTCATCAACCGATAGTGCCGGTAGAGCTTCTACGTGGTTTGGATCGCATAGCGTATCGGAGATATGTAATTTATCGATACCGGTAATACAGACAATATCGCCTGCCTGCGCTAAATCAGTTTCAATTCGTTCCAGGCCATGAAAGCCCAGTACTTGTAATACTTTGGCTGAACGTTGTTGACCTTCCACGTCGACTACTTTTACCTGCTGGTTTGGACGTAGCTGGCCGCGCTTAATTCGGGCAATACCAATAACGCCAACATAGCTGTTGTAGTCGAGTGATGAAATCTGCATTTGAAACGGGCCTTCTGTATCAACATCTGGCGCTGGTACTTCTTCAACAATGGTTTCGAACAACGGTGTCATATCGCCTTCGGACACAGTTGGCTCGACTCCTGAGAATCCGTTAATTGCAGATGCATAGATCACAGGAAAGTCTAACTGCTCATCGGTTGCACCCAGGTTATCAAACAGTTCAAACGTTTGATCAAGCGCCCAGTCAGGTCGTGCGCCTTCACGATCAATTTTATTGATGACAACAATAGGACGAAAGCCCATCGCAAACGCTTTTTGAGTAACGAAGCGAGTTTGCGGCATAGGGCCTTCGGCAGCGTCAACTAACAGCAATACCGAGTCGACCATGCTTAACACGCGTTCAACTTCACCACCAAAGTCGGCGTGTCCCGGCGTATCCACAATATTGATGCGGTAGTCGTTCCATTTGATCGCAGTGTTCTTGGCAAGGATAGTGATGCCGCGTTCTTTCTCAATGGCGTTTGAGTCCATTAAGCGCTCGGTAGGTGCCAGACGCGAATCGAGTGTGCCTGATTGTTGTAATAGCTTATCAACCAGCGTTGTCTTGCCATGGTCAACGTGGGCGATAATGGCGATATTGCGTAATTTCTGGATCAAGGGAATTTCCTGTGCGCGTGCTCGGTGTTGCTACTCGATTTGGTGCGCCGATTGTCTGCGGACAATGCAAGCCGTGATTGGTAATCGCGCGATTATACCGGACTAAAGTGATTTACTGGCCCTTTGGCAGTGCACAAATCCGGCCACGAGGGCGCAAAATGCCCACAAGTGTTTGGCCAATACGTTAACAATGCAGTTTTGAGGGTTAAAACGGCGTATTTAACCCTTGATCGCTTCGTTCAGCAGGTGTTCCTGGATTCAATCTACCCGTGTTTCCGGCGCTCCCGAATCTCACGCATCCACAAAATACCCAGCGTAATAAACGTTAATGGCAATACAAAACTCAACATAGCCCATCGCATAATTTCCACCGACTCCGCGCTGTGACTTGCCATAATTAAGTAGGTGGTATAAGCGATATAAAACACGAAAAACAAAGCGCCTTCCCAACGACTGATGAGGTGGCCGGTTGCGAATATAGGTAAACAGGCCACGGTTGCGGCTAGCATAACGGGTAAGTCAAAGTTGATGAGTGCAGGGTCAACGCTTAAACCGTTATCACCAAAAATAGTGGTACCGCCGGTTACCGCCAAGATATTAAACAGGCAACTACCCACCACGTTACCAACGGCTAAGTCTCGCATGCCACGTATAGCCGCAACCACCGAAGTGGCAATTTCAGGGAGGGATGTGCCAATCGATACAATAGTTAATCCGATTAGTAACTCGCTGACGCCAAGCCAACGCGCAATTTCAACAGCGCTATCAACCAATTTGTCGGCGCCATAAATCAGCATGGCTAAACCAACGATCACCAAGAAGATAGATACCCCAGCCGGTTGTTGATCAACTGCTTCATTATCTTCTGCTTTGGATTCTCGGCTGCCTTTGGATTCACGACGCGCGCTGACAATGGCGTACACGGTATAGACGATGCTACCCGCGATTAAAACCAAGCCTTCAATGATGGCAATGCGTCCGTCAAACGCCATACCGAACAACAGCAATGATGCTACTAACAAAATGGGTACATCGCGACGCACAATCTGACTGCCCACGACCAACGGTGTGATAATCGCTGATAATCCGAGTATCAGTAAAATGTTCAGAATGTTGCTGCCAACCACATTGCCCAGCGCAATGTCAGCTTGTCCCGTCAGCGCCGACTTTATACCAATAGCGAGCTCCGGCGCGCTGGTACCAAATGCGACTACTGTTAAACCAATAACGAGCGGTGAAATACCAAACTGAATGGCCAGTTTCTCTGCACCCCGGACCATAACTTCAGCACCAGCTACCAGCAGCACCATGCCGCCTGCGGCCATTAATAAAATGGTTATAGTCATTGTGTGTGATTACTTTCCTGAGTTTTGCGAGCGATCTAGTTGATCAGACAGCGCATCAATTTTTGCGTTGAGTGTGTGCACCACGGTTTCAAGTTCCTGCACGTGTTTAGTGATTTGTTGTTCCGCAGTCTCGGTTTGCTCATCATCGTCAGCCCTGGAATCCTGTTGCACCATTTGCATTGCATCCACAATAATCCCAATAAATAAATTGAGGACTGCAAAGCTTGTAATAACAATGAATGGCACAAAAAACAGCCAGGCAAGCGGGTAGTGTGCCATGACTGGTCTCACGATACCCATTGACCAGCTTTCGAGAGTCATTATTTGAAACAAGGTGTACGCCGACGAACCTATTGTGCCGAACCAGGCCTGCAATTCAGGTGATGGGTGCTGACCAAAGAGTTTGGTGGTGAGAACGGCAGATACATAAAAGAGTAAACACAACACGCCAACAACAGACATCATGCCGGGTATGGAGTGCCCAATAGCAGCGATAACGCGGCGCATTTGCGGCACCACCGAAAGCAAACGCAATACTCTCAAGATTCGCAATGCCCGCAAAATAGCAAATGGTCCGCTGGATGGCATCCATGCTATTGCAACAATCGCGAGATCAAACAGATTCCAGCCCGAACGAAAGAAGCTTAGTCGATAGGCCACCAGTTTTAAGATCAGCTCGACCGTAAACACGATGAGAATAGCTAAGTCGATAACGCGCAACAAGCTACCGTACTTTGCAACAGCAGCGGGGCTTGTTTCCAGGCCTAAAGTCACCGCATTGATCAGTATCAAAACGATGATGAACGTGACAACCTTGGGATTTTCGACAAAATTGGCGATTTTGGGATGCCGAATCTGCATGATCAAGTTAATTAAAGCGGGTGATGGCAGTTGATAGTAGTCGTAGTTTACGCGTAAATGACGGCGAGTGAAGACTATTAATGTGTAGTCACACCCGCGATGATGTTCAACAGTGCCTTTCTGAATTCTATCCAATCGGCCGGCTCGAACGACCACGCAGCTTTTCCAGTTGCATCTGCCAGAGCTACAGGCATGAACTGATGCAAGAGTTGATCAGAGGCGTTTTGATCAACGGCCTTGGCAAGATAATACAGTTCTGCATCTTGTAATCCACGACGCCAGGTTTTCAAGCGCATTGATGGGATTGGCCCGGGCGACTTTTTATAACCGATCTTATCCAATTGATTGCCGGGGTATACCATGACACCATTGCCGAAACGGTCTTCATCCGGTTTATAGCTTGGTTGCGCAAAGGGTTTTTCGTCGGCGCCTAGATTGACCGCCCACATGAGCTGCCCCTGGATGTTATAGCGTGCGCCGATAACCCCCCAAGTACGCATATCAACACCATGTGCATTAATGCTGTGGGCTCCGACTGCAGGATGTCCACTATGGTAAAACCAAACCGTATCGCCTTTGGCTATGCGGTGTTGCAAAAAGTCTGGATCGGCCGCGCTTGCATTGGGTGACCAAAGCCTGACTTTATAGCTTAAGTCCAAAGCGGGATCATCTGCCCAGTCGGCAGGGTTTGAATGCGAGGTCCACAGTAAGTCCAACTTTTTATTGGTAGAACCGGCGTCAAGAGCGTTCTGTAGTAAACCCATTTGATCATGCACCATTGCAAGATACCGACGGTACTGATCGTCTGGAATTCCCGCCTTATTCGGTCCGTCTACTTCATCAAACACATACGCAAAAAATTGCGTTGCATTCCATTGCTTGTCGCTAGCTAATTGCTGCCATTGTTTAGCCATAATGCGGTAACGATCTAAGTCTTGTACCGTAAGCGGTCGTTCAAGCTGGATGTTGTATTCTTGTGGCCACGGCGTTCGCCATACACTGACGGGTGTGTGCATGCCGGTTCCTGAATAGCCATACTGTTCGCTAAACAGTTCGCCGTTGAGTATGGGGTCCATAGCATTTACGTAATCGCGCCAACCATCGGCATTGGGTAAATCATCGGTTCGTTCGATAAACACCATTCGATGCTTGTGAGCCAGCTGATGGTAACAGTGCGACATGTGTTGCCATGCTGCAGTGCTGCGGTCTGTGCCTGCACCCTCTAAGTTGTAGCTACGGTATACCTCACCAATTGCATCGATGCTGGGTTTATCAGGAAGTAGCGCGTCAACAACGGATAATTCAACTTGTATCGAAACGGTTTGCTGATCGACTTTAAAATGTATCGGTAAAATATAAGTACCGGGTGCAGTGTCCGGCGCTATATAGTGATCAATCCACACGGCTTGATTTTGATTAGTGTGTTTTGGGATTGGAATGGAATTAAAAAGCTGCATGGTGTTTGTCATACAGCCGTGTTGCGCTGGTACCAATGCATCGGGGTAAGCAGCGCGCCGTTTGCGCACTTGCGATTTGGGTCCCCATGTATAGTCGCCATTTTCTATCCAATGATAGTGAGCGACGTAAACTGAAGATTGAATGCCGAAATCTAAAGTTGTCTGATTGTTACCTGCTGGAAGCCACGCGTCTAACGTGTAGTCGACAATGGCTGGTGCATTGGTGCCCGTGCGTCTGAGGATAAATTGCATGCCAACAGATTCATTGCGAGCCGCAATTAAACGAACGGTCGGCACTGATGGTGAACGTAAGTCGAAATCGGCATGTTCAAGTAATAGGGGTTCGTCCTGAGTAAACCTTGCCATATTGCTGGCCGCGCATATTACTAAGTTATGGTTTGTTTCAAGGCAGGCCTCACTATACGCTGGCGTCCTGAACCACCATAAAGCTGCAGTGCCTCCAGCAACGAGTAGTAGGCTGGCTAAAATACGCGATCGATTCATTGGACTATTGGCTTCAGCATGGCGTAGCATTGTACGAAACCATTGCGAAAAAAGTTAACACCATGTCTCAAATCACATCTCATATCCTTGATACCTCATTGGGCAAACCAGCTCAGGGTGTACCTATCGAACTTTTCCAACAGCTTGATGGAAACTGGCTTAGCTTGGGTTCCGGTACAACCAACGATGATGGCCGGGTTAGTGATTTACTGGCGAACGAAAATAATCTGGCTGCGGGTGTGTATAAGCTGAGTTTTGCGTTAGGTGACTATTATCAGCGCCTTAATGTCGACAGTTTTTATCCCTATGCGGAAGTGGTCTTTCAGATTACCGGAGATGGCCAACACTATCATGTGCCGTTGCTGCTTAACCCTTATGGTTACTCAACCTACAGAGGATCGTAACCGCTTACAAAAAATATCGGCCAAAAAAAAGGGCGATCAAGTCGCTCCTTTTTTTGCCATCTTTTATTGCCATCATCACGTAAACGTGATCGGCGTGTACGCATTACTTTTTATTCAGTAACGTAAAGCTGATATCCGGTTTACCACCAACTCGCGGAGAAAGGTTTAACAGGCAGTATGAATTGAGATTAACCTGTCGGTTTGCTTCCAAATCATTTAAAACACCTTTGGCAAAACTGCGTGCCCATTCAGGTACTTCGCCGTACATTTTAAAATGCGCGAACACAACTGTAATATCATCAGCATTGGGTCTGTCACCAAACCAATTTAAGTAGGCTTCGTTGAATAAACGATATTCACTGATATTGAGAAGGTTTGCTGCTTTGCTTATTGTTTGCATAAGTTCTTATGACCTCTTCAAGTACTCGCTGTTTGTTAACCCAAATAAGTTATAAACTAAGTAGTGGTATTTGGTTCGTTTTAACGTGTTAGCTAGTTAACATTTGTAACGCGACTGGGTACGATTTATGTAAAGTGTTAGTCGATTACGCTTAATCCTTAACGGCGTTTTCTCAATAATTTTTAACAAATATCTTTGACTTTTGTGTGTCTCGTTAGACCATAGGCCATCTTTACGAGATGGTTGTCGCAGACGTGATTTATTTACGATTTGCAAGAAATAACCCAACCCCGCTACTGTGGCTTCGATTTTTTTGATGCGGAATACGTAAAATAATGCAAACCCGTAATTCTGCGTGTTGCCCATCCTCGTGTTCCCTGCATAATGATTGACCAGAACGGTCTGGGGGAGTGGGCAACTTGGGTGGTATTTTCATGCAGCAGTACATCTGTCCGCGCTCTTTCTTGCGCTTTGTGCCCTTGGTTGCTGCAGTTAGCTGGCGGACTCCGTTTGTATTGTGCGTCGTACTTGTGACGGGGTGCGCGACTCCACTGCCAAAAGGTCAGGTTTCTGACATTTCCATACCTGAGCTGCAATCGGGTCAGGCTGAGACTGGTCTGGCGGTTAGATGGGGCGGTTCTATTGTATCGGTACTAAATAAGCCTGATGTCACTGTATTAGAGATCGTGTCCCGGCCTTTATGGAAAACGGGGCGGCCTATTTTAAGTGATGAAAGTGATGGTCGATTTGTTGCGGAGATTGCCGGGTTTGTGGACCCCGAGTTGTTACCCGATGGAACAGATATCAGTTTAGTTGGAACCGTACAGGAAGTTCGTCCAGGGTTAATCGGTGAGGCAACTTACCCATTTCCGGTAATGGCGGTTTTCCAGTATAAGTTGTGGAAGCCACGCAAGGGATTTACGAGCGATGACTTTGCTCACAAACACTTTTTTGATCGCTACTGGAATGATTGGCCGTTTCATGATCTAGCAGACCGTCACGATCATGACCATTTACTTAGAACTTATTAGTTAATAGAGCAATTCAATGAACGGATGTATCCATCGAAGCACTTTGATTGCATCACTCATTTTTGTGTGTTGCACCCTTATAGCTTGTGCAACACCTCCTATATCAACCGATACGGTAACGGTGCAGATAACGCCTGATAATGCACGTGCTAATCCAGCTTCAGCAAAAGGTACTGTGATCTGGGGCGGCGTGATAGTGAGCGCTGTTAACCTTGCCGACAGAACACAATTCGAGGTATTGGATTACCCGCTTGATCGTCACCAAAGACCAGACACAACTAAACCATCACGCGGTCGTTTTCTGATGCAATCGCCCGAGTATCTTGAAACGGAAACCTTTGCCGCGGGTCGTAGCATAACGGTGCTTGGCAGCTTGCAAGGAGTCGTGCAGGGGTCGGTTGGTCAAGCCAAATATGACTACCCAACCATGACGATCAACGATATTCACCTATGGAATCCGGATGATTTAGCCGAAAGACCAAGATTTATCTTTGGTATAGGGCTGCAACTGGGTGGCTAAAATCTGCGTATGTTACCTTATCAAAATCAATTAGTTGAACAACAAACTTAAAACAACACTTAATAAATTCAGTGAGTTAGACGTCATTAACCCGTCTCCAAAGGTTATTTCATCCTGCCTTTTCATACGCTAGACTGGTCCCAGCCAGCGCGGTTGGGTCCTTAATCAGACTCAGTCATCGACTCCAGCCACGCGCACAGTACTCAGCACAGATTGAGACTAAGGCTCATTTTTTTGGGGGTGGGAGCGATCCCACCAAAACGTGAAATAGCTTTGGTAACCAGACCACATCCTGCAGTCTAGAAACGAAATCGGGCTTCATTAGGTTTGGTAAGCGTCGCTACAAACACGCAAACACGGTTACAAAAGCCGTTAGGGAAGAGACATGCTGAGCACCAAAAAAATAATAGGTGCGCTACTGATTTGGACGGCGCTTTTGCCATTGCAAGTTGTAGCAGCGCCAGAATGTGTATGGCCGGATAACAAAACGCTTGAAGCTATCGTGCCAGTTGCTACCGATCATGGCAGTCACGCTAGCGGTGTTGTATTCGCTCCAAACCGAGTATTAACTGCAGCCCATGCCGTGGACGGAGCTGGTCAGTATTTTGTGCGCGTGGATGAAGGTTTTCGTGTTGCCACGTTACTCCTGATTGATCGCAGATCGGATTTAGCGGTTCTCAAGGTCGACACACGCGATATCAATCCAGTACCACTGTCATTGGGTCAGCCCACAGAGCGACAACCAGTATGGGCTGTTGGTTTTCCTAAAGCGCAAGGTAAAACAACCTCCAGTGGTATTTTCCAACGTAACCGCTCAGGCGATTTACACACCAGTGCGCCCATAGATTCCGGGCAATCAGGTGGGGGCTTGTTAACTTGCGATGCCGGTTCTTATCGACTCATGGGTATGTTGCGTGGATACGGTGCGTATCTCAGTGGAGATCGGTACGTTAAACTTCAGAACCATTCGGTATCCGTTGCGGCGTCAACAATCCACCGATTTGTCAGTAGCTACCAGTAGTTCTTGCACCTTAGCGTGCTTGTCAACATACCTAAAAGTTTCGCCCAGTTATGATCAATGCTATTGCCATCGCTTTACATGTGCTTGCGGCCGTGCTTTGGGTCGGCGGTTTGTTTTTTTCTTACATCGTATTACGACCAACGTTGACCGCAATCGATCCGCCTGACAGGTTAATGATTTGGGCTGGTATTTTTAAACGCTTTTTTCCTTGGGTCTGGTTATCTGTTTTGGTGTTGTTGACGACAGGTTACTGGATGATCTTTTCTTGGTTTAACGGCTTTGCGCAAGCGCCGATGTATGTGCATATCATGCACTTGCTCGGCTTGCTTATGATGGTGCTGTTTATCTATTTGTTTTACAGAGTCTATCCAATCTTCAAAACGCATATAGCCAATGAAAACTGGCCAGAGGCCGGTGCGGTGCTTAATCGCATAAGGCACATTGTGTTAGTTAATCTGGTGTTAGGTTTAATACTGTTAATCGCAGTAACCGCAATGCAACGCATCGGTTAAATCCGGGCTCGCGTACAACTTCTTTTTCAATGCAGATTTTTTGAGGTAGGTGTCACAGTATTGTCTTGTACTGCGCCTTTATACCTCTTTGTGTTGTCGGTAAAAGAATCTTTACAGTATGTAACTCTTCGAATTGGCGTAATCGCGGCGGCATTCGTCCATTAACACCAGTCTTTCAGTTTCGTTTAAGCAAGCTTAGGTAATGTCGTAGCACAACTACAGAACTTTGCACGACTTTTTGTTCTGGTGATTGAGGTTATCAGGTGTTTGGACTGTTTAAAAAATCGGCATTACCGAGTGAGCAGGACGCCTTACCCGGGCGTGATGTTGCGATACGCGTTGCTCCAACGCATTGCGTATTGGGTAATCCTATGAGCGGACCTTGGCCAGAAGGTTACGAACTCGCGCTGTTCGGTATGGGATGCTATTGGGGTATCGAACGCTTGTTCTGGCAGCAGAAGGGCGTATATTCAACCGCCGTGGGTTTTGCTGGTGGACTCACGCCCAACCCACATTACAAAGAGGTGTGTTCCGGACTCACTGGACACAACGAAGTTGTGCAAGTGGTGTTCGACCCGGCGCAAATCAGCTACACACAATTGCTTAGTCTGTTTTGGGAAAATCACGATCCAACACAGGGTATGCGGCAAGGTCCCGATCAAGGTACTCAGTATCGCTCGGGCATCTATACCCACTCTGAACAACAAATGGAGTTGGCTTTAAAGTCAAAAGCTCAATTTCAATCAGCATTACAGAAACAGGGCTATGGTGATATCACCACTGAGATAATTCCTGCCCCCGCTTTTTACTATGCAGAAGATGAGCATCAGCAGTACTTGCATAAAAATCCCGGCGGGTATTGCAGTATGCGCGGAACCGGTGCCAGCTGCTCAATTGTTGATACGGATACAGTGTTGTGATTACGCCAGCAACCGATGCCATGATCGTGCCGTTTGATAAAAGCTTTCGTGTATCGGATTACTCGAGCATGCCCAGTGAAAATACGCATAGTAAAAAAACGCTGGAAAAATCGTTAAAGAAGCGCGTACGCGAAATCAGTAAGCTGCAAAGAAAACTGTATGCCGACGATCGCTTCTCTATGTTGCTGGTATTTCAAGCAATGGATGCTGCGGGTAAGGACGGCACTATTCGCGCCGTCATGAGTGGTGTTAATCCGGCGGGGTGCCAGGTTTATTCGTTTAAGGCACCGTCTAACGAAGAGCTGGAACATGACTTCTTGTGGCGTACCGCTCGGCGCCTGCCCGAGCGAGGTCGAATCGGTATTTTTAATCGAAGCTATTACGAGGAAGTGTTGGCGGTCAGGGTTAGGCCCAAATATTTACACAACCAACGCTTGCCGCATATCGATACCAGTCGAATTTGGGATGAGCGTTTTGAATCTATCCGTGAACACGAACGGCACCTGGAACGTAACGGCACCATTATTTTGAAGTTCTGGTTAAACGTATCGCCTGAGGAACAAAAAGCTCGGTTTCTAAGCCGACTAACAACGCCTGAGCGCTACTGGAAATTTTCCAAAACCGATTTATCGGAACGGGCGAAATGGACCGATTACATGGCTGCATATCAGGAGCTACTAAACGAGACGTCAACTGAATACGCGCCCTGGTATGCCATTCCAGCGGACGATAAGCCGTACATGCGTTTATGCGTGGCACAGATCATTGCAGAGAAATTGAAGTCTTTACCACTGCAATTTCCGGTGAAGTCGGATGAAGAATTAGCGCTGTTTGAACAGCACATCGACAATTTGGAGACAGAATCACTCTGATTGGTCTTCGATTTGCGTGTTATTTGCACGTTGACGACCAAAGCAATGATTCAAACTTGGGGGAAGCACAATGCAACCGATGAAATTTCAGCACATACCTGAAGGTGCGGTACTGCGTCCATTACCGGCAGAGCTGACCTATGGAGCTATTGTCGATATTCGTAATGTTGAGCAGGAAATCACTGACTTTATGATAAGGCGCGCATGCGAAGAAATGGATGCGCTTCAGCAGTATCCGTTTACTGGTCGTAAACCGAAGAAGCGTCGCTAGGTTACTATATGCGATTTATACAACCAACTGGTTCATCTCGAATATCGGCAGCAGAATACCTAATACGATAGTCAACACCACGCCACCCATAATCAAAATAACAATAGGTTCAAACAAGCCAAGGAAGATAGACATCACCGAGTTAAGCTCTCGCTCCTGATGCGTGGCCGCTTTGCCTAGCATCATGTCCAACTGCCCTGAAGCTTCACCGCTTGCAACCAAATGCAACATCATCGGTGGAAAGTATCCAGTGCGCTCCAATGCGCTACCCAACGTAGACCCCTCTCTGACTTGCATGGCCGCAGTATCAACAGCGGTGCGCATAGGGCGGTTAGTGATAACCTGTGCCGCAATATTCAATGCTTCTAGCACTGGTACGCCACTGGCCGATAAAATACTCAGGGTTCGCGCAAACTGCGCTGTATTGTGGCCTCGTATTAAGCGTTTAATGAGCGGAATTTTTAATAAAAACCCGTGCACACGCGTTTTAAACGCTTCACCTCGCATCGCACGTCCAAACAGAAAGACCAGTGCAAATATGATGATGGCAGCAATGATTCCCCATTCGCGTACAAACGCGCTGGTTGCTAATAACGCGACCGTTAACGGTGGTAGTGCCTGACCCATGCCCTCGAAGACCTGAACAACCTGTGGCACAACATAAGCGAGTAAAAACGCCACAATCAGAATGGACGCGATGACCAGCATGCTTGGGTAGATCAAGGCTTTTTTAACAGTCGCATTTGCGACCTGGCGTTCCTCGGTGTAATCCGCTAAACGTTCCAGCACGGAATCGAGATGACCTGATTGTTCGCCTGCTGCAACCGTTGCTTGGTAAATTTCCGGGAATACCTTCGGGTAATCTTTCAGTGACGATGCAAATGTGTGGCCTTCTAGTACTTTTGATCGTACCGATAAGATCAAAGATTGAATGCGCGGTTTTTCTGTTTGCTTTGCAACTGCCGCTAGCGCTTCTTCCAGCGGGGTGCCCGCACCACTGAGCGTAGCGATTTGCCGCGTCATTAACGCAAGATCGTTAGTTTTGATACCACCGCGAAAGGTTTTTGACGTGGCACCAGTCGCGTTGTTTTTGGATTTACGGACGGTCGTTTCGTCGACCTGCAACGGGGTTAACTCTTGTGAGCGCAGTTGAGCACGTGCAAGGCGTGCAGTATCGGCTTCTAATACGCCTTTCTTTTCCCGGCCTTTAAGGTCTAGCGCAACATACTCAAACGCGGCCATTAAGCTTCTCGGGTAACGCGGAGCACTTCCTCTAGTGAGGTGTTTCCATCCAGTACAAGACGCGCACCGTCATCTTGAATACCGGGATGCCTTGATCGCGCGTGTTTTTCAAGATCGTGTTCTGATTCGCCGTCGTGGATCATGGTGCGCATTTTATCGTCGACTTCAACCACTTCATAAATACCGGTTCGGCCAACGTATCCGGTGTGATTACACTTATCGCAACCGTGCGCAGCATGAACGTTGGTTGCCTGAGACACAGTAGCGCGCAAGATTTTTAACTCTGAATGCGTGGGTGTTACCGGACGTTTGCAATCGGGGCACAGCAGTCGTACTAGTCGCTGGGCCACGAGGCCAACCAGACTGGAGGCCAGCAGAAACGGTTCGATGCCCATATCGCGCATTCGCGTCACAGCGCCAACAGCCGTGTTCGTATGCAAGGTTGATAACACCAAGTGACCAGTCAAGCTGGCTTGTACCGCAATTTCAGCTGTTTCAAGGTCACGAATCTCACCAACCATGACGATGTCTGGATCTTGTCGTAGTATCGCGCGCAAACCCCGCGCGAAATCCAGATCAACTTTGTTGTTAACCTGCGTTTGACCAATACCATCGAGGTAGTATTCGATGGGATCTTCAACCGTTAATATGGAATAGCGTGACGTATTGAGTCGTGATAACGCTGCGTACAAGGTGGTGGTTTTACCAGAGCCTGTTGGACCGGTAACCAGAATAATACCGTGTGATAACGACAAGCTTTTGGTTAAGCTGTTAAACGCTTCTTTGGGCATGCCTAAGTGTTCAAGATCGAGTCGTCCTGCTTGTTTATCTAATAAACGCAGCACAACACGCTCGCCATGACCAGAGGGCAGAGTTGATACTCGGATATCAACAGGACGTCCAGCAACGCGTAACGAGATGCGACCATCTTGTGGCAAACGCCTCTCTGCAATGTCGAGCTTCGCCATGACTTTCAAGCGCGAAATAATTAATGGTGCAATTTCACGCGGCGGGTCGATCATTTTTTGCATCACGCCATCAACGCGATATCGCACCGCTAAACGTGATTCAAAAGGTTCTATATGTACATCCGATGCTTGTTTACGCACTGCTTCCGTTAACATCGCGTTAATCAGCCGGATAACTGGAGCATCGTCGGTAGACTCTAATAAATCTTCTGGTTCGGGTAGCGCATCGGCAAGCTCGTTTAAATCCATGTCGTCGCCGAAGTCATCCATGATATCCATGGCTTGTCCGGTTTCGCCTTCATAATGACGAGTTAAACGTGCATCAAACTCATCGCTATCGATGGTTTGCACTTTCATGGCTTGTCCGGCTTTACGTCTGGCTTCAGTTAAAGCCATGACGCTAACACCAGGTCTTTGCACCAAATACAATTCGCCGTCTATTGTTTCCAGTAGCACCCCATGGCGCTTGGCGAAGGTGTAGGGCAGGTCAACAGGCGGGCGAGTAGCTGCGCCACCCAGAGGAGTAGGAGCACTGTTATTGCCAATATCGTTCGGTTCGTTGGCTGCATCCGCGGCTGAGTTCGGATCCGCTGGCTCGCCAACGTCTATAAAATTTGCAGGTGACACTACCATTTTCATCAATTACTGGCGTCGAAAGGTCCAATTGCACGGTCCGCGCCAGCTTGCGCTGGCAACCTATTGATTGTAGGTAAGTTTGCGTTCATTGGCGGAGAATTTATGGTCAATTCTGATGTTGGCACAATTGTATTCAGTGCGTCCTTTACATTATTGACACGCTGGCCGCCGTAATAGAGGTGTAATTCGGGCAATTCAGGGGGGGTACGAGACAGCATATCGTCCTGATCGAACAGGCCCAATTGCGCTGTACGCAGATCATCGTACTTGCTGCGGCTGTAGTAGTCAGCCGTGTCGATGTCTCGCAAAATGGTGGGATGCAGGAATACCATCAAATTGCGCTTACTCTTTGTTGTGGTTCTGTAACGAAACAAGCTGCCCAGTAGCGGCACATCACCTAGAAACGGGACTTTGTCGTGCGTGTCGCTGATCTGATCATCAATCAAGCCACCCAGCACCAACGTTTGCCCGTCTTCTACCAAAACAGTGGTTTTGATAGAGCGTTTGTTTGTGGTGATATCAGAAGCGCCGGTTACCGACGTGCTACTGACATCGGAGACCTCCTGTTCAATATCCATTTTGATGTTGTCGCCTTCATTGATCTGTGGTTTGACTTTCAAGCTGATACCAATGTCCTGGCGTTCGATTGTCTGGAACGGATTGTTGTTGGCCGATGACAACTGGGTACCTGTTACAAACGGTACGTTTTGACCAACCACAATTTCTGCTTCCTGATTATCCATCGTGACAAGCGTTGGCGTGGACAGAATGTTGTTGTCTGAATCAGACGCAATGGCTGATAACAAAAAGCCGAAATCAACGCCACCATTACCGAAGCGACCAAGCGCTAATGACAAACCACTGCTTAGACCTGTTGCTGTTCCGGCAGCCGCACCTGCGATGGTTCCGGCCAGGGCTTGTGTGGCACCACCCAAGTTTGTGT
Organism: uncultured Granulosicoccaceae bacterium; assembly: GCA_964390335.1. Classification (GTDB taxonomy): domain Bacteria; phylum Pseudomonadota; class Gammaproteobacteria; order Granulosicoccales; family Granulosicoccaceae; genus Granulosicoccus. The sequence goes on along the minus strand of CAYMHU010000001.1, from coordinate 45,141 downwards.
ATGCAGCCGGGCGATTGTTTGCCGTACCATTAACTGCAAAGTTAACCCCCAGCTGGGCGCTGTTGTTTTCAGATAATTCTGCAATGATCGCTTCCACCAACACTTGTGCGCGTCGGATATCAAGCTGCTCGATGACTGCAAGGATGCTGCGCATTTCATCGGGTGGGGCAGTGATGATAAGCGCATTGGTATCTTCGTCTGCTTGGATATCAACATTCGGACGATCACTTTCCTGATTGGCTCGACGCACTAATGAAGCGGTGGGTGCTTGCGGTACTGCTGCGCCATTTGCATTAACGGTGGGTGCAGCCGGAGCAGCTGCCGCAACCGCACCACCATCCTCCGCACTGGTGCTGGTACCGATCTTGGCCTGGCCTGCAGACACCCCGGTTAAGATTTGAAGTAGATCTGCGGCGTTAGCGAATCGCAGATAAACAACGCGCGTATTACCACCTGACTCTACCGGGGTATCTAAATTGGCAACCAGACTACGCATACGCACGCGAGCGCTTTGATCACCACTGAGTAAAATACTGTTTGTGCGTTCATCAGCTGCAAACCGCACGGAACCCGGCGCGCCACCGACTTGGCCAGCCCGTGATTGGATGGCGCCTAAAATTCTGATGACTTCACTGGCTGACGCGAAGTTTAAGCGGATGATTTCTACTTCTTCATTATCGGGCCGGTCTACACCGTTAATAATGGTTATTAGCCTTTGAATGTTGTTGGCGCGATCAGTCACTATCAGGGTATTGGTGGCTGCATAGGCCGCTAAGTGGCCCTGCTGTGGCACCAACGGGCGCAGTATCGGTACAAGCTGAGCTGCAGGTACGTTCTGAACCTTGATAACCTGGGTAACGAGCTGATCTGATGAGGACCCGTCATAGTTTGGTACCGGACCTTGCTTGGCGTTTACTTCGGGCACAATTTTTATCAGGTCGTCGCCTGGCACTGCCGCGTAGCCATGTACCTGCAACACCGATAAAAAGGTTTCGTACAATTCTTCAGCGCTGAGTGGGTTCGCAGAAATAACCGTTACCCGAGCTTTGACGCGCGGGTCAACCACAAAGTTTTTTCCTGATTGGCGAGAGACGGTTTGAATCAAAGAATGAATGTCTGCATTCTTCAGGTTCAGCGTAAACGAGTCCTCTTGTGCTTTTAGCGCGCCACTGTATAGCAGCGCTGCGCACAGCGGCACCAGTAACGGTTTAATTATAAGTTTGATATTCATCATCAAATTAAGCAACTTTCGCGTTAGTAAAGTGTAAAACGTCGACCATTAAGGTTGCGTTATTGCGCGAGCGAAATAGAAATAGGAATTTCAGCTCCATCGCGTAATACCGTGACCTCCAATGCTTCTGCTTTAACAGCATTACGCAACGCACGGATGCCTTGCTTCTGACTGTTAAGCTGAATGTTATTTACACGTGTTATGACATCGCCGGCAACTATGCCTTGCGCTTCAAGAATTTCCGGGTTTTGTTTTGGAGTGATGCGGTAACCCAGTAGCTTGCCGTTTTCCTGATAGGGTTCGGCTGACACAATGCGAGCAAGCATGGACGGGTTGCGCGCCAAAGTATCGCGCAGTGCGCCCGGTGTGCTGGGCAACTCAATTGGGCCACTGTTATTAGCTGCTCTTGTGCCTGTACTGTTCGTCGGTCTGGTGGCTTGCGTATTTTGCACCACCGGACGCATGGCAATCGGTTGTACGTTATCGGGTAGCGATAATTTTTCGTCTTTGCCGCGGTTGCTAAGAATGACGTAGTCTTTGTGGACTTCTTTCAGTGTGGTTTCGCCCGAAACCTTATCACCGATACCGTATGCCGCCTGTTCACCAGACCCAGCACTGATAATCGCGATGGCGCGCTCTTTCGGGGTGTAATCGAACACACCCGATAATTGCAGATTCAGTTTGGTTTCTTTTGCTTCCACTTTCGGGGCAACAACTTCTTTAACCGGTGCTCGCGTTGCATCGCCAAATAAATGCGTGCTGGCAATTAATTGAGCCAGTTGCGCTGGACTCGGCGCATTGCTCACAGACGTCACATTGGTTGGCTCAATCGGGCCAACCGAGGCAGACGTTGCCGTTGGAATCAATTTGATGGTCAATGTTGCCAACGCCCACCCAAGTGCTATAACCAATAAGGTATTAACCCAGCGTGGCAGTTTTGATGGCTTATTGTTGTACGACATGGACGCCGTTGTAGCGCTCATAACTAATCCCTTTAAATTTTTTCTCTATGCAGTTGAACAATCACAAACTTCTTCAATTGCACAGCGCGGGGCGAGCAGTGTCTGAAATTGTGGGCTGAGAGTCAACGGTTCTATATTGACGCCTTTTGCGCGGTTTAATTCAATCGAATCGTCTGAGTGTTGTGAAACGATGAACTGGCTTCCGTTTTTATAAATGCATTACTGTGAAACGTTAGTGCATTGGGGGTTTTTAGCGGGTTACTGCTTGCTTAGTTAAATGCAAAATTATATGTTAACCGTGAAGAGTCAGTGTATTGGCTCTCTATGCACTTGCGCAAAAATATTGCAGTTTAGACATGTATTGTAGATTGCTTGATTAGGCTCTATTCATCGAGTTGTAGATAGCCAAAAAATTGACTTGCGTTGCGCGCTAGTGGGCCGGCAGCGAACTACCGGCCCCGAATCAAAACGATGTTCGTTTTGAATCAAACCATATCTTTCAGGCCTTTCAGCGGCAGAATTTTTACCACTTTACGAGCAGGCTTAGCTTTGAACATCACTTCTTCTTTAGTGAATGGGTTGATGCCTTTGCGCGCTTTAGTCGCAGGCTTCTTGTTCACTTTGATTTTCATGAGTCCTGGAACGCTGAACATACCCGGGCCGCGTGGCTTCAGGTTGTCTTGAATGAGACCTTCAAGCGCTTCGAAAACGGAAGCAACTTCTTTGCGGCTCAATTCTGTGGTTTCAGCAATAGAAGACAAGATTTCTGACTTAGTCGGTGGCTTCTTTACTGCAGCTGCAGCTTTCTTACTAGCTTTCTTCTTGGTGGCTTTTTTTTTCGCCGCCATAGTGTATTCCTCGCGATGAACTGACTGTTAACAGATAAGGCACAGTAAATAACTGTACGAGCTTTTGGTTACTGTATTTGTAGTGTTTAAACAAACTCATAAACCGGATTAAGCGCGCGAAAGTTAACACAGATTGTCGCGTGCGTACCAACTTTATAGAGGATATTTTTAAAAAAACACTGTATTTAAGGCAAATCAGAGCAAGGACATTCAAAAACACCTTAATTTAAGCTGTTTTTGATGAAAAACTGTACAAATAAAATTGAATTCGAATGGTTATACGAACGGAGATAAAAGCGAACCGGTAACGAAAATTTGTAGAAAGAACATCCCGATGATACCCACCAATACGGATAAATCGAGTCCACCGACTAAGGGTACGTAACGTCGAATAGGGCGTAATATGGGATCAGTTATTCCCATCAGCAAACTTCTTATGGCGTCGGTTGACGGATTGGGGAACCAACTCAGAATGGCCTGCGCGATCATCGAAAAGATAAAGATATTGAACAGTAAATGTACAAGATCAACGATGGCGATAAAAAATAACGAACCATAGTCCAGGCGTGCTGCAGAAAATCCTCTGCCGGCGGCCAGCAGCACATCTGTTTGCATTGCTTTAAGCAGAACCAGCTTTACGAATAACACTACAAACGCCAGTAACAGACTGGATGTATCGTAAGAACGGATGCTCGGGATAAAACGGCGTGCAGGTTTTAGTACTGGGTCCGTTATTTTGACAACAAATTGAGCCAACGGATTGTAGTATTCGACGCGCAGCATTTGCATCACGAAACGCAGGGCGAGTAGCATGGCGTATAAGTTGAAAACCATGCCAATGAGAAAACTGAAGGCTTCTAGTGCCGCATTACCCATATTTAGTACCTAAAGTTAATACTTGAAGTGAGTACCGAAAGTTCAGTGATGCACAGATTGTAGCGTTGTTCCGTCGATTTTAGGAACCAAAATCGTCACCCATTTCTTTTGCTCGGTCGTGCGCCGCCTGCATTGCCGCCATAATCGTTCTATCCAATGACGCCTGCTTAAACGAATTTAATGCAGCAGCCGTGGTGCCGCCTTTGGATGTGACGTTTTCGCGCAACGTCTGTGGTGGCAATTCGCGTGCGCGCGCCATGCTGGCCGCACCATAGGCGGTTTCGATTGCAAGGTCTGTGGCAGTGTCGTGATCAAGCCCGAGTGCTTTGCCGGCGTCGGCCATATGTTCTATCAGGTAGAAAAAGTAGGCCGGCCCACTGCCAGACAATGCCGTCACGGCATCCAGTTTGGCTTCTTCTGTAACCCAGACAGTCTTACCGGCAGTAACCAGTAAATCGTTTGCCTTGTCGCGCTGTTCTTGGTTGCAGTTAGCATTCGCAAACAGGGCCGTGGCCCCCAAGCCCAGCAGGGCAGGTGTGTTTGGCATACAACGCACAATCGGGGTGTTTTCAGGTAACCAGTTAGCCATTGAATCAGCGCGCACACCAGCGGCAACCGACACCACCAGCGACGGTGAAACGGTTTTTAAGTCGTCACACACGGCTTTAACGATATGCGGTTTGACTGCAATGACAACGGCCGAACCCGGTGAAATGTGTTTGATAGATTGAATAACCGAGGTACCAAATTTGTCTTGTAAAATTTGGCATGCCTCGGCGTTGATATCGACAACCGCTATATGCTTAGCGTCGGCCCCACTCGCAATGAGTCCACCAATTAAAGAGCCGGCCATATTGCCGGCACCGATAAACGTCCAGCTTGGATTGCTCATCGAGGTTAGCTCGACAAACTGTTACGTTTGTCGGCAATCGAAACCAGTAAACGATCAAACGCTTCAGCAAAAGACTCGATACCGGCTGCTTCCAGCGAATCGGTAATTTCGTTCAGGTTGATACCCAGGTCGGCCAATGCGGTTATCTGTTTGTGTGCATCGGGCAAGCCATTAGTTAAACGTGCTTCGGCTGTACCGTGATCACGAAATGCATCCATGGTTTTGGGAGGCAGTGTATTCACGGTTTCCGGACCGATTAATTCTTCCACATATAATACGTCGGAGTAATCTGGGTTTTTCGTACCGGTGCTGGCCCATAACAGGCGCTGCGGTCGTGCGCCTTGTTCGCGCAGTTTGGCAAATTGTGCGCTGCCAAAAAGATTCACAAAATGCCCGTAAGCCACTTTGGCGTTTGCAATGGCAATTTTGCCTTTTAATGCCATCGCGGCGTCTGATCCGTTTGCGTCCAGCGCCTTATCGACTTCAGAATCCACGCGGCTGACGAAAAAGCTTGCAACGGATGCGATGTTAGCGATCTCGCCGCCTGCTGCTGCACGCCGCTCCAATCCGCGAATGTAGGCCTTCGCAATTTCCAGATACCGTTGAACGCTGAACAACAAGGTGACATTCACGTTGACGCCAGCTGCCGTCAAATCTTCAAACGCTTGCACACCGGCTTTTGTGCCCGGTACTTTGATCATTAAGTTTGGGCGATTTACACGCTGATTGAGATCAAGGCCCATGGCAACCGTCCCTTCGGTATCGTGTGCAAGGTCCGGTGTGACTTCCAGACTCACATAACCATCAACGGCATCGGTCTTTTTATAGGTTTCAGTAAACGCATCGGCGGCGCCCTGAATATCCTGGATGGCAAGCTGGTTAAAGACTTCCAGATTATCGACTGATGAGTCATTGCTAATAATTTTGGCAATGGTGTCATCGTATTCGGATGTTTTGGCGATTGCCTGCTCGAAAATGGCCGGATTGGATGTGAGACCCATAACCTGATCGTTAGCAATCAGTGCTTGTAAGTCACCATCGAGTAAGCTGCGCTGGATATAATCCAGCCATAAGCTTTGACCCGCCTTGTACGCATCGATCATGGAGTTGCCAGTACTCATAATGTGTTCCCGGTAAATTGATTTAGTTTTTTGGCGCACGAGCCCCAAAGATTGCGGTGCCGACTCTGACTATTGTAGCGCCTTCTGCTATCGCAGCGTCGAGATCACCACTCATTCCCATCGATAAAGTATCCAATTGCGGGTGGGTTTGCTGCAGTTCGTGCAATAGCGTCCGCACTTTATGGAACGAGGCACGTTGTTGTGCATATTCTGTTTGTGGTGCGGGTATCGCCATGAGTCCGCGTAAGCTTAACTGCGGGTGCTCAGCACAGGCATTGGCAAGCGTTAGGAGTTCTTCCGGCTGCGCACCTGATTTGCTTGATTCATTATCAATATTAACCTGCAAACAAACTTGCAATGGCGGCAGTTTATCGGGCCGAGCAGTAGCAAGTTTGTTAATCACTTTCAGCCGATCAACGCTGTGGACCCATGAGAAGTGCTGTGCGATACCAGCCGCCTTCCGCGACTGCAGTCCACCAATAAAATGCCATTGTAAGTCGGCATTGTTCAGCGTGGAAATTTTGTCGAACGCTTCATCTGGGTAGTTTTCCCCAAAAGCCTGTTGGCCGGCATCGATGGCCTCCTGTACCTGCGCTATGGTTTTCGTTTTGCTCACCGCTAACAGGGTAATGGCACCGGGATCGCGACCGTGCTTGTGAGCAAGCTCCTGTATGGAACTCTGTACACGTTGCAATGCGTCAGTCACGCTTTGTGAGGTATTGGTCACAAAATCAGCCCTTTGTGGTGCTATTTGTCGGATGGTTCAAGGTCGGTGACGCCTCGTGCTCAGCAATCTCAAAATATTGCCGACATAGTTCTCAATTACAGTCTTATTGATGCACATATTAAAGGGTTTACACAATGGATATTGCTCAGCTTCTAACTTTTGGCGTTAAAAACGGTGCTTCGGATATGCATCTGTCAGCCGGATTACCCCCAATGATACGCGTTGATGGTGATATGCGCCGAGTTAACATCCCAGCGTTGGACCACGCAGCCGTTCAAGCCATGGTGTATGACATCATGAACGATAAGCAACGTAAGGATTTTGAAGAGCATCTGGAAACCGATTTCTCGTTCGAAATTCCCGAAACAGCACGCTTTCGTGTTAACGCGTTTAATCAAAACCGTGGTTGCGGTGCGGTATTTCGTACAATCCCAACTGAGATTTTAACGCTTGAGCAACTTGGCGCACCGCGCATCTTTCAGGAAATTTCTGAAATGCCTCGCGGTATCGTGCTGGTTACAGGTCCCACTGGTTCAGGTAAGTCGACAACCCTTGCTGCAATGATGGACTACAAGAATGAGACTGAGTTGGGCCACATCTTAACCATCGAAGACCCAATCGAATTTGTTCACGAAAGTAAGAAATGCCTGATCAACCAACGCGAAGTAAATCGCGATACGTACGGTTTTGGAGCGGCGCTGCGATCAGCACTGCGTGAGGACCCAGACGTCATTCTGGTTGGTGAGATGCGAGATCAGGAAACCATTTCATTAGCACTCACTGCTGCTGAAACCGGTCACTTGGTATTCGGCACATTGCACACGAGCTCTGCTGCTAAAACTGTTGACCGTATTGTTGATGTGTTTCCAGCAGGTGAGAAGCCAATGGTACGTTCGATGTTGTCAGAATCATTGAAAGCGGTTATCTCGCAAACACTTCTGAAGAAAACAGGCGGTGGTCGTGTTGCTGCCCATGAAATCATGATTGGTACGCCAGCTATTCGTAACCTGATTCGTGAAGATAAGGTTGCTCAAATGTATTCAGCCATTCAAACCGGTCAATCGCAGGGTATGCAAACACTTGATCAAAACCTGAAAGAGTTGGTGAATCGTGGTGTGGTTGATCTGGCAGAAGCCCGTAAGAAGGCAGCTAACCCGGATGCGCTTAACTAGTTAATAGGTGCGTCAACTTAACTCAGTAAACCGAAACGCTATAACGGGAACAAATAATGGATCTTAAAGTCGCAAAGCGATTTATGGACGAACTACTGGTCAGTCTTTATAAGAAAGGTGGTTCAGATCTATTCATTATTGCAGGCGCCGCACCTGCAATGCGAATTCATGGAAAAATCACTCCGGTGATGGACAAAAAGCTTACCGCTGAGCATACGCTTGCTCTGGCGCAAAGCTTAATGACTGAAGCTGAACGAGAGGAATTTAAAGAGTCGAAAGAATGTAACTTTGCGATAGCGTTGCCTAAAATATCGCGATTTCGTGTTAACGCATTGGTTCAGCGTGGCAGTGCAGGCTTGGTTGTCCGGATTATCCCTAACGATATTCCATCGTTTGAAGACTTGCATTTACCGGATGTGATGAACCAAATTGCCATGACCAAACGCGGTTTGGTTATCTTTGTTGGTGGTACCGGTTCTGGTAAATCAACGAGTCTTGCGTCAATGATTGATTATCGCAATGAAAACAGTAATGGTCACATCATTACTATTGAAGACCCGGTTGAATTCGTGCATCACCACAAAGGATGTATCGTCACGCAACGAGAAGTGGGTACCGATACAGACTCTTTTGAAATTGCGTTAAAAAATACTTTACGACAAGCACCCGATGTCATTCTGATTGGTGAAATACGAGATCAGAAAACCATGGAGCATGCTATCGCATTTGCCGAGACTGGTCATCTGTGTTTGGCAACGTTGCACGCAAACAATACGAACCAGGCTTTAGATCGCATTATCAACTTCTTCCCTGAAACACGTCATAAGCAGTTGCTGCTGGATCTGTCTTTGAATGTAAAAGCGTTGATCTCACAACGACTACTTCCTACGCCGAGTGGCAAAGGGCGTCGAGCGGCTATCGAAGTGTTATTGAACACGCCGTTAATGTCTGATCTTATTCTGAAGGGTGAGGTACATGAAATTAAGGCGTTGATGACCAAGAGTAAGGATCAGGGCATGCAAACGTTTGATCACGCACTGTTCGACCTGCTTAATGAAAATGCAATCACCATTGAAGAAGCGATGCGCAATGCTGATTCGGTGAACGATTTACGACTGCGCATTAAGCTTGAAGGTGGTGAAGGTGGTGGCAGTAGTGCGGTTGACGATATGATTGCATCTTCTATGTCGTTGCAAGAGGAAGATGACGACGATCCACATTCCCAGCGTGTGGGTTAAGTAAAGCGGATTTGCTGGATTGCAAACAATCTGGCGATAAGAACGCCCCGTATGGCCAGCGCTGTATGGGGCGTTTTTCGTTTTGGCATTTTTAAATGCGCTTAACAATTAGTTTTTTAAAGTATAATATTCGGTTTGTGCTACTCACGATGTCCGCATTACAACTCTGGGTTTATGACTAACTCTCAAGAAAAATCTATACGCGATTTGGTCGCACAAAGCACTCTATCCGTAAAACAACTTTTCAATCGATCAGATGAACCACAAGTGGTTGTATCGCCCTATCGGTTTAATCCACTGGGTGCGCATATTGATCACCAGAACGGTTCAGTCATGGCGCGCACTATTAATCAATATACGGTATTGGCCTTTTATCCAGCCGACGATCACAGCGTTGAATTGTTCAGCGATATTGGTACCGGCGAAGTTCAGCAGTGTCGTTTTGATATGGGCAGCACTGAGTCATCCGAGAACTGGGTGCGATACGCCATGGCCAGTGCGTATTGTTTTAAAACGTTGTCGAATCAATCAAACGGTTTACAAGGAGTGTTGCTTGGTACGCTGGTTGGTGCTGGGCTAAGTTCTTCCGCGTCGGTCATACTTGCTTATTTAAGTGCCTTCTCTGCAACTAACAACACAGCCCTAACTCCAGTGCAACTGGTTGAGTTATGTCGGCAAGTAGAGAATGAACACATGGGGTTAAATAACGGGATTCAGGATCAAATGTCGGTGGCGTTTGGCAAGCGATCGGCATTGTCGCTATTACATATGAGTGACACCTCGGTTACGTACATTAACGATCCTCATAATATTGACGACGTGTGCTGGGTTTTATGTTATTCCGGTTTTTCACGCGAACTAGTTTCATCCGGTTTTAACGATCGAGTAAGCGAATGTTGCGAAGCGGCTGCGCATTTACACGAGGGGGCGCAACATCTGGGTCAAGTGCCTGAGTCCAAGCGAAGCTCTGAGCACATAGCGCAACTGCCGCAACACCTAGGCAATCGAGCCAAGCATGTGTACAGCGAAATGGCTCGGGTTGCCGCAGGGTGTGACGCGTGGCAAGCCGGTGACTGGCAGCAGTTTGGGCAGCTCATGAATGAATCGTGCGATAGTAGTATCGAACAATACGAATGTGGCAGTGAACCCATGATTGCACTGCGCGACATCGCACGCGATGTGCAAGGTGTGTACGGCGCTCGGTTCAGTGGCGGTGGTTATGGCGGTTGTTTTAATATGTTGGTTAGTCGACAACATGCGGAGCAAGTTGGCAACGAAGTGCTTGAACGTTTTCTGCAACGCTATCCAGAAAAAACAGGTATTGCCCGATCATTTATAGCCTCAGCAGAAGACAACGTTCGTATCCTTAGTCAATGATCATTAAATCAGCTATTGTGTTGTGCGCCGGTCGCGGTAAGCGCTTGCAACCTTATACCGACGAAACCCCCAAGCCGCTGCTGAAAGTATCAGGCGTGCCAACGCTCGATTTTATATTGAAATCGCTAAAGAACGCGGGCGTGCTGAACGTGTGTTTAGTAACCCACTATTTAAGTGAGCAAATAGAAGCTTACGCGGCATCGCAGGCTTATTTTGACTCGCAGCATATTATGTGTGCCAAGCAGCACAAGCTTGCTGGTACGGCAGACGCCGCGATGGCTGCCATTAAAGCAAAGCCGGAATGGTTTGATGAGTCATTTATATTAACCGCTAGCGATTACCTGCTAGGCGAAGACTTCTACACGAATCAAATTCAGCACTTTGCCAAACATGATTGTGCTATTGGCATTAGCTTAAAATCGATTCCTGAAGCGGAACTTGCTTTGCGCAGCAGTGTGAGTTTCGACAGCAATGGATTAATCGATGCGGTTGTCGAAAAGCCCGCTGCAGGTGCAGCGCCCAGTAGAATGAGCGCGAACCTGATTTTTATTTTGCCAGCCAATATAAAAACGTATATCGAGCAAGTGGCGCCATCAGCGCGCGGCGAGAAAGAAGTGCAAAGTGCGGTTAATGCACATATAGCAGCACATGGTCCGGCATGTGGTTTAGAGCAAGCCGCACCCTCAGAGTGGACGCCTGATCTCGCGAGCAGCACATGATACGCTACAGGTTTCACTAAATTCGCGAGACACCTGTGGCTCAACTGTACTTCTACTACTCGGCCATGAATGCCGGTAAATCCACATCACTTCTGCAGTCTGCCCATAACTACCGAGAGCAGGGCATGGAAGTCATGCTATTTACAGCAGCTATTGATGATCGCTTTGGTACGGGTGTTATAAAGTCACGCATAGGCTTGTCGGCCGATGCCACAGTATTCGAAAAACACACTGATTTTATTGAACTCGTGAGTGCGAAACTGAATGATCAGAAGCTGTCGTGTGTTCTGGTAGATGAAGCGCAATTTCTGAGTCGCGAACAGGTTGATCAACTGGCTGAGCTTGTTGATAAGCTCGATTTACCCGTATTGTGTTTTGGCATTCGCACCGATTTCCAAGGCGAGCTATTTTCAGGTTCGTCGCGGTTGCTGGCTATTGCCGATAAGTTATTCGAATTAAAAACTGTTTGCAGTTGCGGTCGTAAAGCAACAATGACGGTACGATTAGATGCGCAAGGTAATGCCATTTCTGCAGGCGAGCAGGTAGAGATTGGCGGCAATGAGCGATATGAATCTAAATGTCGCCGCCATCATCGGGAGTTGATTGAACGCGCTGGTTAATTGCCAATGTGTGTAATGGTGAATTGGGTCTATCCGTGTAGAGTCGCTACGTGTAGAGTCGC
>CAYMHU010000001.1:30533-33196 GCA_964390335.1 uncultured Granulosicoccaceae bacterium | reverse complement strand
ACGTGTAGAGTCGCCACGTGTAGAGTCGCCACGTGTAGAGTCGCCACGTGTAGATCGCTACGTGTAGATCGCTACGTGTAGATCGCTACGTGTAGATCGTTTTCGACGTTTCTGATTGCTTTTTTTCATGCGAGCATGCTATGCGGAGGTTGTTTAGCAGATACCTGTCCAATCGTGACGTACAATACGTCAATGCAACAGCAAGTCACTTTGTCTAAAATTAACCATGCTAATCGAAAGTTATTGGCAAATCTCGCTGCTCTGTCGCACAAAGCTGCTCAACAACATTCACCCAGTTGGCTCCAGAGCGTTGACGCCGCATTGCGGGAAATACGGCGAACATCTGAAGATGGTGTCTTAACGAGCGTTGCCTTAGCGCATGGTAGGCCCAAAGGGTGGATTGCTGCTCGGCAACGCGGGCAATTGAGCTGGGAGATCCATCCATTACTGGTTGAACCAGCTGTATCGGGTCAGGGATACGGCAAGATTCTGGTACTGGATATTGAAAGAAAAATTCGCTCTCATGGTGGTACTTCGGTTTTTCTTTCCACCAGCGATGCAACAAACTCTACTAACCTCAGAGATTTCGATCTATATGCAGACCCGTTGAGGGCAATACGGAATATTGCTGTACGGGATACTGTTCGCGGTCATGCCTACCAATTTTGGCAACGTGTAGGTTTCACTGTTGTTGGGGTAATCCCCGATGCTGAGGGGCCCGGGGTGCCGAGCATTCATCTGGCAAAAAAGCTATGATGATATGACTTCTTCTGCCGTGCTACGCTGCTACGATTAGGTGCTCGTCGCTTATTAACGCTATCAGATAGTAAAACTCAACGCATTTTTTCAATAGTCATATAAGCATGCACATAACCCATGCCATGCCCATCAGGTGATTCCGCCACTTGCTGCTGGTAAGCGTTGTAGTAGTTTTCAATAATCTCATTGCGCTCGTTTATATCGCGCTTATCAGATAAGCCCCCTAAAAACGTACTTTCATTCCAAGAACGAATGGTTGGGATGTATTCTGTTGCAAATTTCTGCGCATCACCGTGTTTTTTAAAGTCTTCTGCAAACGGGCAGGGTACAACCCTGGTTTCTATATCCACTAATCGTAAGCCGGCTTGATGTACTGGGGATTGTTCATCGAGCAATGGCTTAGTAAATTCATCTACTGTGTTGTAGTACTGAGGTAGGGTCATGGCTTCGTATTCATTGCCATCGATAACGCCGTCGTCTACAAACTGTTGCCAGTTCTGATTAAAGTTATTAAACATATTTACGCCACCGGTATTGCCAAGATATCGGCCTTGCTCGTCAATGCAGAAATTCACCAGCACCAGTTTGCCACCCGGTTTAAGTTCTCGTGCTCTGGCTAATAAAATGGTTTGCCAATCATTGGCTGCTTGTACATGAAATTGTTGTTTGTCGTTACCGCTTGCACCAACCATGTGTACATGGTTTTTGATATCGCATGGCTTTTGACTTAACCAGTGCATTGCTGTTGCTGAGAAGCCTAAATCTAGACTGTTGGCTGGTAGGATGGGTAAATAAAACGATGAGCCCGATTCTAAAGCGTGCACATTGGGTGACTCATGCAGATACGATTCGAACTGAGTTAGACCATGCAAAATTTGCACGAGCGCATTGAAATCATTGCGGGCTTGGTCGGCATACACAATTTGAATATCGGCATCTGATTGCTTGCGTATGTGGTGCACCACTTGCCGCCACAGTTCTAGTGACGTACCGCCGTCTGCACAGCCCATATCACTAAAATGCCAGCATGCGCTTGCGGCATCTGAATTGGATGCGGGTAGATTGTCAATCGCATCGAGCACGCGAGGCGTGGCGATATCGATAACATCCTTTGCACCAATCGTGGCTAAAGAGTACAGCCCACCACCTGACATCGTGATGTTGTCGGCATGGGAAGTTGGTTTAACCATAGCCGTCGTTTCCGGTTTAGAAATTCAGTGAGATATCTTTGTGCTCTGCATTACACGCAGCAACTGACAGCGCTTGTTCACGTGTCATTTTTGCCTGTTGTCGGATACCGATGCTGCCACGCATTTGCTCTTCGTATTCGGCTAGTGGTGCTGCGATGGTTTTCATCGCTTGATCGCGCCAGGCTATCTCCTCATCAAATAAGGCTATAGCCTTGTCGATGGATTCGAGCGCTGCTTCTGTGTCCGGATTTTTCTTGCGCAGAATAGATCGCGCTTTCGATACCGCAGACTTAATCTTCGATGCGCCATCCACAGCGCCAAACTCACTGGACAGGGCTTTGATCGGATCGAGTAATTGTTTTGGATCTTCCGATTCTATGCGCTGTTTCATTGCCGGTAGGGTAGGGCCAAGTTCCCGCAATTGTTCAGTAGACGCCAATACAGCGGACAGTTCAACAGCCCCGGAGTAACCTTCATCGGCTGCGCGTCGATAGTCTCTGCGTGCTTTCGTTTCAGCGCTTTGCAGTGCCACGTGTTTTTCATTGGCCTCTTCCCAAGTGTCGGGAATGGTTGCGCGCAACGTTTCTTGATCGCGCTTTAAATTTTCGATGCGTAAGTTCAATGCATCGCGGCGTGATTCGATTTGATCACCACTGAGTCTGTCGCGAGTGGTTTCAAGCTGATCAATGATTGGATCGATGTCACGAATTTGCA
>CAYMHU010000001.1:9953-30433 GCA_964390335.1 uncultured Granulosicoccaceae bacterium | reverse complement strand
GTTTCTGATAACAACGACACTCGGTTCGGTAAATAGTTGACTAGTGGTGGGTAGTAACCAACGATGCCCAGTGCGATTAATTGCAAGACGATAAACGCAATAACGCCCTTGTACATATTTAAAGTTTTAACCACCGCAGGTGCGACACCGCGTAAATAGAACAGCGCAAATCCGAATGGTGGGGTTAAGAACGACGTTTGAATGTTCAGGCCGATCATTACGCCCAGCCATACGGCAGTCACGTTTGCTGATGGGTCGGCCAGTAGTATGGGTGCAACGATTGGCACAACAACCACTGCTATTTCGATAAAGTCCAAGAAGAAGCCGAGTATGAAGATAACGGCCATGACAATAACGAACTTAGTCCAGAAGCCACCAGGCAATGAATTTAAGTAATCACGGACCAGCTCTTCGCCGCCGAAGGCTCTGAATGCAGCAGTCAGCATTGCCGCACCGAGTAATATGATGAAAACCAGCGACGTCGCTTTGGCTGTTTCAATCATGACTTCATGCAATGCGTTATCAGCCCGATGTACTCGCCAACCGCTCCAAATGAGTGCCAGTACCAGTCCAATAACGACCACAATCGACAATTGAATACCCAAGAGATCGTGATCGGTTTTGATGTTCTTGATGTTGTTGTCAAAAAAGTAAATGGATACACCAATACCCACCAGCGAAATTAGTGCAAGCATGGCTGGACCGTATTTGCGTTTACCGTCTTTAAGTCGGTAACTTGCCATTAGCAGCGCGCCAGCCGCGCCAATTGCTCCTGCCTGATTAACGGTAGCAATGCCCGTGATAATCGAACCTAATACCAGGAAAATGAGTGCAAGCGGTGGAACCAACGTGCCAAATACTTTTAGTGCAAACTTCGCGTCGTATGCGCCTGCAATTCGAACTGCCGGTGCTTTGCCAGGTCGCAGTAGGGCATAAAAAAGTATGTACAGCATATAGAGCGCTACTAATACCAATCCAGGAACCAATGCTCCTAGAAACATTTCGCCAGCACTGGTGGATGTAACCGCAAACTCAGATGGCATGGTGAGTTCACCGGTTGTTTCTTTGTGCAGGTTTTTTCGGATGGTACCGGCTTGGTCGGTTGCGCTAGCCAATTGATCCGCCAGAATAATCAACACGATGGACGGTGGAATAATTTGCCCCAGCGTACCGGATGCAGCGATGGTGCCGGTTGCCAGTGATTGCGAATAGCCGTTGCGCAACATCACGGGTAGGGATATTAAGCCCATTGCGACAACCGTTGCACCAACAATGCCTGTGGTTGCAGCCAGTAAGGCACCAACAAATACAACCGAGATGCCCAATCCACCCGGAACAGGTCCAAACAGCTGCGACATAGTAACGAGTAAATCTTCAGCGATTTTTGAACGCTGAAGCATAATGCCCATGAAAATGAACAGTGGGATTGCTATGAGCGTATCGCGTTCTACTTCCCAATAGATGCCACGTAAATTGGTGACACCTGCACTGAGCCACTGACTTGGTCCGCCATGTGAAAAGTACGCGTCAACACCACCACCAAACAAGTAGCCCGTGATAGCGGCAAGACTGATCGTTACGATTGCCGCGCCCGGCAGTGCAAACGCGACAGGATAACCAGAGCCTAAAGCGGCAGCCAATAAAATAAGCAGCAGTGCGAGGAATACCAGTTCCATAAGACGTCAATTAAGCCTGTGAATTAATGGGTGGATGCTTCAGTGGTTTCAGGTTCACGACCACCTGGGTCTTCGCGATAGTCTGCGTATGCTTCAAACATTTGACTGACAAACTGAATAAGCATGGTAACGGCAAATACCGCCAAAAAGCCTGCCATCAGGTATTTGGTGTACATACCAAAACCAGATTGGGACACTTCGAAATTCGATAGTGGCGAGTAGATAATAGCTGCCTTACTTTTAAACCCGATAATAATTATGGTCCAACACAACGACATTCCCAGGACGATGGCGCCGAACGCATTCACGGCTCCTTTTTTACGTCGTGACAGGCCTGCATACAGTACGTCTACTCGCACATGCCCTTCGTGCAATAAGGTGTACGCACTGGCAAACAAAAATAGCGCGGCATACCAGAATCGCACGAGATCGCCCATAAAAGCTTGCTCGTACGAGAAGATAAATCGTGTTATCACAATGGCGAGTTCTGCCACAACAATCAGCAGTGCTAACCATTGAAAACCGAGAGTGCGCGTGAACAAGGCCACCACAAATCCCAATGCAATAAGCGGATAGTGAATATAAGTGCCGCGGTAAGTTGAGCGACCAAGCTCTTTGACCATTTCGCCACTGACAACGTTGCCAAGGAGTCCCTCAACTCGTAAAAATGAAATACTCATGTCGGCTAAGCCTACAAACACCACGGCCCAGAAAAATCCACGAATAAGATAAGTGTTGAATCGTGTGATGATTTCGGCATCCAGTCGCAGCGATTTGCTTTTAGTGCGCATGACATAAAACCACACGAGCAAGAAGCCGGCTAGGTAGATAGCGAGTTGAATTAAGGAGCCTGTTGTAATCTCACCGCTGAACAAGGCGCTTGCGCCGGGCAAGCCATTATTTATTGTTAGATAGTTGTTGAGAAGGTAGGTGAACAAGGTAGCCAACATGGCCCATCCGAATAGTCGCATCTTTGTAGCGGGACGGCGTAGGCTCAGCGCGTCATTGTTCATAACGTCCTCATAGAGTGTTGATAGAGGATGGGGCAGAGCGCCCCATCCTGATAACCATTGGATTATAACAACAAGGTGCTATTCAATGGCTAGTGGTAGAACGATGGACTATATATCGAGTATTCGGTTACGCTGGTTACTGTAACCAACACCGGCATACTTCAACCATCCACCCAGTTCAGCTCGAGCAGTAACGAAGCTATCGTGTACTTTCGCAGCCAATGCGCTGTGATCACGAGTTTCTTCAAATACTTCTTCAGCTGCTTCACCAAAGCTATCGTAGGTGTCGTCGTTAAATTCACGCACTTCAACACCATTCTCGGCAACCATCTTGGCAAGGTATTCGCCGTTCTTCGCTGTGGCTTCGTCGTACTGATTGGCATGCTCTTCATAACAAGCAGCACTGATAATAGCTTGTTCGTATTTTGATAAGCCATCCCAGAACTCTTTGTTCATACCGAACGCCAAAGAACTGCCTGCTTCGTGCATACCTGCAGCGTAGTAGTACTTCGCTGCTTCATAAAACTTCATGAAGTAATCGTTGTATGGACCAACCCACTCTGTCGCGTCGATAGCGCCAGACACGAGGTTTTCATAAATCTGACCACCAGGTAGTGACACAGGAGATGCGCCCAGCTTCGCCATAACGTCGCCGCCAAGACCAGGGATACGCATTTTCAGACCTTTAAGGTCATCAGCGCTGTTGATTTCTTTGTTGAACCAACCGCCCATTTGACAGCCAGTTGAACCACAAGGCAACGCTTTAAGTCCGAATTCTGCAGACACTTCGTCCCACAGTGTTTGACCGTCCATGAATTTGATCCAAGCTGACCACTCAGTGGTGGTTAAGCCCATTGGTACGGCTGTGAAGTAGGCGAATGCAGGGTGCTTGCCTTTCCAGTAGTAGTCAGCAGCGATGTACGCCTGAGCGTTACCCGATGCAACTTCGTCGAATGAATCGAACGCACCAACACGTTCGCCAGCTGCGAAGTATTCCGTTTCGATTTGACCCTGAGACAGCTCAGCTATGCGCGCAACCAATCGTTGTGCACTCACGCCCAAACCGGGGAAGTCGCGTGGCCAGGTTGACACAACAGTCAGCTTCGTTTTGCCTTGGGCAATAGCCGGAGCTGAAGTAATGATACCGGAGCCTGCAACAGCACCTAAGCCAAGCGCGCCGCCGGTTGTTATAAATTTTCTACGTGACATTAAGTTATTTCCTCTAATTGAGAATCTAGGCAAGGTGCTCATGTTGGAAGCTACCTTTCGCCGGTCATTACACCATAGCTACACCGAAGTGTACATATAGTTCACGAACAGAAAATCAGAAGCGGTGAGGTAATAACGCAGAATGAACCTGATTATTAACCCTGAGGCACTTATAGAGCGACTACGTCGTCAAATGTAAGATGAGTGAACCTGCAACAAATGAGTGCGTGACCAATCCTTGAATTGGTGTTGCCTCGCCGGAGCAAGCTTGCAGATTGTCCACACCAACTAGGGGCGAATTGAGTCCGGCGCTAGCAAAATTTTCAGCACTGATATCGCGAGACCGTTCTAGATCAATTAACACTAGATCGGCGACTGAGCCGGGAACTAAGCCGGTTTGGTCAATGCCGGTGGGACAATGCAATGATGAAACTTGCGATTCCGCAAGGCCATAAACCACCTGTGCCGGACCGCTGGTTACTTTCGCGATCACATCGCCAATAGGCATATCGAGCAGCTTGGGCAAGCCAATCAACAAGGGCAGAAACACATCGAATGCAGACAAACCGGCACCACTACTTGGAAACGGAGCCAGTTTGGCATCGTTGTCATGAGGTGCATGATCGGAACAAATAGCATCAACGGTACCGTCTTTAATGCCGAGTCGAAGTGCGTCTCTGTCTGTTTCACTTCTAAAAGGTACAAGCGAATGATAGTTAACATTGAACCCACTTAACTGTGCATCGCTAAAATACAAATGATGTATGCCGACATCGCATGTTATTGGTAAGTCCTCTGCTTTGGCTTGTCGAACCAAGTCAATGCTGCGCGCAGAACTCAAACGCGACAAATGAATTCGACAACCGGTGCTTCTGCTCATTTCGATCAGTCGCGTTAAAGCTACAGTTTCGGCAATCACCGGAATGCCCGGTAAGCCAAGTTGTGTGGCCATTGCACCGTCGTGGGCGCAACCTTCGCCAGCGATCGCAGGGTCGATCGGGTTTATAAGTATTGGGATATCGAAGCTGGCCGCGTATTGCATCGCGCTTAACAACACACCGGTGTCCGATATCGGTTTATCACCGTTACTCATTATTGGACAGCCTGCGTTATACAGGGTAGCCATCTCACTGAGCATTTCACCTGCAAGGCCTTGCGTTAACGCGCCAATGGGTATGACTTGCGAACCACCCGCACTGTTGGCTTTTTGTTTAATGAGTTCAACGGTTGCTGTTGAGTCGATTGCCGGATGTGTATCAGGTGCACAGAACACACGCGTAAACCCCGCATGCAGTGCAGCTTTACTTTCAGAAGCAATGGTGCCTTTGCGGGTAAAGCCGGGCTCGCGTAAGCGTGCGTATAAATCGGTGAAGCCGGGGCAGGCGATGAGGTTGTCGGCTTCTATTTTGTGGGTATCGGCGGCATTAGATGGCGCGATTTTGTCAGTTAGAACACCGTTACTAATGAATAAATCTTTGCGTTCATCTGTATTGTTAGCAGGGTCTATGACTCGTGCGTCTTTAATATGAAAGTGTGTCATAGGTTGCCAGCCTCGGCTTCGCGGACTTCTTCACCGTGGCCCATAATGATAGACATAACCGCCATGCGCACCGCAATACCGTAGGTCACTTGTTGCAAGATAACTGACTGCTTACCATCGGCAACACTTGCTTCAATTTCAACACCGCGATTGGTTGGTCCCGGGTGCATAACAATGGCATCGGGTTTGGCAAGTTTTAACCGCTCGGGTGTGAGTCCAAACGTTCGGTAAAACTCACCCGTGCTGGGTACAGTTGCGCTGGTCATGCGCTCGTTTTGCAAACGTAGCCCCATGACAACATCTGCTCCGTTTAGTGCTTTATTAATGTCTGTGTATACGTTGACGCCCAGTGATTCAACATCAG
This sequence comes from uncultured Granulosicoccaceae bacterium, assembly GCA_964390335.1. Lineage (GTDB taxonomy): Bacteria > Pseudomonadota > Gammaproteobacteria > Granulosicoccales > Granulosicoccaceae > Granulosicoccus. Next base: position 24,631 of record CAYMHU010000001.1, on the reverse strand, counting down.
CCGGTAACAGGGTTTGCGGTGCAACAACGCGAACTTCACCTGCACCTAGCGTTACTAGTGCTGCAATGCCCGAGCGCGCCACACGTGAATGTCGAATATCGCCAATGATTACCACACAGAGTTTTTCAAATTCGCCTTTGTGTCGGCGAATCGTGAACATATCCAGCATTGCCTGGGTGGGGTGAGCATGTTGGCCGTCGCCACCATTAATAACGTTAATGGTAGGTGCCACATGCCGGGCAATAAAGTCGGCCGCACCGGAATCACTGTGCCTAACTACAAACATATCGCTTTGCAATGATTCCAACACCCGCAAGGTGTCCAGTAAAGATTCGCCTTTTTTGGTGGAGGAGGTGACCAGGTCGATGTTTAAAATGTCTGCCGATAAGCGCTTTGCGGCAAGTTCAAATGCGGTTCGAGTTCGGGTGCTGTTTTCAAAGAACAGGTTTGCGACCGTTTTTCCGCGTAGTAGCGGAACGTTTTTGATGGATTTGTCATTAACACTGGTAAAGCCTTCGGCAGTGTCCAGAATATGCGTCAGCGTTTCTTTGTCTAATCCATTGATATCAATGAAATGATGTAATTTATTAAAGCGATTGAACTGTGGGTCAGTATTTAAAATAGTGTTTGCTACTGCTTGACTCATTACTTACGTTGTCCCACCGAGATTGTCATGTGTTGCGCATCCAGTGACACATGTTCGTTTTCCGGTACATCAATAGAGTGTCCAATGATATCTGCTCTTATTGGCAGTTCATGGCCGGTACGTTGCACCAACACCGCCAGGGTAATGCGAGATGGTCTGCCATAATCAAAAATTTCATTCATTGCCGCGCGCACTGTTCGGCCTGTGCTCAGTACATCGTCCACCAGAATAATATGCCGGCCTTCAACATTGATGGGAACCTGTGAAGGTCCGACGACGGGGTGTAAGCCCACGGTGCTAAAGTCGTCACGGTAAAATGAGATGTTCAGTTCACCCAGCGGTTCACTAATATTTAAAGCCGAGTGAAGATGGCGAGCTACGTCAACGCCGCCGGTACGAATGCCTATCATGGCAACCGAGTCGTCTTCAGTGACTATAGCTTGCAGCCGCTGTTGCATAGCCTCTAGCCATTCGCTGACAATATTGTGGCTGTATTGCGTCATTGCCTTAGGTTGTCGACCCTGTGAAGTGGCTGTTGAACCAGCGTTCTAATATTAGTGCGGCAGCCAGTGTATCTATATCGGCTTTCTGTGTCCTGCCTCGTTGGCCATTCGCACGCATCTTTTTCAATTCTTGCTGGGCTTGCACGGATGTAAAGCTCTCATCGGCGTCAAAAACGGCAATTTCAGTTCGCTTTGCCAGTCTTTTGCGAAAGCCGCGCGCTAAGTGTGTCATTTCTTGCACCTCAGCGTTCTCGGTGAGCGGAATGCCAACCACCAAACCAACCGGTTGCCAATCGGCTATTGCTTGATCGATGGCGCTCCAGTCTGGGGTACCGCTGTTGTTCTTAACGGCAACTAATGGTGTTGCAGTGCCAAGCTGCGAGTTACCGACAGCCACGCCAATACGAACCGTGCCGTAGTCAAAACAAAGATAATGGCCTGAGCGTGGTGCTTGGCTCAAGCGTGCCCCGATTCGCCAACGATTGAACCCAGGTCGACTCCGATAAGACCGGCCACCGCTTCGCGCATTTGATTTACCGGTGTGTGGAAAATGATCTCTAGATCTGCTTCGCAGGTTAGCCAAACGTTATCGCTGATTTCTTGCTCTAGCTGCCCTGGACCCCAGCCAGCATGACCCAGTAACACAAGGTGCTCGGTTGGTTCGCTACGTTCAGCCAATGCTTCAAGTACATCGCGTGAACTGGATAAGGACACCCCGCCATCGAAGTGCCGAGTTGATTCAAAGCTTGTGCTGGGTAAGTGCAAAACAAACCCGTGTTCCATATCGACCGGGCCGCCTTTTAAGATAATTTCGTTGTTAATGTCTGAATGTGTTGAATCAATGTTGAGTTGTTTGAACACTTCCAGAAGCGTCATGTCTAAGGCTTGATTGATCACCACACCCCATGCACCATCCTTGTCGTGATCAAGAATGTAGATCAGCGCTTGCCTGAATCGTGCATCAGACATTTGCGGCATCGATAACAGAAAATGATGTGTAAGGTTCACGGTGGTGACTCTAGCTACCTGTTAGCTAAGTGTACCTTTGCTGACTGAACAATCAAGCCTAATTTAACGAATTAGTAAGACGTGACCGAATTGGAGTTTTGAAAATCCCAAGTTCTGGTTATATACAGAATATCGGTTTCTTCACGAAGTGTGCCCGATAGCGGATTAAACGGGCTGGCCAGTCGTACAATGCGTTTGGCGGCATCATCTAGTAGTTGTTCGCCCGACGATTCATCTATTGCAATGCTTTCAATAGCACCGTTTTTAAAGATACCGACTGTCATAACAACTGCGCCCGATAAGCGATTGCGTCTCACAGCATCAGGGTAATTTAAATTACCTATGCGCTCGACTTTCTCAACCCAGGCATGCATGTATGTTGCAGAAGATGATTCATGAGTACGTGCTGTCAGGAATTTCTTTCTCGGGCGTTTGGCAGTCTGCTCTTGTTGACGATCAATTTCCGCTTGTAGTCGAGCAATCTCAAGTGTGTAATCAACTTCAACATCAGCATTGAGATCGGTTTCCTGATCAGGAGACTCAACTTCATTTTCCGTATTGACCTCCTGATTAGAATACAGTGTGGTAAGCACGGTATCTTCACTCGCCTCTGATTGCTCTGGTGCGCTTTCGATCATTGCGGTTTGAGCAATGCCATCGGTATCCAGATCCTGATCGCTGGTGAACGGCGCTGACGGTCGGGTGTTGGTCTCGTTTTCACCACCACCGTCTTGTGATCGGTCGGCTAGATAGTCGGCTTCGTCCGGACGTTCACTGTCACTGTTTTGAACCAGCAATACTTCCAATGGGGGTGGGGTACGGGTTTCGTTTAAGTCCGGGTCGAATGTAACACCCAGAATAAAAACGGCGTGCGCAGCAGCCGCAGCGAAAAGCGCAATGGTTAGTACATCAGGTTTAGCGGTGCTGTTCAACACGAAGCTTAGCTACGAGGCGGATCTTAAAAATAAGTGTAGATCACGTACTGGAATCGCGCTGAGCGAGCAAGGCATCTAAGTAGTCGTCGCTAATGCCGCGCTGATACGCACCTGCAGTGGCCTCCGAATTGTTCGCATGCTTGTGCGCATCCAATTCACGAACGCAAGTTGGGCTGGTCACGTTTATTTCAGTTAGGTAAGTGCCGATAATATCGAGACCAACAAAAAGCAGCCCTTTTTCCACAAGGTGCGGGCCTATTCGCTCAGCTAACTGCCGATCATGGTCATTCAATGGCTCTGGAACGCCGCGACCACCTGCGGCCAGATTGCCACGGGTTTCTCCTTGGGCTGGCACACGCGCTAAGGCATGCGATACTGGTTTGCCATTGACCACAAGTACTCGTTTGTCGCCGGCTTTTATTTCAGGGATGTAACGCTGCGCCATGATTTGACGCGAATCGCGTTGGGTCATGTGTTCAAGCACCACATTAATATTGGGGTCTGACGGTGTCAGTCTGAAAATGGATTCACCACCCATGCCGTCTAATGGCTTAACAATGGCATCCTGATGTTCATCTATAAAGGCTTTTAGACGATCAGCTTTTGCTGTGACCAAGGTTTCGGGGCAATACTCGCTGAACCAGGCGGTATACAACTTCTCGTTTACGTCGCGTAAGGAGGCTGGTTTGTTGCTGACCAATACCCCTTCTTCGGCTGCACGTTCCAGTAAGTAGGTTGTATAGATGTAGTTCATGTCGAACGGCGGATCTTTGCGCATTAATATGATGTCATTTTCGGCAAGCGGTGCGTCTACCGTATCTTCTGCATCAAACCAATGGTCGTTGTCGTCGAACACGTGCACTTTGCGTCGGGCTGCAAACACTCGTCCGGCCTGCAGGTAGATGTCTTCCTGCAATATCACATGAATCGTCCAGCCACGATGTTGTGCTGCCAACATCATCGCTAGTGTCGTGTCTTTGTAAGGGGTAATGGACTCGATGTGATCCATTACAATGCCAAGTGTCAGACTCATTCTTTATTACTGCAATGCCAAACCAGCGTGTAGTATCGCACGGGTGTACTGACCGCATTGAATGATGTGGAAAAGTTTTGTTCAATTGGCTGGTTTCGTTGCTTGAGAGACTGGCTTTGCGCTACTCTTTGCGCTCCGATTTCAGCTCTTTCGTGAGATCCAAAATATGGCAGGGTTAAGTACCAAGAAAACAGATTCCCCCGAGCGCCCGGTGGTGCTTGTTGTGGATGACAGCAAAACGGTCAGACGCTCAGCCAGTGGATTTCTAACCGATATTGGTTTGTCTGTGGTCACCGCTAGCGATGGATTCGAAGCCTTGGCCATGGTGGTTGATCAAAAACCGGCCATCGTGTTTGTCGATATTATGATGCCGCGTCTGGATGGCTATCAAACCTGTGCGCTCATCAAAAATAATGCTGATTATCGGCACATACCCGTGATCATGTTATCCAGCAAGGATGGCCTGTTTGATCGAGCTAGAGGCCGGGTCGCTGGTGCGGATGATCATCTGGCAAAACCGTTCGACGCTGAACAACTGACTGGCGCGGTGTCGAAACACTTGGCAGCCAGTGATGCGTCAACCACCCACTCTTAATGGTTCACTCAATTTAAGGTGGCAAACATACTAATCATTGAGGATTCTCCAACCGATGCGCACGTGTACAGCAAAGTGTTACGTGCCGAAGGTCATACAGTCCGTATAGCGACTAATGGTGAAGATGGGATTCAGATGGCGGTTGAGCATCAACCCGATTTAATTTTGATGGATATTGTGATGCCCGGTGTTAATGGATTTCAGGCAACGCGTGAATTACGCAAGGCGCAGCCGACCGCCAACATCCCCGTGGTGATGTTGTCCACCAAAGATCAGGAAACAGATCGAATCTGGGGCATGCGTCAAGGTGCATTTGAGTACTTGATAAAACCGGTTAAAAAACCGGCGTTAATAAAGTGTGTCGATGCTGCGTTGGCCAGCACAATTAGTTGATACATGAGTAGTTAATGCATGAGCCGTATCGAACACATATTGTTTAATGCTGGTGGTTTAGCGCTTGCGTTGCCCTCATCGCATGTGCACGCCATTCACGATGGCTTAAGTTTTCAATCCGTATCCGGCACGGTCGACTGGTTTTTAGGGATGGCTGTAGCCGATGGGCAGTTACTACCGGTGTCTGATTTGGGTTCGTTCTTCCAACAGCGTGCAAGCACGGGCAGAATTATTGAGATTGCACGTCATTTTGGCATTGCAGGATTCAGGGTCGATACAATAGATGGTGTGTCACGTAATCCCGGTATTGCCGGGTCTTCCGTGTCTGACAGTCGTTTCTTAACAGATGTACAAGTGAGCGAAAATAATATTGACTACCAAGTGGTTGATATTGCCTCGTTGATGCAATCGGCGCGCTTTCTCAACATTGCGTTAGAGCCTGCCCTGTGAATATTGAGCTGATTAAAGCCTGGTTTGGGCAGTTGCAACTACGTCGTTTGGATTGGCGCATTCGCTGGCCGTTAATGTTATTACCCTTTTTATTGCCAGCTTTGTTACTGACATTATTGGCCGCTAACAGAGCCAGCACGAAAGCACTCACCGCGAATCAACAACTTCAGCAACAAGTACAACAGCAAATTCAACAAAGTTTGAAACCAGAGTCTGCGCCACAGCTTATTGCACAGCGGATGCAGGAAATCGAAACCCAATCAACAGCGTTGTGGCAGTGGTTATTAAAAGGACGAAACGCAACATCGCATGCAGCGTTTGCAGAATCACTATCGGGTTTAGCAAGCGGGTTTTTAAGCAGTGGGGCTGAGGTGCCAAGCACGCAATTTTGGGAATCATTTTCAAACCTGTTGGCCGATCTGGAAGATGCTGTTCGTCTCGGGATTATCACCACACCTGAATCCAAGCAGGCTATAGCAGATATCCGAGCGCGCTATGCAAGCTTGCGTAGTCTGAGCATCGACACGGCAAATGGGTCTAATACCGTTAGCGCTCCAAGAGTACAGTCCGGTGCGCTAAGCCGAATTAACGATGGTTTAGATTTACTGACTGCGCAGCGAGCGGCGGCAACGCGATTGCAAAACCGGGCATTGGTTTTGGCTGCATTGAGTTGCGGATTACTGGGATTGTTATTGTGGGGATTGTGGCGAAGAGTCAGTAGCGGCGCAGCCTTAGTGGCGCACACTGAACCCAATCAATCACAGCTTGATGCAGAGGCGCAGGATAAAAACCGCAGTGAACAAGCTGCCATTCTGCAATTGTTAGATGAGATAAGCCCGTTGGCAGAGGGTGATTTACGGGTCAACGCGACGGTTTCCGAAGCGTCCACAGGCGCTGTAGCCGATGCGTTTAACTACGCCGTTTATGAGCTGCGACGATTGGTACGCGCAGTAATGAACTCTGCAGATCTGGTTAAAACATCTGTCACTGAAACCAGAAACTCAGCGCAGGATTTGGCGAAGGCGAGCTCGGTGCAAGCGCGTGAGATTCATCGTTCATCAAACTATTTAAATGTGATGAGCGACACCATGGCGCAGCTGTCAGCACATGCTGTTGAATCTGCGCGGATTGCTGACGAATCAGTTAAGCACGCACGCAACGGTGGCAGTGCGTTGAAGTCGAATGTGGAAGGTTTAACTCGCATTCGTGATAAAGCTGAAATGACCACACGATTAATGCAACGCTTATTAACCACATCGGAAACGATCAATGAGCGCGTAAACGATATTCAAGCGGTTGCCAAACGCACCGACTTGCTTGCATTGAATACAACAATTAAAACGGCGGCAATGGTGTCGAACGGCTCGCCCGATAACATGTCGGTGGTATCAGATGAAGTGGCACATTTGGCTGCATCACTTGGGCGAGCCAGTCGCGAAATTGCCAGCCTAAGTGACATCATTTATCAGGACGCAACGTTAACACTCGAGTCTATGGCAAGTACCAACACCGAACTCGATGATGGCCAATTGAAAGCTCAGCAAGCCAGTCAGTGCTTAAATGAAATAGATCGAGTGTCGAACGAACTCAGCGGACTGATCAGTGATATTGCGTCAAAGTCGTTGCGGCAAGCAGGCGTGGTTAAGCAGTTATCTGCCAATATGGGTGTGATCAATAACATCACGCGTGAGTCTGCGTTGGGATTGCACAGCTCGGCAAAAGCCTTGGACGAATTGCAATTAATCACGGCCCAGCTCCGTGACAGTGTGTCCGATTTCAAACTGCCGGAACCAAAAGTTAAACAAGCGAATAAAAAATCCAGATTTTGGCAACGCGAGAAGTCGGGCGCTGTAGATCATGGTTGATGAAGCACTACAAGCCAGCTTAAAAGGTCGGTTGCGACAAGCGCCTGACTTTTCACCCCTTGCTTTGCAGCATTTGCATACAAGCTGTTTGGCTGTACGTCAGCTGATTAAGCAGTACTTGTCTATGCCTTCCCGCAAGCAGTTAGATTCTGTGATATCTTCGATAAGCGATATTCATCGCACATTGCAGCTACTGGACAGACAAGGCGCCGTATTAGTCACCAAAGAGTTACTCGCCCTGTTGCGCGCCATGGCTCAAGACAAAGTAGACGATTTAGATGCTTGTGCTCATACGTTGGTGTTCGCCGGTGAAAAGCTTACCGATTACGTTGCACATTTACGTAAGCCGCGTGCGGTTGATAGTGCGCTACCCATGCTGCCGGTTATCAATAGTTGCAGAGCGTGCCGCGGTGAACAGCTACTGTCTGAGATGTTAGTGGTTGCCAGTGGCATTCAATTACCGGATGGAACTGGGCTTGAATTGCCGCGTGAACTCGACATAGCCACCTTTAGTCATCATGTTAAAGAGTCGCGTGCGCCATTGATGCAAGGGTTGTTGCGATGGTTTCGAGACGATGGTGAATTACAAGAATCACTTGAGAACTTACGGGTTGTTTTTGCACGGTTGGCCGAAGCTTGTGATTCTCCAACTTCACTACAGCCTTTGGTGCCGATGTTCGAGAGCGCCGAATTTATTTGTTTATCGGTTAATAAAGGCGGGCTTGATAATAGTGCAGCAGTGCATCGATTATTTGCCCAACTGGAACGCACGCTGGATGGCTACAGCAAACTTGATGTCAATAACGCAATCGAATTTGCAGGTTTAATACCGGATAGACTCTTCCTAAACCTGTTGTACTACGTGGCTATTTCCACACATACAACCCCCAAGTCTGTGATGTTGCGACGTCGATTTCGCTTAGATCGATTCAGTTCTCGCGGCATGCCGGCAGAGCGCTCGCCAGTTGTGTTCGAAGGTGTTGGCGATCGTCTAACCGATTCCATACGCGAAGCCATTGAAGTTGAAATCACAGCAGCGCGTTCATGGCTTGCTGATCCCGGTGATTCAGTTGAGCAAGCCAAACGCGTGCTCGCCCGATTGAAACAGTTGGAACCAGCATTGTTACTGTTTGGTGCTCAGGTGTCATTGCGCCAATTGCAAATGATTAATGTGGCGGTAACACCGTTAATGGATAGCACCAACATTTCGCAATCCAAACTTGATCACATTGCAGATTCTCTGGTGAGGTTAGAGCGCGCGCTGGATTCAGAACTATGTATATCTAATGACGGTTCAAACACGTTAACGCCAACCGCACACGAAGCTGTTTTGGCTGCGTGTTTAGATGAGGCGCAATCCAGACTGTTGCAGGTTGAGAAAGAATTGTTGCTGCTGTTCCCCGATGAATCCACCCCGACCCGCAAGGCGTCTTTGCATGAAGTCAGCGCAACACCCGATATGGCTGTTACCTTGGCAAACTTGTCCATGATCGATTCAGCGTTGCAAGTGATGCCATTGCCGGAAGTGAGCCCGTTGATACACGGCATACAAGGATTTCTTGCGCGTAACGAAAACATGCTGCTGAGCCGGGCTTCACGTCGCAATCTGGCAACCGTGATGGTGTCCTTGGGTTACTACCTCAACAGTGTTTTGCAACCGAATGGTGCTGCGGGACAACTGTTGTTAGAAGCAGAGGATGCCCTTGAGCAACTGATTAGTGTTGAACCTGAGGAGGCAGATGAAACCATTGTTGATGGTGATCTTGCACTAAGCAATTTGTATGATGTAACGATGCCACTGGATGAGCTGCTGATGGCGCAGGAAGCTGACTACGATGAAACGCGAGTGGATTCTGCATCGGGAACGGCTGTTGATAATTTAATTGATATTGCACTGCATCAGCTGAGCATTATCAGCGAAAACATCAATGCGTTAAGTGGTGACGGCGATAGGCGTAGTCAAGCCCAAGAGAACATGATTAATGCCTATGAAATTCTGGCGGAAGAAGCGAGTGCAGCTCATGCGCCTGATTTGTTTGTATTGTCTAATGCCAATTTGCGATTGTTGAAGTCGCCGCATTTTAACGCGTTTATGCAAGACGCTCATGCGCAAACTTTGTTAGATGAGTCATTGGCGGTACTGCCGCAATTAATTAATCAACTGCAAAGTCGTTCCGACAAAGTCTATGGGCTGCAATCCTTGCTGGATAATATGCAGGAGCTGGTCGGTCCAGACACGGTTAACGCGGATAACGCAGCCGCAGTTGATACAGGTGCAGATGATACAGCCGCATTTATCGCCAACGAAGCCAACTCAACGAACGAGATTTTGGATTTCACCGGGCTTGAATTAAGTTCCAGCACCGCTAGTACTGTCGATGAGATGCTTGACGATACAAGCGAACTACCGATCATGACGTTGGATCACACGCTGGAGAATGTGTTCTATCGGGAATGTGAACAACACATAAATACGTTGCAGCAGGCGGTCAGTAAAGCGTTGCAGCCGCGCAGCTGGGTCAGTGATTCGCAGCTGAACTTGCCAGACATTGACCCCACATATGCTTTGCCAACGCGTGACACCTTGCGCGCATTGCACACGCTGACTGGTAGTGCGCAAACGGTGGATGCGAAGGGCATTATTGCGATAGCACAGCCGCTACAAAAAGCGGTGCTCTTTAAACAGCGTTCAGGTGACACATTCGATCGCAAAGAAACACAATACATTGCTGAGTTGGTTGATGTATTGAATGCACGTTTGGAACACTTAATTTCCTCTCGGGCTAATGTCAGTATCGATAGCAATGCGTCGGCGGAAACGACGGCGGCAGATCAAGCTATTCATCAGCAGCTCGCGGAATTTGTGGCGCGTTGCGAACCATGGGTGCCAGAGCGTAAACCAGGATTACAAGTAACAGACTCTCTGTCATCGTTGGAGAAAGTATTTAACGATGAAGCTCGGGTACTGTTAGAAGGGATACGCTCCGATACTGCGCTAGTTTCCGATGCCGAGCAGCGTGCCGAAGCACTCAGCAGAATTATGTCCGGCTTGCATACGATTAAAGGCAGTGCGCGCATGGCTGGCCAACTAGCCTTAGCTGATCGTGCGCACTTGCTCGAAGATGAGCTTCGCGAAGCCGACGATACCAACATTAATACGGTTTTGGCCATGGGAGTCGCCGAACTGCAAACTTTGTTGCTGGTAACAGAGCCGGATGATTTAACGCAATCAGAGCATGCGCTAACTCATTCGATACAAGCTGATTCCACAGTAGTTGATACAACAATTAAACTGACTCAAGCCAAGCCTGGTTCGGTTCGAGCCCGCCCAGAGTCCACAGGGCTAACTGAAGCAAGCATTGAAAATATGTTGTCGTTGGCTTCGCGCGCAACCGTCAGTCAAGCTCGTTTGGGTGACGCGTTGTTGCGATTGCGCGATGCGTGTACGGAAATTGAATCCACTACAGCAAGGCTCAAGCGTTTACCGCACGAACATCCAAGTTTAAACAGTCCCGCGGTAACCGAAATGCTGTCGGACTTGGACAGCGCGCAACGATTGCTGGCGGATGCCATTCTGGATGCCGAATCGGAGCAAACTGTGGGTTCCCGTGCAGATGCCTCGCTGCATCAGGCACTGATTCGAGTACAGCTGGTGAGCTTTGCGGAAGCCGATGTTCGTTTGCGGCATGCATTGAACGATGCTTGTGTGCAAACCGACAAGCAAGCTCAGTTTGTCATGGAAGGTGCGGAAATCACATTGGACAAAGCAACTTACAGAGAACTGTTAACACCGTTAGAGCATTTAGTCCGCAACGCGGTAGTGCATGGTATTGAAGCGCCTGCGGATCGTCTCGCTTCGGGTAAGAGCGAGCAAGGTTTAGTTCGGGTTGTGGTTGACATCGATGGCACCGATTTATTGGTGTCGGTGGAAGATGATGGCGCGGGAATCGATCAGAAAGCCGTTAACGCGCAATTAATTAGTCGGGGCCAGGGCAAAGCATCATCCATGGATGAAACGTTAAGTGTGTTGTGTGAATCCGGCTTTTCAACGATCGACAGCGCGGACCAACTAGCCGGTAGAGGTATAGGGCTTGCCACCGTTAAACAATTAGTTAATGAGTTAGGCGGTAGCGTGCAGCTCGGTCATCGCGAGCAGGGCGGCAGTACCTTTACATTACGCATTCCACAAACCACTCGCATTAACCAAGTGGTGTTGGTTGAACAGGATGATCAAGCTTACGCCGTGCCAGTCAACTTTATCCATTGTGTGTTGGAGGAACGACAAGCAAGCGGTACCGATGTTGACTATAACGGCAATGAGTATCGCTATCAGTCTCTGGCGCACTTGTTCGGGCAACCTGAACCTGCCATGGCTGGCTCAAGTGGCGAGCAATGTTTACTAATATGTGCACATCAAAAACATGTTGCATTAATGGTGGATAACATCGTGGGCTATCGTGAAATAATTGCGCAACCACTTGGGGCGCAATTAGTTGGTCTACAACGCTTTTTAGGTGGAAGTGTGCTTGCCGATGGCACACCGGTACTGATACCGGACTTTAATCGACTACTAAAGCCGGGTAATACGGTTAAACGATCGGTCAGCATTTATAACGACAACACCTTACAACTTCATCCTGCAAAACGCAGCGCGTTAATTGTTGATGATTCGATAACCATGCGTGTTGCTGCGGAGCAGTTACTTGTGGAACTCGGTATTGAACCGAGCATGGCAAGAGACGGAGCTGAGGCATTGGAATTGTTGCGTACTGAATTACCCGACGTGTTGCTCGTGGATATTGACATGCCACGCATGGACGGCTTCGACTTCCTGCGCCACTTACGCGCCTTGCACCCAAAACATAAAGTGCCAGTCATCATGATCAGCACCCGATCCGGCAATGATGATCGTACCCAGGCAGCCGATCTTGGCGCGGCGCACTTTCTAACCAAACCCTACGCAGACCAAGATCTTCAGCACGCACTCAGGCGTGTTGGCATTCTCGATTGAGTCATTGCCAATAAACCGGCCTGTGCGGTGGTCGCCACCCCATTCGTCTCCTACGCTTAAGTGGTCGACTTGAGTGTTGATACTTTCCGAGGACAGGTATTACTGCCGCGTGCTCCAGCAGAATTGGGCTCAGCAGCGGAGCAATTTGAGCTAAATTCCCGGATAAATACCTAATAAACAAAAGCTTATAACCAAGTTTCAACATCCATCAACACTCATGTCCGCCAGTTAGCTGAGTGTGGACTGCGTCATACATTGCCAAACTTTCAGTCAAACACCGTTTGCCAATGACCGATAATCAGGTATTATTGGGAAAAATATCCCAATTAGTGGTTAGGAGACAATCTAATGAAGAACAGAGCAATACTATTCAGCACCATCGCGTTCACGGCGCTGTCCGGTTGTAGCGGTGATGGCAGCATCATCATTCCCGGTAATGGCGGCGGCGATGATACAGATGCAGAAAATCGACAACTTCGCACCATTGATAACAGTCAGGAGTTTTACTCGGCATTGCGCGAAGGGTTACTGCGTCAGAGCAGTGATGTCTATCGTGGTTTCGCTGAATCGGATGCATCGCTTGAAAATATTGCCTTTGGAGCAGCTGATGCGGGCGCTACTGATGGCGCATCGGTACCGACTGTTGCCGACAGTAATACCGCCGATTCAAGCGGTTCAAGCACAGGAACGGGTGGTGGTGGCGATACCCTGGACGTCACCACAACAAACGTTCAAGAAGAAGGTGTTGACGAACAAGATCGCATGAAGTCTGATGGCGAGCACCTGTATGTACTGAAGAACATTGACTATTACGGCGGTTGGTTCTTTCCGGCAATAGACGCCATTGCAGTAGATGGTGGCGGCGGCACTGGCGCTGCAGCAGATGCTACGGCTGCGACAACAGTAGAGCTTGAAATTCTTCCTGCGTCTCGCGTTGCCGATTTGACAATCCTGCCCCCATCAACTGACTTCAAACCAACCTTGCGCATTTTATCTTTGCAACCCAGTGCACCTGATGCGACAGCCATCACTGATCTGAAGCTCGACTTAGGTGGCCGCAGTGCCGATGGTTTGTATTTGTATAATTCCGGTGATCAGAAAAATGTGATTGTCACCAGTACCGGATATGCAAACTATTGGGGTGCTTGGAATGATTCATACGCGTTTAATGGCGCGCAGAGTATTGTCAGTAAGATCAATGTCAGCCAACCCAGCTCACCTTCGGTGGCGTCGTCATTCAAGATCGACGGGCAAATTATCTCCAGCCGTCGTATCGATAATCACCTGTTTGTCGCCACGCGTTACTACCCTTACTTGCGCGGTATCAACCAGTACGAAATGACCAGTGAGGAGTACCGAACCGCAGTAGAGAATTTTGATCTGGCTTCGGCTTTACCGCAGTACACAGATTTAAGTAGCGGTGCAACAAACGATCTTATCGATCCCAAAGGTTGCTTTGTTGCCACTCAGCCATCGCAGCAGGATTGGTACTACACACCTGATATTGTGTCGCTGGCCGTTATTGATTTAGATTCAATGCAACTCACCGATAGCGAGTGCTTTTTAGGTTCAAGTGAAACACTGTATGCAACGCCGAACTCTGTGTTTCTAGCAACTACGCGTTGGGGTTATTCCAACTTTGATACAGATGTTGGTTTCGCTGATGTGGGTACAACCGATGTCGGTGTCACCACATCGGAAGATCAAGCGATCGTACCGGAAAGTGATCCTCGCACCGATACCGACATTCATCAATTTGCGATTAATGGCTCGCAGCTGACATACAGTGGGTCGGGTACAGTTTCGGGGCATTTAGGTTGGAACCCAACGCGTAAACCGTTTCGCATGAGTGAAAAAGATGGTTTTCTGCGCGTGGCAACGTTTGCTGATCGGCAAGATGACTCTGTGAGTCCCATCAACTTAACTGTGCTGGATATACAAGGTGACGGGCAACTGCAACGTATCGCTCAGTTACCTAATCCTAGTCGTCCGAAACACATTGGAAAACCTGGCGAGCAGTTGTATGCGTCGCGATTCCTTGGCAACAAAGCCTACCTGGTGACTTTCCGTCAAACCGATCCACTGTACGTTGTCGACCTGTCTAATCCCGCTGACCCAAAACTTGCGGGCGAACTGGAAATAGAAGGCTATAGCGACTATCTACACCCCATTGGCGAAGATTATTTGCTGGGTATAGGTCGGGATGCCGTTGCGACAAGTGATGAATTTGGCGGTGGCG
>CAYMHU010000001.1:5697-9853 GCA_964390335.1 uncultured Granulosicoccaceae bacterium | reverse complement strand
GTTCTGATAATTCCTATGACGCAATCATTATAGGCGGCGGTGCGGCCGGGCTTATGTGTGCCTGGCAAGCAGCCTTACGTGGGCGTAAGGTGCTGGTGCTTGAAAACAGTAAGAAAGCTGGGCGAAAAATTTTAATGTCTGGTGGAGGGCGATGTAATTTCACAAACCTTGAAGTAACGAGTGACAACTTCATTTGTGAGAATCCACATTTTGTAAAGTCTGCGTTAAGCCAATACACCAACTGGGACTTTATTGGCAAAGTCATTGAACACGGTATTGCGTATCACGAACGTGATCATGGCCAACTCTTTTGCGATGATAAAGCGAAAGACATTGTGAATATGTTGCTAGCGGAATGCGAGGCAGCAGGTGTAACCATCCTGTTGCAATGCGAAATCACTTATGTCAGTCACGACAATCACTATGCATTAAACACCAATAAAGGGATATTCCAAGCACCATCATTGGTTGTGGCTACCGGTGGCTTATCTATTCCGTATATGAATCCCACACCGTTTGGTTATGAGTTGGCAAGACAGTTTGGTTTGAACGTGCTGCCCATTCGAGCGAGCCTTGTTCCGTATACATTCAGTGGACCATTAAAGGAGATGTTTGCACGTTTGGCGGGCAATGCTATACCGGCAAGCATCGCCAACGGTGGCCGGGTTTTTTATGAAGCCTTATTGTTTACGCACAGGGGATTAAGTGGGCCGGTGGTGCTGCAAATTTCCAATTACTGGCAACAAAGTGAAGCGGTCAGCATTAATCTGATTCCGCAAGAAACCATGAGTGACTGGTTGCGCTCTGCCAAAGCATCGCACAGCAAGAGTCTACTGCGCACATTGATCGGCCAGTACTTGCCGAAGAACGTAGTGCTTGAATTTGAAACCTTGTGGTGGACAGAAAACCGGGATAAGCCCATCGGCGATTGGTCGAATCAGCAACTGCAAGCACTGGGTCAGGCTTTTAATAACTGGGAAGTGGTGCCCTCTGGCACCGAAGGCTATCGAACCGCCGAGGTAACCCTGGGTGGTGTGGACACCGATGGTTTGTCATCCAAAACCATGGAAGCCAGAAATCAGCCGGGGTTGTTTTTTATTGGTGAAGTGGTGGATGTGACAGGGCATTTGGGCGGATTTAATTTTCAATGGGCTTGGTCTTCGGGCTACGCCTGCGCTCAAGCGTTATAATACAAACTCGGCAGTTAGCATGATCAGGTCATTACAGTCTTATGGTTAAAGTAGGCATCATTGGTGGTTCCGGGTATACCGGCGTTGAGCTGCTTCGATTGCTGCTGCCTCGCAGCGATGTTGACGTGAGTTTCGTGAGCTCTCGTTCTAACGCAGGAACACGGCTCGATGCCTTGTTTCCCAATTTACGCGGATTTACCGATCTAACATTTTCAGATCCCGAAGTTGTTACTGCCAGCGATTGCGAACTCGTGTTTTTCGCAACACCTAATGGCACTGCAATGCAACAAGTGCCCGAGCTCATTAGTAAAGGTGTTAAAGCCGTTGATCTTTCTGCGGACTATCGCATTAAGGACGTCGCTGTTTGGGAAAAGTGGTATGGCATGACACACGCCAGTCCTGAGCTCATCGATCAGGCTATTTATGGACTACCAGAAATCCACCGTAGTGAAATTGCGAGTGCATCGCTGGTCGCGAATCCCGGGTGTTACCCAACCACAGTGCAATTGGGTTTTATGCCATTACTTGAAAATGGTCTAGTACAAACAGACTCGTTAATTGCGGATGCGAAGTCAGGTGTTACCGGTGCCGGGCGTGGCGCCAGTGTGGCTACTTTGCTTGCCGAAGCGGGCGATAGTTTTAAAGCCTACGGTGTTGCCGGACATCGGCACTTGCCTGAAATAGAACAAGGCTTGCGCGGTATGTGTAACACCGACGTTAGTCTTACGTTCACGCCGCACTTGTTGCCGATGATAAGAGGCATTCATTCAACACTGTATGCAAAGTTGTTAAAGCCAACCGATTTACAAACCTTGTTTGAACAACGCTATGCGAATGAGCCGTTTGTCGATGTATTACCAGCGGGAGTCTATCCTGAAACTCGTTCAGTGCGTGGCACTAATATGTGTCGTTTATCGGTGTGCCAACCACAAGATCGCGATACCGTTGTGATTATGTCGGTCGAAGATAACTTGGTTAAAGGCGCAGCCGGGCAAGCAGTACAAAACATGAATTTGATGCTTGGGCTGGATGAAACAGCGGGCTTAATGCAGCCAGCGCTGCTGCCTTAATAACCTCTGTGAATTAAATGTTTGTAAATTAAATGTCTTCACTAATGCCTACCTCGCGCGCACTGCGTTGGACGTTCGCCATAGTTGCGATTCTCGTGTCTGGCATAGTCGGTTATTTTCTTGGCTCGCGTGACCAGCAATCGAGTGCAGGTTCAACCGGCACAAGTAGTCAAATTGAAGCGCTGCAACAGCAACATAGTCAGGAGCTTGCGCAGATGCGTGCGCAACGTGACCTTGCCAGTTCCACCAGCGCTAACTTGCAGTTAGCATTAAACGATTTACAAGCCGAGTCATTAAAGCATGAGTCAACGGCTCGTTTGTACAATCGGATTGAAGGTCTCGACGCATCGTCCGGGCTCAGCGTTGATACTATTGTTAAAACCTTGTCTGACGATGGCGTTGCGACCCAATTGCACGTTACATTAATCCAGGCTCGAGGTCGTAACCGGGTGAGTGGTGAGGTTGGCGTTACTTTGGTGGGTGAAAAAGACGGAGCAGAATGGCGCGAAAACCTTACTGAGGTTGGCACCAAAACCGCATTGAGTTTCGATCTCCGGTTTTTTGAAACCTTAACTGTAGCGTTACCAGACGCGCTAACCAACAAAGATACCCATGTGGACTATGTGGAGATTCAGGTAAAACCGAGTGGACGGCCTCACAAACCCTTTAAAACGGAAAAAGAGTGGGCTGGAATTGTCGCCAACCGACCTTAGGTTAACGTAGAATAGGGGGGAATACTTGACTAACTTACTAGGTCAAGTAAACTGACCCAATGCGAATGAGAGGAATTATCAAATGAGCGCTGAAATCGACATCAACATCGACGATTTCGAGATGCCTGACCTGCTGGTATTTACCGAGGCGGCAGCATTGAAGGTCAAAGATTTAATCGAAGAAGAGGGCAACCCTGATTTAATGCTGCGGGTATTCGTATCGGGCGGCGGTTGTTCCGGTTTCCAGTATGGTTTTACGTTCGACGAAGTCGTTAACGAAGGCGATACCGAAGTCACTAAAGAAGGCGTGAAACTGTTAATTGATCCAATGAGCTATCAGTATTTAACGGGTGCCGAAATTGACTACACAGAAGGACTGGAAGGTTCTCAATTTGTGATTCGTAACCCTAATGCAACCACTACCTGCGGTTGCGGCTCTTCATTTTCCGTTTAAGTGCTATTGATTTATCTGTTCACGTAAGAACGGATAAATGCATGTAAGCGGTCGCTAGAACCGCTTACATTTCCGTAGCTACATCAGTTACATCATCATCTGATAACTGCTGGGCACATAACGAAACCCACCTTCACCGCGAGTTTCAACAAACCCTGTTCCCGGGAACGGCATGTGATAGCCGATAAACGGAATCCGATCTGCGGCAAGCATGCCGAACACTGCCTTGCGTGAAGCTGCGGCTTTTGCCTTGTCCATATCAAACTTAACTTCCCACTCAGGATAAGCCAGTGACCAAACATAGTGGTTAGCGGTGTCTGCTGCTATGACCAATTGTTCACCTGCGGACTCCAGCATGTAGATCATGTGTCCTGGTGTGTGTCCGGTAGCCGCCATGCCCGTGATACCGGACACCACGCTACCGCCATCACCGATAAAGCTCATTTTGTCGGCCAGCGGTTTTACCTTCTTATCGAAGTTCTCGTTGTCCATCTTCGCCCATGCATCAAATTCAGCTTGACCAGTGACATACCGTGCATTGGCAAATGTTGGCGTGCCATCGTCGTTCATGAGTCCGCCGATGTGATCACCGTGCATGTGTGTCAGCACAATAATGTCTACATCTTCTGGCTTGATGCCCGCTTCGGCTAAGGGCCCTGTTATGCCGGCAGGGTTCAGCCCTGTGTCAAACAAAACTGTTTGTCCACCTGCATTAACAACAGTGGGTGT
>CAYMHU010000001.1:0-5597 GCA_964390335.1 uncultured Granulosicoccaceae bacterium | reverse complement strand
ATGATCTCCAATAGGTAGGGTAGCCGGATGTGTAAGCGTTTGACTAGTCACATGTTCGTACGTTCCTTATGGGCACTTGGATGGATTTAGCTGGACATTGAATGCTTAACCGGCATGAATCGCTAGTTCAGGAGATTAGAACAAAATACCTCGGTATTTGTGGCGGTGACTGTGTCGGTAGAATTGTTCAGTACCGTGCAGGATGCCTGCACGACTGGCGCTGTTACCGTGGGTGGCTTAGCAAATGCAAAAACACTTGCAAAACCAAGCATAAACATCGAAATCATTAATATAAGGATACGCACAGGAGTCTCCCGAAGCATGAGTGCCCACAATGCTACCCGAGCTCTTGCTAAACCTATTGGTAAGATTACCGGGTTCCACTGTGTATTAGTACGTTAGGGATGCCGTAGCTTGCGCATTAGCGCACAAGCTTCAAGGTTGCTGGTCTTTTGTCACAACCTAACGCATGACATAATTGTCAGGTAATAATATTGAGCCCCGATAATGGCCACCACAACACGCAACGTACAACTTGCCAGTGACGTACTCAAACAACGTTTTGGCGATCGTTTTCTCACTGGTCAATCGATACGTGAACAACATGGGCATACAACCACCTATTTAAAAAATCAACCACCAGATGCTGTTGTGTATGCAATGTCTTCACAGGATGTCAGCATGGTAGTTGAGATTTGTGCGCAACACGATTGTCCGGTTATTCCGTTCGGCACAGGTTCATCCTTGGAAGGTCAATTGAATGCACCGGAAGGTGGTATTTCGATTGATGTGTCGCGGATGAACGAAGTCGTTGCAGTGTATCCGGAAGATCTCATGGTGACAGTGCAACCGGGTATAACGCGTAAAGCATTGAACACGTATCTGCGCGATACCGGATTGTTTTTTCCAATCGATCCTGGCGCTGATGCAAGCTTGGGTGGAATGGCATCCACGCGAGCCTCTGGCACAAACGCTGTGCGCTACGGCACAATGAAAGATAATGTGGTGAGTTTGAAAGCCGTTATGGCTGACGGCCGGGAAATTAATACGGCCAGTCGAGCCATTAAATCGTCCGCAGGTTATGACTTAACTCGGTTGCTCGTTGGTTCGGAAGGAACCTTAGGTGTTATCACCGAATTAACATTGAAGCTTCATGGCATTCCTGAATCAATAGCAGGCGGTGTATGTCACTTCCCGGATGTGGGTTCTGCATGTATGGCTGCAATTCAAACTATGCAATACGGAATTCCCATTGCACGCATTGAATTAATGGACGCTGTTCAAGTGGCTGCATGTAATGCGTATTCAAAATTATCGTTGAAAGAGGAGCCAACTCTGTTTGTCGAGTTCCACGGATCTCAATCATCCACTGCAGAACAATCTGCACAATTTGGGGAAATTGTGGCTGATTGCAATGGTTCTGATTTTCAATGGACAGACAAAGAAGAAGAACGCAACACCCTGTGGCAAGCGCGTCATGATGCGTATTGGGCTGGTCGTGCAATACGCCCGGGCACGGATGGCATAGTCACCGATGCGTGCGTGCCTATATCGCGCTTAGCGGAATGCGTAGAACTAACCTGTGCCGATATAGAGGAACAGAACTTGGTTGCGCCCGTGGTTGGACACGTGGGTGATGGAAACTTTCACACTGTGGTTTTAGTAGATCTTGAAAATGAAACCGAGTTGCAAAATGCGAAAGCGTTTGCTGAGCGGTTAAGCCAGCGTGCAATAAGTATGGGGGGAACTTGTACCGGAGAGCATGGTGTTGGTCAGGGAAAAAAAGCCTATGTTCGCGCCGAGCTGGGAGACGCTGTTGATTTCATGCAATCGATTAAAAGCGCGCTTGATCCTAACAATATTATGAATCCGGGCAAAATATTTTGATGCGTTGTCAGCAACAAAAAGTCACTGTAGAGGAACTAACATGAGTCAATCAAACCAAAAACCCCGCGCAGGCAAACCTTTGCCGCAATTCACTGTGCCAACGCCTGCCGGTGGCACGCTCACAATGGGTGGTACAACAGATGGCTGGCAGTTGCTGGTTGTTTATCGGGGCAAGCATTGTGGACGCTGCAAACCCTATTTAAATCAGGTGGAGTCTATGCTTGATCGATGGATAGCGGCCGGTTTTGACGTGATGGCAGTGTCTGCGGACACGGCCGAAAAAGCGCAAGCCGATATTGCTGAGTACGGTTGGAGTTTTCCGGTTGGGTGTGAATTAAGTGAAGCAACAATGCAGGAGCTGGGGTTGTATATTAGCGATCCGTTAACGCCGGATGAAACCGATAGACGTTTTGCCGAACCGGCGGTATTTTGTTTGCGACCAGGTGGTGATGTTCAGATTGCCGCCATTTCCAATGGGCCGTCTGCTCGACCAGACCTTGAGCAGTTGTTGGATGGCATGATATTCACGATTGAAAACAACAAGCCGGCACGCGGTACCGTATAGAAAGCCAAGCGTGGAGCCGGTGTGGTCGGCTCCCTCGGAACGTGTTACTGCTCGATCTGCGCAGCTGTTGCAACCTGCGCGGCGGGTTCAATGCTTCGCATCTGAGCCATAAGTTCATCAGCAACTTGACGAAGCTCTGCGTGTAGTGATTTATCCAGCGCTTTTGCTTCAGGCAGTTTCACCTTCAACGGATCAACGTGCTTACCGTTCTTCTGGAATTCGTAATGTAAGTGAGCGCCAGTTACCCGACCGGTCGCGCCAACGTATCCGATAACATCGCCTTGCTTAACACGCTTACCGTTGCGCGCATTTTTAGAGATACGAGACATGTGCGCGTACAAGGTTCGTAT
Organism: uncultured Granulosicoccaceae bacterium; assembly: GCA_964390335.1. Classification (GTDB taxonomy): domain Bacteria; phylum Pseudomonadota; class Gammaproteobacteria; order Granulosicoccales; family Granulosicoccaceae; genus Granulosicoccus. The sequence goes on along the minus strand of CAYMHU010000001.1, from coordinate 2,795 downwards.
ATCAGAACCGTGTGCAAGGATGACGGTTTTACCGTAGGCGTTCTTAGTACCGGCAAACTTAACAATGCCGTCGGATGTTGCGCGTATCGGGGTGCCTGTTGGCGAACCGTAGTCAACGCCGCGATGGGCGCGAATTTGATGTAAAACAGGATGAAGGCGTTTTGGATCGAAGCGCGAAGTGATGCGCACTACATCAACAGGGTGGCGCAGGAAAGTGCGCTTTTTGGATCGACCATCTGGCGAGTAATAACCAGTGTTACCGTCAGGGTCGGTATAACGAACGGCTTGATAGGTTTTTCCTCCACGAATAAATTCCGCAGCAAGAATGTCCCCATCTCCGATGTATTTACCTTCACGATACAAGCGATCGTATACCAAGCTGAACTGATCGCCTTTGCGAATATCGCGAGCGAAGTCGAGTTCCCATTGAAAGATGTCCGACATCTCCATTATGGTTGATTGCTTTAAATCAGCTTCGGCAGCTGCTGCAAACAATGAATGTTCAATTGTGCCCGCGGTGACAACGCGCTCTTTTTCCACCGGTAAGTCAATAGACGCGATGGCGAAATCGTTGCTGGATTTTCGAATCGTGATGCTACGATCGTTACCGACTCGAGCCGTTAAGCTATGAAAATCGCCGTTTGCTAAACGCACAACTTGAAACGATTGTCCGATGCGCAAATTAGACAAGTGTTCTTTAACTAACTCATCGGTCAGCAGCTGTGGCATTTGATCGATGTTGACACCGCGATCGTTTAACAAGCCAGATAAGGTATCGCCTGCTGCTACCGTCACCGTATCTGTTGTTGCGCCTTCTGGAAATTCTTCTTTCTTACGGATGGCTGCAATAGAAGGGTGATTCACCAATGGTGAAATGGTGGTCGTTGACGCTAGCTTCGGTTTTTCTTCAATGGCAACCGGTTCAAACATGTTCGGCTCATCGACAAATGCGGCCTGCTCGTCAAATGCTTGCGCCTTATAACCAGCCTTTAGCAATTCATCTACAAAACTGCCCGGCTCGTTAGGGCGGGCTTTGGCTAGAACGTTTTTATCGCTAGTGAGTAAGGGTTGCTTATCACCCAGTGCGTTATCGGAATCGTTGAAAAAGAACGTGGGCGTTGGCATCGCGGCCATCAGCAACGGTTCTTGTTTAACGCGCGTATCCACCGTGCCGGTGCTTTGCGTTGTATACAGGATGCCACCCAATACAGCGGCCGCCAGGGCACCGCCGTGCTTCAAATGCTTAAAACGGGGTTCTGTATTGGCTGAGAGTCGAACCGCGCCTTTGACTGGTTGGTTACGCATGGGCCGGCCGATGCGTTTTGCAGAGATGACACGACGTGGCTGTCTGCCGTGATCTGTGGCTTTGTAATCTACCCATAGGGGACGGTAGTCGTTGTTATTTGTGGTCAACGGGCTGCTCGAACAAGTGAATTGGTAACTGAACTCACCGCTAACTTGTTAGATCTACAGTCTGCGGTGTTAATTGTCTAGAGTAAGTGTAGATCAATCGGGGTTACTTGCACTCGTTAGAAGCTCTATTTTTCAACGATCTGGTTGAAAGTGAGGATATTCTACATTACGCAATGCGGTTAAGTGGCTGAATTAGAATCTTATAAATGACATTTTTGATCAGTTGTAATCCGCTTTAGGTGTGTTTGCTTGTTGTTTGAACATCTGGTCATTATTGATTACCCGTGTTGGCTTTCAGAACCTATTAATCCACAGAAATCACCAGCCGACGATGCGTAATTGAGGTTGAATCTGGCGTCCCATAGGGTGGCTCGACCACAACGGCAGAGATAACAGGTTCCGTGACCAGCAAATAACCCCGATTCAGGCACTATATCTGCGCCCAATCAAACACTAAATTTATACAGCCAGCGGCCGTTAAGCCGGTTTCGAGTGAAAATAGTGTTGGAATGTGACGATCAATCTGCCAACAGAATTAATCGGGCCGGATTTCACGAAACGCTGCTATGTAAGCGTATTTCGTCATTTTCAGCATAGGTTGTGCGTCAACGGCAAGGAGCTGCGCCGGAAAGTCACGAATAAAAAGCCCAAAAGTGATTGACCACGGCGAGAGAGTCTATATACTTCCGCGCTCACTTCAACGAAGCGCAGTGTTCGTCGCGTTGAAATGAACAGAGTTTTTTTTCAAAAAGGTGTTGACCAACAACAACTTTATGGTAAACTTCTCGAACTCGGCCAAGCAGAAACAAGTTGTTCTGCGCAGCAGCTTTTTTCGCTGATTTGAAGGCCCGCTCTTTTACAATTGAATCAAGTAACTTACATGGGTACTTGCGTCGAATCGGTTGTGTTTGCAACAAGATGTAGACGAAGTATCTGAAGCTTAGAATTTAATTCATGGGCTTCAAACACTTTCGTTTTAAATAGTTATAGGGTCGTAGGGCCCACTGATTACCAGCCACTTCGGTGGGGAAGCAATCGGTAATACTTTTAAACTGAAGAGTTTGATCATGGCTCAGATTGAACGCTGGCGGTATGCTTAACACATGCAAGTCGAACGGTAACGATGGAAAGCTTGCTTTCCAGGCGGCGAGTGGCGGACGGGTGAGTAATACTTAGGAATCTATCCAGTAGCTGGGGATAACGTGTGGAAACGCACGCTAATACCGAATACGCACTACGGTGGAAAGAGGGGGACCTTCGGGCCTCTCACTATTGGGTGAGCCTAAGCCGGATTAGTTTGTTGGTGGGGTAATGGCCTACCAAGACTACGATCCGTAGCTGGTCTGAGAGGACGATCAGCCACACTGGGACTGAGACACGGC